>CAWHNV010000076.1:0-55966 GCA_963830785.1 uncultured Acidobacteriota bacterium
CACCGAAACGTGGTGCTCTCGGCCATGAAGAAGGCTGAAGATAGCGATGCGCTGGTCTTCCACCTGTACGAGTGGGCGGGCAAAGAAGGAACGGTGGACTTGAAAGTTCCGCACGGAGCCACGGGAGCGACGGAAACCAACCTGATGGAGCAACCCGCGGGCAACGCACTCGCCATCGACGACGATCGCATCCAGGTGACCGTTCACCCCTTCGAGATTCTTGCGGTGCGCGTCGATTACCCGCACCAGAAGCAGTAGGCTTGCCTTTAGGCCTCTGGGTTGTATTCGCATGAGGATGTCCGCCGTGATCACGCGGCGGACATTTTCATAGCGACGCTTGACGAAGAAAACTGCAGTGCGCACGACGTATGCACGCGCAACGGACCACGGAGCCGCTCGATTGAATCGCCGAGAATTCTGTTATAGCCTTGTCGCTCTCTCGAACGCTGCCGACGCGGCGCGTCTGCTCGCGGCTGATAACAGCGCGTCGCCCTTCGCGCCCGCAGTGTGGAACAGTTCCAAACGCATTCGTTTCGTGCTGAACGATCTGTTGGACCACCCGCTCTATTGGTGGCCGCGCACGTTGCTCACCTACCCCATCGAGTTTCAGCAACCCGTCGATCTGGATCGGCTGGTTTTGACACGCGCGGATACTGGCGAACGTGTACCGATGCAATTCTCAGCGGTGGTGCGCGGCGCTTCCGGCGTTAATTCAGCCACGCTCAACTTCTGTTCCGACCTGCCCAGCGGCGGCCGTTATGAATTTGTGCTGTCCGCCGCGAGATATCCCATCACCCTCCCGCCGCAGGTGAAAGAAATCCGCGAGGGCAACACCATCGTGCTCGATTCGGGCGCGATGCGTGTGCGCATTCCTGCCAGCCAGGAGGTCCACGGCGATGCGCCCGGTCCGATTCTGCAGGTTTCGCGTGGGGGCACGTGGGTCGGTTCCTCGGTCCTGAGTTTTGACGGCGACAAGATCTCGCGCATCACCGCAAGTCGTGTTGAGCATGGGCCGCTCTTGATTGCCTACGAAATTGCCTACGATTCAGCAGGTGGTTCGCGCTACGTGGCGCGCATCCAGTGCAATGCCGGTTTCGATTTCATTCGCTTCCAAGAAAACATGGAGGGCATGAAGCCCGGTGTGCACGGCGCGTTCACTGCCACGTGGTCGGGATTTCCAGTCACTCATCGCCAGGCGCCCAATCATCCATTTCCCTTGCCCAGCGTGATCCGCCCTTACGATGAATATCCCTGGGAAACTATCGGCGGCCCGTTCCCTCTCGACCCCATCGAGTTGCCCGATGGCCAGCTTCTTTTCAATCTCGGAATTTATCAAACGTGGACAGCCTTCCACAGCGACACCTCGGCAAATTTCTGGAGCGACAAATCCGGCGATGCACTTGGCGCGTTTATCGACAAAGCAGTGGAGTGGCAGGATCACGAGTATGCCAACCACACGGAGTCCGAAACCATTCAGGTGCGCTTTTATTACCAGAATGACCGATTCACGTGGAAGTGGCCCATCACGCGCGGCAGCCGGTCAATGTGTATAGCTTTCTACGACCACGAAAAAGACAAGCAGGCAATGCACCAATTGGAACAAGCGGCGCAACCAGTCGAAAAAGACGGATTCTCTTATCATGGCGGGCGCGCGTACACCTCGCACACCATGTTTCTGCAAAACCGCTACGGCACGCTCGATTTGAATTGCGTCAAGGATTGGGTTCTCGAATATCCCGACAGTGGCCGACGGCCGCCGGTGATCTTCGAAACCGGATCGGTGAAAGACGCCAACGAGTTAGAGAAGCGCGTGATGACGCTCGAGTACGTCGGCACGCTCCCGCTGCTGGGCACGCGCGAAAACGGCGGCATGGGGCCCATCCCCGGCAGAAGCATCGTGAATTTCAGCCCCGTTCCCAGCAGGCAGATTCAGCTATGGTGGATCGATGCGTTCAACCGCCTCGCCGCGTCGATGACCGAGCGGCAGCGCAAGCGGCTTAGCGCCATGTATCTTTTTATCGCCTACGTGCATGCCGGCGAAGACTTCATGCCGCTGATTCCCATGTTGAGCGGCCATCCCAACTTTCTCGCCGATGTGAAAGGCAATCCGGCAGCCATGGCGTTTCTGTTTCCCGACCATCCCATGGCGCGCACGTGGGCCGACTTGTGGCAGAAGGCAGTAGAACTGAACACGCGCTATAACACGCGCCCGCAGGTCAGAACATGGTACGCTGCCGGCGGCCGCTGGACGGAAAACCTGGGCACGTATGTCTGGGCTTTTCTGCGGCCTTCGCTGCGCACGGATTTTTTGCTGCGCGACTTCGACGGCGTGGAGCGCTTCCTTTCGCCGCAACTTGCGGAGATGGCCGATTGGCTTGTGCATGCGCTTTCCGCGCCGTTTGAAGGCGAAGCTGCGCAGGCATACAAGGATCTGCAGACGCTTGCGTACGGGCATGAGTGGGGGGCCGTGGCGCCGGGCACAGGGGCGCATCGCGTTTATCCGCCACAAGGCGCGCACTCCGAACGGCGCATCCCTCCGCGTTCGCTGTGGTACCTCGGCACTTGTTTGCAACGCTACGCACCTCAAGCTGCCGAGCACGCGATGTGGGCAGCGCGCCCCACCAATCAGGACATGGAGACGCAGCTCAACGAGCCCAACGCGTGGGACGCGCTGTATCGCACGCCCGACAACCTGGGCACCAAACCGCTACTGCGCACGCGCAAATTCACGGGCTACGGCATCGTGCTGCGCGCGGACGTCGACACGCCCGACGAACTTTCGATTCATTTGCAACAAATCGACCAGGGCCCGAACTACCGCTGGGGCGTGGCCGGTGAAGGCGGTTGCGGCGTGATGTATTTCTTCGCGGCCGGCAAAGCGTACAGCTTCAATGGCTCAGAAGACGTAGGCGACCGCGACGATCAGGACACCGATTTCTGCACAAACTTCGGTGTCTTCAAGAACGGCGAGTTCCGCTCCATCGGCATGAACGTGCTCTCGCAGCCGCTTTACGATCTGGGCACTGGCCAGTTTGCGGAGATTCTTTCGCGCGACGGTAAAACCGCATACTCGTGGCCCGAGTATGTGAGCCGCAGTGTGCTCTTGGCCGGTCATGAATATTTCATCGTCTACGACCGCTTGATGAACGAGTCTCTGATTCACCGTCTCTCGTGGTTCGTGCGCCGCGGCAGTGAGTTGCCCACCATCAAGCTGCTGCGTGGCGCAGTGCCCGGCAACAAGGAAACCCAGCGCACCGATATGCAAACTGAAGCGACTACGGGAGTCTGGTTCGATGGCGTGGGCGATTCCATGGCTGTGGTCAGTCACCGCAAAGATATTGACGCGACGGCCACGCCCTTCGGCTGCCGTGTGCATGTGGAGGACATCGACGACCTTGTCTTCGATCATCACGAGGGCGTACATTTTTCCGAAGGCGATGCTGTTTTCGACGGGACTGCGGGATTGATTCGCAAAACTAAGGCCGCAGTCGAGTTCGCACTGTTCCACGGCACGCGCATCGGCGTTGCAGGATTCATTTGCAGCACCGACGACACGGACCTGGGAATTGGCGGAATTATCGTGGCCGGGCAGCCCATGCAAGGGAAATACTTTGCACCGAAGCCATCTTCGGTGAGGATTTCCGCGCCGGCCCTCGGCGACAGATCCGATTTCTACGTCGACGGCGCAGCGCAAAACGCAAAGCGCGAGGGCGACGCGTTCGTCATCGATCTCGCCGCGGGACATCATCATTGGGAGTTGACCGATCGGTTGCCGATGCCGATTGCGCCGGCTGTTCTGCGCACGGAGAATCACGCCGGAGGGGCGCGCGTGATTCTTGCCGAGGTTGCATCGGCCTCGCAGTACCTTCTGGAATTGAGCAAGGATTCCGGAGTGACGTGGACAGCATTGCCGGCACAGGCGCAAGCAACGATTCAGCTGAACGGCCTCGCCAACGGACAAAAGGTGCATGTCCGCGGCGTCGCCATGAATGCGCTGCATGCGAGCGGAGCCGGCCCCGAATATCCGATCTACATAACCGACCAGGCACCCGCACCGCCCGACGGCTTGCATGTCGATTTATCCTTATCCGATGGGGCTGCAACCGCTAGTTGGGGTGAAGTATTGGGCGTCTCCGAGTACCGGTTGTTCGGCAAAGTCGGAGGCGACAACGAATTTCAACTGCTCTATCACGGGCTAGACCGAAGCTATCGCCATGAGCGGCCGGGGATTCGCACTTGCAATTCCGCTCCCGGGGGCAACGCTGCTTCTCCTGTAACCATCGTGCAATATTACGTGACGGCTTCGAATAGAAACGGTGAAAGCGCGCGCTCACGGATCGCCGACACCAATCCTGCCTCGTGGCGTAACTGGGATCCGAAACCGGGCGAGCCGTTCCGCCGCGTGTTAAGCTTTCCACCCGATTCGCCGCCATCAGCGAGCGAGTGGCCGCGTTATTATCCCGAATGACGCATCCCATCAGCCTTCAACAATGAGGTGCAGTGATGTTTCGTTTCGGTTCGCTGTCCAATCCGTGCACCTGGCGCCAGTGGGTTCTAGTCTTTTTCCTGGCCGCGATTCCGAACACGCATTTTTCCTCGGCGCAATGCGCAAACACAGTCGATCCCGCTCATTGTTCGCCATGGGTGACCACGTGGGGCACGGCGATGGAGGAGGCATTCAACGGGAACGCGCCCGATGTCACGGGGCAAACGCTACGCCTCATCGTGCATACCAGCGTAGGAGGATCCAGGCCGCGCATCTGGCTCTCTAATAGATTTGGCACCGCGCCGATTCGCATCGGCTCAGCGCACATTGCCGTGAGTGTCGATCCGGGCACGAACGCACATCCCGCCGCAAATCTGGATCAGAGCGCCATCACGCCAGAGACCGATCGCGCACTGACCTTCAACGGAGACACTGCGGTGACCATTCCTCCCGGGGCGACGATTGAGAGCGACCCCGCAACGCTCGATGTGCCCGCGCTGGCAAACATGGCCGTGAGCCTCTACTTCCCTGACCCGACGCTCGGCTCGACCGTGCACCCGGGCGCACAGCAAAGTTCCTATCTCGCAACCGGTGACGCAACCAACGCTGCCGATCTGACGGGAAAATCGTGGACGCGGAATTCCTGGTACTTTCTTACCGGCGTTGACGTCTACGCGCCGGGCGTTTCAGCGGTTGCCGCGCTTGGCGATTCGATCACCGACGGCAATCATTCAACTTTGAATGCCAACCGGCGTTGGCCGGATGATCTTGCCGTGCGACTGGCGCAGAATCCGGCAACGCGCAAGGCAGGCGTGCTCGGAGTGGTCAACGTGGGAACCAGCGGCAGCCGTTTGCTTCTCGACGGCGACGGCCCCAACGCCATGGCGCGCCTCAATTGGGATGTGCTCGATCGCAGCGGCGTGCGAACCTTGATTCTTTTTGAGGGCATCAATGATATTGAGGCGCAGACGCGCAGTCATCAACCCTACGATTTGCTCGTGAAGCGGTTGGAGTGGGGACTCGCGCAGATCGCCACCCAGGCGCACGATCGCGGAATCAAGGTTTTTGTCGCGACGCAGATGACCGATTGCCGTGACTTCCACTGCACCTGGCCCGAAGGCGAAAAGGCGCGGACCGCATTCAACGAGTGGATCCGCACGTCGAAGAGTTTCGATGGGCTCATCGACTTCGACCTCATCACGCGCGATCCCGAACATCCCACGCAGTTGCTGGGACAATACAATTCAGGTGACTTCGTGCATCCCAACGACACGGGATACCAGGCGATGGCAAATGCGATCGATCTTGGCTTGTTTGCCCGCGATGCGCCGCAGCCGCAGAGCGCCGCAAACCGCATCACACATTAGCTCTTGACTCAGGAAGGTTGAAATGAACACGCTTCATGCGACTAGAAGAAAAAGAATATTCTTGCTGAAATCATGCGTGTTTGCGGGAATCGTGTTGGCACTCTCAGCTTGCGCCACAACGCTTTTGGCCCAGGAATCGTCCACGAAAGAGAACTCTATCCCTTTGTACCAGGCCAACGCACCAATTGAGAACCGCGTGAACGACCTGCTCGGCCGCATGACGCTCGAAGAAAAAGTGCGCCAACTCGACATGTATCACGGAGCTACGGAGCTCATGAGCGCACAACTTGACGGCACGCACGCCACGCTTAATGCGGTCCTCGTGCCGGATAAAGCGCAAGCACTATTGGGCTCGTTCGGCGCGGGCAGCATCCACGATCTCTATCCGACGCCCGAACAGGCGAACGTCATCCAGAGATGGGTGATCGAGCACAACCGGCTCGGCATTCCAGCGATTTTCATCGAGGAGGCTCTGCTCGGATTCAATACGGGCACGGTGTTCCCTGCACCGCTCAACCTGGCCGCAACGTGGAACCCTCAAATCGCGCGCCAGACCGGAGCCGCAATCGCTGCAGAAACTCGTTCGACCGGAGCTGACATGATTCTGGCGCCAGTGCTTGACCTTGCCCGCGATCCGCGCTGGGGCCGCGTCGAAGAGGATTTTGGCGAAGATCCGTATTTGAGCGGACAGTTTGGCCTGGCGTATGTCGAGGGCGCGCAGGGCGAGAGCCTCGATACCAATCACACCGTGATCGCCGAGCCAAAGCATTTTGCCGGGCACGGATCGCCGGAGGGCGGAACAAATACCTCGCCGGTACGCATCGGCGAGCGCGAGTTGCGCTCTGTGATGCTCAAGTCGTTTGAGCCGGCGCTGCGCGATGGGCACGCCATGGGCGTGATGGCCGCCTACCACGAAATCGACGGCATCCCGATTACCGCCGATCCCATGCTGTTGAAGGGGATTCTGCGCGACGAATGGGGCTTCCAGGGCTTTGTGCTTTCCGACTTGGGTGCAATCAAGCGTCTTTACAACGCGCACTTCGTCGCGGCCACGCCCAAGGACGCGGTGTGCATGGCTATCCGGTCCGGTGTGGACATGCAGTTCTACGACTTTTCGCATGACGTGTTTCAGAAGGCGCTCATCGATTGCGTGCACGAGGGCTCGCTCGCGCAGACTGATCTGGATCGCGCGGTGCGCTCCGTGCTGCGCGCCAAATTCGCGCTTGGGCTTTTCGATCACCCCTACATCGATCCCGGCGTGAGGGCGACAGTGTGGCGCTCGCAGGCGCATCTGGGCGTGTCGCTCGAGTCGGCGCGGGAATCGATGACTCTGCTCAAGAACGAGAACCATCTGCTTCCGTTTTCGAAACTCGTCGAGCACATTGCTGTCATCGGTCCCAACGCGAATGTGGCGCGCTACGCAGATTATGAGAGCGAAAAAAATGGTCAGCGCATCAGCATGCTCGACGGCATTCGCGCAATCGTGCCGCACGCGCAGGTGACTTTCAACGACGGCAGCAATATTACGGCGGCGATAGCCGCGGCGAAGAGCGCGGACGTAGTGATTCTCGGGCTGGGAGAACACGGAGGTATTTCCGGCGAGGGCAGCGATCGCTCGAATCTCGATCTGCCGGGCAATCAGGAGCCACTGCTCGAAGCCGTTCTGGCCGCGGGCAAGCCTACAGTGCTGGTGCTCGAGAACGGCAGGCCGCTCACCATCGGCTGGGCCAAGGAACACGTGCCCGCGATCCTCGAAGCGTGGTACCCCGGCGAGTTTGGCGGCACGGCCATTGCGGAGACGCTTTTTGGCGACAATAATCCCGCGGGCCGGCTGACCATTACTTTTCCGCGCAGCACGGGACAATTGCCGGACTTCTACAACTCCGATCCGTCGCGGAGATTGAAGTATGTGGACGATGATGGCAAGCCGCTTTTTCCGTTCGGCTTTGGCCTCAGTTACACAACTTTCCGCTACGACCATCTGGCTGCACAACCGCCAGCGGCCGGCAGTCACGGCGACATCCAGATCGCGGTGGACGTGACGAATACAGGAAGCGCAGAGGGCGACGAAGTGGCTCAGCTCTACATGCGCGAGGACGTGAGCAGCGTGGAAACGCCGCGCCGTTCGCTGGAAGGGTTCTCGCGCATCCATTTGAAGCCGCAGGAGACCAGGACTGTCACGTTCCGCGTTCCCTGCGACCAGCTTGCGGTGTGGAATGCGGAAAGAAAATGGGCCGTCGAAGCCGGCAATTACACGGTTTGGGTGGGAGGGTCTTCCGACGCGACGCTGACGACGAAGTTTCTGCTGCAGCCGTGACGCCGCTTCAACCGGCTACTGCTGCGCGTCCTTGAACTCTTCGTGCCACGCCATCTGGATCTCCTCCAGGCGCGGCTCGTTGGACATCTTCGGATCGTCGGCGAAGCCATCGAGCTCGATGACGCAGCGATGCAGATCGGTGAAGCGCACGGTGAGCGGATCGAGCGAGGGAAATTTCTCCGCCAGCTGGATGCCAATTTCTTCGGCGTCGGTCCACGAGAGTTCGCGCGGCATGATTCGCTCCTTACTTAGGCTCGGCCAGCGCCAGCGGCTTGCCCTCGGAGACGTAGTTGCGATTCCAACTGGGGATTTCAACCACGTATTCTCCGGGGCGAGTGATGACGGCCTGGCAGCCGAGCCGCGAATTTAATTGTTGATCGGCGGCCATGTCGAGGCGGTCGAGCTCGTCGTCCTCCGCTTCGCTCAGGCCCGCCGCGCCCTCCTTGATCCACAAGTGACAAGTGGTGCAAGCACACGAGCCGCCGCATGCGTGGTCGAGAAGAATGCCGAAGTTTTCCGCAACATCGAGGAACGACATGGGCTTGCCGTGATGATCGTAGGGCATCGTGCCGAACTCGAACTCGACGGTGCGGCCCTCGGGAAGAAAGGTGACGCGCACGAGTTTGTCGGCGGGAATTTCTTTCTTTGATGCTTCGCTCATTGTTCTCTTGCTCCGGCGCTCACTCGCTGACCTGCTGCTATTTGAACTCCGCCGGAGCGAAGTCATGCGGCGCGGTGACGGTCCCACCCACCTTCTTGCCGGCCTGGTTCATGGTTTTTCCGCGAATGGCGGTTGAAACTGCGGCGTCCATCATCAACTCGGCAAAGTGGCGCGTGGCCTTGTCAAGCGCCACGATGGCCTGGCTGATCGCGTTCAAATCGCTGCCCTGTTTAACAACAATGAGCCGGTCGCGCGCCACGGCGATGGCCGCTTGCTCTTCCGCGCTCAACTCGTTCCACGCCGGGTTCTCCGGAGCGCGCGCCACGGCGGCAAGAATCGTATCCGCTTCGTTGCGCGCTTCGATGAGCACACGTCGAGAAAAATCCTCCTCAGCGTGGTCGAAGGAATCGAGGATCATGTTTTCGACCTGCTCGTCCGTGAGCCCATAGGTCGGCTTTACCTCGACCTGCGCGGCCTTTCCGCTGCGCTGCTCGCGCGCGGAGACCTGCAGAATGCCGTCGGCGTCGATGAGGAAACGCACCTCAATGCGCGGCAGTCCCGCCGCCATGGGCGGAATGCCCTTCAGGTCGAAGCGCGCCAAAGAGCGGCAGTCTGCCGCCAGTTCACGCTCGCCCTGCAATACATGAATAGCCACGTTGGTTTGGCCGTCGACCCCAGTGGTGAAGTGCTCGGTCGCCGAAGCGGGAATCGTGGAGTTGCGCTGGATGATGTGCGCCACCGTTCCGCCCAGCGCCTCAATGCCGAGCGAAAGCGGCGTCACGTCGAGCAGAAGCATGTCGTCAGTGGTTTTTGATGCGCCAGCCAGAATGCCGGCTTGCACCGCAGCCCCCAACGCGACCACTTCATCGGGATTGAGCTCAGTATGCGGTTTTTTCCCGCGCGCGTTGAGCCGGAAAAGATCGTCGACCAGTGCGCGAACGGCGGGAATGCGCGTCGACCCGCCCACCAGCACCACTTCATCGATTTGTTCGGGCGTGACGCCGGCGTCGGCCATGGCCTGCTTGCAAGGCGCGGCGGTGCGCTTGAGCACCGGTTCAATGAGCAGCTCGAAAACGGCGCGCGGAATCTCGCGCTGATAGCGGTCGCCATTGGGCAGTTCAATATTGAAATGCGCGGCCTGCTCAGTCGAGAGCTTGATCTTGGCATCGATGGCGGCCTTGCGCAGGGCCTGCACTGCGCCCGGATGCGCGCGCAGATCGACACCGTGTTCGGCGTAAATTTCGCCGAGCGCGACGGTCAGCAGGAGATTGTCGATATCATCACCGCCCAGGTGCGTGTCGCCGTTGGTCGATTGCACTTCGAAAATGCCGTCGCGCAGCTTGAGGATGGAAATGTCGAAGGTGCCTCCGCCGAGATCGTAAACGGCGATGGTGCCTTCTTTGCTGTGATCGAGACCGTACGCGAGCGCCGCCGCTGTGGGCTCGTTTACCAGCCGCAACACGTCCAAACCCGCCATGCGGCCCGCATCTTTGGTGGCCTGCCGTTGCGCGTCGTTGAAGTAAGCGGGCACTGTAATCACCGCTTGCTTGACCGGGCTCCCGAAGAAGCGCTCGGCATTGCGCTTGAGCTGACGCAGAACGTACGCCGAAATTTCGGACGGAGTAAAACGAAGCTCGCCCAACTGGATGCGCGGGACTTCACCGGCTTCGATGTCGCCTGCAAGACGGAAGGGAAAAAACTTTAACTCCGTCCGGACCTCTTCGAGGTCACGGCCCATCAGTCTTTTCACGGAGTAGATGACGCGCTCCGGAGTTTCAATGAGCGCTTTGCGCGCGCTGTTGCCGACCGTGACCGTGGGCCGGCCGGTCTTTGCAGTTATGGGATCGAGCGCGACTGGATCGAGTGCGACAACAGAGGGCACAAGATTCGAACCGTCCACGCCGGGAATGACCGCCGGCCTCGAGCCCTCCATATAGGCAACGAGAGAATTGGTGGTTCCCAGGTCGATGCCGACGACGTACCCTTCCGCCATATTGCTGCTCAGTCTCCCATGATTTCGGTCACGTCGCGGACCAGGTTGCTCAGATAGCGCCGGCGGTCGAGCAACGCGATCATGGCGCGCTGCGCTGTTTGGCGCGCTGCCACATCGCCGGCATCCCAGGTTGCCCATTGCGCGCGTAGATCGCGGTCCACAGCGTCTATTTGTTCCTCGAATTTTTCCTTGGCCTTCAGCAGGCTCGCTTTCAACTTCGGGTCTTCCTGGCCCGTCGTCTTGGCCATGCGCATCTCTTCAAGCTGCATGTTCAGGTCGAAGACCTCTTCCAGCAAATCGGTGGGAACCTTTTCTTGGTTTCGGACGAATGCTGCCTCGCTGCGATCCGCAGCGAGTCCGCCCATCTCCGCGGCTTCGAGCTTGAGCAGATATTCGGTGCGGCGCAACGGATCCTTGAGGGTGCGATACGCGTCGTTGAGCAAAGAGGTGTCAGCCAGGCTCCACTGTTTTTCGTTTTCGCTGGCGCGGGCAAAGCGATCGGGATGCAGCTTGCGACTGAGGCGATGAAACTCCTGCTCCAGCGCGGACAGATCGATGTTCAGTCGAGGCTGCAGTCCAAAGACAGAAAAATAATCGCCCCTGGAAGGCGGCTGAATCTTGCTGCAATCCGGACAAAAGAGCGTTGATTCGTTGTGCGCAACGGAGCAGGACCAGCAGGCAACCGGGACCGCATTCTCGACGACTTTCAGCATGAATCGGCCTTTAAGTACGTGGCGCCTTAAACAGAGAACGATGTACCGCAACCGCAGGAACGCGTGGAATTCGGATTGATGAAGTTGAATCCCTGGCGCATCAGTGTCTCTTCGTAGTCCAGCGTCATGCCGTTCAGATAGACGAAGCTCTTGGGATCGACAAACACGCGCACGCCGTCAAACGTAAAGATGCGGTCGCGCTCGCGGGGACGGGCGTCAAATGCAATCGCGTACGAAAGGCCCGAACAGCCGCCGCCTTTTACGCCCAAGCGCAGTCCGCCTTCCTCCGGCGAGATGCCTTCCTTGGCCAGGATGACGCGGATGCGCTTGACCGCGCTGGGAGTGACGTGGACGCCTTGAGTGGGCGCCGATTGCGGCTCGGTCGCCGTCGGGTCTTGCGAGTGCTTTGATTCGAATGTGACGATGTTGGCCATAAATACCTTTTCAATGTTACTTGCACAGTCCCTACGGGACTCCGAAGTGCATTTGTTGAAATCGCATTCCCCAGGTTAAAGCGCGAGGCTAACAACCGTTGCGCCCACGGCGCGCTTGTCGCGGCATTTCGCGCACCTCATTGCATTCTTCGGCAGGCCCTTACTGCCGGTCCGCGCAAAGCAAGCTTACTTCGCCGCCGTTGGCAGAGGAAGCTCCGCGACACTGTTTTTCTTCTTCCAATCGCCGATGGCGGCGCGAATGGCATCCTCGGCCAACACCGAGCAGTGAATCTTGACCGGCGGCAGCGACAACTCCTTCACAATGTCGCTATTTTTGATGCTCAAAGCATCGTCAACGGTGCGGCCCTTGATCCACTCTGTGGCCAGCGACGAACTGGCGATGGCCGAGCCGCAGCCAAAGGTCTTGAATTTGGCCTCTTCGATTACCTGCGTCTCAGAGTTCACGCGGATTTGCAGGCGCATCACGTCGCCGCACTCCGGCGCGCCCACCAGGCCTGTACCCACCTCGGCCGAAGCCTTGTCGAGTTGGCCTACGTTTCGGGGGTGGTTGTAGTGGTCAACGACCTTTTCGCTGTATGCCATCGCTTTCTCTAGCTCCTAGCCTCTAGCTCGTTGATGTGCTCATTCGCCGTCAAGCTAAAGGCTACGAGCTAGCAGCTAGAGGCTGCCTTTCTTAATGCGCTTGCCACTCCACTTTGGTCAAATCCACGCCGTCCTTCACCATCTCGTAGAGCGGCGACAGTTCGCGCAGGTGCCGCACCACCTGGATTACCTTGGCGGCCACGTAGTCTACCTCAGCCTCGGTGTTGAAGCGGCCCAAACCAAAACGAATGCTGCTATGAGCTACATCGTCGCCCAACCCCAGTGCCTTTAATACGTACGAAGGCTCAAGCGTCGCCGAAGTGCATGCCGAGCCGCTGGAAACTGCGACATCGTTTATTCCCATCAGCAACGACTCGCCTTCGACGTAGATGAAACTCATGTTCAGATTGCCGGGCAGCCGGTGCTCCATGGAACCGTTCACATGCACGTAGTCGAGCTCCGATTCAAACTTCGTCTTCAGCCGGTCGCGCAGGCACTGCGTGTGGCTGGCTTCCTGGAAGAGATTCTCGCCGGCTAACTCGCACGCCTTGCCCAGGCCCACTATGCCGGGAACGTTCAAGGTGCCGCTGCGCATGCCGCGCTCGTGGCCGCCGCCATCGATTTGCGCGGCGATTTGCACGCGGGGATTGCGGCGGCGCACGTAGAGCGCGCCCACGCCCTTGGGGCCGTAAATCTTGTGCGCGGAAATGGACGCCACATCCACGAAGTCGTCGATCACGTTGAATGGCACTTTGCCCACGGCCTGCACCGCGTCGGTATGGAAGAGCACGCCGCGCTCATGGCAGATTTTGCCGATTTCGCGAATGGGCTGCAGCACGCCGATTTCGTTGTTGGCCGCCATGATGGTGACGAGGATGGTCTTGTCGTCGATAGCGCGCCGGAGGTCTTCAAGATCGATGATGCCGTCGGCCTTCACTGGCAGATAGGTAACGCGACAGCCGGACTTTTCCAGGCGCTTGCACGTATCGAGCACGGCTTTGTGCTCGGTGACCTGGGTGATGATGTGGTTGCCGCGCTCGCGGTACATCTCCGCGATGCCCTTGAGGGCCAGGTTGTCGCTCTCGGTGGCGCCGGAGGTGAAGATGATCTCTTTGGCCGTGGCGCCGATCAACCTTGGCGATTTGCTCGCGCGCCGCATCCACGGCCTGCTCCGCCTCCCATCCAAAGGAGTGGTTGCGGCTGGCCGCGTTGCCGAACTTCGCTAGTCAAGTAGGGCATCATCGCCTCCAGCACCCTGGGATCCAGGGGCGTGGTGGCGTGGTTATCCATGTAGATAGGCAGGTGTACACCCGCCGGCGCCTCCACTTGACTTGACCCCGTGCTCATCTTCGTTTCCATCGTGCTTTTACTCTGCTTTCGTCCGCGACTCGCCGGGACCGGCGCTCTAAACGTCAACGTGACCAGACCATGCCCCTCGCCCGTCGCGCGCCTTGGCCGCGGCCTGTTCCTGCTCCGCCAGGTCGTGAATGCTGATGCTCTTCAGCACTCCGATGATGGTCTCGTTCACCCGCGCCAGCGGTTCCTTGATGGTGCAGTTCGGGGTGAGGTCGCAGGACTTGGCCCCCTTGGTGCAGGAGGTGAGAAACAGCGGTCCGTCGATGGCGTGGATCACCTCAAAGGCCGAGATTTGGCGCGGGTCCCGAGCCAGCGCATAGCCGCCGTTCATCCCGGCGTGGGAGCGCAGCAGCCCCGTCTTGGTCAGCCGCTGCAGGATCTTGGCCAGCAGTTGCGCCGGAATTCCATAGGCATCCGCCACGTCTTTGGCGCTCAACGCAGGGGTTTCCGGGTGCTCGGCGAGGTACTTGAGCGCCATCAGCCCGTAATCCGCTTTCTTGGTGAGCTTTAGCATGAAATATCCGACTGGAACGGTCCGTATTTAGTATACGTCCGCTTTCATTCGCCTTTCAAGCCCGCGCCAGTTGCCGCGGTCCCGCCGAGGAGAAATTCGGCATTCCCGACTGAAAGTTTCATCAAAAATCGGTTTGCAATCGCCCAAAAGACAGCTACAATCTGGCGGATAGAGCATCTATCGCAACTCCCAGAGTGGCGTACCCCGAGGCCGGCACCCTTAAGCTCAAGGCTCCCCGCAAGTCGGCGATTTTACCGTTGAAGTGAAGACGCTCTGAGCACCTCGCAATCGCCAATTGGCTGGACCCGACGGCCGCTAACATCAGGCGGCAGCGGGGACAGAAGGGCGCATCCAATCTGGATTGCTGAAGTGCACGAAGCCCCGAGAACGATGGCAACCGCCTGCAGACATCCCAAAGTCCGGATCGTTTCCCGGCACGAAGACACCGAGTTTGTCGAGTGCCTGGAGTGTGGCGAGATCTTCGATTCCGAAGAGTTTCGCGATATGGAGATTGAAGACACGGCTGGAACGGAAGATCTTCAGGACGATTCCTGTAGGACCATGAGAGCTGCCGAGGCTGACTCAATCGCGGACGCGCGGAGCAGGCCAGGCGGATTATTTGGCTGGCGCCGTTGGCCGCCGTGGCGCCGCTGCGGCGCGAAACCACCCACGCATAGTGCAGTCCCGAGATGACGGTAAGCGCGATCGTGGCGTCGAGCGCCACGGTGCGGAACGCCGCGACCCAGTACCAACTCGGCGTGACCTGATGCAGCAGCACCGCCGCCACTGCGACGATCTGGGCCAGGGTGTTGGCCTTGCCCCAGAGGCTGGGATGAAACTCCCGGCGCCCCACGGCTGCATAGAGCAGCGCCGAAACCAGCAGGATGCCCACATCCCGGCCGAACACCAGCACCGTCACGGTGACCGGCATCAATCCCTTGTAGAGCAGAACCAGAAACAGCGTGCTCAGCAGCAGCTTGTCGGCCACCGGATCGAGATATGCGCCGAATGTCGACCGCTGCTTGAGCACGCGCGCCAGCGTGCCATCCAGCGCATCGGTAATCCCCGCGGCAACAAAAAGCACGAAGCTCAGAAGATAGTGCCCCTCCAGGATCGCCGCCACCAGGAAGGGCGCCAGGCAGATGCGGATGAGCGTAAGCAGGTTCGGGGCGCTGCGTAACGGGTTCAAACGGTGGCTCGGCTCCTCATCCATGGCAAACCGTTGGCGGCAGGCGCATCGTTTCTCCGTCAACGACGACTGTCCCTGGCGCAGCTCCGAGCATCCTGCCGGCAACGTGCAGTTCAGTCTGAGGCCGTCGTGGGCACGACGCACTGCGTAAAGCACTTCGCACGCACGATGTCAGCGGCACGACTCGCGTGCGCAGGCCGCGAAGTCGGCTTAGCCCCGTGGGGTGGTGCACTGCCGACGCAGCCCCATACCTGCACTTCGGCTTAGACTTCGACCGGCAGCTCTGCCGCCAGGATGTTCATGGGCGTGAGCCCGCGCTGGCGCAGGGCGCGCAGGCTCAGCGCGTCGTGGCGCTTGGCCAGGCGGCGGCCGTGGTGGTCCACCACCAGGCGGCAGTGGTACCAGGCGGGATTTTCGAATCCCAGGGCGCGGTTGAGCAGAATCTGGCGCGCGGTGGACTTGAGCAGATCGGCGCCGCGCACCACTTCGGTGATGCGCATGGCCGCATCGTCGACCACGCAGGCAAGCTGGTAGCTGGGACCGCCGTCACGCCGCCACACCACGAAGTCGCCAAAGTCCACGCCGGCCACAAAACGCTGCGGACCCAGATTGCGGTCGACAAACTCAATCACTTCGCCGTCGGGCACGCGGAAGCGCCAGTTGATGCCTTCGGGCGTGTCAACATCCGCGGACGTGGGGCCGGGAAGCTGCGGCGCATGACCCGTCAGGTGGCGGCACGTGCCGGGGTACATGGGTTCGTCGTCGAGGATGTCGAGCTTGCTGCCGCGGCTCGCGGCTCGCACGCGCTCGTGCGGCGCGCCCAGCGCGGACTCGATGTCCTTGCGCGAACAGCGGCACGGGAACAGGCAGCCGCGATGCAGCAGCTTGCGCCACGCCGCCAGGTAGAGGGAGCGGCGCTTGCTCTGCACGTAGGGCGCGTAGGGACCACCCTTGTCCGGACCCTCCTGCCAGCGAATGCCCAGCCAGCGCAGATCTTCCATCGCGGCCTCTGCGAAAACGTGACCGGCTGCGGTCGGGATCCAGATCCTCCATGCGCATCACCAGCGTGCCGCCGGCCTCGCGCGCGCGCTGGAACGCCGTCCAGAAGGTGCGCGCATGGCCCACATGCAGATAGCCCGTGGGCGAAGGCGCCAGCCGTCCGCGATAACCCGACGCCGGCGATGAGGGAGTGCTGGCCATTCTGAAGTCGAGTGTAGCCAGCAGCCAAAGCAAGGCATATAGCGCGCTTGGTTCCTGAAGCTGGGCGCGAGGTACCGAGGAATGAGTAACGAGGCAACGACGAGAAAATGTAGCGCCGGTCTCCTGACCGGCTGTACTGGCGGCGTCCACGCCGCCAGGAAATCATGCGCGCAATGATCAGCGTGTGTCGGTCACGAGACCCGCGCTACGTTGCGGCTTCCAGCGCAGGATCGGCTTGCGCGCCGCCTGCACTTCGTCGAGCCGCGAGACGCGCGTGGAGTGCGGCGCGGTCTTCACCAGCTCCGGGATTCTCCTCGACTTCGCGCGCGATGGAGCGCATGGCGTCGATGAACAGATCCAGTTCCTCGCGCGATTCGCTCTCCGTGGGCTCGATCATCAGCGCGCCGTGCACGATGAGCGGGAAGCTGACCGTGTAGGGATGGAAGCCGTAATCGATGAGCCGCTTGGCGATGTCGCCGGTCTTGACGCCGTGCGCCGCCTGCCGCTTGTCGCTGAAGACCACCTCGTGCATCGAGGCCGTCTTGTACGGCAGCTCGTACAGGTCTTCAAGCTTTTTGCGGATGTAGTTCGCGTTCAGCACCGCGTCTTCGGTGGTCTGGCGCAGGCCGTCGGGGCCGTTGGCCAGAATGTAGGCCAGCGCGCGGATGAACATGCCGGTGTTGCCGTAGAACGCGCGCACGCGGCCAATGGATTGCGGCCGGTTGTAGTCCCAGTGCAGCGTCGCCGCCCTGCGGGTGCAGCGGCAAAGGCTCCGTGTCGCCGACACGCTCGCCATCCGGCTTGAGCACGGGTGCGCGAAACAGCGGTGGGCAGCCATCGGCTGTCGGCTCGGCATTGGTGTCCTCCCAATCCCCGGCATCGGGGCAGTCCTTCGCACCGGCCCCGCTTCGGACCAGAACCGGGATGGGCAGGAACGGCTCCAGAAACTTCTTGCACGCCACCGGACCCGAGCCGGGCCCTCCGCCGCCGTGCGGCGTGGAGAAGGTCTTGTGCAGGTTCAGGTGCATCACGTCCACGCCGAAGTCGCCGGGCCGCACCTTGCCCACCAGCGCGTTCATGTTGGCGCCGTCCATGTAGAGCAGCGCGCCCTTGGCGTGCAGAATGTCGGCGATCTTGTGAATCTGGTTCTCGAAGACGCCCAGCGTCGAGGGGTTGGTGAGCATCAGCGCCGCGGTGTCTTCGTCCACTTGCCGCGCGAGCGCTTCGAGATCGATGCCGCCGTCGGCATTCGATTTGAGATTCTCCACCGTGTAGCCGCTGAAGGCCGCGGTGGCCGGATTGGTGCCGTGCGCCGAGTCGGGAATGAGAACCTTCTTGCGCGGATTGCCCTGCGACTCGTGCCACGCGCGCGTGAGCAGAATTCCCGTGAACTCGCCGTGCGCGCCGGCCGCCGGCTGCAGCGTGATCGCGTCCATGCCGGTGATTTCGAGCAGGCAGCGTTGCAGCAGGTCGAAAATTTCCAGAATCCCCTGCGCCAGCGCGTCGGGCCGGTAAGGATGCGCCTCGGCCAGGCCCTCGATGCGCGCGACAAATTCATTCACGCGCGGGTTGTACTTCATGGTGCACGAGCCCAGCGGATACATGCCCAGATCGATGGCGTAGTTCCACGTCGAGAGCCGCGTGAAGTGGCGGATGATCTCGATCTCGCTGAGTTCGGGGAGCTCCGCGCGGTGCTTGCGCGCTGCGGCGCCGAGCAGCGCGTCGGCATTCACCGCAGGCACATCGAGCGGCGGCAACTTGTAAGCGCGCTTGCCCGGCGAGGACTTCTCGAAGAGCAGAGCCTCGTTCTGCGACGGATGCGGGCGAACTTTGCCCAGCGTGTGCGGACCGGGGGAATTCGTTGTCGTTGCCATCTTCTACGCCTCCACCTCAACACCCGCCAGCACCTTCGCCGCCGCGTCAATCTGTTCGCGCGTGATCACTTCCGTCGCGCACCAGAGCGTGCAGTTCTGCGAGCTCCGGATACCAGCGGCTCAACTCCACGCCGCCGACAATCTTGTTGTCGAGAAGCCGCTGGCTCCAGGCTGCCGGCGCTTCGTCGGTCTCAAGCACAAACTCGTGGAAGCGCGGCGCGCCCGTAAAGCGCAGCTTTGCGCCCGGCTGGCTGCCCAACGTCTTCGCCGCGTAATCGGCCTTGGCCAGGTTGTGCTCGGCCAGTTCGCGCATGCCCTCTTTGCCGTAGACTGCCATGAAAATCGTCGCCATCAGCGCGACCAGCGCCTGATTGGTGCAGATGTTCGAGGTCGCCTTCTCGCGGCGGATGTGCTGCTCGCGCGTCGCCAGCGTCAAAACAAATCCGCGATTCCCTGCCCCGTCGACCGTCTGCCCGGCCAGCCGTCCCGGCATCTGGCGCACGATATTGCTCCTTGGCCGCGATCACGCCGCAGAACGGCCCGCCATAGCTGAGCGCCACGCCAAACGACTGCGCCTCCATGGCGACAATGTCGGCCTCGACCGGCGGCCGCACGATGCCGAGCGAGACCGCCTCGGCAATCGACACAATCAGCAGCGCGCCTCTTCGCGTGCGCGATCTCGGCGATGGCCGGAATGTCTTCAACGACGCCGAAGAAGTTCGGGCTTTGCACCAGCACGCACGCCGTCTCCTCGGTAACCGCCGCATCCAGCGCGGCAAGATCGACGCGTCCGGTTTTGGCGTCGTAGCCAACCACCGTCGTCGGCAGGCCCTGGTGCTTCGCATAGGTGGCCAGCACCTCGCGGTACTCGGGATGCACCGTGGAAGCCACCACGGCCTTGTGGCGGCCCGTGACGCGCACCGCCATCATCACCGCCTCCGCCGCGCCAGTCGACCCGTCGTACATGCTGGCGTTGGCCACGTCCATGCCGGTCAGCTCGGCAATCATGGTCTGGAATTCGAAGATCGCCTGCAGCGTGCCCTGCGTGATCTCGGCCTGGTAGGGCGTGTAGCTGGTGAGGAACTCGCCGCGCTGCACCAGGGCGTCGATGATCACCGGCCGGTAGTGGCGATAGGCGCCCGCGCCCAGAAAACTGGCGTAGCCGGTGGAGTTTTTCTCGCCGGCGGCGCGGAAGTACGAGACGATCTCGCTTTCCGCCTGCTGGCGCGGCACGTCGAGGTCGCGGTTGATCCGGTATTCGGCCGGAATGCTCGCAGAAAAGATCGTCAATCGACGCCGCGCCGATCTCGGCCAGCATCTGCGCGGCGCTCTTCGTCGGATTTGGGGAGATAGCGCATAGACAAATTCCAGCTCCTAGCTTCTAGCCTCTAGCCAAAAGCGGATAGAACAGATAAGAGGCGCAGACAACTCGGAAAACATTCTGCAAGATTCGATGCCAATTCCGGCCGCGACGACACAAGACTGGGAGCTAGAAGCTCGCGGCTACTTCGTTTCTTCCGCAATAAACGCCTCATACGCCGCGGCGTCGAGCAGGTCCGGCCACCTCGGCCCGGATCAGACAGCTCCACCTTGATGATCCAGGTGCCGTGCGCATCCTGGTTGATCTTGTCGGGCTCGGTCTTCAGCGCCTCGTTCACCGCGGTCACCTTGCCGCTGACGGGCGAATAGAGATCGCTGACGGCCTTCACGCTCTCGACCGAGCCGAAGGTGGCGTTGGCGGTCACCGTATCGCCCACCTTGGGCGCGTCCACGTAGACAATGTCGCCCAGCGAGTTCTGCGCGTAATCTGTGATGCCGATCGAGCCGATGTTGCCTTCGACCGAGATCCATTCGTGCTCGCGGGTATAACGATAGTTTGCGGGATAAGGCATGGCGGGTCTGCTCCTTCGGAATACTGCGAAATATTAGTTTAAGCGGTGGGAGCTGGGCCGGCGCGAGGAAAACAGAGCCAAGGACCAAGGGAAAGAGGCCCAAGAAGACAAAGCAGCATCGCAACAATCGGAAGTTTTGGTCGTTGCCGCGTTTCCTCGTTTCCTTTGTCCCTTCGTTCCCTTGGTCCCTGCTTTTACCCCATCACCACCACCGGCTGAAACAGCGTTCCCGCCACGCGTTTGGCGATTCCGACCAGCTCCCGCGGCCCGGCGAACACCTTTACCAGCGGAGCCGCGGAGAACTCCGGCAGATTGGCCTGCGCGCCATTGCGCAACCGGCCCAGCGCCATCGGCGTCGGCGGTGACGGAAGGCATTTCGGGCAGCAACAAGCGCGGATGCACGCAGACGGCCTCAAGCGCGGTGTCTGGCCGGATTTCCAGCCAGCGCCTCCAATTCTTCCAGCGTGTGCGCGTCCTCCAGCGTAAACACGCCGGCCCGCGTGCGCCGCAAGCGGCTCAGGTGCGCGCCGCAGCCCAGGTGCTGCCCCAGTTCGTGCGCCACCGAACGCACGTACCCGCCGGAACTGATGTCGATGGTGAAACTGGCCACGGGTCCCTCGAGCGCCAGAATCTCAAAGGCATCGATCCGAATCTTCGCCGACTTCAATTCCACCGGCTTGCCTTCGCGCGCCAGCTTGTACGCGGGCTGGCCGTCAATCTTCTTGGCGGAGAACTGCGGCGGCATCTGCTGCGATTTCGCCATGGAATCCGCGCCGCCGCCGTGCGCACTCGCTCCAGCGTGACCTCCTGCGACACTCTCCGGCCAGCGATCCGGTCCCGCTGGCTCGCCCTCGGCGTCGTAGGTGTCGGTCGCAAATCCGAATCGAATGTCTCCGCAATAGCTCTTTTCCGCGGCTGAAAAATACTGCGCCAGCCGTGTGTATTTGCCCATCAGCAGCGGGAGCACGCCGGTCGCCATGGGGTCCAGCGTGCCCAGATGCCCGATGGACCGCTCTCCGGTAATTCGTCGCAGTCGGTTCACAATATCGTGGCTGGTCATTCCGCCTGGTTTGTCGATAACAAGAAGGCCGTTCACATGATCACTCTAGTTCGCGTGGCTCCCCTTGCCAACTTGCCCAGCGACGGAAGAATCTAACAACAGATGGCGGACGAACTGGAACGGGTGCGGACAGCGTTGCGCGAGCTCGGCAAATCACTGCGAGAGCTTGAACGGTGATGCTGCGCCCAAAGACGTGCACAAGCTGCGCACGGCTTCGCGACGAGTTGAAGCCATTGCCGGCGTGCTCGAGAGTGCCGAAGGCAAGAAATCGCGGCGCCTTGTCAAAGCCATCGAGCCGATACGCAAGGCCGCCGGCGGCGTGCGCGATATGGACGTGCTACTTGCGGACGCACGCAAACTGGCCCGGTATCGCGACGGCGAATCGCTGAACCACCTGGTTGCGCATTTGAAAGCAGCCCGGCAGCAGAATGCGGGCGAGTTGCAGCATGCGCTTCACCACCGGCGCAAGGCCGTGCTGGAGGATCTCAAGGATTATTCGAGGTTTGTCGCGTCGGTTGCGAAGCACGCGCAATCCAACTCAGGCGCCGAGGCCAGCCGGGCGCAGGAAGAAATTAACAGCGCTGCCATGAACGTGATCCGCGAGCTGGGCGATTGGAAGCCTCTCGATGCGGACAACCTGCATGAGTTCCGGCTGAAGGTGAAGCAGCTGCGCTACACTCTGCAACTGGACGCGCAGGCCGACGCCAGCGCTGGAAGAAGCGCTGGGCGATGTGCAGCGCCGCATCGGCGACTGGCACGACTGGCACCAATTAGAGGAAATCGCGCGCGAGGTGCTCGTCCTCGAAGAGGACCGCGCGCTGCTCGATCGCATCGCGCGAAACCGTCAAGCGCAGATTCGATCGCGCCCTTGCCGCGGCCAATGCCCTGCGCGGAAAATACCTGAACATGCCCCTGGCGATGGGCGCTTGAAGCCGATAAAGATCGCCGCAACTTAAGCCGAGGCGGCACCGAGCGGGCGCACCAGCGATAGGAACTCCGCACGAGTTTCCTTCTGCCGGAAGCAGCCCAACATGGCGCTCGTGACCGTGGAAGAATTCTGCTTTTCGATGCCGCGCATCATCATGCAGAGGTGCCGCGCCTCGATGACTACGCCTACGCCCTGCGGCGCGATGGCCTCCTCGATCGAATCTGCAATCTGCCGCGTGAGCCGCTCCTGCACCTGCAGGCGGCGCGCGAAGACCTCGACGAGGCGCGCAATTTTGCTGAGCCCGACCACCTTGCCCTTGGGAATGTAGGCCACGTGCACCTTGCCGAAGAAGGGCAGCATGTGGTGCTCGCACAGCGAGAACATCTCGATGTCCTTGACGATCACCATCTCGTCGTAATCGACCTCGAACAGCGCGTCACGCAGAATCTGCGCGGGATCCTGGTCGTACCCCTTGGTGAGGAAGGCCAGCGCTTTCTCTACGCGCTCGGGCGTGGCGCGCAGGCCGTCGCGATCGGGATCTTCGCCCAGGCGCGAGAGAATCTCGCGGTACATTTCCTGCGTGGTGAAGGCGCTCAGTCCCTCGGCCGCGTCTATTCCCTGCGCCTGTCTTTGCACTGGCTTACTCACAACAATCGGGTGTGCCATCGCTGGTTATCCTCTCAAACCGGTCTCATGACCAACTTTATCAACTCGCCTGCTTCATGGAACCCGCCTTGTTGGCGGATCCCACACTTGCGCGGCGCGTAGTATTGCCATTTATGAGATCGGTTGCGCCGAACACTCAAAGAAATTATTTTCCGTCTCTTCCACGCGCACATACTCCAGCTCGCCCGCCGGCAGACGCATCACGTAACAAATCAAAAATCGCCTGGCAAAAATTCTCCGTCGTCGGGACGCGATCCGCAAACAGTGGATCGAGATTCAGGTTGGCGTGATCGAATCGATCAAGAATGCGCTCGCCAACCGTCTTGTCCAGCGCCACCAGGTCCACCACCATCCCCGTCTCCCTGTCGACCGCTCCGCCCACCAGCACCTCGACAAAATAGTTGTGCCCGTGGCCGTGCGCGTTGTTGCACTTTCCGTACGCCGCGCGGTTTTCCTCGGCCGTCAGCGCGTCCGTGTGCAGCCGATGGCTGGCGCTGACCAGGTAGCGGCGGCCGAAATAGGCCTTCACGCCTCACCTCGATATTCGGCAAAGATCTCCGGCGTCTCGTAGACGCGAATCCGGCTCAATTTCGCGCCGCCTGCTGCCCCGCTGCCCCCAGATGCGCGGCCCCTAAAATTGATAGCCGGCTCCAGTCGGTTCCACGCCGCAATGGCGATGTTCTCCGTGGTCGGAATCGCGTTCTTGAACTCCGGCGTCTCGAGATTCAGGTGCCTGTGGTCGTACGCCGAAAGCACTTCGCGCTCCATCACGTCTTTGAGCCACTTCAGATCGACCACGAAGCCGGTGACGGGATCGGGTTCGCCCGCCACGGTCACTTCCAGCGTGTAATTGTGCCCGTGCCCATTGCGATTCGCGCAGCGGCCGAAGACCTGCTCGTTCTTCTCCGCGGGCCAGGCCTCGTTCCAGTAATAGTGCGATGCGGAAAACGTCGCCCGCCGCGTCAGGAAAATCATGTCGACCTCAGTCTTACGAGATGTTCCGCCCCGCCCCGCGTTTCAATGATTCTGGCCTCAGGTCTTTGATCGTTCTGTTTTCTGTTCCCTTTTCTCTGTTCCCTGTTCCCTAGTCCCTAGCCTTTGTATTTCCGCCCCTTCCAGCTTACGCGCTTCAGAATCCGGTGCTGAAACCAGCTTCGATAGAGCAGCACAACAAACAGCGGCAGACCCAGCGGCGAAATTGCGCAATCGAGAAACGGAAAGTTCGACTTTGCCACCCGCCTGTAGAACCGAAACAGCGTGCGCAGCCACAGCAGAGCCAGAATCCATCCCGCGCCCAGCCACTCCAGGCCATGCGCGCCCAGCCGCGCGTTCCACAGCTCGAAGGCCAACACCGGCAGTCCAAAAAGAAGAAAAATGTCGATGGCTCTGAAGATCGCCAGCGTCAGCGCGTTGTCGAACAGCAGCTTCAAGTTCTTAGTCCAGCCCTCGACCATGGCCGCAGTCGTGCGGTACATGCGCGCGGAGACAATGTCGTCCGCGTACCGAAAGCGCAACCCCACCCTGCGCCGCTTGGCCAGAACCGCCAGCTCCACGTCTTCAAGCACCTTGCCGGCCACGCTCGCGTGCCCGCCCAGCTTGCGATACGCCTCCCGCTCCACCAGCAGAAACTGCCCGTTGGCCGCCGCAATGCGCTGCGCCGGATCGGAAACCTTGGCCGGCGGATAGGCCAGCGCCAGCTCGCAAAACACCAGCGGCATCAGCGACCGCTGCACGAAGCCTTTCACAATCTGCCGCGGCGAGTAGCTCAACATGCCCACCTTGTGCCGCTCCGCCTCGTGCATCGCGTGGCGCAGGCCGCCCGGCTCGTGAATCGTGTCCGCATCGGTGAAGAGCAGCCAGCGTCCGCGCGCCCGCCGCGCCGCCGTCCACACGGCGTTGTTCTTGCCCGTCCATGCCCGGCTCCAGCTTCTCCGCCTCCATCACCGTCACTCCGGCAAAGCCGCGCGCAATCTCGGCGGTCCGGTCGGTCGAGCCGTCGTCCACCACAATCAGCTCCCAATCCTTGCCCAGCTCGAAAATCTCTTCCGATTGGCTCACCAGCGATTGCAGGCAGTCGCCCAGGCAGTCCTCCTCGTTGCGCGCCGGGACGATCACCGTGAGCTCGATAAGCTCCTCAGGCTCCGGCTGATCGAACACCGTCCCGGGAACGGACTTGGCCGCCCTTTCGCGCCAATCAGGCCTCGCAGACGCACCCTCTCGCCGGATCGCCAATGCCCAGCACCGGCTTCCAACCGCCCGTTTGTCCTGCCCTACGTTATCGCTTCGTGCCATGCCGTGCCTTATCCTTCTGAGCGAAGCGAGTCGAAGAACCTGCTTCTTGAAACTGTTGCGGAAAGGGTGGGAAACCTCGCCGTAAATCTTCAGGGCCGGATCAATTTCGCCGCCCAATACGCCTCACCGTTTCATCTCTGCCCTTTCGCTCCGTATTATAGAGATGTGCGGTTTCCTCGTATCCCGATCTGGCTCTTTCTCGCGCCCATCGCCCTTCTCGCGGCGTGTAACCGCGGCGCGCATCCCGCGCAAACCGACAAGCCCGCGCCCGACTTCACGGTCTCCGACGGCACCACCACCGTGCATCTGGCCAGCTATCGCGGCAAGGTCGTGCTGCTCAACTTCTGGTGGAGTCAGTGCGAACCCTGCCTTGAGGAGCTGCCCTCCCTGCTCGATTTGCACCACCAGATGCCCAGCGTGGCCATCCTCGCCGTCAGCATCGACGATGATGCCGCTACCTATTCACGCTTCCTGGTGCGTCACCATGTCGATCTCATCACTGTGCGCGATCCATCGGAGTCTGCGGCGCAGCTTTACCACACCGACATGTGGCCTGAGACCTATCTGATCGACCGCAACGGCATCATCCGCCGCAAATTCGTCGGCCCCCAGGACTGGACCAGTTCCGAGATCCGCAATTATCTGAACAGCCTTTAAGGGCTCCGGGCGCTCGGTTTCGAGCCCAAAAACGATGATTCAACTGATCCGTTTCGCATCCGAATCCCGAAAGAGGCCGGTATGAAATCCTACATCGTATCGGTTGCCGCGCTCTTGCTCGTTGCCATGATCGCAAATGCGCAGAACGCCCAGCCCCAGCCACCTCAAACGCCTGTTCCCGCGACCATCACGGGTGTGTGGCGCGGTCAAGCGGACGGCTTCCCCGCGGTCACGCTCGTCGTGACCGACGAAACTGGCCATCTCACGGGAGCCGTGCTCTTCTATTTCCACTTGCGCAAAACCGTCAACGATCCCTATACGTCCACGCCCGGCCTGCCCGAGCCGCTGTTCGGCATGAACTTCGACGGCAAGACGCTCACATTTCAGGTAAGTCATCGGCGTGCGCATCCTCCAGGCTCGCTCTCCGATCCGCCTGTCACCTTCACTCTTACACTGACTGGACCAAACCAGGCCGAACTGGCGAACAAGAGCGAGAGAGGCCCGACTCTGGCAATGGTCCGCAACGATTACTAGCTGCTATTCTTTTCCTATGACCACGGTGGAGATCGTTTATCACTACGCCGTTCCGCCCACGGAGCAAGTGGCAACAGCGCTGGCCCGTGCGCGCGACGTGTACGGAATCCGGCAGCTCCGTTTCGACCGCGCGGCCCGCACCTTGCGTATCGAGTTCGACGCCACGCGTCTGAATGTCGCCACGGTCACCAAACTGCTGCTCGAAGCTGGCCTCGAAATCGAGGAAGAACCATCTCAGATCGTCGCTCCTGCGCCGGCAGCCGCAGCCCCCACGGCCTGACGCACACGAGCGTTGCGCCACGGCTGCAACCTTGGTAATCTGAATAGGTCCGTGCGGCTTTGCCCTGAAGCCCTCGCGTGTGCGCCCGTAGCTCAGCTGGATAGAGCGACTGACTACGAATCAGTAGGTCGGGAGTTCGAATCTCTCCGGGCGCACCATAAAATCCAATAAAATCAGATGGATACGAGGTCTAGCAAAAACGGGCGTGGATGACTCTGTTCCCGTGTCAACACTGTGTCAACAAATCAACTGGGCCAGGGAAGGCGCAAGAAATTCAGCCCTGATTTGCACAGCACCACGGTTGCAGCAGAAAGGAGCCTCATGGTACTTTGTGAGCAATCGAATAGCGCACTAGCCGAGCGATTCCACGGCCCTCTAGGAAGTTGCTTCGCCATGCGCAGAATTGAATAGCGCATTCGCAGAGCGATTCTACCGCGCCAGTTGCGATTCTTAGTTGTGCCTAAAATCTAGGTTCCACCCCAACCGCCGCGAGGCGGTTTTTTAGTCCCCAAAAACCCACTTCGACCGAAACCCGCGTTCCGCGGGGATGGGAGTCCTATGCAAACAGCCACTATTTCCCCGCGCATTCTTCGCCTGCCTGAGCTTCAGGCCCTAGTCGGGCTCTCCCGAGCCACGATTGCGAGAGAAGTAAAACGCGGCTCATTTCCAGCGCCGCGCCGGATCGCCCGGCGCCGCGTAGGCTGGCTCTCTTCCGATGTTGATAATTGGCTCGCGTCGCGGCTTGAGGCCACTGCACTCGGGGCGGAGGTGCGCGCATGACAGACGCTCAACTGGATGAGTTGCCCTCTGATCGCCCGCCATTGTTAGGTGACGAATTCCTCACCCCGGATTCGCTCGCGCGGGAGCTTGGTATTTCGTCGCGAACGCTGGCCCGCTGGCACACTGAACGCGTCGCGCCGCCGCGGATCACAATCGGCCGCACTGTCCTCTACCGGCGCTCTTCCGTGCGTCAGTGGTTGGAAAGCCGCGAAGAGCAACAATCCCGTAAAGGTCGCAGATGAATCGCTGGACCGATGCCGTGTGGAACGAAGGACCAGAAGACCCCATTGAGCGTTACGTGCTCCTACGGATCGCGGATCGCGCGGATCGCAGCGGGTTTTGCTTCCCTTCCCTTGCCTCGATTGCATCTGACACTCGACTGTCCGAGAGCACTATCAAGCGAGCATTGCGGCGCCTTGCGACTGAAGGATGGATCACGTTCACACCGGGCAGCGGTCGGGGCAAACGCTCGCACTATCAACTCTTGAAAAAGGGTTCTGAGCGCACCCCTTCTGAATCCGATAAAGGAATCCACACGGAACCCCTTTCTGCAACAAAAAGGAGTCCAGAGAGAACCCCTTCGAACGACATGGCAGACGATGAAAGGGGTTCACACGGATCGCAAAAGGGAGTCACTGTGAACGGAAAAGGGGTCACAGAGGAAAATCCCCCCTATAACCCCCCTGTAGGTGAACCCTCAAAGAACCCCCAGAGAACCCCCACTTTTTTGCAGGCACAGCCTGCAATGGAAAAAAACGATCCGCGGCATTCTCTCTTCAAAAAGGAACACGAGACCTGGTTCGAGGAGCTGAACGGAATAGCGCCTCAGTGGGGCGGGCGCGAAGGCAAAGCACTCAAAGAATTCCTGGCCGCTCATCCCACACTGACTCTTCAGCAGTGGAAGCGCATCCTACGCAATCGCGCGGCGAGCCCGTGCAATACAGGAAAACCGCTGTACACCTGGATTCAGGTCGCACCATGTTGGCTCAACGGTCTGGCGGATGATTTTGGAAATGCACCGCGGCGTGGCTGGGTCGATCGCAACCGAGCCATCGAAGACTCGATCCGAGCGCGACACGCCGCGCGGGCGGACAGCGGTGACGAAGAGCCAGGGTTGCTCGATGTCATCCTCGCGCAAAATCAATGCGACCGCGCGGCTTTGCCCTCAGACGCGCTGCCCAGCGCACAGGTGGGCAGCAATGGTCATCAACCGCTCATCGCCGCGCCTGCGGCAAGCGCTTCGCCTGGAACTGATTCCAGAGGCCCGCGCCACTGACCGCCTATCAGCGAGCCAGGATCGTCCACAACGCGAATGATCGCCTGTATTCATGCGGGTTTGGTCATTCCAAGGCCAAGCCGATACTGACCACATGTCAACAGCATGTCAACAAAGCGAGGTGTTGATGAATTTCAAAACTGGCGATTTGGTTGTTTGTCTCGCTCATCAAGGGCTGGGCAGGATCGTGTCCGCCAAGCGTGCCTTTGGGCTTTGCAGAGTTCGATGGTCAGAGCACATTGTCACCCAACATCCGAAAGCGCACCTAATCAAAACAAATTCGATGGTCACCACCAAGAACGGCATCACCGGCAGGGTGATTGCGCTGTCTGCCGCCGAAGTAAAAATCATCGACGCCACTTATGAGACCCGATGGGTTCTGCTCGCTGACGTAGTGGCTGAATCAAGTTGCCGCACAGGCCAGCAGAAAGTGAGCGCAGGTGCGCGCAGGTGAGCGGTCATGGGGAGAAGCTGTCGCGTTGCCAGGAGTCGCTCATTGCCGCGCTGCTTACATGCGGCACGATCCGCGAAGCCGCGGCGCAAGCCAAGGTGAGCACGGCCACGGCTCGCAGGTGGATGAAAGCGGAAACGTTTCAGACGGAGTATCGGCGGGCAAAGGCGGAACTGGTATCGACGGCTACCACCAATTTGCGCGGCGAGATGAGCAAAGGCGTGCGAGTGTTGGCAACTATCGCAGGCAGCAAGAAAGCTCCGCCAGCATCGCGGGTTTCATCCGCCGTTGCACTAATCAAGCTCGGTCTAGAAGCGCATCAGCTTGAAAACCTCGAGCAGCGCATCGCGCAACTTGAACGCGAAGTGGAAAGGGAAAAATAAGTGATCGAAAAACTGAAAAACCGTATCGAGCGATTGGAGTCAAATGCGCGCATGGGCGAAGTCGAATTCACGCTCGAAAACGGCGCGCGTGCCAGGATACGGAGCAGAAAGCTGTTGGACGCGGCGCGTAGCGCCCTGTTCGACGAGTCACCGACCTTTGCCGGTAACACCCTGCTCCACGCCACATCTGCGAGCGACGGCTCAAGAATTCATGAACTGTGCCGGGCGCTCGCGGCCGGGCCGGTTAAACGCAACGCATCACCAGACGGAGGAGGAGGGGAATGAACATAACGGGTTTTTGCGGAGTAATTGCTGGGCCGAGTGCGATTGGAACAATTTTGCCGGGCCTGAATGCGAGCCCAGCGCCCACAGTGGCTACCTTCTACAACGCCGGGCGTCTGCCCATTGCTGTTTGGTTGAGCGACACCGATTTTGATTTTTCGGAGCTCTCGTTTGCGAATGCCGATGGCATCGCCCTGCCTGGAACGACAGTCGAACTGCCCATCGACGGCAACGGATATTTCGCGTACCTGGCAGGGCCTCCGGGCGCCTTGAATTCATGGGGCACTCTGATCGTTTGCACTGGACACTAACCCAAAAAGGAGAAACGAAAAATGATGACTTCGGAACAATTCGCGCGAATAAAAACGCTCGCGGCTGATTTTGTCCAGCGCGCCAGAGCAACGGGCGCGGTGATTGCGGATGCTAATTCCGTCACCCCACTGTTTTCTGCCTTATCTCTCGCGGCCAGGATGGGCCACTCGGCGCGCGGGTTCGATCGTGCGCGAGCCTTCGATGTTGATCGACTCAACAGGCTCAAGCAGGAACTCGATACGCTCATCATCGACGGCAGTCTGAACACCGAGGAAAAAAGCGTCATCAAGAAAATGCGAGCGATGCTGGACGATCAACTGCGCGGCAGCGATGCGGATCGCCTTCGCGGTCGCGCGCAGAGAGACATGGATTCGCCGCCAGCCCGTAACGCATTCCGTAGTTGGGAACCCGGCATGACCGGCCAGGACCGCGCGCACCTTCGCCGTTCGCGTGAGCTCGCACGTGCGGCAGATCGCCGTGTGGCGATTCCGTTTCTGGGTGCGCCGCCCGCCGCGGGCTCTGACATGGAGGCTATGGAAGCGCAGGCGGCCGAGAGTTTCGGATTGTTGGACTAACAAAGCGAAGAGGAGACACCATGTTTGGAAGGATTGGATTCGGAGAAAAGCCGCTGCTGGATCGTCTGGAGGGAGCACGAAACCACTTCGACGTTGGCGGCTCGATTCCGCCGCTCGATGGTCCGATGCCGGCATTCACATCATTCACACCGCCGACATCGCCCGTCGACGTGGTGAGCGCGGCGCCGCACGAGATGCTCACGGCGCTGGAAGGGATGGACGCAATCTCCAGGGAATTGTTCGAGAAGCTGGCGACCAGTGATGAAGAGAGTAAGACGCTGTTTCTTGAATGGAACGGTTTTCGGGAGCGGCTGACAACCTTCCTTGTCGCTCGCAAAGATGAGCGCCGCCTCGACCTCGAAAACAAAATTGCGGAATTGAGCCGCACAGGCCGCGCGTGCATCGATCGAATCCAGCAACTCAGGCATGAGACCGGAGAGGAACAGTCGCGCTGGAATTCCATGCAAGCCGGAGTTTCTCAGGCGAAAGCTGAGTTGAACGCTGTCATGGCTGCGAATCCAGATGGCGATGGGACTTCGGACGCTATGGATCAATCCTTCGCCCTGCCTGCCGAACGTGAGCAATGGAGGGAGTCTGTCGCAGCAGCTCGCGCCGTAGTTTACGAACAGGAAGCGCAGGCGCGGCCGGTTGAGCAGCGGATCAATGAGCTTGCCTCAAAGATCAATGCGGAAAACCGCACGCTCCAAACCGTTAAAGAGCAGAGAAAGCTACTGAGGCTTGAGCTTGTGGACGGCGTGAAACGCGAAGTCGGTTCGGGGCTCGGCGGTCGGCCCGGCCGGAGTGCGCTGCCATAAGGTGTCGCGCATCGATGTCATGACGCGTCGATGTGTGATCCGCGCGCGGGGCTCTCCTCCCCGTTGCTCTGGCTTAGTGCCAGGCGCGCGCGATTGGGGGCGGTTTGCTAATCGGCTTCCGCCCCCGTTTTTTGTTTCCAAGGCCACGAACCTAACTTTTCTCGCTCTGTTGAGCTATCATTCCTTTCCGAGAGGAATAGCAATGGAGAATATGTCGGAATCGCGGATGTCTGAAATTATTGAGCAGGCCGGGAAAAAAGCCTATGAAATTGAAGGATTGGCAGTTTGGCTTGCAAATGATGCGGTCGGCGGAAATGTTTGGAAGAATAAGCATGTTGAAGTCGTGCAAGAAATCGGCCAGAAATTGCGACTCCTTCGGATGATCCTTTCGGGCCAGACAACGGCCGAAAATTCCGGCCTCCAGAAGTGAACTGTTGACACCTTGTTGACACGGGTGAACCGAATATCTTCGCTGAATGGTGGAATGTCCGCATGAATTCAGGAGATTCTGCGATTTCAATCCGCTTTGGTCTGCTGATTATCTATCAGCGTTCCGCACTTAGGTTTGCTGCGAACAGCAGAGCAGTTTCCGGCTCGGCCGTGGAGCGCGCCGCACGCAGTGCTACGATTGTGAGCGTGCAGAACGACGAGCTTCACTTCAAACAACTCGATATCGCCACGGCGCACGAAGACTTCCTAGAAAAGGAGATGCTGGATTCGGACGTTCACCATCTTGAGGTTCGTGGCAGTTTCTTCGACAAGCTATCGATCCTTGCCGCTGGCTCTCTTGCCGTGGGCATTTCATTCCTGATAGCAGGTATCGAGCATTCCGAGGTCCTTGCAGGTATTCGGCAACACATCGGTTCGGTCACGGCTTCTTTTGTACTTCTCTTCATCTCGTTAGCATTGAGTATTATTCACAACTTCCTTATCTCCCGCGCCGTTGAGCTTCTTTCGTTTCAACTGCAATCCCTTTACCAGGCTGCGAATTTGGTTAAGGTATGGATCAGAGATCACCCTAACGCAGGTGTGTCTTCATTTAGAAACCATGGACAAGAAGGCGAAGATGAAGAGCGAAAGGCAAATCAACACGATATTGATGCAAAAGCCCATGGGGCTCGTCGCGATACAATCATCGGGATCGCGCAATGGGTTGGACTCGTTGCGGTTTGCACCTTGCTAGTTGGGTACGCCGTCGGTCTGGTCGCGGTTTTGACGATTTACATTTGTGGGGCCTGAAAACGTCCCGGCACCGATTGCTGAGGATGATAATTGCCGCTCGACTTCCTACGCCGACTTCTTTGATTGAAAATCGATGATCGTTGCAAGCTGATTGGTCGCTGCCCGCAATGCCTCATCCTGCAAATGCGCATAACGCATCGTGGTTGATGCTTGCACATGGCCCAGGAGCTTGCCGACGATCTGCAAGCCGACGCCGCTGGAAACAAGATGCGACGCGTAACTGTGACGCAGATCATGGATGCGCACTGTTGGCTTATATCGTTTGAGCATCTTCACCGTGCCGTCCTTACGCACGCGCTTGCTTTTGACCATCTCGACGGTGACCAATCCAGCCGCCTTGAGAGCTTGCAACCAAGGCCGCTTGAGCGAGACGCGGTTAGCTCCCCCTGTCATTGTGCCGTTCTTTCCCTTCCTCTTCGTGCCAGGGAACAATGGGCCGGTCGCATTTCGCGGCTTGATGCTGCGCAGCAATTCAATCGCTGGTGCGCTCAGTGGTACGTGCTCTTCCCTTTTCTGTTTTGTGTGGTGAGTGGGCTTTGTCCACACGCCGCGGGTCAAATCGAATTCCTTCCATTCGGCGCGCAATGCTTCGCCCGCGCGGGAACCGGTGAGCAAAAGCAACCGCAAGCAGTTGGCCGCGCTCTGATCCTTGTATTTGTCCAACGCTTCGCGGAATCGCTGTATCTGCTCGACTGAGAGCCAATTCTCGCGCTTCTCTTCCGCAAATTTCTTGACGCCCTTACAGGGATTGTCTGCCCTCCACTTCGATTCAATCGCGAAGTTAAACATCGAAGAGAGCAACGCCAGCACACGGTTGGCCTGGTACGGTGTAGCTTTCAGCGATCCGTGCAGGGCTTCAATGTCGCGTTTCCCGATGGCCTTGAGGCGATGGCTCCCGAGCTTCGGGCGAATGATCTTCTCCACCATGCGCTTGTCATCGCGGACCGTGTGAGGCCGTTTCTTGCTCTCTGCTTCGCTGTCAAGGTACGCAGTGGCCAAATCACCAAGTGTGGGCTCTCCGCGCCTCTGGTTGCGTTCTTCCATGGGGTCACGCCCGGCGCGAATCATCGCCCTGAGTTCGCCCGCCTCGATCCTCGCCGCGGTTGAAGTCATCTCGGGATACCGGCCGATCGTGTAACGCCTCTGACGGCCAAAAATCCGGTAATCGAGAATGAAGCTGGTCACGCCCGCCGCGGTGATCCGCACACCGAATCCCGGAATTTCCGCGTCCCATTCGATGCGGCTGTTCTCTTCCGGAGCTCTCATTCGCTTGATTGTTTGCTCGACAATTCGCTTTCCCATGCGCCCTCCGTGTCAACACCGTGTCAACAAATCGCGGTCATTTCTGACTGCCTGTGTCTTCAATTGTCAGTGGGGCGGCATTGCATGTCAAGGTAAATAAAGGAGATTACCGCTAAGTGCTTTTATTTCGTGTCAACGCTCTACACTAGGTCATCTGGCTACGAATCAGTAGGTCGGGAGTTCGAATCTCTCCGGGCGCACCATAAATCATCGACTTGCAGCAAGAGTCAGGATGGATGAGCTGAGCTGTTACTCTCCTGACGGCTAGCCACTCCGGCCCGCAACTGCTTAGACCTCCTTTCATGTGTCAACTGCATCAAAACCCCGGTAAGGAGAATAGGTTTTCCGCGAGCGTCTGGCCGGATTGCTTTTATTGATAACAGTGGTTGCTGCGATTAAAGGCCGACCGGCTCACGAGACGCTGGAGTCTCTGCGCCTGACCTTGCGAAAGGTAGAGCAGAGCGCGGAGCCTGAGCAAGACGCAGAGGCGTTGGCTGACCTCAAACGGATACTTCTGCAGCGCATCGCCGATCTCGAAGCGGTCGAGGCTCTCGAAACCCAGGCCGTCGAATCTGCCGATACTCAAACTGCAGACGAACCCAATCCTGCCGAATTTGTCCCGCCAGCATCCGCGATGGTGGAGGACTCCAACGACACTGCTGTGCTCGCCGCCGACGTTGCAACGCCGTCCGCTGAATCGCCTGTTGAACCTGAGTGAAAGGGAGCTTCGTAACTGCGAACGCACGGTTTCTAAGAAACGAACGCGCGGGCCGCAAAACATCGGTCCGCGAAACATGCAAGCCCCAACTCACACGAGTTGGGGCTTACTTTTTGCGATCGTGATGACTAGAAACCGCTTCTCGAATTTACACGCGGCTGAAACCTTACACGCCGCTGTAGGCGGAGAAGCCGCCGTCGATGGGCACCACCACGCCGGTAACAAACTCCGACGCAGGCGAAAGCAGCCATAGCACCGATCCGAGCAGATCCTGCGGCTCGCCAAAGCGTGCCATGGGAGTGTGGCCGATGATCGATTTGCCGCGCGCGGTCAAGGCGCCGGTTTCCTTGTCGAGGAGCAGGAAACGGTTCTGGTTAGTCAGGAAAAATCCTGGCGCGATCGCGTTCACGCGGATTCTGGGCGAGTACTCCTGCGCCATGTGCACGGCCAGCCATTGCGTAAAGTTGCTGACCGCGGCCTTGGCTGCCGAGTAGGCCGGAATGCGCGTGAGCGGCCGGAAAGAGTTCATCGAGGAGATGTTCAGGATGGCGCCGTAGCCTTGCGCGGCCATGATTTTTCCAAAGGCCTGACTGGGCAGAATCGTTCCGAGAATATTCAGTTCGAAGACCCAGCGCAATGTGTCGGCAGGCAAGTCGAAGAACTTGAGATCGGGACTGGTCGTGGCTTGCGGCTTGTTGCCTCCAGCACCGTTCACCAGGCAATCGAGCTTGCCGAAGCGCGCAGCCACGTCCTCGGCTGTCTTGAGAATGCTGTCGCGGTTGAGAACGTCGCATTGGAAGACCGTGACCTGTTTGCCGTGCTCGCCCATGCGATCGACCGCGGCCTTGCCTGCGTCGGGATTCACGTCGAGTATGGCAACCTGCGCGCCGCAGCCTGCCAACGCATTGGCGATCTCGCTGCCCAGGATTCCAGCGCCGCCCGTAATGGCGACAGACTTGCCGGTGAAGTCGTACATCTTGGTCAAACCCGCGAGATCCAAACCCTCGCGCGCGATGTTTGCCTCGTGTCGAGACTCGAGCCCTGCTTCGATTGTTGCCGTTCCTGCCATGGTGCAACCTTTCTTCGGCTTCGCGCAAAAACCTGCGGTCATTCGCAATGCCTTTAGCGCGCCGCGCGAGAGAACCGAACCGCGACCTGAGTATAGGAAGGCATAAGTGGTCCTACCAGTGATACCCATCACGTAAAGGCGCGAGCGGGGTTAGCGGAGTTGAGCGGAGTTAGCGGAGCTAGAAAGGCAACGATCAGCCCTCAGGTCAGAACGATCAGCAGTTGGTTTAGCGGCGCGCGAGAGCGCTCACAGTTTCTGTGAGGCTCGAAATCCATATTTGTAAGTGATTGATATTTATAGCGTTAGGCAGGTACACAGTTTCACGGTTTCTGTGGGACCCGGCGGATTTCCATGTAAGCTGTTGATTCTTTGTTGGTTACTGGCTCCACAGTTTCACAGCCCGTTTTTCGACTTTTCCTTTATTTAATTCTTGGAGGGCGTGAGTAGGGGGAGGGGGAGGGGGGAGGGGGGAGGGGGGAGGGGGGAGGGGGGAGGGGGGGTATAGAGGTACAGACCGGGCGCAAGTCCGACTTTGCATCAGGAACGGTGCAACTCGGCCTCTCGAATGGAACGGATTTTACGGTGATTTATGGGTCTATCCTTTTGAAAAAATATGACTTGAATCAAATTTGCCTGATACCATACCGGGGTATGGGTGGGTCCATTTTCTTTAATTAATTTCTGTGCGCGCCCCGATTTTGCATGGGCGTGATTCAGGCCGCGGCGTATTTGGGATGCGATCGGCATGGAATGATTGTGCGCCGGGAGGGCACAATGATCTGCAAATCGCGGGAGGTTTGTTTTCGGCCTTCTATGCGCGATGTTCTGTCGCCCGCTGAAGCGGGCTCTGGGCGATGAGGGAGCCGCAAGCCCCAGGCTTGCGCCTGGGGCTACCATCTGGCACCCGCTGAAGCGGGCTCCAGGCGATTGGGGCTGCGCGATCCCCGAGCCTGACGGCCGGGTCGGCCATAAGGCTTTTTGCGGCAGTTAGGGCTAAAGGGGCTGCGGAAACATTGGGACCAGAGAGCAAATCTGCTGAAAAGCTTCCCGCAGGGCCTGAAGGCCGCATTGATTTTGCTCGGTTTGCGGCGCGAGTAAACTCGCGCCCTGATACAAAGCTCCTCGCCGGGCGAGTTTTTCCGCAGCCTGTAATGCCCTGACCTACCAGTCGTGCCCTTCCGCGAAACCATTTATGAATCGCGTTCTGATTCCAACGACTCTTGTGGCGCGGGTGTTGTGGGGTGGGTCTCGCATTGCGAACGTGACCTGAATCACGGCTTCGACGCGCCGCACGGAGTATGAGTTCAAGAAGAAGGCTGCGAAAGGGACGAATCTCATGCTTCTCGAGTTGACGGTGCAGACCAAGGGCAAAGGGCGGCACGTGGGCGACACAGCCGCGGACTTGGACAAGATTATTGACGCCAGCGGACTTTATCACCAGCGAAAGAAACCTGGCAGTGTGGGCAAGGGCACGGTTCTCGAGGGGAACTGGGACCAACTGATGGCGGTGGCGAAGAAGTGCCATGATGAAGTGCTGAAATCGCATCAGAAGATTGTTACGGTGATGCGCGCGGTGGATGGGCCGGATGTGGCTCTGTGCTCGCACGCACCGGGCGACTGCGCAGCCATGAAGGAATTGCTGGAAGACGATGGCGACTGGATGATTATGTAGCGCAGCAGCGCTAACGGGGTTAGCGGAGTTGGCGGGGTTAGCGTAGGTAGCGCGGTTAGAAGAGCTCGCAGAGTTGGCGGGGTTAGATCAGTCAGGGCTTGGTCGGCTTCCCACCCTTCGCGACAATTTCAGGAAGCGGGTTCCTCGACTCGCTTCGCTCGCTCAGAAGGATGGGGCTCGGCGGCATTTGCGAATCCGTTCAGTGAGAACTTAAACGAAAAGCGGAGCGACTCGCGCTCCGCTTTTTCATTCGTAGAACCTGCTCACGTAAGTCTGCTCACGCCTCAATATAGATGGAAATCGACCTCGACGGTGATCATGGTCGGAACTGGGGTCTTGCCGTCTTTCATGGCTGGCTTGAATTTGTATCTGCGGACGGCTTCCATGGCTTTCTCGTCGAGGCCCATGCCGAGGGTGCGGATGACGTGCACGTTCTGGGGATTGCCCTGGGTGTCGACGATGAGGGCGATGATGCAAACGCCCTGGTACTTGGCGCGGCGGGCTTCGTCAGAGAACTCGGCTTCAGGCTGGAAGATCGGCACGGGGGCTGAGATTCTGCCGCCCACCTGGTAGACGCCTCCGCCGGTGTTGCCGCCGGAACCGGGGCCGTAGCCATTGCCGTAGCCGGAGCCGAGGCCGCCGCCACTGCCCGTTCCCATGCCGGCGCCGTTGCCCTGTCCGGCCGAGGCCATGGTTACGTTGGGTGAGTTGTGCAGGCCGATCATCGGCATGTTGTTGTCGGGCAGCTGAATGTCTTTCTGCACATTGATGGCAGCGGGCTCGGGCAGCTTGGGATGCTCGAGGGTGACGGGCGTGGGAGGCGTGATGGGGTCGGGCACCTTCTCAGGCAGTTTGCCCTTGTTGGCATCGATGGGGCTGCGGTCGCCGCCACCACCGCCGCCGCCGGCCCTGGTATCGGACTTGGGTGCGTTGTAGTCGGAGATGTCGATGTTGACGTTGAGCGCCTGCTGCTTGACCGTCTCAATGACCTTTTTGCCCACAAAAAACAGGATGACGAGCAAGATGAGGCCGTTGATGGCGAAGGACGTGCCGATGGCCCAGGGATTGCGCTTGACAGCCATGCGGTCGGGGACAGGGATGGGCGTAGAGGTGAGCTGCAAAGGTGGGAGCTTGACGGGGAAAAACACGTCGCGCACGCTTTCCCAGAGGTCGGCCCAGAGGGGCTTTTCCTCGAAAGCTTTGCCGAGGAAGGCATCCAGCTCATGGCCGGACTCTGGCCCTGCGCCTCGCTGGTCGTTCTTTTCTTCCGGTGTCATGTGCGTTGGTTATGTGCCCTTATCGCCGCCGGTGGGGGCTGCCGTTTGCCTGCCCGGGAGTGAACGCGCCCGTAACAGGGCATCCTTACATTATGCTTTACCGCGGCCGTAATTGTCTTGGATTTGTAACTTTCTTCTTCCGGCGCGGCAAGTACCTTTACGACGGATTGCGACCTCCAAAGTTTCAGAAGCGGTTACCTAGGGACTTCCATTATCAATAGACGCTTGGGACGGCCGGATTGTTACCTGAAAAACTTTCATGCCGCCATTTACACTGGAATATGAATAAGTTTGCACTCTTGAACGGAGTCCCGATGTCCCCTGCGCCGGAGTTGAAGGCGACGCTTACCCTGCCCCAGACCGCCTTCCCGATGAAAGCCAATCTGCCCCAGAATGAGCCGCTTCGGCTGGCGCGCTGGGCCTCGCTGGGGCTCTATGAAGAGCTGCGCAAAGCTTGCCAGGGCCGGCCGGTTTACCTGCTGCACGACGGGCCTCCTTACGCGAATGGGCCGATTCACCTGGGCCACGCGCTCAATAAAGGCCTGAAGGATTTCGTGGTGAAATCGAAGACCATGGCTGGGTATGACGCGCCGTATGTGCCTGGTTACGACTGCCACGGGCTGCCCATTGAGATCAAAGTCGACGAGAAACTGGGGCATAAAAAGCTCACCATGCCGGTGCCGGAGGTGCTGGATGCTTGCCGGGCCTACGCGCAAAAGTATGTCGACCTGCAAACGGAGCAGTTTGAGCGCATTGGCTGCTTTGGGCGCTGGCAAACGCCTTACAAGACGATGGCGCGCGGCTACGAGGCTCGCACGCTGGAGGCGTTTTACGGATTTCTCGAGAAGGGATTTGTCTATCGCGGATTGAAGCCGGTTTACTGGTGCATCCACGACAGGACGGCGCTGGCTGAGGCGGAGGTGGAGTACGCGAACCACACCAGCCCGTCGGTGTATGTGCGCTATCGCCTGACCAGCGACGCGGCGGCGATTGCGCCTGCGCTGGCCGGGCGCGAGGTTTACACGATCATCTGGACGACGACTCCGTGGACGCTGCCGGCGTCGATGGCTGTGGCGTTTCATCCGGATTTTGAGTACGTGGCGATTCAGGATGAGGGCGATGCGAAAGCGCCGGTTTACATTGTTGCGGCGGAGCTCGTGGAGAGCGTAAAGGTTGCTTGCAAGCTGGGGCCGACCAAGGAACTTGCGCGCTTCAAGGGTGCGGCGCTTGATCGCGTGACGTTTCAGCATCCGTTTCTCGACCGCAGCATTCTGGGCGTGCTGGCTACTTACGTCACTGCCGACACGGGCACTGGGGCGGTTCATACAGCGCCTTCGCATGGCGCGGACGATTTTTACACCGGCCAGAGATACGGCATCGACCCGACGAGCCGCGTCGATGCGGGCGGGCACATTCATGTCGATCCCGAGGCATGGCATTTGGCGCAGCCGCCGGCCTTCGACGGAATGAAAGTGTTTGCCGCGAATCCGGTGATTGTGGCCATGCTGGAAGAGCGCGGCGCGCTGCTGGGCGGAGCTCAGCTGGAACACTCCTATCCGCATTGCTGGCGATGCCATCATCCGGTAATTTTTCGTGCCACGGAGCAGTGGTTCATTTCGCTGGAGACGCCGGTGAAGCGCGGCGATGGATCGGAGACAACGTACCGGCAGCTTGCGATCGAGGAAATCGACAAAGTGGTGTGGGACCCGGCGTGGGGCAAGGAGCGCATCACGAATATGATCGCCACGCGGCCTGATTGGTGCATCAGCCGGCAGCGCATCTGGGGCGTGCCGATTGCGGTTTTCTTGTGCGAAGGCTGTAGCCTGCCGATCATCGATGCGGAGTTGAATCGCAAGATTGTCGATCTTTTTGAGCGCGAGGGCGCTGAGGCGTGGCATCTGCCGGCGAGCGATGGGTTGCTGGCGGACGGGACCAAGTGCGGGCACTGTGGCGGGGTCGCGTTTCGAAAAGAGACGGACATTCTCGATGTCTGGTTCGATTCGGGCGTAAGTTGGCTGGCGGTGTGCGAATCGGATCCGGATTTGAGCACGGCCTATGAAGGATTTGAGGCTGGGGATGGCAGGGACGGCGCGCGCGAAGTTTTGTATTTGGAGGGCGGCGATCAGCATCGCGGATGGTTCCACTCTTCGCTGCTGACTTCGGTGGCGTTGCGCGGACGCGCTCCTTATTCGCACGTGGCTACGGCCGGCTGGACGCTCGATGAGCAGGGTCGCGCCATGTCGAAGTCGCTCGGCAACGGCGTCGATCCCGTGGACATTGCCGACAGAATGGGCGGGGAGATTGTGCGGCTATGGGTTGCTTCGGTGGATTTCCGCGAAGACATGGCGGCCAGCGAGAACCTGATGCAGCGCTGCGCCGAGCTCTACAAAAAGCTGCGCAACACCTTCCGTTTTCTGCTCGGGAACTTGCACGGGTTCGATCCTGCGCGTGATCGCATTGCCGAGGCCGATTTGTTGCCGCTGGACCGTTACATGTTGGCGCGCACGCGCGAGTTGACGGAAAAAATCATTGGGCCGGATGGGAAGACGGGCTGGTACGGAGCCTTCGAGTTCCATCGCGTTTATCAGGCGGTAAACGAATTTGCCATTGTCGACCTGAGCTCGTTTTATCTCGACGTGCTCAAGGATCGGATGTATACCTTCGCGCCGTCGAGCCTGGCGCGGCGGTCGGCGCAGACCGTGCTGTGGCAGATTACGGAGGCGCTGGTGAGGCTGGTGGCGCCGATTCTTACATTTACTGCTGACGAGGTGTGGGAGGAGTTGCCGCCGGTCGCGGGCCGCGAAATCAGCGTGCATCTGGCGCGGTTTCCGAGGCCGGAGGAGATTTTCTCGGAGGATCCGGCCGGACTGTTCGAGAAATGGAGAACTTACCTTTTTTACGTCCGCGATGAAGCATTGCGCGTACTCGAAGAAGACCGCCAAGCCAAGAAGATCGGCAAAGGCCTGGAGGCGCAGCTTACGATCGAAACCTCCGGTCCATTGCTCGAACTGCTCAAGCGCTACGAGGATGGCCTCAAGGAGTTCCTAAACGTTTCGAGCGTCGTAGTTGTGGAAGGCAAAGAACGAGTGAAAATCACGGCCTCGCCTGCGCCCGGCCACAAGTGCGCGCGCTGCTGGAACTTCATGCCCGACACGGCTGACTACGGCATATGGCACGACGTCTGTGGGCGCTGCCGCGAGGCGCTCAAAGAAATGGGCATCGCGCCGCCAAAGCCGGGGGACGCACAGTGAATTGGCTTTCCAACTGGCCGCGGCCGCGGCGCCTGCACTGGCTGCTGCTGATCTCGGCTCTCGTCGTGGCCGCCGACCGGCTGAGCAAGACTTGGGTTGCAAGGCACATTCGCCTCGGCGGGGCGATCCCCGTGCTCGATCACGTGCTGCGCATTACGCATTGGACTAACGAAGGCGCGGCCTTCTCCATGTTTGCCGATACGGCCTCGCCTAACCTTGTGCGCTGGGGCTTGATCGCATTCACCCTGCTTGCTGCGCTGTGCGTTTTGATTGCGCTGGTGCGGCTGGGCGATCGCGTTTCGCTGACGACAGTGGCGCTGGCGCTCATTCTGGGCGGCGCGCTGGGCAATGCGCACGACCGCATCGTTTATGGCTCGGTCGTCGATTTCATCGAGGTACACATCTTCCGCTATCACTGGCCCGACTTCAATGTGGCCGATTCCTCGATCGTGACCGGCGCGTGCCTGCTGTTCCTCGATTCGCTTTTGCCGCGGAGAAAATCCAATTCCTGACCGCGGCGCGGGCCTTCGCGGTTATACTGGCTTGGCCTTTCGGCTGCGAGATCGGGCGCGGTTTGCGCGGCGGCTGAATGAGAGTTTTCAGACAAGTCTGCGAGGGAATTATGAAGAAAGTTTTTGCAACTGCGCTCGTCATCGGGTTCGTGGTTTCCGCTTCGCTGGTTCGCTCGCAAGCGAGCCCGCCCGCGGCCGCGCCTGCCATGGCGTCACCAGAATCCACAGAGCCGGTGATTCCACCCGATCAGCAACCCACGAAGCAGCAGTTGGCAAAGCTGTTTGAGGTGATGCAAATCCGTGAGCAAGTCGCGTCGGTGATGCAAATGTTTCCGGTGATGATCCAGCAACAGGTGCGGCAACAGGAGAAGGAGATGACGGCGAACCAGCCGGAGAGCGCAAGGATGACTCCGGAACAGCAGGCGGCGCTGGACAAGTTAACCGAGCGCTATCTCGAGAAGGCGATGACCCTCTACACCGTGGACGAAATGCTCGACGACATGGCCGCAATCTACCAGCGGCATTTCACACGCGAGGATGTGGACATCTACATCGCGTTTTACTCGACGCCGGCGGGACAAGCATCTGCTGCAAATGACGCCGGTCATCATGCAGGAGTACGTGCCGGTGGTGATGCAGCGGGTGCAGGAGCGAAGCAAGGCTCTGACCGCGGAAATGTCGAAGGAGATTACTGACGTGCTGAAGTCGAGCGCGCCTGACGCGCCCGCGCCGAAGTAAACCCCTCGATCGCAGCATCGATCATAGATCATTTATTGCGGCTGCTCGCAGCCATCGCACAGTGCCTGGCCGCACGGCCCTTCTGGTGCGCGGCGGCGGAAAAGCAGCGGGAACGCGCCTGCACAGCGCGCGGCTGCGGCTGCCCGGTATAATTGGTCGGACCACTTTGCACCTCTCAGGAGCCGGACAGAATGCCGCAGGCAGGAACTCAATCGCGCAGTTTTTTTGCGACCTTTCGCTCTCCCGATCGCGTCTCCCACCAGCGCTGGGTCATCTGCTTCCTGCTGTTTCTGGCTACGGTCATCGCTTACGTCGATCGCGGCGTGATCGCCTATCTCAAGAACACTCTGGAAAGCGTGATCCCGGGCCTGAATGACCGAACGTATGGATTCATCACCGCTGCTTTTACGGCGGCTTACGCCATCGGCATGGTGGTGGCCGGCGGGTTCACCGACAAGCTGGGCACGCGCAAGGCCTTCGCCATCGCCATCGCCCTCTGGAGCGTGGCGGCCATGCTGCCCGGCGCGGCGTTTTCCGTCGTCACTTTCGCGATCGCCATGTTTCTGCTCGGCCTGGGCGAGGCCGCCAACTTTCCCGCCTGCATCAAGACCGTCGCGGAGTGGTTTCCCAAGCGCGAGCGGGCACTGGCCACCGGAATCTTCAATTCCGGCGCCAACATCGGCAACATCGTGGTGCCGATTGCGGTGCCGACGCTGGTGATGCTGGTGACTTGGCGCGGCGCATTTGTCGTGACCGGCGCGCTGGGCGTGGTTTGGCTGATCTGCTGGCTCATCTACTATCGACGGCCGGAGAACATCGCAGCGTTTCCAAGGCCGAACTCGAACTGATCCTGAGCGATCCCGTCGAAAAGTTGGAAAGCGTTCCCTGGAGCCGCGTGTTTCCGCGCAAAGAGACCTGGGCCTTCGCCATTGGCAAAGTTCCTCACCGATCCCATCTGGTGGTTCTACTTGTTCTGGATTCCCGGTTACCTGCAATCGACTTTCCACCTGAGTCTGCAGCAAAGCCGCGTGCCGGTGGTGCTGGCTTACAGCATCTCCATCGTGGGCAGCATTGGCGGCGGGTATCTTTCCTCGGTAATGATCAAGCACGGAATCAGCGCCAACGTGGCGCGCAAGACGACGTTGCTGATCTGCGCGCTGCTGATCGCGCCGATCTTTGCCGCGCCCTTCGTTCATCATCTGTGGCCGGTGGTGGCGTTGCTGGGAATGGCTACGGCGGGACACCAGGGATGGTCGGCGAACCTGTTCACGCTGCCGTCCGATATGTTTCCCAAATCCGCGGTGGCCAGCGTCATCGGCATCGGCGGCATGATGGGCGCGGTAGGCGGTGTTCTGTTCCAGTTAGGAACAGGTTACATCGTGTATTTCACACACAGTTACGTCACGTTGTTCATTATTGCGTGCCTCGCTTACCCGGTGGCGTTCCTGATGATTCACGGCATTTCGCCCAAGCTGGCGCCGGCGAAACTTGAATAAGAACAAGCGGAGTTTGCGGGGTTGGCGGAGTTAAGTCAGTCTTAGGGGCGACATGGGGAAGCTGCATTCTGTGGATGAGGCGCCCCTTGAGGGGTGGCGCAGCCGCTCCGCTTATTTAAATATCTGATTGAGGAACCTGATGAAATCTCGCTGTAACTTTTTCTTTCCTGAGCGCTGCTTTTCGCGCCTGTATCGCAATCCTTTGTCTTTTTCTCAGCTCTTCTCGCGCTGCCCAGGCGCAGCGCCTCTCTGCGAATGTTATTCCCTCGCATTATGCGCTTGAGTTCGCGCCCGACCTGAAGGCCGCCACGTTCGCCGGCTCTGAAACGATCGACGTCGACCATCAAGGAGCCCACCAACGCCATCACGCTGAACGCGATCGAGATCAAATTCGAGAGCGTGGAGATCGACGACCGCGACGGCCAAACGCAAACGGGATCGGTAAGCCTCGATGCGGAAAAGCAGCAGGCCACGCTCACTTTCGCGAAGATCATCCCCGCTGGCGATGCGACGCTGCACATCCACTTCACCGGCATCCTCAACAACGAGCTGCGCGGCTTCTATCTTTCGAAGACCGCGAAGCGCAACTACGCCGTCACGCAATTCGAGTCCACCGACGCGCGCCGCGCCTTTCCCTGCTTCGACGAGCCGGCCATCAAGGCGACGTTCGACATCTCGCTCACGATCGACGCCGGCGACACCGCCATCTCGAACAGCGCCATCGCATCGGACACGCCGGGGCCCGGCGCGGGCAAGCACACGGTGGTCTTCGGGACCACGCCCAAAATGTCCACCTACCTCGTCGCCTTTGTGGTCGGCGACTTCGAGTGCACCAGCGGCGAGCAGGATGGCGTGGCCCTGCGCGTCTGCGCCACGCCCGACAAGGTTCGGCTCACGCCCTTACGCGCTCGACGTCGCGAAATTCGCCTTGCACTACTACGACAACTACTTCGGCATTCACTTCCCGCTCAAGAAGCTCGACTTCATCGGCATTCCCGACTTCGAGGCCGGCGCTATGGAGAACTTCGGCGCCATCACCTTCCGCGAAACCGATCTTCTGCTCGATCCCAAGACCGCATCTTTTCGCGCGCAAGAGAAACGCCACCCTCGCCATTGTCCATGAGATGGCGCACCAGTGGTTCGGCGACCTGGTGACCATGCAGTGGTGGGACAACATCTGGCTCAACGAGGGCTTCGCCACGTGGATGGAGAACAAGTGCACGGGCGCGATGCATCCCGAGTGGAACATTCCGCAGTTCGTGGCTGCCGACGAACAGCGCACGCTCAATATCGACGCGCAGCCCACCACGCGCGCCATCCGCGCCCAGGCCGACACGCCGGAGGAGATCGACCAGATGTTCGACTGCATCGCCTATAACAAGGCCGGCGCGTGTTGCTGATGGTCGAGAACTACCTCGGCGAGGAAACCTTCCGCAAGGGCGTGCACGCGTACCTGGCCGCGCATGAATACGGCAACGCCACCGCGGAGGATTTCTGGAACGCGCAGACTGCAGTGAGCCACAAGCCGGTCGACAAGATCATGGAGTCGCTGGTGGCCCAGCCGGGCGAGCCCATTCTGGAATTTGGCGCTCCCGCCGCGGGCCAGGTCTCCGTTGCGCAGTCGCGCTTCTTCTCAGCCCCGGCATCACAGCCCGATCCCGCGCAGAAATGGACGCTGCCGGTCTGCTTCAAGGCGGGCGCGAGAAAGCAGGACTGCCAGGTCCTCACTCCCTCCTCGACGTCGCTTGCGATGCCGGCCGCGAGGCTCTTCTTCGCCAACGCCGGCGGCAAGGGCTACTACCGCAGTGCCTACGCGCCCGCACAGTACGCAGCGCTTGTGGCCCATGTGGAAACCGGCCTCACTCCCGAAGAGCGCATCAGCCTGACCGGCGACGAGTGGGCGCAGGTGCGCGCCGACAAGGCTACGGTGGGCGATTATCTGACTCTCGTGGCTGCGCTCAGGTCCGATCCCAGCAGCGACGTTCTCTCGAGCGCTGTAGACAACGTGAGCGTGATTTCCGACCAAGTGGCTCGACCAAAGAAGAGCGCGATGCGCTTGCCGCCTGGATTCGACGCACGTTTGGCCCTGTGTATGCGCGGCTTGGCAACGCCTCGGCAAGCGATACGCCGCACCAACGCGAATCGCGCGCGTATCTTTTCAGCATCCTCGCCGCGGGCGGCAAAGATGCGAATTTGCGGGCCCAGGCGCACGAAATCGCGAATCAATACTTAGCCGATCCGTCTTCGGTCAATCCGACACTTGGCCAAACCGCTCTGAGCATCGCTGCGGAGGACGGGGACGCAGCACTCTTCGACAAGTTGCAAAAGATCTACGAAACATCGAGCGATCCCGAGTTGCAGGACACCGCGCTGCGCGAGCTTGTCATGTTCACCAATCCCGATCTGCTGGAGCGCGGCTTGGAATATTCAGTTTCTCCCAAGGTGCGCAATCAGGATTCGGCCTATCAGTTCAACATCGCGATGCGCATCCCGGAAAACCGCGACGCCGCATGGAAGTTTATCAAGACGCATTGGAACCAGGTGCAGGCGGAATTCACAACCGATATGAGCTCGTATGTTGTAGACGGCACGGGCAACTTCTGCTCTGCAGAGGCGCGCGACGACGTGAAGAACTTTTTCGCCGCGCACCCGGTGCCCGCGACGGACTCGGCGCTGAGGCACGCGCTCGAGCACATTGACGGCTGCATCGAGTTGCGGCGATTGCAGGAACCGAATTTGCAGAAGTGGCTGGCGGCCCAGGGGCAGTAGGCGAGCCAATTCTACCCGGAAATTGCTGAGATAAGGATCGCGGCATCCCAGGTCTCAGAATCGAGACCTGGGGCACCCGGCGTTTGAGCTGAAACGGGGGCGCGCAGTTACAGTTTGCGCAGGCGGCCGCAGGCTTCATCTAGCTCCGCATCCTGCTTGGCGAAGCAGAAACGCAGGAGGTTCTCGCCGCGGCCGGGGCGGAAGAATGCGGATCCCGCTACGGCGGCCACGCCGGTCGAGCGCAGCAGGTGGCGCGCTTTTTCCGCGGCGGTTTTCCCGGGCAGGCGATCGGCGCTGGCCATGATGTAGTAGGCGCCCGCGGGCACGGTCGGCTTCATCCCCGCGTCTGCAAGCGCGGACGCCATCTTTTCTCGCTTGGCCTGATAATCGGCAGCCAATTGCGTGTAGAAGCTGGGCGGCAACTGCTCAAGCCCCGCAGCCGCGCCCACCTGCAGAGGCGCGGGCGCGCACACGTACGTCAGGTCGTGAAAGTGCGCCATGGCCGGCATCCATCGCGCATCGGCAACCGCGTAGCCAATGCGCCAGCCCGTGATGGAAAACGTTTTGCTGAAGCCCGAGATCACGATCGTGCGCTCGCGCATGCCGGGCAGCGTGGCCGGGCAGATGTGGCGCGCGCCATCGTAGACGAAATATTCATAAATCTCGTCGGTAATCAAGAAAAGATCGTGCTGACGGCAAAGCTCCGCGACTTGTTCGAGCTCGGATTGGGAAAAGATTTTGCCGCTGGGGTTGGCGGGCGTATTGACGAGGACGGCGCGGGTTTGCGGAGTAACGGCCGCGCGCATTGCATCCGCATCGAGATAGAAATCGGGCTCGGCGAGCGCGACCAATACTGGATTGATGCGCAGCGACTTGAACGTGTTCACGTGGTAGCCGTAAAAGGGCTCGAAGACCAGTACCTCATCACCGGGATTGAGCAGCGCCATGGCCGCGGCGTGCAGGCCGGCCGTGGCTCCGGATGCCACCAGCACCTCGCGGTCGAAGTCGTAGGTGAGGCCGTAGTCGCGCTGCTGTTTGGCCGCGATGGCCTCGCGCAGACGCGCGATGCCGTCGCAACGCGTGTAGATATTTTGTCCGTTGCGCATGGCTTGAGCGGCCGCGGCCTCAACGACAGCGGGGACGGGCGTATCGCAAACGCCCTGCGCCAGGTTGATGCCGCCCATGCGATCGCACTCCGTGGTCATGGCGCGGATTTCCGACTGAAAGGTTTCGGGCGCGAGGGCGCTGAGGGCAAGGCGCGTGGATTGAATGGTTGTGCCGGGCACGGGGAAGATCCTTTGTTTCCATCTTACATTTTGAATCGATCCCTGGCAGCTCGTTCCTATGCCACGAGGCAAAGTTGCCTTCGGCGTAGTATCTTGCAGAAAGAAACAGGATTTATGCACGAGCTTTCCATCGCGGCCAGCATTGTGGAGTCGGTCACTGAATCGGCGGCGGCTTATCCCGGCGCGCGCGTGAAGGAAGTGCGGCTGCGCGTGGGCGCTTTGGCGTCGGTGGTCGAGGATTCGCTCAAGTTCTGTTGGGAGTTGGCCACGCAAGATTCGCCGCTGGCGGGCGCGGCACTGGTGATCAATATATTGCCGGTAATTCTGCATTGCGACGCCTGCGCTGCCGACACCGAGATTGCGGGCGTGCAGAGTTTTCGCTGCCCCAAGTGCGGCGAGCTGGCCGCCGATCTGCGCCAGGGACGCGAGCTTGAAATCGAATCCATTGAATTGGAAGAACCGGACGAGATTAATGCCCCGGTTGAGGAGCAGGTATGACGACGCGGATTGTCGAATTGCGGCGGGGAATTCTGAAGAAGAACGACGAGCTGGCGGCGGGGTTGCGCGGTCGATTCACCTCGGCCGGGGTGCTGGTGCTGAACCTGGTTTCGAGCCCGGGCACAGGAAAGACCGCGTTTCTCGAGTGCACCCTGCGCGAACTTCGCGCGCGCGGCACACAGGCGGCGGCCCTGGTTGGCGACCTAGAGACCGACAACGATGCGCGGCGGCTGGCTGCAAGCGGCGCGCCTGTGCGCCAGATCAATACCCACGGCATTTGCCACCTTGACGCGGAGATGATCGCGAAACACCTCGACGGCTGGGAGGAAGTTTCGCTCGCAGGTCTCAAGTATCTCTTCATCGAAAATGTCGGTAATCTCGTTTGCCCATCAAGCTACGACCTGGGCGAGCGCATCCGCGTGGTGCTGCTCAGCGTTACCGAAGGCGAAGACAAGCCGCTCAAATATCCAGGCCTGTTCAACTCTGCCGACGCGGCGGTGATCACCAAGATCGATATCGCCGAACCTTGCGGCTTCGACCGCGAGCTGGCCTTGCGCAACATCAACGAGATTCGGCCGGGCATCCGCATCTTCGAAACCTCCGCCAAAACCGGCGCGGGGATGGACGCGTGGCTCGACTACCTGGCGGAGCAGGCGAGACCCTCCTGAGTCTGCCGCGCCCCCATCTTTCGGATCTCTCCGCAATGACTCTTCCCTTTGGCGTTGCAAGGTCACGGTCCGCGGGGGTACCTTTCTGCTAAGGTCGGTAGTACATAATGGCTCTCTCGGAATCCCCAGAGCAACATACGGCTGCACCGGAACGCTCGCGTCCGGGTTTTGCCCAAGACACAATCGAACGGCTCTTTGAATTTTCGCCGGACGCGATCCTCGTCTCCGACGGGAACGGCGTGATGCGTGCCGCGAATCCGCGCGCCGAGGAGCTGTTCGGCTACGCGAGCGAAGAGCTGATTGGCCAGCCGGTAGAAATGCTGGTGCCGGCGCGCTTCCGCGGCGGCCATCCGCGGCATCGCGAAAACTACAGCACACATCCGCGCACGCGGCAGATGGGCGCGGCAATGAATCTGTTCGGCCTGCGTAAAGACGGCACGGAAGTTCCGGTCGACATTATGCTCAAGCCGATCGAAACCGCGGACGGCGTAGCGGTGGTGACTTTCATCCGCGACGCCACGGAGCAGCGTGCGGCGCAGGAGGCGTTGCGCCTAAACGATGCGCGGCTGCATTCGATTGTCGAGAGCATCGGCGAGTATGCCATTTATATGCTCGATCGCGAGGGTCACGTGCTCACCTGGAACCTCGGCGCCGAACGCATCAAGGGATACAAGGCGGACGAAGTGCTGGGCCTGCACTATTCGCGTTTCTTTACGCACGAAGACGTGGCGCAGGGCCGGCCCGCCGAGCTTCTGCGCCAAGCCATCGTCAAGAACCGCGTGGAAGAAGAGGGATGGCGCGTACGCAAAGACGGTTCCCGCTTCTGGGCGAACGTCGTGCTCACGGCCATCCACGACAGCAGCGGTGCAGTGACAGGATTCTCCAAGATCACGCGCGACGTGACTGAGCACAAGCAAGCGCAGGAGTCGGTGATCGCCGAGCTTAGCGGCTTGTTGCTGGTCAACGTGGACATTCGCAAGCTGCTCGGAGCGTTCACGGCAAGCATCCGCCAGGTGGTGCCGCACGATGCCGCCACGCTGGCGCTCTATGAGGAAGCGACAGGCAAGCTGCGCGTGCAGTTTCTCGTCTCCGGCGACGCCGATGCCAACCAGGGCGAAGTGCTGCTCGATCCTGAAACGTCTCCAGCCGGCCAGGCATTTCGCTCGCGCCGTCCTGTGATTCTCGACAAGATGGATCGCGGGCCGTTCGCGCCGGAATCCGTGCAGCACCTCACGAGCAGGGGCATGCAATCGGGAATGTGGGTTCCGCTGGTGCACCGCGAGAGAACTCTCGGGACCATGATGGTGGCCAGCCGCATGGAGAATGCTTTTTCGCAGCACGACGCCGAGATGCTGACGCAGGTGGCGGGCCAGGTGGCTATGGCGGTGAACAACGCGTTGGCCTATAAGCAAATTGCGGAATTGCGCGACCGCCTGACCCAGGAAAAGCAGTATCTTGAGGACGAGATCAATTTCGAGCACCGCTTCGAAGATATTGTGGGCGAAAGCACGGGGCTGCGCAACGTGCTGCGCGAGATTGCGACCGTCGCGCCCACCGACGCGACCGTGCTCATCCAGGGCGAGACGGGAACGGGCAAAGAACTTCTGGCGCGCGCCATCCATCGCCTGAGCCCGCGCAGCGAGCGCACATTTATCAAACTGAATTGCGCGGCAATTCCCGCGGGGCTACTTGAGAGCGAGCTCTTCGGCCACGAAAAGGGCGCGTTCACCGGGGCCATCACACGCAAAATTGGCCGCGTCGAGTTGGCGCACGAGGGCACGCTCTTTCTGGACGAGGTGGGCGAGCTGCCTCTCGACCTGCAGCCGAAACTGTTGCGCGCTCTGCAGGAGCGTGAGATCGAGCGCGTGGGTGGCACGCGGCCCATCCCCATCAACGTGCGCCTCATCGCCGCCACGAATCGCGATCTGGCCAAAATGGTCACGGAAAAAGAATTTCGCAGCGACCTCTTTTATCGCCTCAAGGTGTTTCCGGTGTTTGCGCCGCCGCTGCGCGAGCGCGTCGCCGATATTCCCATCCTGGTGCGCCATTTTGTTTCGCGCCACGCTCGCCGCATGGGCAAGACCATCGAAACCATTCCGCCCGAAGCCATGGATGCGCTGGTGGCGTGGAAATGGCCCGGCAATATTCGCGAGCTGGAGAATTTTCTGGAGCGCGCCGTGATTTTGACGCGCGGGCCGGTGCTGCATGCGCCGCTTGCCGAGCTTGAATCCATCCAGGACGAGGAAGAAGACGAGGCGGTTTCCACGAACCCCACACTGCAGGCAGCAGAGCGCGAAACCATTCTGCGCGCGCTGCGCGAGGCCAAAGGAACGATTGGCGGACCTGGCGGCGCGGCGGAGCGGCTCGGCCTGAAGCGCACTACGCTCAACTCCAAAATGAAGAAGCTTGGCATCGAGCGCGGCGACTATATGTAAATGTCGAGTGTGAGTGCGAGTCGGCGCGCGACTTCCATTCGTCGCCGTGACGAAATCTCGTCGTCGTCACTTCGTCACGCGTCGCTGATCGTTCTCTTTCGTGGTAGAGTCCTCGAGATTTTAAGCGTTTTGTTTTCAGCGCCTCACGGTTGTGGTCGCGCCAACGCAGGAGTTTGGCACGCGCCGTGCTTTATCACTGGCGTGGCGCAGGACGAGCCAGCAAATGCTGCGAATCACTCTTGAAGAGAAATCGGGTGCAATTGTTCTCAAGCTGGAAGGGCGCCTTGCCGGACCATGGGCGGCCGAACTTGGCCGCCTCTGGGAAGAGAAAGCTCCGGCATTCACGCAAAAAGAAACTGTCAATCGATCTGCGGGAAACCACTTTCGCCGACGCGGGCGGAATACGGATTCTGCAAACCATCTACTCGCAAACCGGAGCCGCAATCCTCGCCGGCACACCATGGACGCAGTATCTTGCCGAAGAAGTGGCAAACACGAATTCTCAACCAGCGGGCACGGAGGTCTGAAATGCATACAGCATACGAATCGACGAACCAGACGAGTGTCCCTTCCTACCGGAAGGGCGAGTTTTTCAAGGCGTTGCCGGCCGAGGCTCTGGCCGATCTCGAGCACCTGCTCACGCCCTCCAATTATCCCGCTGGCATGGTTCTCTTCTGCGAGACGCAACCGGCCTCCGGCATTTACGTGGTTCTCGAGGGCGAGGTCAAGCTGTCTATCAATTCGCCCGACGGCCGCCGCCTGAGCTTCCGCATCGCCAAGGCCGGCGAAGTGCTGGGTCTTTCCTCCGCTCTCTCTGGCGGGGCATACGAAATGACCGCGGATACAATGTATCCTGCCAAAATCGCGCACATCTCGCAGCAGGTCTTTTTGCAATTCATGTCTCGCCATCCCGCCGTTTACCAATCCGTGGCGCGCGAGATGGTGCGCACCTACAATACCGCCTGCGAACAACTGCGCATGGTGGGCCTGTCAACCTCAGTACCCGAACGCCTGGCGCGCCTGCTGTTGGTGTGGAGCGATGAGCCCAATCAGAAGCCCGAACGGCCGGCACGTTGCCGCCTCTCGCTTACCCACGAGCAGATCGGCGAATTCATCGGCGCATCCCGCGAAACTGTTACACGCACGTTGAGCATTTTCAAGAATCATCACCTGGTGGCTCAGCACGGATGCACGCTGACCATCCCGAGCCGGGTGGCTCTCGAGAGCTACGCGCGCGGATAAATCCCAAGATTTCGACCCTCCTGGAAAAACCACTCAACTGGCCGTTTGCTGGAGCTGTGCTTTGGGGAAGGCATAGCGCGATTCCAGCAGACGGCCAATTTTTTTGGGAAGCAGTTTGGTCAGTTAGCGGGGCGGGGCGTCGTACCATCCTCGCCACATGGAACGCGCGCGACGCAACGGGGCAATCACGAGCGGGTTAGTCCATAAGAAAGTGCGCCAAAGAGCCCACTGATCGAAGCGGCGGCACGAAGGGCTCACCTTGAGTTCATCGATGAAACAGACACTCCCTCCGGTGTGCTGGGCGTGGCGGCCCATGCGCGCGTAGAAATCCACATCTTCGGCCATGAACAACGATTCGTCATAGCCGCCCAGCGCGGTGAATGTGTCCCGAAGGCAGAATTGTGCGGCACCCTGAGCCATGCCAACGGCTCTGCCAAGCATTCGCCACAGGCCTAAATAGACGCGGACACTTCGTTTCCTTGGCCGGTAATCGGTGTCCACGGCGCCGCCCAAGCAACCCGCAACGTTGCACGCCTGGTAAATGCGCAGAAGCAACCCATCGGGAATTTGCGTATCTGCATCGAGAAAAACCAGCGCCTGTCCCTGCGCGGTTGCCGCTCCGCAATTCCGCACGCGCGCAATATTGTGCTCCGATTCCGCAACCACGCACGCCCCGAGCGATCGGGCGATGTTCGCTGTCGCGTCGGAGCTATGGTTATCGACGACGATCACTTCGGTGTTCGCGCCGTCTCGTGCTTGGAGAAAAAGCGCCGCGCGCTCTACGGCCTGAAGCGTGGCAGGCAGGCAGCGCTCTTCGTTAAAGGCGGGAATGATCACGGAGATGGAAGGCCTGTCGTTCTTCATCGAAGCCCCGAAATCAGAGAATAATTCGCGTTCCAGCGCCAGCAACTGGAAGCATCCAGCTAGAAGCTGTTTTCCCGCAGTGCCGACTGTGCCGCATGATAGCCGCACATACCGTGCACGCCGCCGCCGGGAGGCGTCGAGGCTGAGCACAAATATAAATTCCTGGCGCCCGTCGCGTAACCGCGCAGAGTGGGCCGGAGGATCATCTGGCGCAGCGACAATGCGCCGCCGGCGATGTCGCCGCCGAGAAGATTTGCGTCCATCGATTCGAGTGTTGCCGGCGTAGAAACGTGACGCGCCAAAATGCAATCGCGGAAGCCGGGAGCGAAGCGCTCGATTTGCGCATTGACGCGGTCTTCCATCCGGGCGCTTTCCGCCGTATCGAAGTTCGTCCTGTTGGGCACGTGGCAATATGCCCACAGCACATGCTTTCCCTCGGGCGCGCGCGTGGGATCGAAGAGCGTGGGCTGGGCGGCGAGGATGAACGGACGCTCTGCGCAGCGGCCGTGCGCTACAGAGTATTCCGAAGCGGCAATCTCCTCGAACGTTCCTCCCAAATGCACCGTGATGGCGCGCCGGCACTCCTGCGCGCGCCACGGAACAGGATCTGAAAGCGCGTAGTCGATTTTGAATGCGCCCGGCCCAGGCTGGAATCGCTCGAACGCGCGCCGGTAGCTGTTGCCAATCCGGTCGCCGGCAATCGACAGCAGTTGCCGCGGCGCGGTATCGAAGAGTACCAGATCGCTGTCAGCTTGGAGCTCTTTGAATGCTGCTGCGTCGATGCGGTGCGAAGTGTGCACCGTACCGCCGAGCGATTGCAGGTAACTGATGAGCGCCTGCGCAAGGACACGCGCGCCACCGCGCGGTATCGGCCACCCTACCGCATGAATCGTGATGCCGAACATCCATCCGATGGTTGCGCTCAGGGGCTTGTCGAAGCTGAGGCAGGAGTGGCCGGCCAGGCCCGCAAAAACTGCGCGTGTGCGCGCTTGCGAAAATTGGCCCGTCGCGAAATGTTGTGCGGACTCGAGCGCGCT
>CAWHNV010000077.1:0-119816 GCA_963830785.1 uncultured Acidobacteriota bacterium
CCGTCACCGGCGAGCACGGCGTCGGCGAGGCCGAGCTCCGGCACGTCCGCGCCACCTACGTCACCCGGGAGAACCTGCGGGCGGCGGTCACCGCCGTGGTCAACGCCACCCTGGAGGCCCGCGACCCGGAGTGGTGGGGCGAGGCGACCAGCACCGCGTCGGACTCCAAGCGGTTCGCGTCCTGGGACTCCAACCTGATGACCGAGTTCCACGCCCGCTACGGCGGCGACGGCGGGTCACCATCATCTAGGGCATCGAGCGCGGCCGGCTGTGCGTCTACTCCCAGCTCAAGTCCTGCTCATCCTCCGAGGTCGCGGCGATGATCGAGGGCCTGCTCCTGCACGGCACCGAGGCAGAGATCAGGCGCAACTACACCGACACCCACGGCGCCAGCCTCGTCGGGTTCGCATTCACCGAGCTGCTCGGCTTCAAGTCCTGCCTCGGCCAAGAACATCGGCGCGATCCAGCTCTACGCCCCCGGCGCGAACCAGGCCGCGTGGCCCAGGCTGGAGAAGGTCCTCAAGAAGCGGCCCATCGACTGGGATCTCATCGCCCGCAACTACGACCAGATGGTCAAGTACGCCACCGCGCTCCGGCTGCGGACCGCCGAGACCGACCAGGTGCTCGCGGCAATCACGAGGTGATGGTGCGCGGCACCTTTGCCAATGTGCGCCTGCGCAACAAGCTCGCGCCGGGAACGGAAGGCGGCGTCACGCGCCTGCTGCCCGAAGGCGAGCAGATGTCGATCTTCGACGCCAGCGTGAAGTACGCCGAGCGCGGCGTTCCGCTGATTATTCTTGCCGGCAAGGAATACGGCTCCGGTTCTTCGCGCGACTGGGCCGCCAAGGGGCCCAAGCTGCTCGGCGTGCGCGCAGTCATCGCCGAAAGCTTCGAGCGCATCCATCGCTCGAACCTTGTGGGCATGGGCATTCTGCCGCTGCAATTTGCGCCGGGGGAGAATGTTGGAATCACTCGGTCTCACCGGCGAAGAAGTCTACGACTTCCCCGGCCTTACTGCGCTTCTGAAGGATCGTTTGGCCAACGGCCGCACGCTACGCGTCAAAGCCACCGCAAGCGACGGCAAGGTGAAGGAATTTGATACTGTCGTGCGCATCGACACACCGCAGGAGATCGAGTACTACGAGCACGGCGGAATTCTGCAGTACGTGTTGCGGCAGCTGGCGGCGAAATAGGCAGGATCCTGAAGGCGGGCTACGAGCCTGTTTTACGCTCGCCTTCCAGCACCTCATCGAGCAGCACGCGCAGATTGGCGGCGCGCACATGGCCCTCGCGTGGATCGGCCGACTTGGCCTGCGACAATTCATCGGCGAGGTTCAACGCGGCCAGCACGGCCACGCGCAGCGAGTCCGCGGTCTTTCCTTGCGCGGCTACGGCGCGCATCTTGGCGTCAACATAAGCAGCCAGATCGCGAATGTGCTGCGGGTCGTCCCCCGACAGATGATAGAGCTGGTCGTAGATCTCCACCGTTACGTATTCGCCTGGATTACTGCGCGGTTCCTCGGCCATCAGTGCCTCACATTTCCAGCGTGTCGAGCTGCTTGAGCAGCCGTTCCACGCGCTGCCGCACCTGTTCGCGCTCCGAACGCAACGCACTTAATTCGTTTTGCAGCTGTTCCATTAAGGGCGACTGCGCCTGCAACTGCGCTTCGACCTCGGTTACGCGGGCTTCCAGTTCCGCGCTGCGCGCCTCGGCTCCGGCGCGCGCCTGCCGCTCCCGCCTTACCAACTCCACGGCGCGATGAATGCGTTCTTCAAGCGCGGCAAAATCGTCGGCGCTCACGGCCAATGCCGGCGGCTCCTCATGCGTCTGCTGTGGCTGCTGCTCACTCGCCGTTTCGTTTACCGTTTCCACGGCCGTATCCGATTCCCAAAAAGTCTCTGACATGTTTCAACCTCCGCCGCTCGGGCCCTTTTCCGTTTGAGTATATCGCTGATCCCGTGAATTTTTTGCTCAGACGCGCAGCCGAGCCCCTGCTTTGCCAACTGTTTCGACGACCTGCGCCTGGAACTTCTGCAGCTCCTCTTCGCGCAGGGTGCGGTCGGGCGCCTGAAACGTGGCGCCCAGCAAGAGCGCATAGTCCTTGGCTCCCAGCCGCGCGTCGCGGAACACTTCGCGCACGCGCCAATCGACCAGTTCGGGGATTTGCAGTCCGGCCATGGCGCGGTCGATCGTTTCCCAGTCGATGCTTTCATCCAGGATCAGAGAAAAATCGCGGCGCACCGGTTGATAGCGCGAGATTTCGCGCGCGACGGGCCGGCGCAGGTGCAGCTTGTAAAGCCGGTCGAGGTACAGCTCGCCGATGAACACCGCGTCCTTGATCTTGTGGATCTTGCGCGCTTCTGCTTCGCGCGGATGCAACTGGCCGAACCAGCCAACCGTCAACCCGTCCGCGACCACACGAGACGACCGGTAGGGATGCAGCCACTCGGGCGTGAGGCCCGCGTCTGCGGGAAAGCGATCGAAGTACATGCCGCGCATTTCGAACCGAGATACCACCTGCTCCACCACGCCCTTCACATCAAAAAAATCAAAAGCCCGGCCGGAATGCAACGCGCTCTCCTGCGGCAAAGCGCCCACAGCGCCAAAGGCCAGAGCAGGGCGCTCGTCCACCTTGTCGGTGCTGCCGCTGAAGACCGTGCCCATTTCAAACAGGCGTACGTCGGGCACGTCGCGATTCAGGTTGCCGGCAATCATGGTCAACATGCCGGGCACGAGCGACGGGCGCATGACGCCAGCTTCTTCGCTGAGCGGATTGCCGAGCGGCACCACGATCGCGGGTTGGGGCGCGGTCAGTGCGCCTTCCGCCGCGGAGCAAAAGGTGCTGGAAATGGTCTCATGAAACCCGGCGGCCAGCAATGACCCGCGCACCGTTGATTCCTTTTCCGCCCATGGCAAAGCGCGCACGCCTTCCCCGAACCCGGGCAGCGTGTTGGCAAAGCGGTTGTATCCGTAAACGCGCGCGACTTCTTCGATGAGATCGATTTCGCGCTCGAGATCGAGCCGCCAACTGGGCAAGCTAACTTCCCACGAACCCTGTCCAAAGGGCTGCCGCACCGCAGGTGCCTGACTCGCTAATCCGCAGCCGAGCGCCGTCAACACATTTTCGACCGTAGCAGCCGTGATTCCCTCTTCGTCGATGGTCGTGCCCAGGATGCGCTGCACTTCACTTAACGCGAGCGCAATCGGTTTGCGAAGTGCGGTGCGCGCTTCGGCCGCGGGCACGCGCACGTCCACCAGCTCGCCTTCGATCCATCCGCCGTTGGCGAGCAGAATCGCGCTCACGATCGCCGACGCGATCGGTGCCGCGTTAAAATCCGCGCCGCGCTCGAAGCGATGACTGGCATCGGTGTGCAGGCCGTGACGCCGCGCGGTCTGCCGCACCACCATGGGATCGAACCACGCGGCTTCGACGAGCACATTTTTCGTCTCGGGCGTGATCATGGTGTCCCAGCCGCCCATGACGCCGGCCAGGCCCAGCGGCTTCTTGTGATCGGCGATGATGAGATCGTCCGCGTCGAGCAAGCGGTCGACGCCATCGAGTGTCTTCAGCCGTTCGCCCTTGCGCGCGCGGCGCACGACGATGCCGCCTTCGAGCTTGTCGAGATCGAACGCGTGCGTGGGCTGACCCATTGCGAGCCAGGCGAAATTTGTGGCGTCGACGGCGTTCGAGATTTTCTTCTGCTCCAGAAGCACGAAGTATGTGGCGACTTCAGCGCCGGAGAACCAGTCGCGCGATTCGCCGATGGTGATGTCGCGCAGAACACGCGCCGTGAAGCGGCCGCAGGCGTCTTCGGCTTCGATCTTGACCGAGAAGGGCTGGGCGGACGGGCGGGGTTTTGGAAGAGCGAAGTTCAATTCAGGAAGCGTGAGCCCATAGATCGCTGCCGCCTCGCGCGCGATGCCGTAGTGGTTCATGGCATCCACACGGTTGGTGGTGATGTCCATTTCGTAGAGCGAACCGTTGTTGGGGCCGAGATCGTAGATGCCTTCGACGGCGATGCCACGCAGGGTCAGGTCTTCGGCGAGTTGTGCGTCGTCGACGGAGAGCCCGGGCAGGCAACTACGAAGCCATTTGGTCAGGATTCTCATTGGGCGTGTTTCTCACTTCGCGAGCTGGCGTCCGCTGCGGCGGACGTTGGCAAGTTCGCAAGTTGGCTCGGTCCGGTTTTCGAATCTGCGGAATCGAGAACGCCGAGCAGTCCGTTGATCAGCTTGGCCACCCGCGTTCCCAGATCGAGCAATCCTTCACTCGCAGACTCGCGAAAGAAGCCCAACGAGGCTGCCAGTTCGACCTGAGTCTGCAATTCGTTAATCGCTGCGCGCGCGGCTCCCAGGCCTTTGCGCATCTCGAAGTCATTCAGGCGTCCATGTGCTTCTGCAATGTGGCTTGCTACATTGACCGCCGAGCGTCGCAGTTGCATTCGCAATCCAAAGGTTTCGGATTTTGGAAATTCCTCGGTTTCCGCATAAACCGCTCGCGCCAGTTCCATCGCCTTTTGCCATGCGATCAAATCACGATAATGTCTTGTTCGTGCCATCTTGCCAACCTGCCACGCGCGTAGCGCGCGAAAATATTACGAAAATTGACTGAGAAACCGCATGTCTCCCGCGAAGAAGCTGCCGATTTCGCTGATGCCGTACTTCATCATGGCGATGCGTTCCACGCCCATGCCGAAGGCGAAGCCGGAGATCTTCTTCGGGTCGTAGGCTGGCTGCTTTTCCTGAGCGAAGGCGAAGACCGCGGGATCGACCATGCCGCAACCCAGCAGCTCAATCCATCCCGACTGCTTGCACTTGCGGCAGCCCTTTCCTCCACAAAAAATGCAACTGATCTGCACGTCGGCGCTCGGCTCGGTGAACGGGAAGAACGAGGGAAAGAAGCGCGTCTTGACAGCCGAGCCAAACAAAGCCTTCATGGCGTGATCGAGCGTCCCCTTCAAATCGCTGAAGGTGATGTTCTGGTCAACGCAGAGCCCTTCGACTTGATGAAAGATGGGCGAGTGCGTGGCGTCGGCGGCGTCGTTGCGGTGCACTTTGCCGGGAATGACGATGCGCACCGGTGGCGGCTGCTGCTCCATGGTGCGCATCTGCACCGGAGAAGTGTGGGTGCGCAAGAGCAGGCGGTCGCGCAACGGCTTGCGCTCCTGCGCGGCGATTACCAGCGTGTCCTGGGTGTCGCGCGCGGGATGGCCGGGCGGAAAATTCATGCACTCGAAGTTGTAGAAGTCGGTTTCGACCTCGGGGCCCACGCCTACCGAGTAGCCAAGCGCCGCGAAGACCGAGACGATTTCATTCAACGTGCGCGTGATGGGATGCTCGGCGCCGGTGAGACGGCGCGAGCCGGGCAGCGTGATGTCGATGGCTTCGGCTTTGAGTGCTGCGTCGGTCGCGGCATCGGTCGGACCCGCGCCTTCGAGTAGCGCCTCCACAAGTTCTTTGAGGACTTTGAATCGCTGGCCTACGGCTTTTTTCGCTGGCCCGGGAGCGGCTTTGAGCCAACGATCAGAGACTTCCTGGAGGAGGCCTTGCTTGCGCCCCAGCCACTTGAGCCGAAACGCTTCTGCATCGAGCGCCGCGGCACTTGCGCGGGCCTGTGCCTCGACCGAGGCAAACGCTTTGTCGAGCGCGGCCTCGTCAAATCCCGTCAATGCGGGTGCCGTCAGATTGGGTAGGTCTTCGTTCGTCATGCCGAATGTTCAGGATAAAGCATTGCATGCAGCGGCCGCGCGCCCCAGCGCGCCCCAAACCCACCTACCGCGAAATCCCTGCGGAAAACCGTGCAATTTGACGTAGCATGGTGACCATGAAACGCATGCCTGCTGCCGCCTGCCTCGCTCTCTGCGCGCTGATCCCTGGCGCCGCTCCGCTTTCCGGACAAAACACGACGCCCCGGGCCACTACCACGCGGGCCGCGCCCACTCCGGCCGCGTCTGCCGTTTACCCGCTGCAGGATGGCTTTGTGGATGCCCACGGCGTGCTCATCTACTACGTGGAATTTGGCAAAGGGCCGCCGCTGGTGGTGCTGCATGGCGGTCCCGGCGCGGACCACACTTATTTCCTGCCTTGGCTGCTGCCGCTGGCGCGCACGCATCGGCTGATCTTTATTGACGAGCGCGGGTCGGGCCGCTCCGAGCGCCTGCAGGACGCGAGCAAATACACCGTTGAGGGCGATGTCGAGGACATTGAAGCGGTGCGTGTGGCGCTGGGCCTGGGCAAAATCTCGTTGCTCGGACACAGTTGCGGCGGCGTGCTGGCCGAGGCTTACGCGCTCAAGTATCAGGAGCATTTAAGTCACTTGATCCTGAACAGCACCTTCGCGTCGACGCGCGAAATGAATGCGGTGCTGGCGCGGGAAAAGGCGCAGATGCCGGACGACAAACTGGCTCGCCTGAATGAACTGGAAGCTGCCGGCCTGTTTGGCAAAGGTGCGATCTGGGAGCACGGACGCTATCCGGCTGAATACGAAACCCTGGCGTGGGGCGACGGATACTTTCCGTTTCTCTTCGGCGCGCGGCCTGATCCTGCGTACGATCCGGCCACCGGCAATGCGCCCACGAACTGGGAGCTCTACCGCGAGATGTGGGGCTCCGACGGCGAATTCATTATCGACGGCAACCTGAAGTCGGTGGAGTATGTGGATCGGCTGCATACTATCCACGTGCCCACGCTGATCGTGGTGGGCGATCACGACGAGTGCGACCCCAGCTTGAGTAAAGAGATGCACGAGAAGATCGCCGGCTCGAAGCTCGCGATAATGCCTAATGCGGGGCACATGAATTTTGAGGATCAACCGGAGATGTGGCAGAAAGCGGTGCAGGAATTTTTAAGCGAGTAGCACATCGTTCAAACGCACAACGGCCCGGAGCTCTTTCGAACTCCGGGCCGTTTTTTCCGCCAGTCATATCTTGAGTTAAGCGGCCTTGGCCTTGTCTGCTTTGGCCTCATCTGCCTTGGCTTTGTCCGCCTTGGCTTTTGCTGCCTTGGCCAGTTCCGCGAGCTTGGTAAAGCCCTCGGTATCCTTGACGGCAATATCGGCCAGAACTTTGCGGTCGAGCTCGATGCCAGCCTTCTTCAATCCGTTGATGAACTGCGAGTAGCTGGTGCCGTTCAGCTTGCAGGCGGCGGCGATGCGCACGATCCACAGCGAGCGGTATTCACGCTTCTTGAGGCGCCGGCCCATGTAAGCGAACTTGAGGCCGCGCTCGACGGCTTCCTGGGCCGCCTGATACAGTTTCGATTTCGTGAGGAAATAACCGCTGGCTCGTTTGAGGATTTTCTTGCGGCGGTCACTCCGCTTGGTGCCACGTTTTACGCGGGGCATGTTGCTTCTCCTTTTTTTTGCGTCTTGCTAGTTACGCGGCTGGAGGCAGGTGAGCCTCTTCACTCGCTCAATTCATGCTCAATCTCAATCCGTTTACCGGAGGGGCTCCGCGACGCATGAGCAGAACCCTGAAGCGCATTCAAGCGCAACGATTAAGCGTAAGGGATCATGCGCGCTACCTTCTTGTAGTCGCCGTCGGAAACCAGCAGGGTCCTGCCCAGCTTGCGTTTCACTTTTGGCGATTTCGAAGTGAGGATGTGCCGCGTCTTCGTCTGGCCCCGTTTGATTTTGCCGGTGCCAGTTTTGCTGAAGCGCTTGGCCGCGCCCGTATGGGTCTTCAACTTAGGCATTTTTCTTCTCGTTTTGGATCTGAGCCTGCGATAGACAGGGGAATCCCTGCCCGTTTGGGCCTCAACCAGTATATCGTAAGCGTGGCTTCCGGGCGACTCTTATTCGGCGCACTACTCTGCCGGATCTTCGGCCGTGAAGGGCGAACAGCATGGCTTCTCCGTGGCGTGGAAGTTCATGACTTCAGTGCGGATGCCGTCGGGGTCGTACATGTTGAACTGATACTTGCCGTCGAGACCGATCTTCGGCGCGGCATCGTGACGGCCCCCTGGACCGGTATCGAGGCGGTTGGCGGCGACGAGTTGTTGAAACACATCGGGCACCGAGACGACGCCGATGGAAAAGTGATCCATCACCCCCAATTCGCGCTGCGTCATGTCGGCGGGGATGCCGGAGGTTCCGCGGGTCATCATGTATTCCATCCAATCGTGGCCGTCGGGGCACTGCTGGCTGACCCAGTTGACCTGGTCGCCGCGCCCGCCCCACCAATAGGGCCGGAAGCCGAGCAGATCGCGGTAGAACGTGTCCTCAAGGGCGCGGTCATGCACCATGTAGCCCACGTGGATGATGTGGTGGCCGATGGCGTGGGGCGCGAAGGTGCCGAGGACGAACCCGTATCTTCTTTGCGGCGCCTCAACGAACTGCACCTTGTTGCCTTCAGGGTCGCGTACCTCGAACCAGACGCTGCCGCCGGCGCCGTGTTGCACGCGCGCGGGCACCTTCCAGCGTTTGGCTGCAAGATACTTGCGCATGCCCTCGGCACTCTCCGTGATCCAGGCAACGTGGTCGAGGCGATTCACGCCCGCGCCTGCGGGCAGAGGGAGCACCTCGATGTATTGTGTTTCGCTCAGGGCGTAGCGCACGCCTTGCGGGTTTTCGGGATCCGACATCTTCACCGCGCCCACGACAGCCGTGTAATAGTGCTCGGTGGCCGCGGGATCGGATGTGTAGACGGCGATGTGCGAGAGGCCGGTGATTTTGGGCCGCGGCGGCACGGTTTGCGCTGCGGCAGCGCAGAGCGTTGCGGCGGCGACGAGAGCGGGGAGAAGCAGGCCGGTTTTCATCACAAGTTCCTCGCGAATTCTTGAGTCAGATTACGATAAATCGATTTTCAGGGGCAGGCAAGCACGTGTTGTCCCACCTAGCTTTCCTGGTGGGTTGAAAGAAGTGTGTTGAGGTTCGTGCTTTCCCATCCTTTCGGTCGCTGCGGCGACCGAAAGGATGGGGCACGGGTGGGTTCCTCTTCCGGCAGTCGGCGATCTAGAACCGCAGCCGCATCGCAATCTGCATCAGGCGCGGAGGCATGGCGCTGACTGCCTGGCCGAAAGTGCCGCTGGAGATGTTGCCCTCTACCGCGGCCGGCCCGAAGAATTGAGCGTGGTTGAAAACATTGAAGGCTTCGGCACGGAACTCGAAGGCGCGGCCTTCGCTCAACGAGAATTCGCGCGAGACTGTGGCATCGAGATTCTCCATGCCGGGGCCGGAGAAGAACCGGCGCCGCGCGTTGCCCATGGTGCCGAGCGCAGGCAAACTGAATTGGCTGGCGTCAAAGACCGCGGCTCCGTTGCGCGGGTTGGTGTCGATATGGAGCGAATTTCCGCTCCACTGCGGCGTGTCGACGCCGTTGTTGTTGATACCGTTGGGAATGGTGCCCAGCAGCGAGGTGTCGTTGTTGTTGAGTAGTGTGACGGGCAGGCCGGTGGTGAAGCGCGCGATGCCGGCCACACTCCACCCGTCGCCCATTGCATGGAGCAGGCGATCCGCGGTTTGGAACTTCGGAATATCGTAATGGAAAGAAGCGACGAAATTGTGCCGCAGGTCGTAGGCGGAAAGGCCGCGGCTGAGCGACGGATCGATGGGATTCACGGGCTCAGGAAGTCCTGCCGACTGATCGATGGATTTGGAATAGGTGTAGCTGGCCAGCAAATCCAACCCATGAGACCGGTGGTTGAGCGTGGCCTCGAATGCGTTGTAATTGGCATTGGCGATGGTGCGTTGCAGTTCCACGCTGCCGAAGGCGGGGCCGAAGACGGTGCGCGCGGCCTGCTCATTGAACGGTCCGCATGCCGGGCCCAGGCTAAGGCACAGCGCGGGATTGGCGGGGTTGGCCTCTTCGAGCACCAATAAATGATGCGAAGAAGTGCCCACGTAGCTGACCGTGGCCAGTGTGCTCACTCCCAACTGGCGCTCCACGCTTGCCATCCAGTGCTGCGCGTAGGGCGTTACGTCGCTGGGATCGACGGCCGGGATGCCGACCAGCGGCTCAAACTGGCTCCAATCGACGGTGGAGTTCGGATTTGCCCGGCTGGCTCCGTCAGCTACGTGCTGCAACGGAAAGCGCTGGCCCGCATTCGCGCCCGTGGCAGCTACGGTAAATGGCGAGGCGAACAGCGGCGGCGCGGCCGAGGTATACGTGTACCCGTAAGGCGGATTCGCGCTCATGATGCCCGCCGACAATCCCTCGTACGCCGTGTAGTACATGCCATAGCCGAGGCGGATGCTTGTGGTGCCTGCGGGACCAAGTATCTTCTCCAAAGGCCCGGCCCCCGCAGGGGAATACGCAATGCCAGCGCGCGGCGAGAAGTTATTGCGCACCGCCGCGAGCGAATCGGGCACGCCGGGATCGCCGGGAAAGACGAGGCCCTGCGGCGCGCCGGGAAATACTTGCGACTGCTCGCCTTGAATCAATGTCTGCAATTGGTTATATTTTTCGAGCCATGGCCGGATGCGATCCCAGCGCACGCCGTAGTTGACCGTGAGCCGGCTGGTCGCCTTCCAACTGTCCTGAGCAAAGGCCGCCATGTAGAGATTGCGGTTGTAAAAGCTCTCGGCCTGGCCCTGCGTGTAGCTCGATGCCACGCCCAGCAGGAAGTCGGCAAAATCCACACCCGTTTCAGAGCCGTTGAAGCTGAAGCTGCCATTAAAGACGACGTCGGGGTGGGTGTTGATCTGGTCCTTGTGCAGCTCGCCGCCGAATTTCAGCCCGTGCTTGCCGATGATGCGCGAGAAGGCGTCCATACCCTCGTAAATGTTCTCGGTTTGCACCAGGGCCGTAGTGTCAACGCCGGTGGTGAAGTCGTTGAAGGCGAGATTCTCGATGCCTTCGGTCGCGGGCTTGAGGGGCACGATGTTCGTGAATCCCTGGGAGGCGAGGGAGGGGCCGACACCACCGCGCGGCTGGCCCACGGCGTTGGCGTTGCGCATATAACTGAGGTGCGCCTCATTCAGCATGGACGCGCCAAAGGTCATGGTGTGCTCGAAGCTTGTGAGTTGCGCACGGCCATTCGAGGTCGCGTCGAAGCCCGGTACGCTGGCGCCGCCGGTTCCGGTGGGATAGGGATTGTCGAGAGAATAATTATCGAGGAAGTAGTAGCCGGTGAGGGCTTGCTTGCCGTGAGTCCAGTCCGCGCGCAGGCCGCCCTTGTTGTCGCCAAGGGTTTCGGCCGCGGCCGCGGTTTCATACACTGCCGTGCCCGCGTTGGGTTCGGGAATCGAGGCCAGCAGATATTTGGCCGGGGCCGACCAGATGGATTGCGGAATCTGCCCTGTGGGAAAGACCTGCGCGTAGGACTCGCTGGGCGTGACCATCTGCCCCAGCGCCGACGACAGTTGCGCGGCCCACGCATTGCCGTTGACGCTGCCGGTGAGTGGAACCTGGCTGAAGTCGCCGCTGCGTTCGGCCATGGACGGCACAGAAATGTCGCCGGTGTCGATGCCTTCGGTCAGCCGCGTTCCCTGATAGTCGCCAAACCAATGAGCACTCGTCCGAAACACAGGACCGCCTACGGTTCCGCCGTATTGATTTTGGCGGTAGGCTGCGCGGTCCGAAGAGAAATAATTACGTGCGTCGAGCGCGGTGTTGCGCAGGAACTCGAAGGCGCTGCCGTGCCATTGTTCCGTACCCGCCTTCGTCGATACCAGCACCTGGCCGCCGCTGGAGTTGCCGTACTCCGCGTCGAAGTTCGAGGTCAACACGCGAAAGCTATCGATGGCGTCGAGGTTGGGAACGATGGAGGTGCCCATATTCACGTCCTCTTCCACGTCCGCGCCGTTCACGCGGAAACCGTTGGAGTCTTCGCGCTGTCCGCTGATGGAGAGATTGCCGGGATTCGCGTCGCCGGAAGGCGGCGTGCTTGCCACGCCGGTCATGATCACCGCGCCGGGTTGCGCCGTGTTTACCGGCACAATACCCGCCTGCACTGCCATCAGGTCGGTGAAGTTGCGCCCGTTCAGCGGAACGCTCTCCATCTTCTTCGACTCCAGCGTCTCTCCCAGTTGCGTGCTCGTGGTCTCAGCCGCCAAAGCATCCGCCGTCACCTCCACCGTTTCTGCGCTGCCATTCACTACCAGCGTTACGTCCAGATTTGCGCTGGGCGCTTCGGCGCTCACCGTCGCCTGGGCGTGGTAGACGGTAAAGTTTGGCGCTTTCACGTCGATGGTGTAGGTGCCCGCAGCGGGAACGGCGAACTGAAAACTTCCCTGCCCGTCGGTTTGCTCCGTCGGCGGTGTAGCGGCATTGGATTGGTTCGATTGGCGAAGCGTGACTTCGGCGCCGGGAATGACGCCGCCGGTTGCGTCGTGCACTACGCCGGCAACGCGAAAGCCAGCCGACGTCTGAGCCCGTAGCCCGAGCGTGAGGATCGCCAGAAATAGAATGAAAACGAAATGAACTCGGCCCTTCAAGAGAACAACCTCCGGGAAAGCGACCCAAAACTGCAGGCCGTGCCTATATACGACCAAATTAGTCGGGCTATTTCTGTGATTTGAATCACTCTTTTGGGGCTAAAAGGTGATTTGATCGCCCCAGTGCTAATATCCGACTGATTTAGTCCTCATTTAATCTACGACTAAATTGGTCGTAGTTCAAGGCCAACGTCTCATAACCCGGAACTGGGGTTTTAATGCCGAAGTCTGTTCTTGACGACTATGGCGTCGTGGTCTGACCATGATCCTTCCGGCAGCGCAGGGTTTTCCCGCGCACGGAAATGGTCGAGGAGCCGGAACACGGTATCTTTATTTACCCTACGCACGATTTACCCTACGCACGCCAACCCAACAGACCCGGTAAGAAACCGAGGGGAGCTCATCCAACATGGCTACGACAGAAAACAATCGCAGGGAATTTCTGAAAACCGGCAGCGCGGCGCTAGCCGCGACCGCCGTTGCGTTCAACGCCAAGAGCTATGCGCAGATTATGGGCGCGAACGATCGCGTGCGCGTGGGAATTGTGGGCTGCGGCGACCGCATGAAGGGCGGCGATTTGCCAGCCTTCCAGCAAAGTGCAAAGGACATGAACTTCCAGATCGTGGCTGTTTCCGACATTTGGAAGATGCGTCGCGAACAGGGCGTCGATTTTATTGAGAAGCTTTGCGGAAATCGCCCCGATCAAGTGCGCAATAACGACGAACTGTATGCGCGCAAGGATGTGGACGCCGTCATTATTGCCACGGCCGATTTTCAGCACGCCTATCACGGCGCCGAAGCTGTGGAAGCGGGCCGCGATGCTTACGTGGAAAAACCCACCGCGCACACCATGGCCGATGCGCGCCGCATTCTGGCGGCGGTGAAGAAAAGCGGAAAGATCGTGCAAGTGGGAACGCAGCGCCGTTCCACGCCCGCGTATCAAAAGGCCGCCGAATACATCAAATCGGGCCAGTTTGGCGACATCGTGATGGTGGAGATGACGTGGAATGTGAACCAGCCTGGGCGCTGGCGCAGGCCTGACGTGGTGCCGCTGCTCAAAGAGGAAGACACGGATTGGAGGCGCTATTCGCTGGGCAGGAATCTGGGGCCGTTCGACGCACGCAAGTATCTTGAGTTTCGTTTGTTCTGGCCGTTCTCTTCGGGCATTCCCGACCAGTGGCTGGTGCATCAGATCGACACTGTGCATTGGTTTACGGGGCTTCCGCATCCGCGCTCGTGCGTGGCGAACGGCGGCATTTATTTGTGGAAAGACGGACGCAAGAATTGGGACACCATGACGGCGGTTTTCGATTACGGTCCGCTTGACGATCTCACGAAGGGCTTCCAGGTGCAGTATTCATCGCGCTTCACAAACTCCGCGGGCGGCGTGAAGGAGCTTTACTACTCGAATGGCGGAATGATCGATATGGATAAGCAAATGGTGACGCCGACAGGCGGACTGACGAAACGATTCGCTGACGAGATGCACATGCAGCCGAACCTGCTGCCGAGCATGGCGCTGGGCGAGAAGTCCGCAGCGGTGAATACCGACGCCGATACGCACGGCGATCCTCAGACTGCAGCCAATATGCGCAACTGGATGGAGTGCGTGCGTTCGCGCAAGACTCCGAATGCGCCGATCGAAGCTGGCTACAGCCATTCCATCGCGCTGTGCATGAATGTGGCTGCGATCCAAACGGGCATGAAGGTGACCTTCGACGAGAAGACGCAGCAGGTGATGGCAGGAGGCAAGGTGTATGCGTAGGCGCGCGATGCCTTTGCTCCTTGCTGCTGGATTGCTTTGTGCGGCGAGCGCGTTTGCGGCATCGAAAGGCGTCGAAGTGACGCCCGACGAGGCGAATCGGCGCGTCGATATTACCATCGATGGCACGCCGTTCACGTCGTACATCTGGCCGGCGACATTGAAGAAACCTGTGCTCTACCCGATTGTGGATGCGGACGATGTGACCGTTACGCGCGGCTGGCCTCTTGCACCGCGCGCAGGAGAGCGCACCGATCATCCGCATCACGATGGGCTCTGGTTCAACTACAGCAACGTGAATGGCTTCGATTTTTGGAACAACTCGACGGCCATTCCGGCGGCGCGCGCGGCGAAGATGGGCACGATCGTGCTCGACAAGATTGTTTCCACCAAGAGCGGCGCGAATCGCGGCGAATTGGTGAGCAATTCTACCTGGATCGACGGGCAGAATCACGCGATCCTCGCCGAGACTACGCATTATGAGTTCGCGCGCCAGGGCGCGACGCGCTCGATCGACATGATGGTGACGCTGACGGCGCTCGATCATGTGGTTTTCAACGACGACAAGGATGGGTTACTGGGCTTGCGCGTGGCTCGCTGGCTGGAATCGCCGGAGGAAAAGGGTGGAACGTTCACCGACTCGAACGGAGTGGCGACGACAGTTGCGGCGCAAGGAAATGTTCCTGGTGTTGCGCCGCCGACGGGCGAATACCTGACCAGCGAGGGCGTGAAAGGCGAAGCTGTTTGGTCAACACGCGGCCGCTGGTGCGCCCTGACTGGACACGATGGCGAAGGACACGTTGCGACGATTGCGATCTTCGACCATCCGGGAAATATTGGTTACCCGACATACTGGCACGCGCGCGGCTACGGACTCTTTGCCGCCAATCCGCTGGGCAGACACGCGTTCGATGCCAAGCTACCGCCGCTGGACTACACGCTGGAGAAAGGTCAATCGGCGACCTTCATTTATCGCATCGTGTTCTACACCCATGCGGCGACGGCGACGGAGTTGAATGGCGAGGCCGATGCTTTTGCGGAAGCGCGCTAGCTATCGGATCGCGACCCCGGGCCGGGATGCCGGCGCTACAACATGGTTAGAAACTGAACTTCAGGGCGCCCTGAAGAATGCGGGGCGGGGCGGCGTAGTTATCCGCGCCGGGGCCATAAAAAAAGCGGCGCTTCCGGGGGGGTCTCGCACCGTTCAGGCTTGGGCTGTCCCGGGTCCCCAACGGCGAGGGACCCGGGGCACCCACCGGTTAGAAGTTGATGTGGCCGGCGAATTGCCAGTCGCGGGCGCCACTGGCGCTGCTGACGGTGCCAAATGCGGTCGACCCCGCAGACCAGCTTCCACTGGGACCGCCGAACGTATTTTTGTTCCACACGTTAAGGCAGTCAGCTTCGAAGACGAACGTCCGCTTCTCGCTGCCCAGCGGGAAGCTGCGGCGCAGGCCCGCATTCAAGAGTTCCGTGCCGGGCTGTCTGAGGGTGTAGGGAGCGGTGCGCGGTGCGTTGCCGATCAGATATTGCGCCGTGCTCGAGGTGGAAACATTGGTTGGATTTGCGAATGCATTGGGGTTGATGTACTGGACGGAGCCGAGATTGGCATATTGGGTGCCATTCGGTCCTCTGCCGTAGCTACCATTCTGGCGGGCGTTGGAGCTCATGTAAGCAGGGTTCATGTCGGGCATAGCCTGGCCCTGGCCGACAAGGGTGGTACCGGTTGATCCCGACCAGGTGACCGCAACCGGCGCTCCTGCGTCGTAGGTGTAGACGCCGGATAGCTGCCATCCGCCAGCCGCCCAACGCACTACCGGGTTGTCGCCACCGATCTGTCCCTTGCCGAAGGGCAACTGGTAGACGCCGAATGCGTTCACCATTTGAGGAATCGAAATGGCCGTCCACGAGCGGTCGATGCGGTTCTGCGCGAGGGTCGCGCTGTTGGTCGAGCGGGAGATGTCAGCCCCCGGAAGCGGCCAGCCGGAGCGGAAGGTTCCGTCATCGCCGAGGTTCTTGGAGTAGGTGTAGTTGACGGTGAAGGTCAGCCCATGACTGGTGCGCTGCTCCAAGGCAATCTGCAGTGAGTTGTAGTCGAAGTTGGCCACGTTGCCCCAGGTGTCGCTGACGCCACTGTACTGTGGAAATGCGGTGAGCATCTGTTCGATGGTGGCCTTGCTGCTGGCCACACCGGCCGTAGTGTAGAACGCCGGATGCGGCGCGTTGGGCTCGTAGCTCAGCAGCGTGGCCACGTTGGCCGCATCGGCTTGAGAGTCCAGCAGCGGTGCGCCTTTGTCGCCATTCACAGGGCCAAGGATGGGCAGATAGTTTGGGTTGATCTCATTGGTCCAGTAGCCGCGGGCGTTACTGCCGTTGGTGGTGGAGTCGATGAGGAAGTGGCTTTCGTTGCCGACATAATTGGCGGCAAACGTCATGTTGGGCGTAATGCTGCGCTCGATGCCGAAGTTGAAAAGTACGAGTTGAGGAGCGCGGCCGGAGTAGTAGGGGTCAGCGAAGGAAACGCTGCTGGCACTGACGAAACTACCCGAGCCGTTGAGGTAGAAACCAGTATTCAGCTCTGTGGCAGCAGTGTTCGGGCTGGGCTGCGCCGGATAGGTGAACCCAGGCCCGAAGAGACCGGTGTTAGCATTCGCGCCGAGGTAGGTGCTATTGCTGTTGAGCCAGTAGGAGGGACCAGCTGTGGCGCCGGTGCCGGATTCCGTGGGACCAATGGCGGTGGTATTGAAGCCGGTCTGGCCGGTGCCGTTATACGCGCCGCCGCGGCCGCCCACGCCACCACCCTGCGAGTACACCACCCCGAAACCGGCGCGAATGACGGTCTTATTGTCGATGGAATAAGCCACGCCTACGCGCGGGCCCCAGTTCTTCCAGTAGGTCTGAACCGGAGTGGTACAACCGCAGCTTACGCCCGAGCCGCCGTAGTTGCCGGCGAACTGCAGGATGCCGGGTGTATTGGTGAGCGGGTTGGTCATGGTTGGATTCAGGAAGGTCCAGCGATCGCGGAGCTCGTGATACGGCGGCAGATAATCCCAGCGCAGACCCAGATCGAGAGTGAGCTTGCTGGTCAGCTTGTAGCTGTCGCGGATGTAGGGTGAGACCACCTTGTACCGTCCCGCGAGCTCGCTCACATAGTCGAGGCCGAGCGAGGGCGCGGAGGTATCGTTGGAGGTTGACCCGCCGACCGCACCCAGCAGGAAGCTCGCGTAGGAGAATCCCGTGGGACCGGTTGCGGTGCCCGGAGCGCCGGAACTACCGGTGCTAAGCGCGTTGGAGCCGGAGCCGTAGTTGGCAGTTGAATATGCGTTAAACGCCAGGTCGAGCACGCCAGTAAACGTTGCCGGATTGGCGTTGTTGATCTCCTGCCACTGGAAGGTGAGGCCCATGGTGAGAGCATGCTTGCCCTTGACCCAGAGGACGTTGTCGGTGACCGCGTAGTTGTTGGGCGTGGTCAACTGCGTGGAGATCGAGTTGCCGTTGCCGGTCCAGGTTTGTTCCGCGGTGCCGAAGTAGGAGGTGGTTCCAAACGATACACCGGGGAACTCCTGCCCCGCCTGGCCGGCCGGCAGATTGGTCATGCCGAGGGTGCCAGCTTCCCACGCCGTTACGCCCTGCGTGGCATCGTGAATGTTCTGGTAGAAGCGCGTGAAGCTCATCTTCAACTGGTTCACGACATTCGGGGTGATGGTGTAGGCGTCTTCCACAATGAAATTCTTGGGGAAGATGTCGGCCAAGTCGCCGCCAATATAGGGCGGAGGCAGAAAGGGGGCAGCGTAGTTGTTGAGATAATCGACGGTGCCCATCGTTCCCACCGAAGAAATTCTTTGCTTGGAGTTCAGGTTATAGTCCACGCGCCAATCGATCACGTGGTTGTTGTAACCGCTGGGCCAGCCGCTGAGGTAGTTGTTGTAGAGCGTGCTGGAGTTCCAGTCGCTGTAATAGGTGTTGCTGGAACTGTACGTGGGCAGAAAGGACTCCATTGCCTTGGTGATGGGAGAGATCTCGCCCGGAGGAATCACATTGTAGGTGCCGTTGTACTCGAAGGGCTGACGGCAGATGGTGTAGCCGCTGGGGCAGCTTGCCGTATTGGTTGTCGTGGACATGGGATCGTAGATAATCGGCGGATTGTTCGATCCTGTTCCCGTCAATCCCGTTCCCACTCCGCCGTTCAGCTCTGTAAAGTTGCCCTGCGTCATCAGATTGCTGGGAACCGTGAGCAGCGAGTAGGTCGCGCCCTTGCGATCGTAGTAATAGTCGTAGGCGACGAAGAAGAAGAGCTTCTTTTTCGTCAGCGGAACCACGCCGCCAACGGTCCCGGACCATTCATGCTGGTGCTCTACGGGCTTGGGCGCCGCAACAGTCTGGCCCGCCAGATTTTTCTCTGTGGCATGGGGCGCGGTGAAGCCCCAGGAATCGAAGAAAGTGTTGCGCTCGAAATCGGCCACCGACCCGTGATACTGCAGGCCGCCCGACTTCATGGTGAAGTTTTCCGCGCCCGCACCCATGTACTCGGCGGGAGGCGTGCTGGTGACGACCTGGAACTGATCGACGGCGTCGAGGTCCATGGCCTCCGAGACCAGGCGGTTATCGCCCTGCTGGCTTACGGTTTCTGCGGGCATGCCGTCAACATAGAGCTGGCCCAGGTAGTTGCCTGTTCCGCCGATCACGGGCAAGCGCGAACCACCCTGCGCGCCCGGCGTGAGAGTGCCGAACGCCGTGGGGTCGCGCTGCAGTCCGTTGATTTGGATGGGCAGGTTGGAGTAGGTCTGATTCTCGACGGTCAGGCCGATCGTGGCATCGGCCGTGTCCAGCACGGGCGGCGCCGCGGTGACGGTCACAGTTTGCGCCTCGGCACCCACGCTGAGCGTGAGATTGACGGCTCTCACCTGCAGGGCGTCGACGACCACATTGTCCTGCACCAGAGTCTTGAAGCCCTTGGCCGTGACCTGCACGGAGTAGGTGCCGGGCAGCATAGGGGCGATCGAGAAAAAACCCGCCGAAGTGGCATCGGCGACAGTTTTGACTCCGGTGGCGTTGTTGATGATGGTGACACTGGCGTGGGGAACGACGGCGCCGGTGGAATCGACGACAGTGCCTTCAAGAGATCCCTCGCCGGCGGTCTGTGCCGCGGCCGGCATCGCGGTAACGAAGAGACAAAGCGCGAGGGTAAGCATCGCGAAAGCGACACAGGCCCGAGCGCCGCTGCAGTTTTCAAGCGTCGTGATTGGTTTCAGAAGTGTTTTCATAGAAACGCCTGGAATGCCTCCTTTGAGTGAAAGTGTTTGCGTGAGAAGCCGTTGCGACGAGTTTGCGGCGAAGTGCCTCAAATCCGGCATGTGATGGGACACACATTTTCGGCGGCCGGATGAGCGGCGGTCCGACCTCAGCCAAGCATTAAAAGCACTTTCGTGGTCGATTGTCAATAGAAAAATTATTTTCTCTGCTGATATCGGGAGCGCCAGAGGCTAAGTTATAGAGCCAAATATGTGAGTTGAGCTGCCCGGTGGACTGCCAGAGCCGACTTGCCGCTGTGAGGGAGGGATTAGCCGCAATCGACGGGATGAGAATGGCGGATTGTGGCCTTCTAAACGGCTGAGCGGGGGTAGATTTCAAGGCTGGTCGGGAGGTGGAGAGGTCGGGCCATTGGGAAAGAAAAAGGGTGGCGGAAAAAATCCGCCACCCTTTATTCCAGTCGATTGCAGTGCGTTAGAAGTTGTACTTGAGCGCGAACTGCCCAATGCGCGGTCCGGCCGCGCCTCCCGCTCCGTTATTGGCCGTGCTGTCTTCGGTCTGAATGTTTCCGAACGAGGTGCTGCTGGCGAGGCCGCTAACGCTGCTGCCGGTTGAGACGCTGGGGTTGTTCAAGATGGTGTGGTTTGTTACGTCGAAGTACTCGGCACGGAATTCCAGGCTGGATTCACGCCAGATGTGGAAGGTGCGCGTCAAAGCGGTGTTCCAGACGGTGAAACCGGGGCCGGTGAGCGAGTCCTTGACGACGTTGCCGAAGCCGGTACCGGCTCCGGTATTGACTGGAATCGAGAAAGCTGCGGGGTTAAACCAGCTCTCGCAGGGTTTCGGAACGGTAGCTCCCGATGCATTCGATGTAGAGCAATCGCCCCCGAGGTTCTTGGTTTTCAGGTAAGGCGACACCGAGAAGTTGCGCACGGCGCGGTCTTGCGTGAGGCCCGTATCCGAGATGTCGGCGCCCGTGTAAATCGTGAGCGCATCGCCGGAGTGATGCTGGAAGGTGCCGCCGGTATTCCAGCCGTTCGCCAGAGCCCTCAGGAGGCTGAAGCCGCCGTGGACCTTCGGCAAATCCCAGACGTAGGCGACCGAGAAGGCTTGCGGATGGTTAATGTCGGAATAGCCACGGTCGAGGGCCTTGATGTCGGGAAAAGCATAAGCCCCGGCCGGCGTGTTGGACAAATTGGCCGGATACAGCGGATAGACATACGATTCGCCGCTGTTCAAGTCCTCGGTATTGGAGTCGCGCGTGGCCTGCGGCATGTCGTCGATGGACTTGGACCAGGTGTAGTTGGCCATGAACTGGACTCCATGCGACATTTGTTTCATGAGAGTGCCCTGAATGGAATTGTAGTGAGCGCTCCCAATCATCGCCGCTTCGACGATGTCGTTGTAGCTTGTGTTGCAGCCCGTGATCGTGATGCATGGTCCGACGGTTGGGGCCGTGTTGTAGATTCTTCTGGCGTTGGCGCTCGACGTGCCGCTCGGGAAGGTCAGAACTCCGCTCGAGTTCAGAGTGCCTGTGTTCACCGTGGGGTTGTTTTCGAGATTGACAAACAGGTGGCGCGATGCGGAACCGACATAAGCCAGCCGCGCGATCAAACTTCCGGGCAATTGTTGCTCGATGGTGAAGTTGTAATCGGTCGAGAGCGGCACTCGGAAGTTACCGGAGGGATCGTACTCGCCGACCTCCATGTTGTTCGGGAAGACTTGAGTGGACTTGAAGGGCAGAGTGAACGGAAATGGATTGGCAACGGAGCCCACACCGCCCGCGCAGGCCTTGGTGCAATAGGGATCGCTGAACGGCCCGCCCGGAAAGGCCGCGCTCTCGTCAGGGTCGTTGCCGCTGCTCCCCACGGTAATGGTATTAGGTTGAAACGTGGGCTGACTCAGGTTGAAAAAGCCCTGCATGCGGGTCTGGTAGAACATGCCATATCCGCCACGAATAGCCGTTTTGCCATTGCCCAATAGATCGTAGGCAAAACCCACGCGCGGCATGAACTGCTTGTACTGGTTCCTGACGCCATCGACCGGGAAGCCGGGGTCGCCCGAAAGCACCATGCCTGCGGGCAGGCCTGCGGTTCCCGCGGTCGTTGAAACAGCGTATTGAGGCGTGCCCTTGTCGGCCACATACTCCGAGGGGCTGAATGCGGTCTGGACGCCATCCTTGTCGTGCCAGGGGCAAACATCTCCCAGCGCAGGCCATAATCCAAAGTCAGGCGGCGATTAACCTTCCAACTGTCGTCGGCGTAGATCGCCGGGAAGTGGCCGCGGTCGTTGTCGAGCTCGAATTCGCCCTGTTCGAACGTTTGCATGAAGCCTTCCATGTAATTGGCGAAGGCATTGTTGTTGGCGACCGATATGGTTGAGGTCGTGGCGAAGTCGAAGATACCATACGAGTTGTACACGTTGACCACGTCGAACTTGCTGAGCTCGTAGTGCCCTCCAAATGCGAAGTTGTGCTGCCCTTTGACCCAGTGTATGTCGTCGTTGAAGGTGTAATTGTTGCGCTCAAATAGGGCGCTGGCCGAGGACGCGGCCTTGAAGTAGCCGCTGATGGTGGGATCCCAGTAGGGGCCAACCGTCGGTTGCCAGATGCTGGCAAGGGGGTAACTCGGAGCGAGGGCCGTAATGTCTTCGCTGCCTGGAGGCCCGCCGCGCTGGGAGACCTCGCGCTGATAGTTGAGTACCAGGTTGTTGAGAATGTTGGGCGTGAAGGTGTGCGTCTCAGCAATCGCCGCATTCTGGTACCGGGTCTGGAAATAGGAGGTGTAGCTCTGCTCGTCGGCGGGGTTGAAGATGGCCGGCTGCTGGTACCAATCGTAGAAGTAGCGGGCGAACATGCGGTCGTTGGCGCCGAACTCGTGGTCGACACGCGCCGTGCTTTCGTTGAAGTAGTTCTGCGTGGCGGCAAAATAGTCGATCGTATTGCCGATTTTTCCCGGGCCCGCATCCGAGGTTGCGACGGGGAAAAACTTCGTGAGGGCGACCGAGGCCGGATCGAAAGCGCTGCTGGGAATGTGGTTGTAAGGGTATGGCGTCGACGTGGCCGCGAACACGTTATAGATCTGCTGCGTTGTGACCGGGGTTCCTGATGAATTCACGCAGATGCCGGACGAGTTGAACGTATTGCCAGAGGCCGAGTTGCAAAGGTTGCTGAAGTCGGCATAGGCGCCCCCGGTGGAACTGGAGGAGAGGCCTTCCTCGGCTGCGGTGGGAGCCGTAAAGCTATTCGCCGCACTGCCCAGGTGGATAAGGGTGTACTGATAGCCGTAGAAGAACTGCGTGGTCTTGCCGCTGGAGATGTGAGGAATCTTGACCGGCCCGCCAATGGTGCCGCCGAACTGGTGACGGTGATAGGTGTCCTGGGCGCCCGGAAGGTTGAAGTGATTTTCGGCGTTGAAGAAGCCGTTGCGCAGGTATTCAAATAGATCGCCGTGGAAGGCTTCGCCGCCCGACTTGGTGACGATGTTGACCACGGCGCCGGCGCTCTGGCCGAATTCCGCGTCGTAGTTGCTCGTCTGAACGCTGAACTCCTGCACGGAGTCCGGCATCGGATACGGATCATTGACGTTGGTCATTTCGTCGAGGTTGTTGCCGCCGTCGAGCAGGAAGTTGTCCTGGTTGGGCAAAGTCCCGTTGACGCTGGCTGTCTCGACCGGGCTGAGCGACGTGCTCGAAAACGTCTTTCCGCTGCCCTGGTTCGCTCCGTTGTTCTCATTGGAGGCATCGACCACGCCGGCAATCAGCGTAACGAGCTGGGCCGCGGCTCTGCCGTTCAGGGGCAAATCCTGCACGCTGGCGGAGTTGATGACCTGCGACAGGGTGCCGGTGGTGGTGTCGACATGCGCAGCCTCGGCGTTAACGCTGACAGTTTGAGTTTGCGCGCCGATTTTGAGGACGAGATTAATGGTCAGCGCCTGATCGGCGTCAAGCACGATGCCGGATTGCGCATAGGATTCGAATCCGGCTGCGCTGACGGAGAGCGTATAGCCGGAAGGCAGAAGAGTGGGAAACACAAATCGGCCGTCTTTGCCTGAGACTGTCCTGGTCTGGTTACCGGTTTGCACTTCGAGAGCAACCACGCTGGCGCCTGGGATCACGGCGCCACTTGGATCAGCGACCGTGCCGCTGATGGAGCCGTAGCCCTGCGCGTGCAGATTGGCCACGGAGAAACCGAGACACAGACAAACGATGGCGACGAGGCTCGCCAAGATGCCGAGTGAACAGCGCCCGAAGCCCGGAAGTTGATGCGCCGCAAGCTGCGCTTTCCGGGCTGGGAAGGATTTCGAACTCTGATGTTCATGAGAGGACGTTGTCATAGGATTTTGCTTGTATGCCTCCATACAGTTGTGTTGTGAAGAATATCTACCGGAACACTCTCTCGCCGTTTCATTGAGGCGATTTTTGAGCGCAGGCAAAGTTAACGATAATTACTCCGCGAAAGCATAGTGGTAAGACCACTGATTGTCAATAGGAAATTGTTTTACTTAACAGCGCAAGTTATTGCAGGTTCTGATTCGCTACTTCAGGCCTGCGCAGTTGCCGTTTTGATCGCGATGCGGCGGTTGGCACTTTCACCGGATTACGGATTCTGCAATACGTCATTCCGGTGATGCGCAGTGAGGATGAGCGCCACCAAAGCTGTGGCTAACGAGACGCCGGCCAGCGCAAAGAAGGCGCTGCTCCACCCGTACGCGACGCTGATGCGCGCCACGGTAACACCGGAGAGCCAGCCGGCAATGTAACCAAAGCCATCAATAATGCCGGCTGCCGTGGCGCTGCCGCGCTGACCGCCGAAATCGAGCGACATGGCGCCGGCGAGATAAGAGTACGGTCCCAGCAAGGTGAATCCCACGAGGCCCACGAGAAGAGACGGCGCCCATGCACTTGCGTGGCCGGGTACACGGCCCAGCATGACCAGGAAAACCGTGCATGCCGTCATGCCGGTGACGACGAGCACGTTGCGTCCATTGGCGCCGAGCCTGTCGCTCAAAAAACCGCCCAGCAGCACGGAGACGCCGCCGCACAGAGGAAAGAGTGCGCTGCGGCTGGCCGCCACGCTGGGTAGCAGGCCTACGAATTGGACGAAATAGGTGGGCGTCCAGAGGTTAAAGGTTTCGCGCAGCAGGGTGGTTCCGAAGGCCAGCAGACAAACCAGCCAGAACGCGACGCTGGTAAGAAGAGGGCGCAAAATCGCGCTGATTTTCTGTTGGTGCTCGCGGTGGTGTTCACTGCCCGGCTCATCGAGATCCGCGTACACGTTTCTGGGATTCACTTCCGGCGCGGGCAGGCCGCGCTCGGCGGGCGTCTCGCGCAACAGCACCAGGTTGATGAGAAACAGAACCCCGAGCGCTGCCGCGGCAAAATAGAAGACGCCGCGCCAGCCCACGCCATGGGCGAGCAATTCGCTCATGGTCCAGCGGCACCCCGCGTCGCCAAACAGGAAGCTGAGGCTCACCACCGCCATGACGCTTCCGTAGGTGGAGTAGGAGAACCAGCGCGAGGAAACCCGCACCAGTCCGGCCCAGCCTTGCGACTGGAATAGCCGGTTGCCGATCCACGCCAGGGTGAAAATGGGAAATCCGCCGCTCAGGGCGAAGAGGACGGTGAAGAGGATGGAGCCGGCCATGCCGCCGAGGAAGAAACGCCGGCCGCCGCGCGTGTCGGCCAGAGCTCCGGAAAAAAACTTGCCGAGCGCATAGGCGGCGGTGCCCATTGAGGCCATGAATCCCAGGCGGATTTGCGCTTCGTTTGGCGTGATGCCGTGACGCGACAGGTCGCGCATCAGGTCGGGCAACACGACCGATAGGTCGGAGCGGCAGAAATAATAACCGGAGTAGCCCAGCGCCAGAAGCGCGGCCGTTGCGCCGTGCCACAAAGTAAATCGTGGTCTCGAACCTGGATCATCAGGCTCAATCTCGGGCGTGACCAATGCACTCTCTGTGGGCACACTAGAAAATTACCATATGACTCCACGGGGCGACTGTGCGGCGGGCGGCGTGGCTGTGCGAATTCATGCAGGATTCACGGGCATGCGTGACGGCGCTTGTTGGCGGCTTTCGGAGCGCGGGTTTCTTTCCACATTTAGTTTCCCATTTGTATCTTCGGGGATTAGTATGGAGCGCCGAGGGGTTCTGCGATGCGATCTTTCCGGATTCTTTTTACATGGTTCTTCGCGGCGATCGCCGCGATGCTGCTGGCACTGCCTGGCATGGCGCAAGAAGCCGTAGCGAAGAACGGTGTCGCGGCCGATGCCCTCACCGCGATGCGCAGCGGATTTGCCACGCCGCCCATGGACGCGCGGCCGATGATGCGCTGGTGGTGGTTCGGCCCGGCGGTGGAGAAGGATGAGCTGGCGCGCGAGCTGCGCACCATGAAGGCAGGCGGCATCGGCGGCGTGGAAGTGCAGCCGGTTTATGCGCTCGAGCTCGACGATCCGCAAAAGGGGTTTAGCAATCTGCCCTTTCTGTCGAAGGATTTTCTCGACATGGTCGGCTTTGCGGCGCAAACCGCGCACGATTTGGATCTGCGGCTGAATCTGACCCTGACCAGCGGCTGGCCCTATGGCGGGGCGTATGTGCCGGTGAGTGATGCGGCTGGACGGCTGCGGATTGTGGCGGACGTGGTGCCAGCGGGCGCCACTTCCCTTCCCGTGCCTTCGATTGGCAATGGCGAGGAGCTGTTGGCCGCATTCATTGCGCCGGGAACGACACAGCATTACGATGCGGAGCACGCACAGAGGGTCGCAACGGTGGGCGAGTACCGGCTGACGGTGCCGGAGGACGGGCGCGATGGCGCGCATGTTGTGCTGTTCTTCATCTCCAGCCGCACGGGGCAGCAGGTGAAGCGCGCGGCGGTGGGAGCGGAGGGTTTTGTGCTCGACCACTTCAGCATGGAAGCGATTCAGAATCATATTCAGCACGTGGCCGATCCGCTCATCGCTGCGTGCGGAGCGAATGTGCCCTATTCGGTCTTCAGCGACAGCCTCGAAGTGTACGAATCGGATTGGACGCCGAAGCTGCTTGACGAATTTCGTGCGCGTCGCGGCTACGATCTTTTGCCGCACCTGCCAGAACTGGCTGCGGGAACTACTCCACAGGCAGCCGACGTGCGCTACGACTGGGGCCGCACGCTGGCGGAGTTAATCGATGAGAATTATTTGACGCCGCTCAACAGCTGGGCGCGCAAGCATCACACAAAATTCCGTTCGCAGAGCTACGGCTCGCCGGCGGTGACGCTTTCGAGCAACGCGCTCGTCGATCTGCCCGAGGGCGAAGGCTCGCAATGGCACGGCGGATTTTCGTTTACGCGCTGGGCCACTTCCGCGAGCCACGTTTACGGGCGATCTATTACTTCCTCAGAAACATGGACCTGGCTGCATTCGCCGTCGTTCCGTGCTACGCCGCTCGACATGAAGGCTGAGGCAGATACGTTTTTTCTGCAAGGGATCAATCAATTTGTAGGCCACGGCTGGCCGTATTCGCCGCCGTCGGTAGGCGACCCTGGATGGTCGTTCTACGCGGCTGCGGTTTTCAACGATCACAATCCCTGGTGGATGGTGATGCCCGATGTAATGGGCTACTTCACGCGCATGAGCTACCTGCTGCGCCAGGGCTCGCCGGTCTACGACGTGGCGGTGCTGCTGCCGGAAGAAGACGCGCAGGCGCGCTTCCGGCCGGGACACGTTTCGGTCACTGATGAGATGCGCACGATGCTTGGGCCCGATCTGGTTCCGTCGATTCTGGACGCGGGTTATAATCTCGACTTCATCGATGCGGCGGCCATCGACAAAGTTGGCATGCAGTACTATCCGGTGCTGCTGATGCCGAATGTGGAGCGGCTGCCGCTGGCCACGTACAGGTGCATCGAGGCGTTTGCGGAGCGTGGCGGCGAGGTGATTGCGGTGAAGAGTTTGCCTTCGCGCGCGCCGGGAGTAATCGAGGGGCCGCGCGACTCGGCCGCTGTCGCCGAGATTTCGCGGAGGCTGATGGCTTCTGCGATGAAAAACGTGAAAGTCGTTGCCAGCTCCGCTGAAATTGGCGCAGCGCTACGAGCCTCTTTCGAGAAGCCCGACGTGGTGATGAATCCCGCCACTCCTGAAGTAGGCTTCATTCATCGTGGATTACATTCGGCCCAAATTTACTTCGTCGCCAACACTGACAACCGTCCGCATTCGTTCGATGCGACGTTTCGTGCCGGCAAAAGCGGTGCGGAGTGGTGGGATCCGTTCACGGGAAAGATTACGGGCGCTGGGCCGGGGCCGACGCTTCACTTCGACCTCGCTCCTTATGAGTCGCGCGTGGTGGTGTTCACCGATGCCCCCGCGCCACCGCCGCAGCAGCGAGCCGCAACGCCTTTCGCGGCCATCGACTTGAGCCACGCTTGGACCGTGACATTCGACAAAGGCGGCGCAAAGGAAACCATGCAGACGTTGCACTCATGGAGCGACGACGAAGCCGAGAAGTATTACTCCGGCACGGCAATTTATACGCGCACGGTGGAGATACCCGAGGCGGTTGCGAAATCGGGGAGCGTGATTTTGGACTTTGGCGAAGGGACGCCGGTCGAGCGCGTGGCGCTGCACCAGGCGGGGATGCGTACCTGGTACGATCCGCCGATTCGCGAAGCGGCGGTAGTTTCTGTGAACGGGAAACCTGCGGGAGATTTGTGGCATCCGCCATACCGGCTGGATGTGACGACGCTCGTGCATGCGGGCACGAATGAGTTGCGGATTGCGGTGGCCAACACCGCGATCAACGAGTTGGCGGGGCGCGCCGCGCCCGATTACCGGCTGCTGAATTTGCGCTATGGCGAGAAGTTCACGCCGCAGGACATGGATCATCTGGAGCCGCTGCCTTCGGGGATTGTGGGGACGGTGCGTTTGATTTCGGGCGACAATGGCGGCGGGCACGGAAACCTGCAAACTAACAATTGAAAACGGGAGGATCCAGTGATCCCTATTCCGCTTCCAAGGAATGCTCGCCACATCGTGACAATCCTCTTGCTGTCAGCGTTCGCGGCTTCAGCGCCGAGACTATTGGCTCAGCAAGCTCGTCCGTGTTCGCGCGCGGACCTGCGACCGCGCGTAGACGGGCTCGACGGGGGTGCGGGGCACGCGGCCTGGGCTTTTGAGGTAACCAACATCTCTCGTAAGCCATGCGAACTCGACTTGGTGCCGAAGGTTGCATTTCTCGATGTCCACGGCAAGCGTCTCGCATATTCGTTCTGCATGGATTGCTCCGACTATCTTTTTAAAAAGTCGCCGCATTTGTCAGAGAGTCCCGTGTTGAGCCCGGGCGCTTCCGCCTTTTTCCTGGTTGGCGGCGAAGAAGCGGGATACGGAAGTTGCCCTACAGCGCTCGCGCTCGAGATGACATCTGCAGATGGTTCGCGAATCAGATTTCCGGAGCCCACCCGCCAAGGGTTCTGGCTTTGCGATAAGGCGGATGTCTCTGGCTGGAGGCTTGGCCGCTATTCAGACGATCTGTGTTTCACTTGCAATTGAGCGAAACCGCTCGCGTCTGTACACTCCGCAAACTTGAATTGAAACATGATGAAGGAGACCCGATGAACCGCAGAGAATTTTCCGCGCTTTTGCCCTTGCTGGCTACTGCTACCGCGCTCGCGCCTGAGGCAGAGGGGCAGACGCCGGCCACCGCGCCCACACAACAGCCGGCGACGCCTATGCCGTTGCCCACGCTTGTCTCGGGGCGTTATCCGCAGATTGAGCCGGCCAATCCGCATCCGTCGCCGCGTATGTCGAAGCGCTTCTTGATGGGGATGCTGCCCGACAATATTCGACTGGAGGCGCACTTTACGCGTCTTGCGCCGGGCTGTCCGCCCGAGCCCATCGGCACGCACAAGCATACCGAGATCTGGTGTATCCACGAAGGCACGGCGCGGCTGATGACGGCAGGCGTGACCCGCGATTTGGTGGCCGGCGAAATGGGGGTGTGCATTGCGGGCGACCAGCACACGGTTTACAACGCGAGCCAGACGGAGCCGGCGTCGTATTTCGTGTTGACCGTGGGTCCGCCGGAGTAAAAAGACAAGGACTTAGGGACTGGGGACTAAGGGACTGAGGAACCGAGCAAACGCGGTTCACGCGGTCACCAGGTGTTCGGCGGCGTGTTTCTTCATCGAGATCAGCTCGATGGCCGTCTGGGCGATGTGTTCCGCGCTCAATTCGAAGACTTTGACCAGTTCCCACGGCGCGCCGGACTCGCCGAAGCGGTCTTTGACTCCGATGGCGCTGGCGATGACCGGGACCCCATAGAGTGTGGGATTCGTGGCAAGAACCAGGCTCACGCGGCCGGCCAGTGCGCCGATCTGATGCTCCTCCGCTGTGATCAGCACGCCTGTTTCGCGCGCCGCGCGCACGATCGCTTCCGCATCGATGGGCTTGAGGGTGTGCAGATTCAGGACGCGCGTCTCGAGGCCGAACTCCTGTTTCAGAATCCATGCGGCGCGCATCGCCTCAGGCACCATGGGTCCGCAGGCGATGATGCTCAGATCCTCGCCTTCGTCGGCGTAGTGCTCTGCGAGACGTGTTTCGAAGGCGTCGGCGAAGCTGGACTTCTCACCACGCAGGCGAATGACGTTCGCTTTGCCGAAAACGAAGGGCGTGGATTCGGCCGTCACGATCGGCGTGGCCTCGCGCGCGAAGCGGATATACTTGGGTCCCACGTGTTCGAGCAGCAGATGCCGCGTGGCTTTGCGCGTCTCAATCGCGTCGCAGGGTACGACCACGGTCATGTTCGGCAATCCGAGCATGGCGAAGAGATCTTCAAGCGCCTGGTGCGTGGCGCCGTCGGCTCCGACTGAAACGCCCGCGTGCGCGCCGGCCACCAGCACGTTGAGATGGGAGTAGCAGATGGAAACGCGAATCTGGTCGAGGTTGCGCGCCGCGGAAAACGTGGCGTAGGAGCCGAGCACCGGCAGCTTGCCTTCGCGCGCCAGGCCCGCGGCGGCCGCTGTGGCCGACTGCTCCGCGATACCCATCGAGATCCAGCGCCGCGCGCGTTCGGGCTTGCCGGAATAGAAATCCGCAATGGTAATGGAGCCGGAAATGTCGAGACCAATGCACACGATGCGCTCGTCGTCGCCGCATTCCGCAAGCGCGCGGCCAAAGCCTTTGCGCGTGGGCTCCATGTCAACGTGCATCGCGTCGATTTGCGTTCGATCGCGCGCGTTCCACCAGAAGTCACGTGAGTAGCGGGGCATGCGCGCTTCAAGGGCGCCTGACGCTTCGGTTTGCCAGCGCTTCGACCTGGCGAGCAAATCGTCCACGGGAATGCGCTCAGCGAGACCAAGGTCCGCGAGCGCCAATGTCAGTTCTTCGCGATTCGGCGCCTTGCCGTGCCAGCCGGGCTGGTTTTCCATAAAGCTCACGCCCTTGCCTTTCACGGTGTCGGCGAGAATCATGACGGGCTTGCCCGCGACCGCGCGCGCCCGTTCGAAGGCGTCGACAATCTGGTTCATGTCGTGGCCGTCGATGCGCAGCACTTCCCAGCCGAAGGCCGCGTACTTGGCGGCGAGCGGCTCGACTTGCATCACGTCTTTCACCCAGCCATCGATCTGCAGGCGGTTGCAGTCGATGACGGCGACAATGTTGTCGAGATGGAAGTGGCCGGCCTCCATGGCAGCTTCCCACACCTCGCCCTCCTGCTGTTCGCCGTCGCCCATCAGGCAGAAAACTTTGTGGTTTTTTCCGTCGATACGCGCGGCCAGCGCCATGCCGACCGCGACGCTCAAGCCCTGGCCGAGCGAGCCGGAAGAAATCTCGATGCCCGGCAGCTTGAGCCAGTGAGGATGGCCCTGGAAGGGCGAGCCGAGCTTGCGCAGGGTGACGATGTCGTGGAGCGGGCAGAAACCGGCGATGCCGAGCGAAACATAGAGCGCCGGCGCTTTGTGACCGGCCGACCAGAGTATACGGTCACGATCGGCCCAGTCAGGATGTTTGGGATCGTGTTCGGCCGCGCGCAAATAGAGCGCCGCGGCAATGTCCATGATGGAGAGCGTGCCGCCGGCGTGGCCCGAGCCTGCGGCGCACAACGCGACCAGGTTGTAGCTGCGCATGAGTCGTGCGGCTTCGCGCAGTTCGTCAAGAGAATATGTTTTCGTGACCTGGCCGGTGGTTGCATCTCGAAGCGACATTGTGGGTCTCCTTTGCGTCGGCCTTGCATCGTCCCTACGGGACTCGCGCCGCGATTGGCGCCTCTTCCCCACGCTGAAGCGCGGGGCTAACAAACGTTGCGCCTACGGCGCGTGAGTCGATCTATTCCTAATGGCGTTCTTCATAGTTGCCGCGGTTCCCAGCGCGGGTCTGGAGAGGCTGCGGAAAAACTCGATTGAGAGAAGCAAGCATCCCACAGGGCCTAAAGGTCGGATTGGTTTTATTGCAGTTCCGGCACGATTAAAGTCGTGCCCTGACACTTCTTGCGACCCTGAAAGAGTTTTTCCGCAGCCTCTGGAGACCGGCGGTACTCTGCTACAAGTGCACGCTCACCCAGGCGTCGATGCGCTTGAGCGCTTCCATCAGGTTCTCCATGGAATTGGCGACGCTGAAGCGCACATAGCCCTCACCATAGGAACCGAATGCGGTGCCGGAAAGCGCGGCCACGCCGGCATCTTCGAGCAAGGCGTCGGCCAGGGGCTTCGAGGCCCATCCCGTACCCGTGATGTTGGCGAAGACATAGAATGCGCCCTTGGGCATGCGTGCGCTGAAGCCGCGAATGCGGTTGAGCCCGGTGACAAAGGCGCGGCTGCGCCGCTCGAATTCGAGACGCATCGTATCCACGGCGCTCTGGTCGCCATGGAGCGCGGCCAGCGCGGCGCGTTGCGTAAAACTGGCCGTGCAGGAGTTGGAGTTGGTCATCAGGCGCGTGATCTGCGCGGCCAGGTCGGCGCGCATTACGCCGTAGCCGATGCGCCAGCCGGTCATGGCATAGGTTTTCGAGAAGCCGTCGAGCAGAATGGTGCGCTCCTGCATGCCGGGCACGGTCATGATGGAAAATGGCTGGCCCGCAAACTGCAGGCGGCTGTAAATTTCGTCGGCGAGCACCAGGATGTTGCGATCGCCGATGGCTGCTGCAGCGCGCTCGATGTCGTCTCGCGCCAGGACGCCTCCGGTGGGATTCTGCGGCGAGTTGAGAATGATGAGCTTGGTCGAAGGCGTGATCAGGCGCGCCATCTCGTCCACGTCCATGGCGAAATCCCGCTCTTCGCGCAGCGGAATCGGCACGGGCGTGCCTCCGGCATAGCGGATCATCGACTCGTAGATGGGAAAACCGGGATTGGGATAGATCACCTCGTCGCCCTCATCGACGAGCGCGAGCATGACGTAAAACATGATGGGCTTGCCGCCGGGAACCACGACCACTTCATCGGGCTCGACGGGGACGCCGCGCGTGCGGCTCACATAGTTGGCGATGGCTTCGCGGAGCTCGGGCAATCCCGCAGAGGGACTGTAATGCGTCCAGCCGCCGCGGAGGGCATCGACGGCTGCCTCGACGATGTGAGGCGGAGTGGAGAAGTCCGGCTCGCCGATCTCCAGATGAATGATGTCCCTGCCCTTGCGCTCGAGCGCCTTGGCCTTGCTCAAAACTTCAAATGCCGTTTCCGTGCCCAGCCGCGCCATGCGCCGCGACAAAGTCAGCTCGTGTTGTACTGCTTGCGTTGCCATTGCGATGCTCCCATGCTTCGCCCGGTCCGGCGCAAGCCACGCCTGTACAGAAGCTGGCCGGCTCTCAGGCCGGATGGCATTATACCCCCGGCTCAAAATGACAAAATGTGATGGCCGTCTCCCTGTCATCCCTCCCCGGTCCCCAAGTGCGAGGGACCGGGGGCACCCAGTTTCTGTGGAAGAACCTGGCTGCGGGAATGGGAACCTGCTTTGCACAGCCGCTGGCAGAGGGACAACGGTAGAATGTCCGAAGCGCCGCAACGGATTGAAGGAATGACTTACTACGACCAGGTCGCAGAGGCAGCCGCATTTGTAAAAGCGCGGCTCGGCGCGCTTGCGCCACGGGTGGGCATGGTGCTGGGTTCGGGGCTGGGCGCGGCGGCCGATGCGGTCGCCGACCCGGTGTTCGTGCCCTACCAGGAGATTCCGCATTTTCCGCAATCGACTGTGGAGGGACACTCGGGACGGATGGTGGCGGGGCTGCTGGGCGGGGCGCCGGTAATCGTTATGCAGGGGCGCGTGCATTCTTACGAGGGCTACACACCTCGCGAAGTTACGTTTCCCATGCGCGTGCTGGGGGCGCTGGGAGTGCGCGCCGTGGTGCTGACCAATGCTGCGGGCGGAATTCAGGCGGGCTACCATGTGGGTCAGCTGGTGGCGCTGGGCGATCACATCAATATGATGGGGTGGAATCCGCTGACCGGGCCGAACGAGCCGCGCTTTGCTGCGAGGCCGGGCGCGGGACTGCGTTTTTTCGACATGACCGAGGCCTACAGCAAGACGCTGCGCGCGATGGCCGCCGATGCTGCGCGCGAGGAGGGATTCGATCTCGCCGAGGGCGTGTACCTGGCCACGCCGGGGCCGAGCTTTGAGACGCCGGCGGAGGTTCGCGCGTTTCGCACGCTGGGTGCTACGCTGGTGGGCATGTCGACCGTGCCGGAGACGATTGTGGCGCGGCACATGGGAATCGAAGTGCTGGGGATTTCCTGCGTCACCAATCTGGCAGCGGGACTGGGCGCGACTCCGCTGAGCCATTAGGAGGTGCAGGAGACGGGGCGGATGGTGGAGCAGCGGCTGGCCGGACTGCTGAAGCGGCTGGCGCCGAGAATTGCCGCGAAGGTAGAAGCAGAACCGCGATCCAATCCGCAAATCGCACCGCGAGTCGCCCCGTGAGCGAAGCTGTGAGCGCCCAAGTCGCACGCGGAGCCGCCGCGCAGATTCCGCGGCTGCCGTTTCCCCCGACGGTGCTGGGCGTGGCCGGCTGCTCCGGCTCGGGCAAAACCACGCTGGCCAACGAAATGGCCCGCATGCTGCGCGGCCTGCGCTTCCATCTCGACGACTACTATCTCGATCTCGGCCACATGCCGCTCGAAGAGCGTGTACAGCAGAACTTCGACGACCCGTCGATGATCGAGATTCCACTGCTCGCCGAGCACATTGCCGCATTGGCGCGGGGCGACACGATCGACCGTCCCTGTTACGATTTCGGAACCTACACGCGCATGCCCGGCCGCACAGAGCGCGTGACATCAGGCCCTTTTTTGATCATCGAAGGAATTTTCGCGCTCCACTTCAAGGAGTTGCTGCCGCTCTACCAGTTGAGCATTTATGTCGATACGCCGGACGCGTTATGTTTCGAGCGGCGGCTGAAGCGCGATTTGGACGAGCGCGGACGTAGCGAGGAATCGGTGCGCTATCAGTGGGAGAATCGCGTGCGGCCGTCGAGCCTGGCGTTTGTGCGGCCTTCGGCGGTGAATGCCGATCTTGTGGTCGACGGCGCGGATGCGCTGGATTGGAAGGTGGAGCGCGTGATGGCGGAGATGCGCAAGCGCGGGCTGCTGACCGGAGCGGGGTGACAAGCCTTCGCAGTGAGCCAAAGCCCGCCCGCATCACATCGCAACGACGCGGACGCTGGTCTTGTGTTTGAAGAAGTCCTTCTTCACGCGCTTCAAACCAGGATCGTGAAGTACATATCCGGCGTCCTCAAGATATTCCACTATGGTCTGACTGGAAATTCCCCTGCGGGCAAGCAGGTCCGGGTGCAATTCGAGGCACAATATAGGCTTCTTCGCATGCAGCAGCTTTTTCGCCCCCTGTAGGACATCGAACTCATGTCCTTCCACGTCGATCTTGATGATGTCGGGCGGGGCGAGATTTTTCTCGATCAATTCGTCAATCGACATGGTCTTGATGGCTACGGTTTCTCTTGGCTCTGAATTCTCTTCGCTTGGCCGAGCGGGCGATTCCGCGATCGCGGTGTAATGAAAGCCGCGTTCAAACTCCACCACCTTGCCCGGCAATCCCACAGCGAAATCGAAGACCTCAACCTGCGCACTTGGATTGAGACGGACACATTCGTCAAGTTTTGCCCGCGAGCTTGGATTGGGCTCAAAGGCCAATGCCCGCCGATCTGCTCCCTCGAGCGCGAAGGCCAAAGAGAAGGAACCAAATAACGCGCCAATGTCCCAAAAGATCTTTGCCTTTGCTGCCACATTCATGAAACCCCGGAATTCTTCCACGGCCGCGGGATCCTTCCATCCAAAATACTGAAAGGCGTCGCGAACCTCGGCGTCGAGGGGAAGTTGAATGCGGCAACCCGCCGGCAAAACTATGGTCGAATCCGGCAATGTTGCGTTGTCTTTTGCAAATTGCGTGTGATACTTCTTGAGCTTCAAAAGATAATCTACGTGTGCCAGGTAGCCCCGGTATCTGCATCCGCTAATGAAAGCGACAACGTTTTTGGGCAATAAGGATTTGACTGCAATCTTGGCTCTGGAATGCAGATTCGACCGAGATGTCAACGTGCCTCCTCGTGGCGCGCCCAGCTAACACTCCTGCGCCAACGTATTGCTTGTGAGGCAGACGCAGGCTACTTCGCCGTCAACGCCGCCACGGGCACAAGCATGTCTTCTTTGCGCATCACGAGATTGGTAGCGTTGAGCGTGGCTAGTTCAAATCCGTGGCCGTGGGTGATGGCGTCGGTGGGGCAGGCTTCGACGCAGTAGCCGCAAAAGATGCAGCGGTTGTAGTCGATGTTGTAGACCTTGGCGTAGCGCTCCGACGAGGAGATGCGGGCCTCGGCGGTGTTATCGGCGGCCTCAATATAGATACAGTTCGCGGGGCAGGCAGCGGCGCATAAAAAACACGCAACGCACTTTTCCAATCCGTTTTCGTCGCGCTGCAGCTCGTGCGCGCCGCGGTAGCGCGATTCGAGAACCGCACCGCGCAAAGGGCCGGGGCCGTCAGGGTAATTCTCAACCTCAGTTGGCGCGAACGCCTCGCGGCCGGTGATGCTCATGCCCTTGGCGATGGCGGCGATGTTGCGCACAATCGACATGCGTTCAGTATACGATGAAGGCGAGGAGAATTTCATGAAGCATTCGCTTGGTTGCACCGCTATCTTTTTAGGGATGTTGAGTTTGGGAGTGCTTGGCGCACGTGCGCAGAGCCCGCAGCCGAGGATGCCGATGGGGGAGCAAACGTCGGGCATGACGGCGCAGGTTGCCGCGCCGGCGGAGACACTGAAGATCACCTTCGGCGATAAATCCGCCACATGGACAGTGGCCACGCTGGCAGCCCTGCCGCATGTGACGGTCACGGTTCACAACGAACACACCAAGGCTGACGAGACTTACTCCGGCGTACCGCTGATTGCGTTGCTCGCGCCGCTAGGCGTGAGCGAACATCCGCGCGGAAAGGATCTGCGGTTGTACGTGGTGGCAGAGGGCTCGGATTTGTATGAAGTGGTGTACGCGAGCGGTGAGATCACGCCGGATGTGAGCAGTTCGACGGTGATGGTGGCCGATACGGAGAACGGCAAGGCGCTGGCGGCCGACGGACCGCTCAAGTTGATTGCCACGGGGGAAAAACGGCCGGCGCGATGGGTGCGGAATCTGGTGGCGATCAAGGTGTTTGCGGCGGAGTGAGCGGAAGGCCGTGGTTCGTGGTTCGTGATTCGTGGATGGCCGCGGGACGGCATCTCGAATCGCTCGCAGAAAGACGGGCCGCATCCTCAATGGAGGATGCGGCCCGTCGCCTTTCTGCGATTCAGTTTCCCACCCTTTCCGCAAACTGCGCGGAAAGGATGGGGCACGGGAACTTGCAGTGGCAACCAGCGACTCAACGATGGCCGTCGGGGAACGGCTTAGCGATGGCCACTGGAGCGGCTTCCGCCGCCGCCACCGCTGCTGCGTACCTGCGGGGTGACGTGGGCGTCGGCATGCAGCGGGCGTGACTCCGATGTAGTGGCCGGCCTGCTGTTATTGGGCGATGCATACTGCCCGCGTTGAGCGCCGTAATAGTGCTCATGCTGCTCCTGTGTGCTCATGCGCGGAGCGGTGGGCTCGCGGTAGGCGTTCCCTTCCGAGGGCCGGGGTTGGGAGTGGACGCCATTCGGACCGCCGCGATAGCTGGGGCGTGCGCCGTTATTCCCGCGAACGTTATTGTTGACGCGAACATTGGCGCGATAGCTGTACACGTTATGCACCGCGCGCCCGTTGAAGTTGTTGTAGACGCGGTTATAGAAGAAGTGTCCACCATTCCAGTAGCCGCCCTCATAACCGAATCCGACGTAGCCGAATCCGTAGTTGATGCCGCCATACCAGCCGATGTGGAAGCCCCAGTGACCGGGGTACCACAGATAACTTCCGCCGTAGAAGCCCCAGTAACCGGGAGTCCAGAGGCCGCCGACATACGGTGGCTCAACCCACACGCCGGGCACCCAGTAATAGCCATACGGACCGTAGGCCCAGTAGCCGGGAGTCCAGATGTATCCATCGTCGGGCGCGGGCGGCTGCGCGTAGTCGGGCAGCGGTGGCGGAGGCTGAGTGGCTTCCTCGGTGGGCTGCTCGGCATAGCCGGCAACGTCGGGATTCTCGCCGCCGGCAGGCGGAGCCTCGGTGGTATAGGACTGCCCGTTAGGTCCCTGGCCGGTCGTATCCGGCGCCATGTTGGCGGCTGCGGGGTCGGGGCCCTGGTCGGGAGGCGGCGCCTGTTCCTGGGCGGCCTGAACGACATTGAAGTTTGAGAGTTGGCCTGGCGTTAATTGCAGATGCGAACGAAACACGTTCGGTGCGGCCAGGAAGAGAACGGCCGCGAAGGCCAGTGGTATGCAAAGTGCGAGTCGAGAAGTGCTTTTCATCTCAACCTCCATTCGATCATTCATTGAAACACGAAGAACAGGTGAGAAGTCTCGGAATTTCATGAAAATACTCACCGAACGGTTAATGAGCTACGCGGGCGGCCGACGGTTGGCCGCGATGACCTTATCGGCCCGGCTGAAGCCGTGCCCTTGTTACAAAGCCCCTTGAATTGGGTTTTTTCGCAGACTGTAAAGCCCAGGCGCGGAATCTGCCGAGGATGCTTTGCTAAACGCGACTACTTGGGGTGATCCTCCTGCTTTTGCGGAGCCGGCTGGTGTTGCGGTGCAGCCTGGTGCGCCTGTGGTGCAGCCTGGCGCGCCTGTGGTGCAGCCTGGCGCGCCTGTGGTGCAGCCTGGTGTTGTTGCGGAGCCGCCTGGTGCGGCTGCGGAGCAGCCTGGTGTTGCTGCGGAGCCGCCTGGTGTTGTTGTGGAGCAGCCTGATGCGGTTGTGGCTGCGGGGTCGCGCGGCGCTCTTGCGGTTGCGGTGTCGTCGAGCGCGGCTGTATTGCCGTCTGGCGCGTTTGCGGAGCTGCCTGGTGTTGTTGTGGAGCTGCCTGGCGTTGTTGCGGCTGCGGGGTCGCATGACGCTCTTGGGATTGCGGAACAGCCTGACGCTCTTGTTGTTGCGGGGTCGCCGGGCGCGATTGGGTAGTTGCCTGGTGCTGCGGCGCGGCCGGGTGCTGTTGCTGTTGCGGAGTTGCCTGGCGCTGTCCCTGTTGCGGAGTTGCCTGGCGCTGTCCCTGCTGCGGAGTTGCCTGGCGCTGCTGCTGTTCTACAGCTCTATTCGTTCTCTGCAACGCTGGCGGAGCGGTCACATTGCGATCGGCGGCGAGTGGTTGGTTGACGGCCACATTGGTCGGGCGGCCATGGTTGGCACTGGCAAACTGGGCCCGGTTGGCGCCGGCGGCACGCTGATTCTGCAACTGTGCCCGCATGGGCGCAGTGTGCGGCTGATGCATCGCTACCAGCTCCGCTGGCCGCGCCTGCGCCCGGATGCCCCCCGATCCACCGTTGTAACTCACATGGGAGTTGTTGCTGTAGCCGCTCACCGAACGGCTATAAACGTTGTGCACCTCAGACAAGTTGACGTTGTTGACCGAGCGGTTGTAGTAGAAGTGGCCTCCGCCCCAGTAACCGCCCTGGTAGCCGTATCCCACGTAGCCAAAGCCGTAATTGATGCCGCCATAGTAGCCCACGTACTGGCCCCAGTAGCCGGGGTAAAACCCGTAGGAGTTATTCCAGTAGCCCCAGTAGCCGGGGGTCCAGAGCGCGCCCTCGTAGGGAGCTTCGACCCACGCTCCAGGCACCCAGTAGTAGCCGTCCTCCGGGGACCAGGCCCAATAGCCGGGGGTCCAGATATAGTCGTCGCCGGGCGCCGGGGGCTGGTCGTAGTCGGGCAAGGGCGGAGGCGGCTGGTTATCGGTGTATTCCGGCTGCTCCCCGTAACCCGGATTGTAAGATGACTGATCTGGAGATGACTGGTTGGGCGGCGGAGGACTCTGCTGGTCGGTTGTGTTGTCTGGAACCGGAGGCAGGTTGGCCGCCGCCGGGTCAGAGGCTGGGTTCTGTGTACCCGCCTGGTTGTTGTCGGCCGAAACCAGGGGTTGGCTCTGGCGGCAGCCGGCAGTTGAAAGGGCTATCGCGAGGGGCAGCAGGGCAAATCGCGCAAGTCTGGAAAATTGGCTCATTTCAAGCCTCCATTCAGCTTGGATGCTAGGCGCGGCGCGGAGGTAAAACTGCTCCTTATTGACCACTTAAGGCTCACATCGGTAGCTGATGTGGGAGCACGGACCGAGAACAGAGCCTTCGTCCTAAGTTGGCTCGGCTTAGGTACTGTTGGGTGAATCGAAAAGTGGATAGTTGCGGGACGGCAAATATCGGGGCAACGGTTAAGACCCGACGGTTTGTTTGCGCATTTTCGGCGCGGCTAAGGCCGCGCCCTGATACAAACCCGCAGCTCAATGGCTGACACGCCCGCCCACGGACTGTCCGCGATTGTTGGCTGGCGGCGTGGTGACGGGCTTGCGTTGCGGTTGCGTGTTCAGCAACTGCTGGCAAAGCGGTGAGTCCTGGCCGCGCTCGAGGCCCTGGATGGTGTCCTGTCCGCGGCACAGGCGCAGTTTCATGGCTTCGGCGTTCTCCCGGTTCAACTCCACGGTGCGCTCAAGGCCGGTCATGGGGTCGACATCGTAACGGAAGATGGTGTCGCTGGGCTGCCTTACTTTGCCGTAGTCGAAGTGGTTCCACGTGCACAGATAAGCGTGGTTCTCCGCTCCAGACATCACGGCATAGACCTGTGTCCAGGCCACGCCGGGAGCGGTGGGCGGAACGGCATTCCACACCAGAACTCCCTGGCCGCCGCGGACCCAGCGCGCCACCCACTGGTGGTGAGCGAGGTCGTAGCGGAAGCTGGTGAAAAAAGTGCTGGCGGCGCAGTCGTGACAGTTGTCGTAGAGAACCGTCAACTCCTCGGGAGCGTCGTCAGCAAAATGTTCACGATCGAACCAGCGCAGGTTCACGCCTTTGAGCAGCGGAGCGACCACGTGGCTGGTGAGCGATGCGTTCCAGACGGTAAAGCTGTCGGCGCTGGGCGACGCTTGCGGGCCTTCGCGGTCGGTGGTGACGACAAGGGCCGCATCGTAGACCACGCCGATCTCGCGGATGGCGGTCCACTTTTCCACCTGGAGCGAGCGCGCGATCCAGGCCACGATGTTCTGATCCCTGGAATCGTGAAAATCGATCCAGCGAAAGGTGCCGGAAGTTTGCTGGGCGCGGAGAGGAAGAGCGAGGACGATAATGATGGCGGCAAAAAAGATGCGCGTGCGATGATCAACCCGCATGAGTTTAGATATAACAGATGAGACGCGAGCTGGCTTGCGCGCATCTGAGGTTAGAGTTGAATGAGCCTGGAGTACCGGGAGGTACGCGATGAGAGCAGTGGTGCTGCATGAATACGGCGGTCCTGAGAATCTGAAATTTGAAGATAATGTACCCGAGCCGCAGGTGAGCGGAAATACGGTGCTGATTGCGGCAGCGGCTGCGAGCGTGAACCCGATCGACTGGAAATTGCGTTCGGGGTCGATACAGAAGATGCGTCCGTTGACGTTTCCGGCAATCCTGGGGCGCGATATAAGTGGCATCGTGCGCGCAGTGGGCGCCAATGTGAAGCACTTCAAAGTGGGCGAACGCGTGCTTGCACTGTCCAACAAAACTTATGCCGAGCTGGTTGCAGTGGACGATTCGGAGGTGACGCATTTGCCGGATGGAGTGGACCTGGTGGACGCGGCGGCGATCCCGCTGATTTCGCTCACTGGCGACCAGCTTGTGCGCATCGCGACCAACGTGCAAAAGGGGCAGGTGGTTCTGATTACGGGAGCGCTGGGCAGCGTGGGGCGCGCGGCGGTGCATACGGCGAAGAAGATGGGCGCACAGGTGGTTGCAGGGGTTCGCGGGAAAGAGCTGGGCGACGCACGCGCGCTCGGGGTTTCTGACGTGCTCGCGATTGATGACGACGAGGCGATTGAAAAATTCCGCCTGGTGGATGCGATTGCGGACACTGTGGGCGGCGAGACGGCAGCGAAGCTGATAGCCAAGGTAAAACAGGGCGGGTCGTTTGGCTGCACTGCTGTGCTGCCGGAAAACGCGGCGGCGAAAAATCCGACGGTAAAGATTACGCGTGTGGGCGCTCAGCCTGATCCATCGAAGGTGCGCGAGTTTGCCGATGATGTGCGCGATGGCAAATTCATTCTGCCGATTGGCCGCCGGATGCCGTTGCGTGATGCGGCTGAAGCTCATGCGCTGGGGGAGAAAGGCGGGGTGGGAAAGATTATTTTACTGGCGCCGGATTCTCAAGAGTGACTGCTTTGCGGTTCGGCGGAGAAATACTGCGCGAAAATCGAGGCCCCTGCTATCCCACATCTCAAAGGCGAGATGTGGGGCACCCATTCAGAGGTTGGTCGACTGATATTGACGGGAATCGCAGGCGCCGTCTCTTTCAGTTGGGCGTGGCCCTCAAATGTGAATTCATTACGGCGCTGCCTCATGGACGCGCAAATATGAGTTTTGCTCGACCGTTTAAGGCAGATTGGCCATGCATGTTTTAGGGGACGGTCAATCGCGACCTTTCTACAATCCCAGCTTGGCCCACATCGCGTCGATTTTCGCTTTGGTGGCGCGGTCCATTTCGATCATGGCGGGCCAGGGGCGGTGAAGCCTTCGGCTTTCCATTTGCGGGTGGCGTCGATGCCCATCTTGGAGCCGTAGTTGGGCAGGCGGGAGGAGTGGTCGAGCGAGTCGATGGGGCCGAGGGTGAATTGGATGTCGCGCTCGGGGTCGATGTTGTTGGCTACGCGCAGGACGACTTCGGGGATGTTTTGCACGTCGCAGTCTTCGTCGACGACGATGATGCACTTGGTGAACATGGCCTGGCCGAGGGACCAGATGGCGTTCATGACCTTGCGCGCGTGGCCGGGATAGCTCTTGCGGATGGAGACCAGCATGAGGTTGTGGAAGACGGCTTCGACGGGGAGATTGATGTCGACGATTTCAGGGATGGTCATGCGCATGGCGGGGAGGAAGATGCGCTCGACGGCCTTGCCCATCCATGCGTCTTCCATGGGCGGCTTGCCGACGATGGTCGCGGCGTAGATGGGGTCTGCGGCGGTGGGTGATGCAGGTGAGGTGGAAGACCGGGTACTCGTCGGTGAGGGTGTAGAAGCCGGTGTGGTCGCCGAAGGGGCCTTCGGCGCGCAGCTCGCCGAGCTCGACGTAGCCTTCGAGGATGATTTCGGCGTGGGCGGGGACTTCGAGATCGACGGTTTCGCATTGGACGATTTCGACGGGCTTGCCGCGCAGGAAGCCGGCGATCAAGAACTCCTCGACTTCGGGCGGCGCGGGGACGATGGCGGAGAAGGTGGTGGCGGGATCGGTGCCGATGGCGACGGCGACTTCGAGGCGCGAGCCTTTCAGATTGCCGAGCGCGACTTGCGGCAGGCCGCCGGCGATCGGGAATGGCGACCGCGCCGCCGGCCGACTCGGCCATCGCCTCGACTCTTGCAGATTTCGTCCCGGCCGCATCACCCGTCCAGGAGGCTGCCGCACGCAGTGCCTCGCGATAGTGCTCGGCGGCGACCTTTTGCCGCTGCCAGTGCATGCCGGTGGTCTGGCCGTCGTAGACCTGCATGCGATACATGCCGATGTTGCGCTTGCCCGAGCGCGGGTCGCGGGTGTGGACGCAGGGCAGCGTGATGAAGCGGCCGCCGTCGTGCGGCCAGCACTTGAGGATGGGAAAAAGTTGAGGTCGAAGTTGTCGCGCCGAATGACTTCCTTGCAGGGGGCGTCTTTGGCGCTGACGGTTTTGGGAAAGACGTTGGCGAGTTCGGCCAGCTGCGGCAGCATTTTCAGCTTGTCGAGAAAGCCGCCCGACGGCGGCTTCACGTTCATCAGCGTCTGGATGCGTTCGGCGATCTCGTCGAGGCGGTCGACGCCGAGCGCCAGCGCCATGCGGCGCTCGCTGCCGAACTGGTTGATGAGGACCTTGTGGCCGGGGTGGCCTTTGATGTTTTCAAACAGTAGCGCCGGACCGCCGGGAGCGTAGTTCTCCTTCGTCGCATCCGGATTTTGCGTCGACACGCGCGCCAATCTTGCTCACACGATCGGTGATCTCAGTGATTTCGAGCTCGGGCGAAACTTCTTCGCGGATGCGGCGGAGTTCGCCGTGTTTTTCGAGCGCTTTGATCCAGTCGCGCAGATCGTCGAATGCCAAGGACGTGCTCCCGACAGGCGTTATGCTGCATCTTCCATCGTAACGCCTGGAGGAGCGGGAATGAATGAGGGTGCGAGGTGAGAGAGAAGCGCGGGTCGGGAGACCCGCGCTACAGCCGGTCTGGAGATCGGCCCTACATTTTCACGGCACCGTTTTCGCGCGCTACTTAGGCGCTGTTGGTGTGGCGGCTGTCCCACTCGCCGCGGGCGCGGAGTTTCGCGATCTCCTGGTTGGCCATTTCCTGTGCCCGTTGGTGGTCGGGTTTGCCGAGGCGGTTGAGAGGCATCTGGCCGGGGTCGACGATGATCCAGTGGCGTGGGCGCATGTAGGTTGCGAGCGAGCGGGTGTGGCGCTCCAGTTCCTGTATGGTTAACTCGATGCCCGGGCGCTTCTCGACCACGGCCACTACGCTCTCGCCGGCTACTGCATGCGTGACGCCGACCACGATACAACTCGTCACTTTCTGCGGAAGGTCGGCGATGTGCGCTTCTACGTCGCCGGGAAATACCTGGTAGCCGAACGACTTGATGACCCACTTGGCGCGGCCGGATAAATGGATGCCCGCGGCGGTCCTGTAGCCGAGATCGCCGGTGTAGAGATAGTCGTCGCGAGAGATGGTTCGGGCGGTCGCGGCGGGATCGTTGATGTAGCCGGCGAAGGTCTGGGGCCCGCGAAAGCAGATGTGTCCGATTTCGCCGTCGGGCAATGCGTCGCCGGCGAGGCCGTCGTCGCGCATGGGCAGACGAATGGTGCATGCGTATACCGGCATGTCGTGGCCGAGGCCGTCGAGGATTTTTTCGCGTTCGGCTCGATCGACGCTGACGTAGGTGCAGAAGCCTGCGCACTCCGTGAGGCCGAGGCCTGTGCCGACGACGTGCGCCATGGTGGCGAGTTTATCGACGAATGGCCGCGAGACGGCATTGCCTCCGTATGCGGCAAATTTGAGGCTCGTGAGATCGAAGCGGTCGTAGTCTTTCAGCATCCATTGCAGGTTGAACATTACGGGAATCTGGCCGAGGAGTTCGATGCGGTGCTGCTCAATGGCGCGCAGAGAGCGGCCGGCGTCGAAGACCTCGAGAAGAACCGCGGTGCCGCCGCCGAAGAGCGTGCTCATCAGGATTTCGGTTTGCGCGCCGACGTGCGAGGCGGGCAGATTGACGAGCGAGCGTGTGCCGCTGTCTCCGCCGAAGAATGCGCCGCAGAGGCACATGCTCTGCGAGGTAATGTTGCGGTGGGTGAGGAGCGCCGCTTTGGGCGAGCCGGTGGAACCTGTGGTGAAGATAACTAACGCGCCATCGTCTTCCGTAATGGCCGGCGCTGTGGCTGCCAACTCGGCGGCGCTGGCATCGGGCGTGTTGGCCGCGGTATGCGAGGCGGATTCAGCCAATTCGGCATAAGAGCGGAAGCCTTCGCCGGGCTCGGCGGTGCTCACGGTGAAGAAATGTTCAATGGATGAACTTTTTTGGGCGACGGCGCGGCCCATCTCGCGGAAATCGATGGGACCGTAGAGACCGAGCGAGACAAAGCCGCGCGGGCGCAGCATTGCGACGACGCGAATCACGTCGGCTGCTGGCAGGCGGAGGTCGAGCGGGACCACGATTACGCCGATTTTGAACAAACTGTATTCGAGCAGAACATGATCGACGGACATGGGCAGCAGCGTGACGAGGTAGTCGCCTTTTTTGAAGCCCAGGCGCAGCCATTCCGCAGCTAGAGCCGTGGTGAAACAGTCAAACTCGATCCAGGTGACGGTGCGGCCCGTTTCGGCGCTTACCAGAGCGATGGCTTCGGGACGTTCCCTGGCCCACTTGGCTACAACACCTTGGAGGAGGTGACGATCGGCAAACTTTTGGTTGTAATCGTCGAGGGTGAGTTGGGGCAGATGCATGCGTCTCGCTGATTCCTGCATCAGTCGATCATGGGAGCGAAGGCACGTCAAGCACCTATCCCGCGAGGTGTGACTGTTTGGCATGTTGGCGTCGCTTCGCGACATCGCGGGTTGGCGAGTTCGCCCGATTTTTCTCTCGTGGTTGTCTTGGGGAGTTTATCGAACAAAGGGCGTGCTACCCGAAGCATCAGTTTGCAGGCTGCACGGTGGTCACGATGGGATTGACGGGCGGAATGGCATCGAGCGGAAAGCCAAGGCGCTTCCACTCCTCGTAGCCGCCGCGCAGGGGGCGCACACGCTCAATGCCGAGGCGGTGGAGCGTCATGGCGGTTTTGGCCGCGGTGGCTTCGCTGGGACAGGTGCAATAGAGCACGACGTCGCGGTCGCGGGGAATTTCGTCTTGGCGCGCGGCAAGCGAATCGGGCGAGAAGTGGCGCGCGCCGGGCAGCGTGAACGGTTCCGGCAAGAGTTCCAGCGGATGACGCAGATCGATGATGCAGACCGGCTCTCCCGCGTCGAGCTGGCGCTTCAGGTCCACGGGGTCAAGGCGCGCGGCGTTCAGTTGTTTCAGCACTACCCGGCGGTTATAGAGACGGAGGAGGAAGAATGCGACGATGCCGAGAACGAGCAGCGCGCCGGAGAAGCGGCCCACCCAGTTGAGAAGGCCCGCGTTGCGCTTGAGCAGGTCGCCAAAGAAGCGGCCCGCGGCTAGCAACGATCCCGCCCAAAGCGTTGCGCCAATACCGTCGAAGAACAGAAAAGCGCCAAACGTCATGCCGTTCTCGCCTGCCACGGGCGGCGCCAGAATGCCCAGGCCGGGCACAAACTTGGCAAACATGAGCATGACGCCGCGACGGCGCGCGAAGGAGTCCTGAGTGCGGCGAACGCAGGTGGTGGGCTCGAGCGAGAGCTTGCAGAGCAGGCGCAGAACGCGGTGCCCCTGGCGGCGGCCGATGAAGAACCACACAATGTCGGCGATGAGCGTGGCTACCACACTGAGCGCAAGCGCCAGAATGAAGTTGAAGGGGCCGTCGACCGAGAGGGCGCCGGCCGCGAGAAGCACCGGCGTGGCGGGTAACGGAACGCCCAGTTGCTCCGCCAATACCCAGGCGAAGAGCAGCAAGTATCCGTAAGTCAATAGAATGTCAGTCGGCAGCGCCATGAAAAGATCCAGGGTACGGCATGTGAGGAAACAGAAAACCGAAATTCGCGGCCGGTGTACAGGGAAGAAGCGGCCACACCTCATTATCGGATGTAGTTCATTCGATTTCGTTGCAAAAGCCGCGAGAAAAATCGTGCGGCGGCCTCAGGCCCATGGGGCTTGCGACCGCACCACCTGTTCGATCACCCAGTCCACCCAGGCGCCCTGTTCGGCTGGGCAGGCCAGGCGAGCGGGATCGTTGGCCACTACGGCGTCGACAAAATTCTCGACCACGGGAAAGTGCAAGTTGGCGTGGGGCGGCAAATTCTCCACGCGGCTCTCGCTGCGAGTGGTGATACGCAGGTCGGGACTGTTGAGAGGATCGAGATTGATTTCGCCGTCCTCGCCGATGATGCGGAACTGATCGCGCGGAATGCGCGAGTTCCAGCGCACGTCGATGACTGCGTGCACGCCGCCGGGAAGTTGCATGAGCACGGTTGCGGAATCTTCAACACTCATGCGATGCACGGCGTTCGACAACAGGCCGCAGGCGCGCTCCACCTTGCCGAAGAGAAAGTTCATGGCGTCGATACGATGCGAGGCGGTGTCGTAGAGCGGAACGCCGCCGGCGAGCGCGGGGTCGCGCAGCCAATCGCGGCCCTCAGTGTCGAGCCAGCTGTGACAATTGGCCTCGGCGAGCAGTGGCCGGCCGATGGCGCCGGCGGCGATGAGGCGCTTGGCACGGAGGAGTTTTGGATAAAGTCGGCGGTAATATGAGACGCCGAGAAAGCGACCGGATGTGCGCGCTTCGGCCACCATCTGCTGCGCCTCGGCGAAATCGATGGCCATGGGCTTTTCGCAGAGCACATGTTTGCCGGCGCGCAGGGCCGTGATGGCGGCGCTCGCATGGAGCGCGACGGGCAACGCGATGTAGACGGCGTCGACAGCGGGATCGGCGACGGCTGCTTCCATCGAGGCCCACGACTTGGCGCCGGGAAACTCGCGTGCCTTGGCTGCGACGCGCGTGACGAATCCATACAGCGTACTGCGCGGCTCCGCTTGAATAGCCGCAATCACACGGCGGCGCGCAATGTCGCCGATGCCGGCCAAAACCCAATGAAGTTTATCGGTCACGAAGTCAGGATAACCTTCTGGCGGCGGATGACGCAGCAGCAAAGAAGCCGCCCGAAGGCGGCTTTCTTGAATGCGAGAGATGCGGATTGCCGCTATTGCTCAGCGGGTGTGGGCGTGGCGGGGACCGGAAAGGCCGGCGCGGAATTGCCAGCGGGAGCGACTGCTGGAGCGTTCTGCGCATCCTGATTTTTCACCGCGAAGTAATCGTGGTCCCAGAGATTCTTGTAAAACTCGCCGGTAAGCTCGGCAGCGCGCGGGCCGAAAGTGGGCCGGCCCCCTTCGAGGAAAAATACCGTTACGAGTGCGCCCTGTGGCGTCTCAGAGTACGAGGCAAACCAGCCGTAACGCGTGCCATCGTTGGAGCAGGTTCCGGTTTTGCCGAAGACCGGCAGCTGGTTGAAGTTGGCGCGCAGTCTGCGCGCGGTTCCATACTCCACCGCGCCGGCCATGCCGTCTTCCACGTCCGGAACGTAGCGGGCGATGTCGAGCGTGCGCTTCACGCGGGGCTCAAGCGCGGCCACTTCCTCAGGCGTGGTGGGATGCTGCAGGTAATAGAGCGTTCCGCCGTTCGCGATGGCAGCCACAAAAGCGCCAAGCTGGAGCGGAGTAAGTGAAACGCCCTGACCGAAGCTGCACATGCGGCCTACGCCGCCTTCGGCCTCGGGAATCGGCTGATCGGGATACGTACCCAGTTGCTCGCCGGCGATGTTGTACCCGGCCAGCTCGCCCAGCCCGAATTGCGTGGCGTAATGGCGCACGCGATCGAAGCCCAGTTCGCGGCCCATCTCCTCGAAGTAGAGATTGTTGCTCTTGGCCAGCGCCTGCGTCATGTTCATGCGGAAGCCGGGCAGCTGCACCGGCGTGTCGCGCGTGACGATGCCCTCAGAAAGCGCGGCCAGGGCCACGGTGAGCTTGATTGTGGAGCAGGGCTCGGCACCGGGTGAGAGCGCGAGCTTCTGATTGACCATGGCCAGAATGCGGCCGTTCGAGGGATTGATGACCAGGGCGGTGCCGTTCATGTCGCCCAGGGCGTCGATCGCGGCCTGGCGCACCACTGGATCTTCGCCCGCCGTCACATCGCCGGCGAAGATGTCGCCCTGCGCAAACGAACTGGCCGTGAAGCGCTCGTAATAATGATGGTGGCGGGTGACAGAAACCCGCTGCAGGTGTGCGCTCGCCGTCGTGGACCTTGCGGTTAGATGGGATGAAGTGCTGTGCGCGGTGGCGGCGTGAGTTGCCGTAGAACGTGTTGCCGCGCGATGCGCTGCGGTGTGGTGCGGCTCCCTGAGCCGCGACTGCGGCCTGGCATGATGCACCGTGCTTTGCGGAGTATCAAATCCTGCGGCGCGCGCGGCGCTGATACCGAATACGGCAAAGACAGCTACCACCGAGGCCGTGCCAAGAAACCTGACGCGTGACAACTTCATCCAGCCCACATCCTCTCAACCTTGGATTTCGTGCCGCGCGTTCGCCCCTGGACAACGCACTTCTTGCTTTCATTCGATGCTGCGAGTGGTTCCTCGCTTCCACCGCTGGGAGTGCCATCTTGCTAACCGGCTTGGCCGTCGCAGGTGGTTGGGTTTGGCCCTTGACCACCCCATCTATCGGCTCGTCACTCAATTACAGCAACTGCAGTAACTAGCCCGCCCTATGCTTACAGTAACCCAAATCACAGGAAATCCCCTCGCACTGAAGCATTGCCGTCTACAACTTTCGGGGGCGATTCCCTTAATATACCGGGTTCCCGCCCATTTTGAAACTTGGCACCGGAACCGTGATCTGCATCGGCGCAAGTGCCTCATTTCTTTAGTCTACGCACAGCCGGCGGCCCTGAGAACTAAAAACAGATTCTGAAATTGTGCGGACCGATCGGTTCCCTCAAGGGCTAAAACCCATGATTTTGTTGGAATTGTGCGCACGGCTTAAGCCGTGCCCTTTCAAAACCGGTCTACAGAAAAAGCACAAATGAGCTAAAACTTCAGGCGGCGCAAAAAGGTGGGAACATCCAGATCGCGGTCCGGCTCACCGGCGGCTTCAGGAAACAACGAGGTTTCCGGTCCCTGCGCCTGCTCCGCCAAGTACCGATCGACATTGTCGTGCTCGGCCATTTCCTGCTTCGCCATTTCCTGATCCATGGCTCGGCGAGGAGCTTCCGAGAAGTCTGCCGCATAGTCCCGGGGCAGAGGTTTTAATTCGGGCTCGCTCTCCATCGCACCGAATTGGGGCATGGCAGGAGCCGATGCGCTTTCGCATTGCATGGCGAAATCCATCGCGTCATCGGCTTCCGAAACGGTCTGCGGGGTTGCCACGGTCACCGTGGTCGCCACGCCGGGCGCCGCCGCGGCAAAGAAGAAGGCGTCTTCGTCTTTCTCCGGGACGTCTCCTCGTCCTCGCTCTTGAAGCGCGCACGCGTTGGCGGCGGGCGCGGGATCCTTCTCCCGCATCCAGTTGTCCGGCGCAACCACCGGCACTGAAACCACCGGCGCTTCTTCCACGTTCAACATGCGCGCGCGCCGCTCCGGCATCTGGTCGCGGAAGCCGGTGGCGATGACGGTGATCTTGACCTCTTCGCCCATCTTCTCGTCGAGCACCGCGCCGAAGATGATGTTGGCGTCTTCGTGCGCGGCGGACTGAATGAGCGACGAGGCCTCGTTGACCTCGGAGAGCTTGAGCGAGCTCGAGCCGGTGATGTTGATGAGGATGCCGCGCGCGCCGTCGATGGCGCCGGCTTCAAGCAGCGGCGAAGCCATGGCCGCCTGCGCCGCTTCGACGGCGCGATTGGCGCCGGAGCGCACCGCCGTGCCCATCACCGCGTGGCCCATGCCGGCCATGGTGGTCTTCACGTCGGCAAAGTCGCGGTTGATGATGCCGGGGATGGTGATGATGTCGCTGATGCCCTGCACGCCCTGGCGCAGCACGTCGTCGGCGATGCGGAAACTCTCGAAGAAGCCCGCGTCCTTGGCCACGGCCAGCAGCTTCTCGTTGGGGATCACGATCATGGTGTCGACGCTCTCGAGCAGTTCCTTCAGGCCGCGCTCGGCCTGCGCAGGCGGCGCTTGCCTTCAAAGGCGAAGGGCCGGGTGACGACGGCGACGGTGAGAATGCCCATCTCGCTGGCCAGCGAGGCGATGACCGGCGCGGCGCCGGTGCCGGTGCCGCCGCCCAGGCCGGCGGTGACGAAGACCATGTCCGCGCCTTCGAGCGCTTCGATGATCTTTTCCGAGTCTTCGAGCGCGGCGCGGCGGCCGACGTCGGGATTGGCGCCCGCGCCCAGGCCGGAGGTGAGCCGCACGCCGAGCTGCAGCTTGACCGGCGCCTGCGAGAGCTTGAGCGCCTGCACGTCGGTGTTGGCGGCGATGAACTCCACGCCTTCCATGTGCGCCTGGATCATGCGGTTGACGGCGTTGCCGCCGCCGCCGCCCACGCCGATGACCTTGATGCGCGCACCGCGCAGGGGTTCGTCGTGATATTGAATGCGCATCTCTCCGGCTTCGTTCTTCTGCTGTTCCATTGGGCTCCGCTCTCCTCGTCTCGCAGTTGTCAGTTATCAGTTGCCAGTTGTCAGTTGCGACCTCTTGCCGGCGAAAACATCTGTTCGCTGTTCCCTGATTTTCTTGTTCCCTCGTTCCCTTGTTCCCTGTTTCTAAAAACTCGGCGCAAACATGGCGCGCAACCTGGCGCGCAAACTGTTGTCTTCAGCGGCGCGCATGGCGTGGGTGCGATGCGCGTAGAGAACCATGCCGATGCTCGCGGCCCAGGACGGATGGTTGAGCTCCGCGGGCATTTGCGACAGGCGCACCGGCAAACCCGTGCGCGCCGGCACGCGCAACTGGCTCTCGGTTACGTCCAGCATTCCGGGCAGCATGGCTCCGCCGCCGGTGAGCACGCAACCCGCGCCCAGGGCTTCGACCACGCCGCCCTGGCGCAGGCTTTCTCTCACAAAGTACATGAGCTCGCGGGCTCGCGGCTCCAGAATTTCCGCGATGGTGCGCAGGGCCAGGCGCTGCGGCTGCGGATTCGCAATTTCGATCTCCGCTAATTGCGGCACCGCGGTTACCACCGCATTGCCGTACTGCCGCTTGAGCTCTTCGGCCTGCGCCACCGGCATTTGCAGGCCGATGGCCAGATCGTTGGTAAAATGCGCGCCGCCGATGGGAACCGAAGCGGTGTAGGCCACCGCGCCCTCGAAAAATACCGCCAGGTCGCTGGAGTGCGCGCCGATGTCGAGCAGGCAGACGCCGAGTTCGCGCTCGTCGGCGGAAAGCGTGCACTCGGCGGAGGCGATGGACTCGAGGACGGCCTCGGAGACTTCGAGTCCGGCGCGGTTGGCGCAGGTGACGGTGCTTTGCAGCGCGCTGCCGGAGCAGGTGGCAATGTGCAGATCGACTTCAAGCCGCGCGCCCACCATGCCGACGGGATCGAAGATGCCGGGCTGCTCGTCGAGGATGAACTGGCGCGGCAGCAGGTGAAGAATTTCGCGATCCGCAGGGCGTTCGATGGCGCGCGCACGATCCACGGCGGCGCGCACATCCTCGCGCGTAATCTCGCGCATGCCCCGGCCCAACTGCAATCCGCCGCTGGTGTTGAGGCCGCGAACATGCGGTCCGCCGATGCCCACCATGCAGGCATCAATATTGACGCGCGCCACGCGCTCGGCCTGTTCGCTGGCCGCGCGTACCGCCTTGGCCGCGGGGGCCAGCTCGGCGATCAGGCCCTTGCGCATGCCCGCCGACTCCACGACGCCGTGGCCGCGATAGCGCAGCACGTGCTCGTGCACATCGGCCACCAGCACGCGCGTGCCGGCGCTGCCGATGTCGAGCACTACGATCAGGTTGTCCGGCTTCTGACCCATTCTGTTCACCCGCCCTCAACGCCGCGCGAAGTGCGGACGGAATTCGTGTTTGTGTTTTTTGCGGTGCGCTTGGGCGCCGCGTGCTTGCTCGCCTGTGTGGGCTTATTCTTTTTCGCGGCGGGCTTGCTTGCGGAAGGCTTGGCAGGCGTGCTGCCTGGCGCGTGGACTCCGGGCGCCGTGCCGTTAGCCGTCTCACCGCCCGCGGCCTCCTCGGGAGTTTCAGCGCCGGATGCCATCTGCAGAATGACACGATCATCGTAGTGATCGAAGCGCAGATCCACCGACCTGAGATGCGGATACTGCTGACGCCACTGCAGCGATGTTCGCCTGGTAACGCTCGAAGCGTTCGAGAAATTGCTCTTCGCCAAGATGCACAAGAATGTCCGATCCCTGCTCGGGCATGATCACGCGCGCATCTTCGGGATCGGTGAGGTCGATTTCTGAAATCTGCTCGGAGTTATGCTTGCCGTCCGCGTCGAGCTCAGCCATCAGGCGCAGGTACACGGCCATGCGCGCCTTGCGCGATTCCGCGGAATCGCCAGGGTCGATGCCCGTCACCACCGGAAACGAATAGTGGCGCTCGGCCATGGTCTTAGCTGCCATGCTGAGCAGCACTCCGTTCGCGTCGACGAGACCGATCTGCTGGCCGTGCTGCGTAAACGCCACCGGCTGCCGCTCCACCACCGCGACGCGAATCTGATCAGGCAGTACGCGCATCACGGTCGCGTGCTCGACCCAGGGAATCTGCTCCAGTTGGCGACGCCTTTCCTTCAATGGGACGAAAAAGATGTTGCGGCCGATGTCTTCGCCGAAGACGGGCATGAGATCGGCGCGGCTCAACTCGGTGAGGCCGGCAGCCTGGATGTTGCTGGAACCGGCGATGCGGAAACGCGCGTCGCGTTCGAGATAATGCGCGAGCATGAAGCTGGCGGTCGTGAAGCCGCCCAGCACCAGAAGCGCCGTGGCAATAAGAAATATGCGGCCCACTGTGCTGGCCGGGCGCCACCAGGGCGCTTTCGGCTTGCCGAAGCGATTTGCGGAGGGGCGCAGCACACCGTCGCCGTCTGGATCGTCGAACTCGAGCGGCATACCCGGTCCGCTGCGGCGAACACGCCCCTGCGGCGGCACATCCTCTCGCGTGCGCCGGGGGCGCAACTCAGCAGGCGGGTCGTCGTCCCACAACAGGGGTCGATTTGTGGTATTTCCTTGATTGGTCACGCCGGAGCAGGGTCGTGACAATCGCCAGATTTCATTATGGCCCGGGGATGGTTGCGGGCTTTCCACGGACACGCCGGGGGAACCTGAAGCGTTACTGGGTAAAGCAAGGAACAGGGATGAGGGATGAGAAAACTGGGTTAAAGAGTCAGCGTGAAATGCCTTCCAGCGCGGAGAGGATCTGCGGCGCGAGTTGGCTTACGCTGCCGGCGCCGAGGGTCAGAATCAGGTCGCCTTCGTGGGCCGCGGCTGCAACGGCCTGCACCGCGGCGGCAAAGTCGGGCGCGAAAGCGACACGCGGACCTTGAATGCGTTCGGCCAGGCGCTCTGCGGTCACACCTGGAATCGGCTCCTCGCTGGCGGCGTAAATCGGCAGGACTACAACTGTGTCGGCGTCAGTGAATGCGCCGCCGAACTCGTCCAAAAGATCTTTGGTGCGCGTGTAGCGATGAGGCTGAAAGATTACGTGGATCTTGCTGCGCGTCGAAGCGCGCCCCGAAGCGGAAATCGACGCGCGGGCTGCCTCGAGCGTGGCGCGGATCTCGGTGGGGTGGTGGCCGTAATCATCGACAACCGTCACGCCGCACGCCTGGCCGCGCTGCTGGAAGCGCCGGTCGACGCCGCGAAAGTGCTTGAGCCCCTCGGCAATCTTTGCGGGCGATACTTCAAGTTGCTGCGCGATGGCCACGGCGGCGGTGGCGTTGAGCACATTGTGCCGGCCGGGAACGTGGAGCTCGAAGGGGCCGAGCGGGCCCGCACTGGTGTGCACCAGAAAGCGCGAGAACGAACTTCCCAGCCACGGTGCTGAACCAGGATCTGTTTTGGGCCGAGGCGCTTGCGTCGCATCGAGAATCTCGAGGCGATAATCGGCGTCCGCGGCCACGCCATAAGTAAATACGCGCCGCCGTACGCGCGGTAGAATGCCTTTCAACGGTTCATTGTCGATGCAGGCCGTCACGGCGCCGTAGAACGGGACGCGGTCGATGAAATCCACGAAGGCGCGCTCCACGTCGGCCATGTCGTGGTAGCAATCCATGTGCTCGCGATCGAGATTGGTCACTACGGCCAGGATGGGCGAGAGCTTGAGGAACGAGCGGTCACTTTCATCGGCTTCGGCTACGAGATATTGCGAAGCGCCGAGCCGCGCGTTCGAGCCGAGCGCGTCTACGCGGCCGCCCACCACTACCGTGGGATCGAGGCCGCCCGCACTCAGCACCGCGGCCACCATTGACGTGGTCGTAGTCTTGCCGTGCATGCCGGCGATGGCGATGCCGTATTTGAGGCGCATCAACTCGGCCAGCATCTCGGCGCGCTGGATCACGGGAATCTTGCGCGCATGTGCCTCCAGCACTTCAGGATTTCTTGCGTGTACTGCCGAACTGGTGACGACCACCGTCGCCCCGGCTACGTTGGCCGCGTCATGGCCCTCGTGGATGGTCGCGCCCAGTGCGGCCAGCCGGTCGGTGACGGCGCTGCGCTTGAGATCGGAGCCGGAGACCTTGAATCCCAGGTTGAGCAGGATTTCGGCAATACCGCTCATGCCGATGCCGCCGATACCGATGAAGTGCGCGTGCTGTGAAGTGGCAAACATGGGGGTGAAGGATCAGGGTAGCAGAGGGGGCGAGCGTTCAGCCTTCAGCTTTCAGCTTTCAGCCTGAAGCCCGTAGCCAGTAGCTTGTAGCTCGTTGTACTACGAATCTGAATCTCGTTGATCTGCCATTCTGAGCTGGGTTTGCCGCACTTATCGCGGCAAACGGGTGTCCGCGGCTGCTTTTTCCGCTATTATGCAGCGAACTTTCGGGACGCCACACCCGCTCCTCGATCCGGCACGAACAAGCTAAAAGTTAATAGCTGAAAGCTGGAAGCTGTTTTTACGGCAGCGTGTAGTCGAGGTCGTAGAAATGTTCTCCGTCTTCGATGCGGATGTTGAATGTGCCGTCAATGCCTTTGAGGTCGCCGGTTCCCGAGCCGGGCACTACGATCACTTGCATCTTGGGGCCGCCCGCGTCCATGGTGGCGAAGTGCTGCAAGGCAAAGCTGCCGTATTTGCCATCGAGCGTTCCGGTGACAACTTCAATGGCGACGTATCCCGCTGTGCCCTGGCGGGGATCGCCGCCGGCAAGCATTTCGCCGATGGTCGTGGCCTCCAGGTCGCCGTGAATCACCTTGTTGATGGTGAAGCGGCTGAGGCCTGCGGCGGGCGTTGGCGTGAGGGGGTGAACGTCGACAATGAAGCTGCCTTGAGCGTGTTGCACAGGGATCTCCTTTGTGGTGCGGCTGCATTCGGTCCGGCCACTTGCGGAGCGGCCGGCGCCGGCACGAGCAGGATGGTCCGAACCAGCGGCATCGGTCGCACTTCAGGATAACGCGGCGGCCGCGAAGAGGTTTGTGGGCTCCGAAATCCGGGTAGTGGGTCAGTTTCTGGGAAACCATCCCTCGGCGGCTAAAGCCCGGGCCCATTTTGCGGTCCTTGCGGCACGAGTGAACTCGTGCCCTTTCAAAACATTTTCTAGCTGACCCGCTACCGAAATTCGGCCAAAATTCCCGCGCAATAAACCCCGATCCGCGGAAAAGTTGCGCACAACATTCTTTGCCCATCGTGTTTGAAAAAACAGAACCGGCGAGCCCGGGGGAGCGGCAAGAGCAAAGCTTCCAGAGAGGCGCAGGCCGGGGCGGTCAAGCAAAAACAGACCGCCTGGAATGGAGGAACTATGGGAAGCATGAAGAAGTGGATGTTGGGAGTGGCACTGGCGGCCGGAATTGTGGGCATGAGCGCAACGCCCGCGCAGGCAGCTCGCGTTCACGTTGGCGTCTACGTCGGCGCACCAGGCTACGTTGCTCCATACCCAGGTCCCGGATACGTCTGGGTGGGCGGCTACTGGGCGAACGGCGTCTGGGTGCCTGGCTATTGGAACTACGTGGGCGTAGGCCCGGTGATCCGCGGCGGCATCGTGATCGGCCACGGCGGGTATTACGGACGGCACTATGGCCATCGCTGGTAGGGTCGCGTTCCGCTGCCTGCGCAAAGGGGCCTCTCCAGACTGGAGGGGCCGCTTTTTGTATCCTTTGGCGATCTTTGGCGTCTAATCAGTAGGACGTAACTCCCTTTGGAGTGAAGGTTCTGACAAGGGACGCCGAATGTTCTTGCTCTTTGCTTGAGGTTGCGGGATTCTTTCATGGGACCGCAACAAAAGAGCGGAAATGTTGTTTAAGAGATTGGAAGCCGGCCGTAAGACAGAGAATTGGCTGGAGGGTGCTAAGGCTGGAGGCGACTCCAGTTTCCGGTCAGGAACGGCGAGGATCGGCTGCACAAGGAGGATGTCATGCGGAGATTCCGCTTAGTAATGCTAGTTATGTTGGCAATGCTTGTAGTTCTTCCGTTCGCCGCTGTCCCGGCGAATGCGCAGGTCGCGGTAGGAATCGGTGTTGGCCCGGCAATCGGCTATCCCGCCTATTACGGCCCCCCGGATTGCGAGTGGGGCTATTACGCGTATTACCCCTACGCTTGCGCACCGTATGGCTATTACGGTCCTAGCTGGTTCTACGGCGGCGTCTTCATCGGCGTCGGCCCCTGGTACCACTGGGGCTGGGGCGGCAGATACGGCTACGGCTATCGCGGCGGCTACGGTTATCGCGCCGGGTACGGGTATGGCGCTCGTGGCTATGCGGGCGGAGCGCGCGGTTATGCCGGCGGCGTAGCGCGTGGATATAGTGGCGGCGCGGCGCGCGGTTATAGCGGCGGTGGTGCTCGCGGTGGATTTAGTGGCGGTGGTGCTCGCGGTGGATTTAGCGGCGGTGGTGCTCGCGGCGGATTCAGCGGCGGCGGCGGCCACGGCGGTGGTGGTGGACACCGGTAAGATTCGGCTTGATGCCGGAAATGAAAAGCCCGCTCTGCTTCGGCAGAGCGGGCTTTTTGCGTGCGCGCAGGATCGACCCATCTTCACGATCGAGGCGCTGTGGCCATTTCCGCGAGGCGACCGGCAATGCGTTCGGCTGCGCCGGGATGGGCTTGGGTGCGAGCGGCGGCGGACATCGCGGCCAGACGAGCGGGATCGTTCAATAGGCCCGTCAGCGCGGCGAGCAGGTGCTCGGGGATTTCGAGATCCTTTTCCTCCAGCATGACGGCGGCGCCGGCCTGGACCATGGCTTCGGCGTTGCGGCGCTGGTGCTCGTCGGTGGCGGCGGCAAAAGGCACCAGCAGCGCGGGCTTGCCGGCGGCGGCCTCTTCGGCAACCGTTGAGGCGCCGCTGCGCGACAGGATGAGGTGGGCGCGGGCGAATTCCGCGGCCATGTCGTCGAGGAACGGCTGCACCTTCCAGCGCGATGGATCGGCGCCGCTGGCTCGATAGGCCTCTTCAGTGGCAGCGGCGTGGCGCGCGCCGCACTGGTGCAGCACCGTGAGCCCGGGGACCGCGCACAACAGCGCCGGCATCAACTTGGGACGTTGCGTGTTGAAGATGCGCGCGCCCAGCGAACCGCCAAAGATTAATAGATGCGGCGCAGCATCGGAGGGGCGGGCGGCGCGGGGAGCGAGAAAAACTGCGGGCGCACGGGAACGCCGGTGACTTCGGCATTGCGGAACCACGAGGCGGCCGCGGGAAAGTTGATGGCGGCGCATTGCACCCGTTTGCCCACCAGACGGTTGGCGAGGCCGGGCATGGCGTTGGGCTCGTAGACCATGGTGGGAATCTTGAGCCAGAGCGCCGCCGCCATCGCCGGACCCGAGGCGTAGCCGCCCACGCCCAGCACTGCGCCGGGCCGGAACTCGCGGATCAGGCGCTTGCAGTCGACGGATGCTGATCGGCAAACGGGAAAGCGTGCGTAGGCGGGTGGCGAGGGATACGCTCTTGAGCGGGCCCACATCGATCAGGCGCAGCGCGAATCCGGCTGCGGGCACGAGGCGCGTTTCCAATCCCCGCGCCGTGCCCACAAAAAGCACTTCCGCGCCGTGGCGGTCTACCAGTTCGCGCGCTACGGCCAGGGCGGGAATAATGTGGCCGCCTGTACCGCCGCCGGCGATGAGGATTTTCAGTTGAGCCACCGTCGATCTTGTTCCCTGCGCCTGGCGGCTCTTAGCGCAGGATTTCATCATCGCTCTTCGATGCGGTGTGGGTCTGGAGACACCACACTCACAGCCGGTCCGGAGATCCGGCGCTACTCCTTCATTCTGCCTTGCCGCGAAATGTTCAGCAAAATCCCAATGCTGGCCAGCGTGCAGAACAGCGACGTGCCGCCGTGCGAGATCAGCGGCAACGGAATGCCCTTGTTGGGAACCAGCGACAGCACCACGCTGATGTTGAAGAAGGCCTGCAACAGAATCGAGGTCGTGATGCCGAAGGCGACCAGGCGCGCAAAGGGATCGGTGGAGCGGAAGGCGGTGCGCAGTCCGCGCGCGCCGAAGATTGCGAACAAAAGCACGATGAACATGGCGCCGATGAAGCCGAGTTCCTCGGCGATGTTGGCGAAGATGAAATCGGTTGCGGCTTCGGGCAGATAAAACAGCTTCTGCATGCCTTCCATGTAGCCGCGGCCGGTCAATCCGCCGGTGCCTACGGCAATGAGCGACTGGTAGATGTGGTAGCCGGCGCCTTGCGGATCGGATTCGGGGCTGAGAAAGACCAGCATGCGCGCGCGACGCCACGGAACCCAGAGGAGCAGCGCCGCCAGAAGCGGCAGAGCCGCGCAGCACGGCGCCGAAGAAAACTTTCCACTCCATCCCCGCCAGCACCAGCATCATGGCGGTGACGCCGGCCAGCACCAGCGCCGTTCCCAGGTCGGGCTGAGCCAGGACCAAAACGATAAACAGAAGCGGAATGAGCGCGGCGGGCAGGAGCGTGCGTTTCCAGTCGTGCATGGCGCCGAGCCGCTTGTGCAGGAACCACGCGAGAAAGAAAACCAGCACGGGTTTGGCGATCTCAGAGGGCTGGAAGGTGAAGAAATCGCCGAAGCGGATCCAGCGATGCGTGTGATGCGAGCCGGGCATCAAAAACACCAGCACCAGCAGCACCGTGGTGACGCACAGGGCGGGATAGATGAAGCGCGGCGAGTTGTAATGGCTGACGTCCACGTGCATGAGGACGAGCAGAGCCAGCACGCCGGCAACGGCCCAGATGGCCTGCGTGAAAACGAAGGTGTAAGCCGAGTGATAGCGCTCCTGATCGACGACGGCGGAGGCGGAGAAAACCATCACCAGGCCGGTGACCACCAGCACCAGCGTGGTGAAGAACAGCCATTTGTCGACTCCTACTACTTTCGCCATAAACTCCTACGCGTTTCGCGCTTTCCAGTCGCGCCGCTCGCACACCAGTTGCTTGAAGACGCGGCCGCGGTGCTCGTAGTTCTCGAATTGATCGAAGCTGGAGCAGGCCGGCGCCAGCAGCACGACGTCGCCGGGCCGCGCCGCGCCGGCCGCCGCATCGACCGCGTTGGCCAGCGTTTCGCAGGAGTGGATGGAAACCACCCCGCGCAGCTGCGATTCGATTTTGGCCGCTGCCGCGCCAATGGTGTAGATGGCGCGCACGCGCTCGCGCAAAGCGGCGAGAGCGGCGAGTACGGAGCCTTTGTCTTTGCCGCCGAGAATGAGGTGAATGCCGCCGGAAAACGCGGCCACGGCCTTGTCGGTTGCGTCCACATTGGTGGCCTTGGAGTCGTTGTAGTACTCCACGCCGTTGACGGTGTCCACATATTCCAGGCGGTGCTCGACGGCCTTGAAGTTCTCAATCGCGCGGGCAATGACTGCCGGCGCGACGCCGGCCAGCCGGCGGCGCACACCGCTGCCAGCACATTCTCCACGTTGTGCTCGCCCTTGAGGGGAATCTTCGCGAGCGGCAGAATGGTTTCGATCGGCCGCTCCGGAGCGGAGCGATAGACCACGTTGCCGTTCTCGACCCACGCGCCCTGCTGCAACGGAATGCTTCGATCGAGAACCAGAAGACCGGCGCTGCGAACGGGCCGCGGCTTCGGCGGTGCGCGGATTGTCGGCGTTCAGCACCACGAAGTCGTCGCGCATCCTGCGCGGCAAAGATGCGCTCCTTGGCCAGCGCGTAGTTCTCAAAGGTGCCGTGCCGGTCGAGATGGTCGGGCGTGATGTTCAGGATGACTGCGATCGCGGGATGGAACTGCTCCGTGCTTTCTAGCTGAAAGCTCGACACCTCCAGCACCGACCACGTGTCTGTCGGTGCTCTCGTCGATCAGGCCCACCACCGGCACGCCGATGTTGCCGGCGACCAGCGTGGGCAGACCAGACTCTTTCAGAATTTCGCCGGCCAGAGCCGTCGTGGTGGTCTTGCCGTTGGAGCCGGTGATGGCCAGGATCTTGCCTTTGAGAAAACGCGCGGCCAACTCGAGCTCGCCGATCACCGGGCGGCCGAAGTTGCGGGCCTGCACCAGTTCGGGCGTATCGAGCGGCACGCCGGGGCTGACCACGATCAGGTCCTGGCGGCGGAAGGTCGAGCAGGCCGTGGCCGCCGGCCTCCACCATGATGCCCTCTTCGAGCAGCGCCGGAATCTCCTTGGCGAGCGATTCGGCCGAGCGGACATCGGAAACCGTGACCTGCGCGCCTTGCCGGCGCAAAAACAGCGCCGCCGCAAGCCCGGACTTTCCCAGGCCCACCACCAGAACTTTTTTGCCTTTCAGTTCCATCGTTCCGATTCATCCTCAGGCGCCGCGACAACTTTAATTGTGCACCGCAGGCGGCTCGCCGCGGGCTGCGTTTAGCGCAATTTCAGAGTGGTGAGTGCAAACAATGCAAACACCAGGGCGCCGATCCAGAAGCGCGCGATGACCTTGGACTCGCTCCATCCCAACTGCTCGAAGTGGTGGTGCAGCGGCGCCATCTTGAAGATGCGCTTTCCGTTGCGCAGCTTGTAGCTGCCCACCTGCAGGATCACCGAGACCGCTTCAAGGATGAAGATGCCGCCGATGAACGGCAGCAGCAGCTCCTGCCGGATGATGATGGCCACGGTACCGATGGCGCCGCCCAGCGCCAGCGAGCCCACGTCGCCCATGAAGATCTCCGCCGGGTGCGCGTTGTACCAGAGAAAGCCGATGGAGGCGCCGACCATGGAGCCGCAAAACACGGTCAGTTCGCCGACCAGGGGCATGCGCTGCAGTTCAAGATAGTCGGCAAAGACCACGTGGCCGGTGACGTAGGTGAGCACGGCCAATGCGCCCGCGGAGATGATGGTGCAACCGATGGCGAGGCCGTCAAGCCCGTCGGTGAGGTTCACCGCGTTCGACGTGCCCACCAGCCACAACATGACCCAGAGGACAAAGGGTACGAAGGCGAGCAGGCCAAGTTGCGGAATCGTAGCGGGCCAGTGGTGCCACAGCAGATCGGGGCGCAGGCTCTTGATGAAGGGCACGGAGAGGCGCGTGTTGAAGAGCTGGAACTGATCCATCACTACGAGCGCCACGGCTACCAGCGCCCCGGCCAGGCCCTGCCACGACAGCTTGGCCCGCGCCGTGAGGCCCAGGCTGCGCCGCTGGACAACTTTGATGTAGTCGTCGGCAAAACCGATGGCGCCGAAGGCCAGCGTGGAGAAGACCGTGATCCAGATAAAGGGATTCGCAGGGTCGGCCCAGAGCACTGTGGGCAGCAAGATCGCAATGCAGATGAGGACGCCGCCCATGGTAGGCGTGCCCGACTTCTTCAGATGCGACTGCGGCCCATCCTCGCGCACGTATTGGCCGATCTGGAACTCCCTCAGCTTCTCGATCACCCAGGGCCCGATGAAGAGCGCGATCAACAGCGCTGTGAGCGTGGCAAACGCGGTGCGAAACGTGAGGTAGCGGAAGATCCGGAACGGGTGGAAAAACGGAAACAGCTTTTCGTAAAGAAGCCAGTAAAGCAAGTTGCCTCCACTGCCGGTTTGAGGCTTGGTTTCAGGATGATTGTACTGTAGCGCCGGTCTCCGGACCGGCTGCACTGGCGGCGTCCACGCCGCCAGATATCTTGTGCGGGTCTGGAGGCCCACACGAAAGCCGGACTGAGGCCGACGTTACCTCCCGCGGCGAGGTTATGATGGGAGGGGGTGAAAATTCCTGTGAAACGATTCCCGAATGTACCCGCGCGAGATACCGGTCTCCTACTTCGTTCTTTTTGTTCAGCGGCGTGGTTTGGCCTGTTGTGTTTTTGCCTGCACGTTTTGCCGGCGCAAACCGCGCAGGCGGCAGCACCGGCTGCCAGCGTGAACCCATTGATCGGCACCGGTGAAGGACCTGGCGGGGGCGTGAATCTTTTTCCCGGCGCGGCTATGCCCTTCGGTATGGTGCAGCTCAGCCCCGAAACGGAAAACCACGGCTACGGCTACCACTACGCGCAAACCGACATTCAGGGCTTCAGCATGACGCACATGAGCGGCCCGGGTTGCCCGAATGAAGGTGAAGTTTTTTTCACCGCGACCACCGGGCCTGTGCATACGCGGCCAATCGATCTCCGGTCGGCCTATTCGCACAGCGACGAGAGCGCCGCTCCCGGTTATTACCGCGTAAATCTGCTGCAGTGGAACATCGACGCTGCGTTGAGCGCGACCGAGAGAACCGGCACCGCGCAATTCACATTTCCCGCGGGCCAGGCGGCCAACATTCTCGTGCCCATCAGCCATACGCTCAATTTCACTACCGGCGCATCCATTCAGATTGTGGGTGACCACGAGATGGAGGGTTATGTTGAAAACCGCGCGTTCTGCGGCAATCAACAAAGTTACAAAGTTTATTTCGTGATGGAGTTCAGCCAGCCGTTTGCCCAGTTTGGAATCTGGGGTGATGCCGTGGGCAGCGGACCGGATGCGCTTGATGCCGGCGGGCGCAACGCCGCACAATCGACCGACCACCCGACGATCGGCGCCTACGCGTCATGGCCTTCCGCCACGCATGCGCAAACCATCACTGCGAAGATCGGTATCTCGTACGTCGATCTCGATGGCGCGCGCAATAATCTCAAGACCGAATCGGAAGGCAAGGATTTCCCGACCGTCCGCCGCGAGGCGCTTGCGGCGTGGAATCGCGAGTTGAGCACGATTGAAGTTTCCGGCGGAAGCGCCGCCGAGCGCACCGTGTTCTACACCGCGCTCTATCACAGCCTGCTGATGCCGAGCATTTTCAGCGACGCAGACGGGCGGTACCTGGGCTTCGACAACAAAATTCATGCGGCCGATAAAGGCCACGAGATTTACGCCAACTACTCGGGCTGGGACATCTATCGCAGCCAGATGCCGCTGGTGGCGATGATCGAGCCGCGCCGCATGGAGGACATGGCGCAGTCGATCGTGCTGATGTACCAGCAGGGCGGATGGATCGATCGCTGGCCGCAGATGAACCTCTATACCAACGTGATGGCGGGCAGCCCGCTGACGGTGATTATGGCGACGGCGTGGCTCGACGGTCTGCACGGATTCGACATGAACGCCGCGTGGGAGGGAATGCTGAAGGACGCGACCGAGGCGCCGCCGCCCGGTCATCCTTACAAAGGCCAGGATGGCATCGACTGGATCAACAAGCTGCACTATGCGCCGAACGACAAAACCAGCTATGGGTCAGTTTCGCAACTGCAGGAAGACGCCGTCGCGTATGCGTCTCTTTATCGCGTGGCGGTGGCACTAGGAAAAACTGGCGACGCGAAGATGCTTTACGATCGCTCTCTCTACGTGCGCAACGTCTTCGATAGCGACGACCGTTTCTTCCGTCCGCGCAACGCCGATGGACAGTGGGTGCCGAACTTCGATCCCATGCTGGATGGACGAGGCTTCATCGAGGGCTCTGGCTGGCATTACCAGTGGCTGGCGCCCGCTGACATGGCGTGGCTGGTTCGCGCCGTCGGCCCTGACCTCTTCAACCAGCGCCTGGCCGGATTTTTCGACTACAAATTCCCCGGCTGGTACGGCCAGTATTACAACCCATACAACGAAACCGATCTGGAAGCGCCGTTTGAGTTCAACTTTTCCGGCCATCCGTGGGAGACGCAGCGCGTGGTGCGCCGCGTGCTGAACGAAAACTACACTACGGCGCCGGACGGCATTCCCGGCAACGACGATTGCGGCGAAATGTCGTCGTGGGCAGTGCTGAGCATGATGGGTATCTACAGCATCGATCCGGCCAGCTTGGCCTACGAGCTCACCGGGCCCGTGTTTCCCAAAGTCGTCATTCATCTGCACGAGCCTTACGCGGGCAAGACCTTCACCATTGAAGCCGCGGGCGCGTCGACGAATGCGCCGTACATTCAAAGCACCGCGCTCAATGGCCGCGCGCACAGCCGGAACTGGATCTCGTTCCACGACATTGCCGCAGGCGGCACGTTGCATTTCGTGCTCGGCGCTAAACCGAATACAGCATGGGGCTCCGCGCCTGGCGATGCACCGCCCTCGATAAGCGATACACAGCCGTAGTCGAGTTTTTGAGGAATTCGCATATGCGACATTTGTATCCTTGCGCGCTGGCAGTAGCTGTTTGCCTGTTCGCGCCGGTTCTGCCAGCGCAGGCACCGAGCGCCGGGGATGGCAACTCCGGTGCGGCTCTGGCCAAACAGATTCGCGACGATCAGAGCTTGCGCCGGGTGCATCAGATGGCGCTCGATCTGTTGAAGACGGGATTGAATGCGGGCGCCGGCTATAAGCAGGTCTGGATTCGCGACCTGAATACCTTCATCGAAGTCTCACTCGAAGTAAATCCGCGCGGCGCACTGCGTGATGCGCTCCTGACGTTCTTCAAATTCCAGGGACCGGAAGGAGACATCCCGGATGGCTATCGCGCGTTGAACCCTGCGCAAACTGAAAAACCGTATCGCGTCACGCCGCTCGCTCCGGGCCTTACTTCGTATAAAAACACTGTTGAGGTCGACCAGGAGACGTCGCTGGTGCAGGCGGTGTACAAATACGTGACCATCACCGGCGACCGCACGATTCTGGACGAGAAGATCGACGGCCGCACGGTCCGCGAGCGGCTGGGCTTTGCCTTGCAATACTTGCTGAACGAACGTTTCGATAAGGAGCACGGCCTGATCTGGAGCGCCACGCGCGCCGATTGGGGCGATGTGCAGCCCGAAACCAACCCCGGCGTGCTCCTCGACTCCCACTCGCATCGCGCACTCACTGTGTATGACAGCGCAATGCTGGCAGCGGGTATCAACGATTACCTCGAATTGCTGGGCCTCGGCGCGCCTGAGGCCGCGCATTGGATCAGAATCCGCGATCAACTCAAGCACAACATCCGCAAATTTCTGTGGGACAGGAAAAATCAGAAGTTCATCCCCCACGTGTATCTAGCCGGCTCACCGTTCCCTGCGGACTTCGATGAGAATGCGATCACCTACCACGGCGGAACTGCCGTAGCCATCGAGGCCGGCGTGTTGACGCGCAAGGAAATTGCTCACGCCATCGAGCGCATGGATGCCGACGTGCGCGATGCTCACGCGGCAACGATCGGGCTTACCATGTTTCCACCCTATCCGCTCGGCTATTTCAAAAATCCGGGAATGACCAAGCCGTATACCTACCAGAACGGCGGCGACTGGACGTGGTTCGGAGGGCGCATGGTGCGGAACCTGATTGACGAGGGAGATGTCGCTGATGCTTACCGCGAGATTCGCCCCATGGTCGATCGCGTGGTACGCGTGGGCGGATTCTATGAGTGGTGGACGCCTGACAATCAGCCGCGCGGGTCGGCTGGGTTTAGAGGATCGGCCGGCGAGTTGGGCCGGGACATTGAGTTGCTTGACGCGTGGGCAGAGCATCATTGATCCCCTGATTCTTGTGCGCCCCGTCTTCAATCCATGGCGCGACGGAAGAGGAGCCTGAATCTGGTTTCACAAATTCGCTTTGTAACAAGGGCACGGCTTCAGCCGGGCCAATACGGCGCCCCCAAAAGGGGCTTTAACCCTTGAGGGACGCTTCCAGTCGGCCGAAGATTTATGCAAGCAGCCCTATGCTCTCAACAAGGATGGAGTTTACTTTGAGTCTCCGCAAGTTTAATTTGCTGCATTCAAACAAAAGATCCTTCGGCAGACGGCTTTTGGGTTGCTCAATGGCGATGCTGACTGTTCTATTTCCGCTTAGGGCGGCGGTGGCGCAAATGAGTGACTCTTCCAACAACGCCTCTGCGGAATTGGCCAAACAGATTCGCGATGACCAGAGCCTGCGCCAGGTGCATCAAATGGCGCTCGATCTGCTCAAGGGCGGGCTCAATGCAGGCAAGCACTACCCGCAGGTTTGGATTCGCGACCTGAATACTTTTATCATTGTTGCCCTTGAAGTGAATCCGCGCGACGCTTTGCGCGAAGCGTTGCTGACGTTTTTCAAATTCCAGGGGCCGCAGGGCGACATTCCCGATGGCTACCTGCCGATCAATCCGAACCAAAAGGCAAAGCCCAACCGCACTACGCCACTCGCTCCCGGCCTGCAGGCAATCAAAAATACGGTCGAGGTGGATCAGGAAACTTCGCTGGTGCAGGCGGTCTACAAGTACGTCGCCGTGACCGGCGACCGCAGCATTCTCGAGGAGCAGATCGATACCGGCGCTGGGGGCCGCAGCGTGCGCGACCGGCTCGCTTTTGCCATGCAGTATCTCCTCAACGAGCGATTCGATAAGCAGCACGGGCTGATCTGGAGTGCCACGCGTGCCGACTGGGGCGACAATCAACCCGAGTCGCCCATCGGCGCATGGCTCGACGAACGCACCCATCGCTCGCTCTCGATCTACGACAACGCCATGCTGATTCTGGCCATCAACGATTATCTGAAATTGCTCGGCCCAGGCGCGCCGGAAGCGGCGCAATGGGCAAAAACTCGCGACGAGCTCAAGCACAACACGCGCAAATACCTTTGGGACAAAAAGAATCAGAAATATTTTCCGCACGTATATCTCGCCGGCTCACCGTTTCCTGCGGATTTTGACGAGAACGCGATCTACTACTTCGGCGGAACTGCCGTGGCCATTGAGGCCGGCTTGCTGACGCCTAAAGAAGTTGCCCACTCGCTCCAGCGCATGGATGCCGATGTGCGCGATGCTCACGCGGCGACGATAGGGCTCACCATGTATCCGGCGTACCCGCTCGGCTACTTTCATAACAAGCAGATGACCGTGCCATACACTTATCAGAACGGCGGCGACTGGACCTGGTTCGGCGGGCGAATGGTGCAAGATCTGATCGACGAGGGCGATATCGCCGATGCCTATCGCGAGATTCGCCCTATGATCGATCGCGTGGTGCGCGTGAATGGATTTTACGAGTGGTGGACGCCGGATAATCAGCCGCGCGGGTCGGCTGGGTTTAGAGGATCGGCCGGCGTGCTCGGATACGACATCGATCTGCTGGAAGCGTGGGCCGCGCAGCACTAGCTTCAATGCCAAAAGAGAAGTTCCCCGCTTTGCGGCGGGGACTCTCTCAAAAAGGCTGCCTTTCTTATCGCGTCTTCGCCACTTCTTCAACCGTGACCGGATCGAGGAACGGCATCTGCGCGCGAAGCTGTTTGCCCACGATCTCGATGGGGTGCTTGGCTTCGGCTTCGCGGAAGGCGAGAAACTCCTTGCGGCCGGAATTCTGATCGGCGAGGAAGCGCTTGGCAAAGCTGCCGTCCTGGATCTCTTTGAGAATTGCCTGCATCGCCTTGCGGCTCTCTTCATTGATGACGCGCGGACCGCTGACGTAATCGCCCCACTCGGCGGTATCACTGATGGAGTAGCGCATATACGCGAGGCCGCCGCGATACATGAGGTCGACGATGAGTTTGAGCTCGTGCAGACACTCGAAGTAGGCGCTCTCGGGCTGATAGCCGGCCGCAACAAGAGTGTCGAACCCGGCCTTCACCAGCGCGCTCACGCCGCCGCACAAGACCGCCTGCTCGCCAAAAAGATCGGTCTCGGTTTCTTCCTTGAAGGTCGTCTCCAATACGCCGGCGCGCGTGCCCCCGATGCCCTTCAAATAACTGAGGCAGAGCGCATGAGCGTTGCCTGTCGCGTCCTGATGGACCGCAATCAGGCATGGCACGCCGCCACCTTCAACGAAGACCTCGCGCACGCGATGGCCCGGCGCCTTGGGCGCGGCCATGCCCACATCAATGCCCGCCGCCGGCACAATGGTCTTGAAATGAATGTTGAATCCGTGCGCAAACATCAGCAGCGTGCCCCGCTTGATATTGGGACCAATTTCGTCTGCATAGAGTTTGGCCGCGGTCTGGTCGGGAACCAGAACCATCACCACATCTGCCCACTTCACGGCGTCTGCGACCGATGCAACTTCAAGGCCCGCCTTCTGCGCCTTGGCAATCGATTTGGAGTTTGCCGCGAGACCTACCTTTACTTGCACGCCGGAGTCCTTGAGGTTGAGAGCGTGCGCGTGCCCTTGGGAGCCGTAACCGATGATGGCCACCTTTTTCGCCTGGATGAGGCTGAGGTCGGCATCGTGATCGTAATAAGTCTTTGCCATGATTCCTTTTTTCCTTTTTCTGTTGGTTTTTTCAGTGATACGTTGAATGGGAAGGATTGCCGTTTCAAGCCTTGACGAAGGTCGTAAGATTTCGCCGGCTGCGCTCGCGCAGTTGGCATTCACGCAGTGTGTTGGCCAGACTTTCCAGCCTTGGGATGCCGTAGATGGAGAACCTTTCGAGTTCCGCATCGGAAGTGAATATTCGCAACCTGCACTGTCCCATCAGCCGCATGCCCAGCGGTTTGTCGAGCTCGAAATGGTCTACGCGGAACAGTTCCAGCGACTCCTGTACCTTGGATAGAACGCCTCGCTCCAGGATGATACGTTGCGTCGTGATGGTGTAGCGAATGCCGAGCTGCTTGAGGTAAAAGGAGAGCCAGACGATGCCGCTGAGAAGCAAAAATGCCGCGATCGCGATGAGAATGCCATCCGTGGTGCCGGCAAAATAACCTCCGACAATTGCCAGAACTAGCAGAACAAGAAAGGGGACCGCTTGCCGCGCACTGTAGAGCGCAGCGGGATGACCCGAGAACAGAGTCTGCTCCGTCGCCTGATCCTTTTGCGCGGCAAATGCCTGCAGGTCGGTATTGCAAAAGCGGCATTTGATCGCCGCTGCTTTGATGGTTTCCCCGCATACCGGACAGGCTTTTGTGTCGGCGTCCATTGGCGATCTCCCGGTTGGGCTGGCAGTGCCTCTAAAAAGTCAGGTTCGTAACAATCTTACTGCGAGGGAGTCGCGGCCATTTCCTCGGCTTCGCTTTCCTGGGTGCCCATCGCTTTCATCACGCTGCTCAAGTGGTGTCCGCGGCGCATGGTCATTTTGCCGCTGCGGCAGATTTCGAGGATGCGGCCTTCGTCTTCGCGCAGCACTTCGATCAGGCCTTCGATCTTGCTTTCCACGCCGGTCATCTCGATCATCAGGGATTCCGAGGTGAGATCGACGATGCGGGCGCGGAAGACTTCGACCAGGTCGAAGATTTGCGCGCGATTCTGCGGGTTGGCGGCGACTTTGATGAGCGCCAGTTCGCGCGTGACCGAGGGCGCCTTGGCGATGTCGTCCACGTCGACAACATTTTCGAGTTTAAACAAACTGGCGCGGATGCGGTGTCCGGCTTCGGCCGATGCCTCGCAGACCAGCGTCAACCGCGAGAGTCCCGACGCGCTCGCTGCGACCCACGGTGAGTGAGTTGATGTTGATGTTCAAGCGCCGGAACAGCGACGCAACGCGCGTCAGCACGCCGGGTAAATCTTCGACATAAGCAACAAAAGTATGCAGCATAAAAAGCAGCTCCCAGCTTTTAGCTTTCAGCTATCAGCTTGTTCTCGGTGGTGACGCCGATTCAACTCTTCTCCAGCATCCTCACCAAACCATTCGACCGATCAGGAACGACCGCAGCAGCATGAAATCAGCTAAGAGCTAAAAGCTGATAACTGAAAGCTGTCTCTCACTTGTCGTCCGCCGCCTCTTCCAGCGGATCGCGGCCGGGACGGCGAATCATCTCGTGCAATGCGCTGCCCGCGGGAATCATGGGATACACCGAGTCTTCCTTTTCCACCATGAAGTTGAGCAAGAACGCGCCCGGATTGGCGCGCGCTTCCTCGACCGCGGCTTCCACTTCGGGGCGCGTGCGCACAGCGCGTCCGGGAATGCCGTGGGCGTCGGCCAATTTCACAAAGTCGGGACTCACCAGCGGCGTGGCTTCGTAGTTGCGCTCGTAGAAAAATTCCTGCCACTGCCGCACCATGCCCAGGTAGCCATTGTTAATGATGGCGATGTTGATCTTGATTTTTTCCTGCACGATGGTGGCCAGCTCCGCAGCAGTCATCTGGAAACCGCCGTCGCCGGCCACGACCCACACTTCCTTTTCGGGGCAAGCAAACTTGGCTCCGATGGCCGCGGGCAGCGCGTAGCCCATGGTGCCGAGCCCGCCCGAGGTGATGAGCGTGCGCGGCAGGTCGTGGTGGAAATACTGCGCCTCCCACATCTGGTGCTGGCCCACATCGGTCACAACAATTGCGTCGCCGCCGGTCAGGCGCCACAGATCGTGCATCACGTGCGCTGCATACAGGTGCCCGGAATCAGGAAGGTTCTTGATGTCGTGGACCGAAACTGCGCCCTTGCTGGCCTCGATAGTCTTGAGCCACGCCGCGCCGTCGCGGCCTGCAATACGTGGCAGCAACTGTTCCAGCACTTCGCGCAAATCGCCCACCAGCGCGACATCTACTTTTACATTTTTGTTGATCTCCGCCGGGTCGACCTCGATGTGAATCTTCTTGGCCTTGGTGGCGTAGGTTGCGAGAGTGCCCGTCACGCGATCGTCAAAGCGCATGCCACAGGCGATGAGCAGATCGGCTTCCTGAATGGCGTCATTCACCCACGCCTCGCCGTGCATTCCCATCATGCCCAGGCACAGCGGATGCGTCGCCGGAAATCCGCCGATGCCGAGAAGCGTGAGGCCTACTGGAATCTGGGCGCGCTCGGCCAGCGTGCGAATTTGCTCCATGGCGCCGGATTCCATGACGCCGTGCCCGGCCAGAATTACGGGCCGCTTGGCATGGCGAATCAATTCGGCAGCCTGCGCCAGGCCCGATTCCTCCACGCGCAGCATGGGATGCGGGCGGTAGGGGCGCGGCTTGGCCGCTTCGAAGTCGAAGATGGCCGAGGCCTGCTGCGCATCTTTTGTAATATCGACCAGCACCGGCCCGGGACGGCCTGAACGCGCAATCTGAAATGCTTCGCGCAACACGCGCGCCAGGTCTTCGGCCTTGTTCACAAGAAAATTGTGTTTGGTCACCGGCAGCGTGATGCCGGTAATGTCGACTTCCTGAAATGCGTCTGTGCCCAGCACCTTGCTCGACACGTTGCCGGTGATGCACACGATGGGAATGGAGTCGAGCATGGCGGTGGCGATGCCGGTGACGAGATTGGTGGCGCCGGGACCACTGGTGGCAATGGCCACGCCCACATCGCCCGAGGCGCGCGCGTAGCCGTCGGCCATGTGTGCAGCGCCCTGTTCGTGACGCACCAGCACGTGGCGGATGGGAAACTTGCGCAACGCATCGTAGGCGGGCAGAATGGCGCCGCCCGGATAACCGAAGACGTCCGTAACGCCCTCGCCGACCAGCGTAGCCCACAAAATTTCGGAGCCCGTCAGCCGCGTGGGAGTGGTGAGGTGAGCGTGCGAGTCTGCCGTAGGCGCGGCCGTCGCTGCCGCGTCCCCATTCGATGCGTGCTCTTTCGTCTTCGCGTTTTCCTTGTTCGCCATAAACAACTCCTTCAGAGCTGCTAGCCTCTAGCTCGTAGCTCCTAGCTCCTAGCTTCTAGCTCGTGCTTGCTGTTCCGAGCCTCGTTCATTTTTTCTGCGCCGTTTTCGCAATCTGTAAAAAAATACAGCGCCAAATCCGAGTTGCAGGTCCAAGCTAGCGGCTAGAAGCTAGTAGCTGCCTTTACGTCGTTGCTCCGACTGACGCCGACGTCACTCGGTCCACATATTTGCGGAAGACGCCCTTGGGCCAGCGCAGCGCGGGAGGCTTGAAGTCCTTGAGCCGCGTCGCCATTTCCTCGTCGCTAATTTCCACGTTGAGCGTGCGTTTGGGAATGTCGAAGGAAATGATGTCGCCCTCGCGCACAGCGGCAATCGGTCCGCCCACAAACGCTTCCGGCGCCACGTGACCTGCGGTGAATCCGCGGGTCGCGCCGCTGAAACGGCCGTCAGTGAGCAGTGCGACGTGCGCGCTCAGTTCGGCATTGGAGCTGATGGCCGCCGTCACCTGCAGCATCTCGCGCATGCCCGGGCCGCCCTTCGGGCCTTCGTAGCGAATCACCACCACGTCGCCGGGCTTGATGCCGCCCTCCTGCACAACTTTGAAGCAATCTTCCTCACAGTCAAACACGCGCGCGGGCCCGCGATGCTCGTACTTGCCCGCTGCGGCAATCTTCATCACGCAACCTTCGGGCGCGAGATTGCCCTTGAGAATCACCAATCCGCCGTTGGGCTTGATGGGTTTTTCAAAAGTATGGATCACGTCCTGGCCTGGCGTCTCCTTCGCGGACGCAGCCTCTTCGGCCAGCGTTTTGCCGCCGATAGTGAGCGCCGATCCGTCGGCAAATCCCGCGTCGATCATGCGCTTCGCGAGCAACCGCGAGCCGCCCGCCGCCTGGTAGTCCGAGGCCACGTACTTGCCTGCGGGCGTGAGTGAGCAAATGTACGGCGTGCGTTCGGAGATCGCATCGAAATCGTCGATGTTCAGTGCAATGCCCATCTCCTTCGCGATGGCGAGCAGGTGCAATACAGCGTTCGTCGAGCCGCCGCTGGCGGCCACGCTGGCGATGGTATTCTCAAGAGCTTTGCGGGTGATGATTTGGGAGGGCCTGCGATTGGCGCGAACGGCGTCCATCAGGATGTGGCCGGCTTTGCGCGTGGCTTCGAGTTTTTCTGGAGAAGTGGCGGGAACGCCGGAGAGCTCGATGGGCGAGATGCCCAGAATCTCCCCGCTCATGGCCATGGTGTTGGCGGTGAACTGGCCGCCGCATGCGCCCGCGCCGGGACAGGCATTGGCTTCGAGCGCCTCCAGTCCCGCTTCATCGATGCGTCCCGCGGCATAGGAGCCGATGCCCTCGAAGACATTCTGAATCGTGATGTCGATTTTTTCGCCATTGGGTCCGTTCAGCTTGCCTGGCGCGATTGATCCGCCGTACAGCATCATGCCCGGAATATCGAGCCGGCAGAGCGCCATAATGATGCCCGGCATGTTTTTGTCGCAGCCGCCGATGCCGACGAGGCCGTCGAAAAGATTGCCGCGGGCCACGAGCTCGATGGAGTCGGCGATCACTTCACGCGAGACCAGCGACGCCTTCATGCCTTGCGTGCCCATGGTGATGCCGTCGGAGATGGTGACGGTGTTGAACTCCATCGGCGTGCCGCCCGCCTCGCGAATTCCCTGCTTGAGCGCCTCCGCGATTCCGCGCAGGTGAACGTTGCAGGTGCCGATCTCCGTCCAAGTATTGGCTACGCCGATGATCGGTTTGTGCAGGTCTTCCTTCTTGAATCCCGATCCGCGCAGATACGAGCGCGCTGCCGCGCGGCTCGGCCCTTCAGTCAACGGAATGCTTTGTCGCTTGCCCTCGATGGTCACGTAATCAGTCCTTTTATTTGCTGCCTTCTGCAATCGGCAGGTCGTCGATGATCCCTGTCATCGCGTCGTTAAAGCGAGTCCAATTTCCAAAAGCAGGGTGCGGTACACAAAAAGGTTGGTACGAAATGCCGGCCATACGCATGGCCTGCTCAACCATGGGCAGGATGGCTCGCATGACCACTACCACAGCTTTCGGTTTGTACTCAACCAATCGTTTTGCCAACTCCGGAATAGCTTTTTCGCGTCGCCTGGAACGTTCACGCCTCTCCAATTTATTGATGGGCGTGAGCACCAGGTCGTCAAGGTAGAAACCCTTCCTTTTGAAATCCTCAAGAAATGTTTCTCTGTTTCCAAACGCCCGCTTCATTGCGTGAAACAGGCTGCTGTCGCCGCTGTAGAAAAACCTGCCGCTATGCGGCGCCGACTCGCCCACAAACAAGGTCGTGATGAAACCCGGGCCAAAACTCTTCCGCAACTCTTCCAAACGATTCATGGCGATCAGGCGGCCTCGCCGATTTTTGCTTTGAGCCATTCGGCATGGTCGTGCCTGGTTTCAAACTTGTCCAACTCCGCCGCGTGACGCAACGTCAGCCCGATATCGTCGAGCCCTTCAATCAAGCAAAACTTTCTGAAGGGATCGATCTCGAACTTCGCGCTGAATCCGCGACCGTCCGTGACCGTCTGCGCTTCAAGCGATACAGTCAACTGATAGTTTGGAATCTTTTCGGAGTTTTGGAGCAGTGTATTCACCTCGGAATCGGAGAGGCGAACCAGAACAATACCGTTCTTGCCCGCATTCGAGAAAAAGATGTCGGCGAATGTCGGCGCAATTACCACGCGGAAGCCGTAATCGCTCAGCGCCCACGCGGCGTGTTCGCGACTCGATCCGCAGCCGAAGTTTTTTCCGGCAACGAGAATCTGCGCACCCTTGTAGCGCGGACTGTTGAGAACGAAATCCGCGACAGGTGTTCCATCGGGCGTCTGCCGCCAATCGAAAAACAGAAAATCGCCGTAACCGGTGCGCTCGATGCGCTTCAAGAACTGCTTGGGAATGATCTGGTCGGTATCCACGTTGGCGCGATCGAGCGGCATGGCCAGCGATGTCAAAGTCTTGAACGGTTCCATTAAGCAGTTACCTCCTCGCGAGCGGACTCAAGAATGGGCCACGTGCGAATATCAACGAAATGCCCGGCGATTGCGGCCGCCGCGGCCATCTCCGGCGAAACCAGGTGCGTGCGTCCGCCGCGCCCCTGCCGGCCCTCGAAGTTGCGGTTGCTGGTCGAAGCGCAACGCTCACCCGGCGAAAGAATGTCGGGGTTCATGCCCAGGCACATGGAGCAGCCCGGCTCGCGCCATTCGAAGCCCGCCTCGATAAAGATACGATCGAGGCCTTCCTTTTCGGCTTGGGACTTGACCGCTTGAGAGCCCGGTACGACCATCGCGTTCACGTGGCTTGACACCTTGCGTCCCGCGGCAATCTTCGCCGCCGCGCGCAGATCCTCGATGCGGCCGTTGGTGCAGGAGCCGATGAAGACGCGGTCGATGGCGACTTCTTCAAGCGGGGTTCCGGCCTTCAGGTTCATGTATTCGAGCGCGCGCTCGAAGCCCTTGCGTTCGATTTCCGTCTCGGCTGCGGCCGGATCGGGTACGGCTTCTGTAACCGGCGCCACCATGCCGGGGCTCGTGCCCCAGCTTACGTAGGGCGCAAGCGTGGCTGCGTCGATGACGAGCTCGCGATCGAACTTAGCGCCGGGATCAGAGGGTAGCTTGCTCCACTCCGCTACGGCACGTTCCCACGCTTCTCCCTTTGGGGCAAATTTGCGGCCCTGCAGGTACGCAAACGTCGTCTCATCCGGCGCGATCATGCCCGCGCGCGCGCCCGCCTCGATGCTCATATTGCAAATCGTCATGCGGCCTTCCATCGACAAAGATCGAATGGCCGAGCCTGCATACTCAATCACGCAACCTGTCGCGCCGTCGGTGCCGATTTTGCCGATGATGGCGAGAATGATGTCCTTGGCCGTGACGCCGAGCGGCAGCTTGCCCTCGACCGCGATGCGGAAGGTTTTGGGCTTCGACTGCGGCAGCGTCTGCGTGGCCAGCACGTGCTCCACTTCGCTGGTGCCGATGCCGAACGCCAACGCGCCAAACGCGCCGTGCGTCGAAGTGTGCGAGTCGCCGCAGACAATCGTCATACCCGGCTTGGTGAGCCCCAGTTCCGGGCCGATCACGTGCACAATGCCCTGATCGCGCGAGTTCACGTCGTAAAGCTCGACGCCGAAATCGGCGCAATTCTTGCGCAGCGTGGCAATTTGCTTGGCCGAAATCTGATCGACGATGTTCAGCCGGCCCTCTTTCGTGGTGGGCACGTTGTGGTCGACGGTCGCGATAGTGCGATCGGGACGGCGCACCTTGCGCCCGGCCAGCCGCAGCCCTTCGAATGCCTGCGGAGATGTGACCTCGTGGACGAGTTGCAGGTCGATGTAGAGCACCGTGGGCTCGTCCTCGGGCTCGACCACCACATGCTGTTCCCAAACTTTCTCGAATAATGTTTTGGGTGTACTCATAAATGCAGCTCCTAGCTTCTAGCTACTAGCCTCTAGCTTTGTCTTGCCGGTGGGAAGTTTCTTGACTCGCTTGAAAGTTCCACCGTCCCTACGGGACTCCGTTCCGTAAGAGTTGAATCCTTCTCCCTCCCCACGCTGAAGCGCGGGGCTAACAAACTCTGCGCCTCCGGCGCGCTCGGCAGGACAGTTCTCGTACAGTCCTGAATCAATGCTACGATCCCATAGCTCCTTTTTGACGATGAGCAAAGAGCCGAGATCTACGATCTCCGTTTTTGACGATCAGCTAAGAGCCAAGATCCATGATTACTGCTCCTGACGATCAGCCAAAAAGCTACGAACTGACCGCTGATAACTGCTCTTTCACCGTCTCTCTAACCTTTGCGCCCATTTCCTTTGTTGAGAGCACGGTGACGCCTTGGGTGTTGCCGCGCGCGAGATCGGGGGTGCGGAAGCCCTGCTCCAGCACCTTACGCACCGACGATTCAATGGCCGCGGCCTCAGCTTCGAGTCCGCCCGAGTGGCGCAGGATCAACGCCGCTGTCAGGATCGCGCCCAGCGGATTAGCCAGTCCCTTGCCTGCGATGTCGGGCGCGGAGCCGTGGACCGGTTCGTAAAGATTCACCTTGCCGCCGATGGTCGCCGAAGGCAACATGCCGAGCGAACCGGTGATGACCGCCGACTCGTCGCTGAGAATGTCGCCGAAGAGATTTTCCGTCAGCACGACGTCGAAGTCGCGGGGACGGTTCATGAGGTGCATCGCCATCGCGTCCACATACTGGTGCTCCAGTGTCACGTCGGGAAACTCCGCCGCAACTTCGTTCACCGTGGCGCGCCAGAGTTGCGAAACTTCGAGCACGTTGGCCTTGTCGACGCTGGTCAATTTCTTGCGGCGCTTGGCGGCCAGTTCGAAAGCGATGCGCGCTACGCGGGCCACTTCGCTGCGCGTGTACCGCATGGTGTTCCAAGCTTCGCCTTTGGATTTGTTCCATTCGCGAGGCTGGCCGAAGTAGAGGCCGCCGAGCAACTCGCGCACGAAGAGAATGTCGGCGCCTTCGATAATTTCCGGTCGCAGCGGGCTGTTGACCGCAAGCTCCTTGAAGGCGAATGCGGGGCGCAGATTGGCGAATCCGCCCAGCGCCGCGCGAATGGCGAGCAAGCCTGCTTCAGGCCGCTTGTCGGGCGTAAGCGAGTTGAACTCGTTGCCGCCTACCGCGCCAAGCAGGACCGCATCCGACGCAAGCGCCGCGTCGAGCGTGTCCTGGGGCAGCGGCGTTCCGTCCGCGACAATGGCGACGCCGCCGATGCGCTTTTCCATAAACGTAAAGTCGTGGCCGCCCAGCGCCGCGGTTTCCTTCAACACAGCGACTGCTTCGTTGGTCACTTCAGGGCCGATGCCGTCGCCGGCCACAACTAAAATCTTCAGCTTCATGCTTCTCTCTTTTTCCGGTGCAGCAATATTTGCATCAGTTTCACAATTGCGAACAGAACGATCCAAACCACAATCCACGCTAGAACAAAATCAACAATCAGGGCGGTGCCAAAGCCCGCGAACATCCCTCCGCCCTGGGGCGGAAACATTTTCCAAATCAGGCCAGTAATCGCCTGCCCCACATACAGAATCGGCAGCACGATCCACATTAAGAATCTGCCCGCGCGCAAGAAAAACAACAGCAACAGCACAAGCGGTGAAGCAAGTCCAGTCAATGCCAGATCTCGGATGTCGTGCTTCTTTTGAACGGTCATCGGGGAACTCTCCTCCCGAGCTATCTGTGTTCAGAGGCTAAAGCCCCCGTGTTTTTGTGGTCTCTTTCGGCGCGATTAAAGTCGTGCCCTGATACAAAACTCTTGCGACCTTCGCTGCGCGAATCCAGGCGCACAGTGAGGCCAGATTTCAATCCAATTCCGAGACCGGTTCGTTGCGCCGCTCGCGAATGTTGTCGGGCAGGAGGCCGATCAGGTCCTGGTCGTAGATGTTTTTCTTGCGGTCGGCCAGCGCCACAAATCGGTAATACACATGCTGCAGTTCGTCGCGGCTCACCGTGAATCCGAGCTGTTCCAACCGATGCCGCAGGGCCGCGCGGCCGGAGTGCTTGCCGAGCACCAGATGCGTCTTCGACACACCCACCAATTGCGGGGTCATGATTTCGTAGCAAAGCGGGTTAGCCAACATGCCGTGCTGGTGAATGCCCGACTCGTGGGCAAATGCGTTGGCGCCCACCACAGCCTTGTTTGGGGAAGGCTTGAACGTAATGAGCTGGCCCAGCACCTCGCTGGTGGAATACAGCTGATCGAGTTTTATTCCGGTCGACACGCCGAAGCGCTCGCCGCGCACGTAGAGCGCCGCGGCAATTTCTTCGAGCGCGGCGTTGCCTGCCCGTTCGCCGATGCCGTTGATGGTGCACTCCACCTGGCGTGCGCCGGCCTGGACGGCCGCGAGCGAGTTAGCTACGGCCAGACCCAGATCGTCGTGGCAGTGCGCGGAAAGAATTACACCTTTTTCGTCGATGGCAGGAATGCGTTCGCGCACCTCGCGGAACATCTGCCCGTACTCTTCCGGCGTGGTGTAGCCCACGGTGTCGGGCATATTGATGGTGGTGGCTCCGGCGTCGACGGCGATGCCGACCATCTCCACCAGGAAATTGCGGTCCGAGCGGGTCGCATCTTCAGGCGAAAACTCGACGTCGTCGGCCAGCGAGCGCGCCAGGCGCACCGACTCGCCGCAGAGGTCCAGCGCCTCGGCGCGGCTGATTTTCAATTTGTACTCGAGGTGCAGGTCGCTCGACGCCAGAAAGACGTGTATGCGCGCGCGATCGGCAAACTGCAGCGCGCGGGCGGCCATTTCAATGTCTTCGCTCTTGGCGCGCGCCAGGGACGCGATGCGCGGCTTCCGGATGGCCTGGGTAATGGTGGCAATGGCCGCAAAATCACCCTCCGAGGCCATGGCAAATCCGGCCTCGATGATGTCCACGCCCAGATCTTCGAGCGCGTGCGCCATGGTCAGCTTTTCCTGCGTGGTCATCGAGCAACCCGGCGACTGCTCGCCGTCGCGCAGAGTGGTGTCGAAAAAAACCAGGCGATTGGAAGTCATGGGTTTGTCTCGGCGGGAAACCGGCCCCGTCCAACTTCTCTATTGTCGCCGATCGAGGCTATATAAGGCAAAGTTATAAATGTTTTGGATTGGATTAGAATTGCTTATAGGGCAGCTACCAGCTTCTAGCTACTAGCCCCTAGCTTGATCCGTGTGACCGAAACCGCATCGATGCCTGGCAGACGATGCGGAGACGCGCCCGACGGTCCCATTCGCAGGCCGCGCCGCGAGTGCGGAAAAGCTAGAGGCTAGGAGCTAGAAGCTAGAAGCTACGTTCCGAAGGAGCGCTCATGGAACTCAGCCAACTCGAAACCTTTCTGGCTGTTGCCGAAGAGCGCAGTTTTTCCCGCGCGGCCGTGCGCCTGCACCGTACCCAGCCCGCAGTCAGCCAGGTGATCCGGAAGCTGGAGGCGGTGGTGGGCGAGACTCTCTTCGACCGCGCCGCGCGCGACGGCTCTTTGACGGCAGCAGGAGCGCTGTTGCGCGACTACGCTTTGCGCCTGCTGGCTCTGCGCCGCGAGGCTTCGAGCGCTCTCGACGAATTGAAGAGCCTGGAGCGCGGCCACCTGCAACTGGCGGCCAACGAGTACACGTGCATGTACCTGCTGCCGGCGATCGACGCTTTTCGCCGCGAGTATCCGCACATCGACGTGACGGTGCAGCGCATGCTGGCCTCGCGCATTCCTGAGGAGCTCAGCCTGCGCAGCTTCGAGTTGGGCGTCATCTCCTTCAGGCCCGATCCCGCGCAGATCCGGACGATTGCCGTCTACAACGACAGCCTGGATTTCATCGTCAGCCCCACGCATCCGCTGGCGCAGGCCGAGCGCGTGTCTATCCGGGATTTGGGCCAGGAGAACTTTATCGCCCACAACGTGGCATCGCCGCTTCGCCGCAAGGTGATTGAGGCTTTCCAGCGCCATCGCACGCCGCTCAACATGGGCATCGAGTTGCCGACGATTGAGGCGATCAAACGCTTTGTGGCTATGGGCAACGGGGTGGCGCTGGTGCCTCATCTCACGGTGGCGCGCGAACTCGAAATGGGCGAACTGGTTCGCATCCCTGTCGATGAGCTGGAGGTGCGCCGCGTGCTGCGCCTGGCCATCCGGCGGCAGGCCACGCTCTCTTACGCTGCAAAGGCCTTCCTGGGGACGCTGAAGGATATGGCCGAGAAACAGGGACCGCCGTTTTTCTACCATGTGGAGAAGCAGGGACCAAGCCACCCCAGTGGGCAACGGTCGCCCCTCGGGGACCCCGGCAGGGACCAAGCCACCCCAGCGGGCAACGGTCGCCCGCCGGGGGCCCTGGCAGGGAACAAGGGCACAAGAAAACGAGTGACCAGGGAGAGGTGACCAGACGGGAGGCATCGAGCATCCATAATCGTCGGGACGGAGAGAGGCCGAGAACCATCCTCAGCCTTATCGTTTTGGTCCCGGTTGCGGTTCCTCGGTCCTTTGTTCCCTTGGTCCGTTGGTCTCTTGCTCCCTTGCTCCCTACTGCCTGCGGCCTCCGTCTAAGAACCAGAAGTCGCCGTTACTCTATGGAAATCATGGGACGGGCCCCCAACCCGCCCCGGCCATTTACAATTCTGGGAGCGGGACCCTGACGCATTCGGGGCACCGGACCAGTGCGTGGAAATCTTGGGGCTCTTAGCTGCTGCCCGCACGGGACAATACGTTTTGAAGTCGTGAGGATCAGGATCGAATGAAGAAGACCGCCTTTTTAGTCGCTTTGCTGGCCGCAAGTGTAGCCATGGGCCGCGCCCAGGAAAGCCGCCAGGACATTAGCTTGAGTGGAATTGCCCTGATTGAGCCATTTATGGCTTCTTCCACCACAGTGGAGGTGAACTCCACCACGGCGTACGGCGCGTTGGTCAGCTACCGTTTTATGCTCACCCCGTCGAGCGCGCTTGAAGCCAACTACGGTGTCACCTACCAGAACAGCATCGGGTACTACGTGAACCCCAACCACTACAAGATCTTGACCCGCACCCAGGAAATGTCGGGCGCGTTTGTGAAGTCTTTTGTATTCAAGAATTGGAACCCATTCGTGGAAGCTGGGCCGGCCGGCCTGATCTTCCTGCCTATCGTCAATGCGGGCACCACAACCCTTGACGCCAAACAGCAGACCGAAGTGGGTGGCCTCTTCGGCGCCGGTTTCGCCTATGAAATCAGCCCGAGCTTCGATATCCGGGGTGAATATCGCGGATATGTGACCAAGGTGCCTACCTTTGGCGATTCCCAGTTCACTACCAACCGGTGGTATGAGATTTCAGTTCCGACTCTCGGCGTGGCCTACCACTTCTAAAGACAGGGAACGGGGATTCAGGGAGTAGGGATAGAATAAAAGGGGATCGGCTGAAGCCGATCCCCTTTTCTATGCTCGATAGCCTGCACAATTCAGTAGAATGAGCGCGTTTTGAATCAAGCGCTGCGCGCTTCGCGGTAGCGGCCGAGTTCCTTCACCATGCCGCAGTGCGCGTCGAGTGCCTCGAGGGCGCGCGCGCCTTCGGCGCTCGAACCAATCTGGCAATCGACGTAGAAGATGTACTCCCAAGGCTTGCCATGCACTGGCCGCGACTCGATTTTGGTCAGGTTGGTACCGACGGCGCTCAACGCGCCGAGCGCGGCAACCAGCGACCCGGGCCGGTGCTCCAGAGTGAAGGCGATGCTCATCTTGTTCGACTGCGGATCGGTTTCGGCCTCGCCGGCCCTACGCACCAGGAAGAATCGCGTGTAGTTTTCCGGGTTGTCTTCAATGTCGCGCGCCAGAATCGCCGCGCCGTAGGTCGCAGCCGCCGCCTCGCTGGCGATGGCCGCAGCATTGCGGTCGCGGAGCTCCATCAGTTGCTTGACGCTGCCCGCGGTGTCGTAAAAAGCGATGGCCTTCATTGCGGGATGCGCCGCGAGAAAGCGCCGGCATTGCGCCAGCGCCACGGGATGGGAAAAAACGCGCGCGATTTCGCCGATGGAGGCGCCGGGCATGGCGATGAGGTTGTGGCGGATGCGTAGGAGCGTCTCCTCGACCACCTTGACATCGTGTTTCAGCAGCAGGTCAAAATGTTCGAGAACCGATCCGGCGAGCGAGTTTTCAATGGGGATTGCGGCGGCATCGGCTGCGCCCGCATCGAGGACCGCAAACACCTCGGCCGAGAGCGCGCAAGGAACAATCTCCGCGCCGGGAACGAGCTTCAACGCCGCCTCGTGGCTGAACGCGCCCGGCTCTCCTTGAATGGCGATCTTCATGGGGTGGTTTCCGCTCCGGGTCACACGGCGAGTGTCAGCCCGCACACGCGCTTCCCTTTCGCACCATATCAGGCGAGCAGGCGCGGCCGCTACTGCATGCTGGCCGCGGTATCGCTCTCAACCAACTGCACGATGAGCGGAATCAGTATGCAGTCATTTGCTGAGACCCGAGCGGAGAGCTGAATAAGGTCCGTATCCGTGCCGGCGATGATGGCAACGCCGTCGATCGGCCTGGCATTTGGCAGGAGCCGCGAATTCGTTCCCAGTCCATTCGTGTTCGCGGGAGTTTCAAACTCGACGATATTCTTAGCGCGATAAGTTAGTTTGTCGGTTGCATATGGACCAGACGGGAAATCGCTCGCTGGCTCGATCCCTTCGGCAATCACGTTCTGTGCGAACTGCATGTACGCCGGGAAGACGCGCGCAATCACCTTGGCAACTGCGAACCTTCCCGACGTGCCGCCGGAGGAGACGGAAATCTGAATGGCCCGACCCGTGAATCCTCTCCAGTTGACCGAGAGCAGAGTATTCGCGTCGATTGCATCGGGGCTCACGAACAAATTGCTTCCGTCGGAGCCATACGTTGAAAAGCAGTGCCAGCCCCGCGGCGCAAAAACGCCGGGCCCGTACTGCGCCTTGTACCAGGCGAGCCGATTCGCGACAGCGGAATACGCCACCACTTTGCTCGGTCCGGCTGGTGCCGCTTGCGGTCCCGCCTGCCCGTCCGAAGCGCAGCCCACGAACGGAACTTGGCTCATCGCGGTTGAAGTCGCTGGTTGCGACTGCGAAAAAATCCGCAGCGCACCACAGAATCCGATCCAGACTGCAAGACTCGCAAGCAAGAGAGGATGCTTCTCCATGCGCTGAATCATACCAACCTCGCTCCGCCCGTGCCTTGCTTTTTATTCAGGCCGTGTAGTTCGCCGAAGCTCGGGCGTGCAGACCGTGGCGCCGGAATTCCACCATCACCTTTCCGTGGTTTCAGAGTCCTTCCACCCACTTCTTTCATCTCAAAAAGGGATCCCGAATTTTCCAGGGAGGACCGTATGGCTGTCATTACGCACATCCTTTTTCCCGTTGATTTTTCTCCGTCCTGCATTGCCATGGGCCCATACGTCAAGCGCGCCGCGGCTTTAATGAGCGCCCGCGTGTCGCTGATGCACGTCTTCAACCCGGCCAGCTACAGTGGCACGGAGGAGTACCTGCGGGGGCCTGTGGAGATCGCCGAGGAGCACAGGGAGATCGCGCGCAAACGGCTCGATGCCTTTCTCGCCAACGAATTCCCCGTGGCTCAGTTTCCCAGAATCCTGGCCGCGGGCGATCCCGCGCAACAGATCGCCAGGGTCGCGCGTCACGGCTTCGATCTCATCATGATGCCCACTCACGCCGGGGCTTTCCGGCGCATGCTGCTGGGCTCGACCACAGCCAAAGTGCTCGACTCAGCGGATTGTCCGGTGGCCACCAGCCTGCATGCCGAGACCGTCGCTCCGCGCCCCATGGAGCATCGCGAATGGCTGTGCGCCATCGGTCTCAGCGACGACTCGCCGCGAGTTCTGAACTATGCGCACGAGGCCTCGGCAGAGGCAAGCGCGCACCTGTCCATCCTTCACGCGATTGAAAGCACCGATCGCGGACTTCCTGTGCAACTGGATCTCGAAGAGCAGCTTCAATCCGCGGAGCGGCGGCAGGCACGCGAACGCATCGATGCTTTGCAGAGAGAAGTCGGCTCCCGAGCGCGGGTACGCATCACCGTCGGGCCGGTGAAGGAGGCGCTCCTGGCCGCCATCAAGCACTACGATGCAGATGCGATGATCATCGGCAGAAGTCCGCGGCCGGGCTTCCAGGGGCGCCTGCGCGACCTGACCTACGCCATAGTGCGCGATAGCCCCGTGCCCGTGATCAGCGTGTGAACTGCTCTCCATGGCGGAGCCAAATATCCGCAGACACAAACGCAAGGAACACCATCGCGATGACGCCGTTCATGGTGAAGAATGCGGCATTCAATCGGCGCAGGTCGCGGGGCGAAACGATGGCGTGTTCATAGGCCAGCAGCAGAGCCACGGCGGCGATGCCAAGCCAGCCCGCAAGTCCGAAATGGAAGAGCCAGGCAAACCACGCGAGCACCCCCAGCATGGCCAGATGCATGGCGCGTGCGACGCGAAACGCAGTGGCAATCCCGAGCGCCTGCGGCAGGCTGTGCAGCCCTGCGGCACGGTCGTGTTCGTAGTCCTGGCAGGCGTAGAGCACGTCGAAGCCGCCGGCCCAAAGCGTGACGGCGGCGGTGAGCACCAGAATGCGCGGGTCGAGGCTGCCGCGCACGGCAATCCACGCCGCCGCGGGCGCCAGGCCCAGCGCCAGACCCAGTCCCAGGTGCGACCACCGCGTGAAACGCTTGAGATAGCTGTAGCCCAGCAGAACCAGCAGCGCCAGGGGCGCAAGCTCCAGCGTGAGCCGGTTCAGCTGGGCCGCGGCCAGCAAAAATACCAGCACCGCTGCGAAGATAAAGCCCAGCACAAACTTTCGCGTGAGCAGCCCTGCCGGAATGGCTCGATTGCTGGTGCGGGGATTGGCGGCGTCCAGGTCCGCGTCGGCCCAGCGATTAAAGGCCATGGCCGCCGACCGCGCCGCCACCATGGCGACCACGATCCACGCCACCGTGCGCCAGCCGGGCAGCCCGCCCGCGGCCAGCAGCATCGCTGTCAACGCAAAGGGCAGTGCAAAGATCGAGTGTTCCCACTTGATCATTTCGAGCGTGGTGCGAATCTTGGTGAGGATGGCGGCCATGGGCGACATTCTCTACTCTAATCGAGCCGGCGAAGGCCGACGCCGCACAACGTGCGCCATCCTTTTCCGCGTCTCGTGCGAGAAGCGGTGGGAATGTTGACCCTCTTCTAGGGGCCGGAACAAATAACTGCCTTCAACAGCAGTCTCCCGATCGCCAAAAGCCATTCAAAGTGAGATAAATCACTCACTATTCGGACAGATTGCGCTCGATCACGCGAAAAGGTGATATGCGTCACAGAAAACGTCTCCAGGCCGATGAAATGATACAGCGAACGCTCCCGCAGAGGGGCTCGTCTATGAAACCCTCGCTCTCCCAGGAAAGGTCCATTGTGCAGCTTGACCCCACTGCGTTTCTCGCCAACCCGGAGCTGATTCGCGCGCTCAGTGAGCACGCGACGCCCATCGTCTGCAACACGGACCGCGTCCTCTTTCAGCAGGACGATCCCCCCGCGGGTCTCTACATCCTTCACGAGGGCGAAGCAACGATCAGCATGACTTCGAATCAAGGAGAGGTCATCCTATCGGCCACGGCCAGAACTGGTTCCCTGCTCGGACTCCCCGGGCTCATCAGCAACCAGCCTTACTCGCTCACAGCGGTGGTGCACGCCGGAGCGCGGGTGAGCTTTCTCCCCCACTCGGAATTCACCGCGTTGATGGAGGCGAATCCGCCGCTGGCGTTCAAGATTCTGCAGGTTCTTGCCGCTGAAGTCCGCTCCGCGCGCAACGCGCTCTATTAAAGCGCAACGTATAACATCAAAGGCCGCGCTTCACACCCCACACTCGCACTCGCACTCGCACTCGCACTCACACTCACACTCGCACTTCTTCACTCCACCCTCACCTGCTACACTCACTTTCGTTGTGATCCTTGCCTGCATTGCCATCGCGGTTGCCGCATATTTTCTCGGGTCCATCCCCGTGGGATACCTGCTGGTGCGCATCTTCCGCCGTCAAGACATTCGCTCCGTAGGCAGCGGCAACATTGGCGCAACCAATGTGCTGCGCACGGGCGGCATGGGTCTGGGCGCGGCTACGTTTCTTCTCGATGTTCTCAAAGGCAGCGCCGCGGTCTGGCTGGGCGGGGCGCTCGGCGCGTGGCTCATGCCTGCCATTCCGTTGCGTAAAGCGGAAGCGCTGGCGGCTCTATTTGCGGTGCTCGGGCACATGTTCACTTGCTGGCTGCATTTCCGTGGCGGCAAAGGCGTGGCCACGGGTTTTGGCGTCTTTCTGGCTGCTTCGCCGTGGGCCGCGCTGGCCGCTTTCGGCGTTTTTGCGTTGGTCCTCGCTCTCAGCCGCTACGTTTCGGTGGGCTCCATCGCCGCGGCCTTGTCGTTCATGGTCTTCGCGTGGTTTTTCCCGCCTGGGCCGAACCCGCCCATCTTCTATGCGGTCGAGTGCGCCATCGCGTTGCTCATCGTCGTCAAGCACCACACGAACATCCGTCGCCTGTTCAACGGCACGGAAGCCCGCTTTGGAGCGAAGAAGCCCGCATGAGCCGCATTACCGTGCTCGGTTCCGGCGCATGGGGAACCGCCATCGCGCTCTCGCTCCACCGCCGCGGCGGTCACCAGGTCGCGCTCTGGGCGCACAGCCCCGAGCTCGCCCAGCAAATCGCCGATGCCCGGGAAAACAAGCAGTTCCTTCCCGGGATTCCGCTCCCGGCGGACCTCACCGTCACCGGCGACTCGGCCGTCATTACTACCGCAGACATTCTGGTCTCCGTCATCCCTTCGGAGTTTCTTCGTTCCACACTGCTGCGCATTCGCACGCATCTGCGCGCCGGTCAGTTCGTCGTTAGCGCCACCAAGGGCCTTGAAGATCGCACCCTCTGCCGCATGACGCAGGTACTTTCTGAAACTCTCGAACCGGCCGGTCTCCTGCTCTCGATCGGCGCGCTCTCCGGGCCCAGCTTCGCGCTCGAAGTTGCACAGGCCCAGCCCACCGCTGTGACTGTCGCCTTCAGCGATCCGCAAATCGCCGCGCTCATCCAGCAGGAGTTTTCTTCAGAGACTCTTCGCCTCTACACGTCGACGGACGTGATCGGCGTCGAACTCGGCGGCGCGCTCAAGAATGTCATCGCCATCGCCGCCGGCGTCTCCGCGGGCGTGGGACTCGGCCATAACTCCACGGCCGCGCTCATCACCCGCGGCATCGCCGAGATCACGCGCCTGGCCGTGGCCTGCGGCGCACGCCGCGAAACTCTCGCCGGCCTCTCCGGCGTGGGCGACCTGGTGCTCACCTGCACCGGCAGCCTGAGCCGCAACCGCAGCGTCGGCCAGGCGCTCGGCCAGGGCCGCAATCTGCCTGAGATTCTGGAGTCGCTCGGCGGCAAGGTGGCCGAAGGCGTGCTAACCACGCGCGCCGCGCTCGGCCTCGCCCGCAAGCATGGCGTCGAAATGCCCATCACCGAACAGATGGAGCTGATCCTGAACGAAGGTAAAGATCCGCGCGAAGCCATTCGCGACCTGATGATGCGGCCGGGCAAGGACGAACACTAAGTTCGCTTTCGATCTATGCCGTCTTCAGCTTCGTGAAGAGACCGGTGATATCCATATGATTCCAACCCTCGTCGATTTTGCCGTCCTTGATGGCGACGATCGTCGAACCATCCATGCTCACCTTTTTGCCGCTGGGCGGAAACCCAAGACCATCGCCCAAATGCGTCATGGTGGCCGTCCAGCGAATCGCAACTCTGTCGCCCTCTGCGATGACATCGTTGAGAGTGACGCGAAGATCGGGGAAAGCTCCGCAAAAACTGCGGTGAAAGGTTTTGAAACCGTCCGGGCCGATCAGTACAGCATCGCCGCCGAGGCCATGAGCCCGGCAATCGGAGGTCAGTAGGGCGTCGATCGCCGATTCCTTGCGCTGATTCCAGACCTCATCGAACCAGCGCCGCGCCAATTGCTTGTTCGCTTCAGACATTGTGCACCTCCTGGAGAGGAATCAGAATAGCATTGAAGAAATCGGCGGCTTGAACCAAATTACACGCGCATGCCCTCATCCTCACCGCGTCGTCTCCTGCAGCCGCGCCTCACCCGACTTCGGCGTCAGATTCCATAGGAACGACATGAGCACGATGCCCACCAGCACCGCAATCAGAATCCCGTAGAGCGCCGCATTCCAGCCGTAGTGCTGCGCCAGCGCGCCGATGCCCTTCGATTCGGCCACGCGGCCGAGCGAGCCGAGAATCGACAGCAAACCGTTGGCCGTGCCGATGGCCTTCTTTGAGGTGACATCGAGCGCGCAGATGCCCAGCAGCATCTGCGCCGGATAAACAAAAAATCCGATCACGCCGAAGAGCGCAAGATCGAGCCACAGCTTGTTGTTAGGACTGTACAGAATGCCGACGAAGGCGAGGAATGCGGGAATCATGCACAGCAAGCAGATCATGCCGCGGCGTCCGCCGATTTTATCGGAGAGCCATCCGGCGAGAACCGTGCTTGCCATTGCGGAAAATTCCAGGGTAAACGTGCCGATGCCGCCTTCGCCCAGGCTGGCGTGCTTCACTTCTTTCAGAAATGTCGGTCCCCAGTCGAGCATGGCGTAGCGCGCGATGTAGACGAAGAAGTTGGCGCCGGCAATGAGCCACAGGTAGCGATTCTTGAGGATGTAATCGACCAGCAACTCGCGCGTGCCCAGCTCCTTCTCGTGCGCGCCGACGCTTTTTTTGCCGTCGGAATAATCGTGCAGATACTCTTCGATGGGCGGCAGGCCTTCGGATTGCGGCGTGTCGCGCAAGCGCACCATGAGATAGATCGCACAAATTGTCGCGAGAATGCCGGGCACGTAAAACGCCGAGCGCCAACCGAACCACTCGGCCGAATACGCTGCGATAACGCCGATCAGGCCGCCGCCCACGTTTTGCGCCAGGTTCCAGACGCCGAAGATCGTGCCCCGCTCGCGCACGCTGTACCAGTGGCTGAGCGAGCGTCCGCACGGCGCCCATCCCATGCTTTGCGCCAGGCCATTCATGGCCCATAGCGCCAGGTGCGCCGGATAACTGTGCACGGCGGCGAATGCGAAGTTGCATGCGGCCGTGGCGAGCAAGCCCAGCGACATGAAGTAGCGCGGGTTGCTGCGGTCTGAAAGCGAGCCCATCACGAATCGGCCCAGCCCGTAAACCGCAACCATCACGGCCAGCATGTCGCCGATCTGGTCTTTGCTGTAGACCAGCGCCTGGCCCATCTCCTTCGAAACCACGGGCAGGTTATTGCGGACCAGATAAAACGCGGCGTAGCCGATGAAGGTGGACTCAAGAACCTGCCAACGCAGTTTCGGATAGATTTTCTTTGCCTGCTCGTCGGAAACCCTGGCAATGTGCGGAGCCGGGCGAAGAAAACGTGGAATCCAGGTCATTCATTTCCTCATGTAGTTTGCATACTTCTGCGATTTGGCTCGCAGCCAAAGGCGGCGCTGGAAAAGGCATTTGCGCCTTAGGTAAGGTTTCTAGTATCCGCTCGCCGTGGCGGCCGCCGCGCTGTGCGCGATAGGCTCCAGCCCCAGCCGTTTGCGGCACTCCTCGAGGATGGCCGCAGTGCTGCGCGCGCCGACGCGGCTCACGCCGATTGCACGCATGGCCAGTACCGTGTCCAGATCGTGTACGCCGCCCGCTGCCTTCACCTGGACGTGCGGCGGCGAGTACCTGCGCATCAGCTCCAGATCGGGAAGCGTGGCTCCGCCGGGCGCGTAACCCGTCGAGGTCTTCACCCAATCCGCACCCACCTCCGCGCAAATCTCGCACAAGCGAATCTTGGCGGCGTCGTCGAGATAGGCATTCTCGAAAATCACCTTAATCTTTGCGCCGCCCGAGTGCGTAGCATCGGCCAGCGCATTGAGTTCGTCCGTCACATACTGCCAGTCGCGGCTGCGTACCTTGCTGATGTTCACCACCGCGTCCAGCTCTTCGCCACCGTCTTTGAGAGCCTGCGCAACTTCAGCCAGTTTGACGGCCGTGGTGTGATCGCCATGCGGAAAGCCGATGGTGCTGGTGGCGCGCACCGTCGAACCCTTCAGCAGTTGTGCGCCGCGCGCAAGGTAATACGGCACGATGCAGATGCTGGCCACGTTGTAGCGCAGCGCCAGTTCGCATCCCTCCTCAAGCTCGCGATCGGTGAGCGTGGGGTTCAGCAGCGAGTGGTCGATCATTTTGGCAATGGATTCATAGTCGAACGATTGGGTCACAGACGATCTCCTGTGCGCAGTTGCAACATGGCGCTTCGATTTCCTGCAAAGAAGCACCATACGCGCCACGGCTGCGCAAAGCAAGAGACTTCCCTGGTTCACTTGTTCCCTTGGTCCCTGTCTTTTCACCCTCCGGCAATGGCTCCGAGGATCAGCAGCGGCTCTTTCCCGGTTGCAACGTCCTGCGGTAGCTCCGCGTCGGGCGACGCGAGCGACCAGTCCTCCGCGCAGACAAAAAAGCGCAGAAATGCGCGGCGCTGGCCGGTGCCATAATCCCGAATCGTTCCGCGCAGCACGGGATAGCGGGCTTCGAGAGCATCGAGCACCGCGCGCAGCGTCACCGGCGCCGTCACCGCCAGCAGCACGTCACCTTCGACACGCGCCAGATTGCGCAGATGGTACGGCAGAGCCACGCGTACCTGCGATGCATCTACACTTTCACTCAAGCGGAGCCCTCCTCGGAGTCCTGCTCCTTGGTCTCTGAGTTACGAGGCCGAAGCTCGCCGAAAGGCAACCGCAGATCCTTCGACTCGTCCGCCTTCGGCGGACTCGTTCAGGATGACAGGACGTTTGAGTTGCGGATTTTCGAAACAAGAGCTAATCACCCACCCCTGTACCCTGTTTCAATTCATCGTCTGCACTTCCACAGAGAGGACCGCGGGTAGATCGCGCACAATCGGCGTCCAGTTGTCGCCCGCGTCGGCCGAGGCGTACACTTGCCCGCCGGTGGTGCCGAAGTAGACTCCGCACTCATCGAGCGTGTCGATGGCCATGGCGTCGCGCAGCACGTTCACGTAGCAATCCCTCTCGGGCAGTCCCTTGGCGAGCGGTTCCCATTCATTTCCTCCCGAGCGGCTGCGGTACACTCGCAGCTTGCCATCGATCGGGAAGTGCTCGGAATCGCTTTTGATGGGCACTACGTAGAGCGTCTCCGGCTCATGCGCGTGCACGTCGATGGCGAATCCGAAGTCGGTGGGGAGATTGCCGCTTACCTCGCGCCAGTTTTCGCCTGCGTCGTCACTGCGCATCACGTCCCAGTGCTTCTGCATGAAGAGCACGTCGGGTCTGGCGCGGTGCATGGCTACGTGATGCACGCAGTGGCCGATCTCGGCATTGGGATCGGGAATGTACGGCGAGCGCAGCCCCCTGTTGATGGGCTTCCACGTCGCGCCGCCGTCGTCGGTGCGGAAGGCACCCGCAGCCGAGATGGCGATATACATCCGCTTGGGATTGGTGGCGTCGAGAAGGATGGTGTGCAGACCCATGCCGCCTGCGCCCGGCGACCACTTCGGGCCGGTGCCGTGACCGCGCAGAGCGGAAAGCTCCTGCCAGTTCTCGCCACCGTCTGTCGAGCGAAACAGCGCCGCGTCTTCCACGCCCGCGTACACCGTATCGGGATCGCTGAGCGATGGCTCAAGATGCCACACACGCTTGAACTCCCATGGATGCTGCGTGCCGTCGTACCATTGGTGCGTGGTCAGCGGCTTGGCTGCGGTGTCGTACGCAAACCGGTTAGGCAACGCTGTTGGCGGGCCGGGAGCCGGAATCGCTTCGTTCGGCAATCCCGGCTGATGCCAGGATTTGCCGCCGTCGTCGGAGCGCTGGATGAGCTGGCCGAACCACCCGCTGGTTTGCGACGCGTAGATGCGATTGGGATCGGCTTCGGAGCCTTTCATGTGGTAGATCTCCCATCCCGCGAAGAAAGGGCCGCTCACGTTCCAGTCTTTCCGTTTGCCGTCAGAGGTGAGAACGAACGCACCCTTGTGCGTTCCCACCAGCACTCGCACACTGCTCATGGTGACCTCCTGCTGCTTAATCGCGCGGCGGTGGAGACCTGGGGAATGCCGCAGTCCGATTCTTCCCGATTTCCCTTGCAAAATGCAAGTGGTTTTTCGGATCCGCAGTTACGGCGCCGCCGCAATCGACAACAAACGCACCGGCCCGATCAGCCCGGATGGCAGTAGCGGCGACTCGGCCTTGTAGGGCGTGAAATCCGCGAATGCATACTTCTTCAGCGCCCACGGCTGCTGGTCACCGATCAGGCGGTTCACCCACAGGTTCGTCACCTGCACCACAATTTGATTGTTGCCCGGCACCAGCGCGTGGGTCACGTCGAGGCGGAATGGCGTCTTCCACACGATCCCTAGGTACTTGCCGTTCACTGCGACCTCGGCGATATTCTCCACGTCGCCCAGGTCGAGCCACAGATGCGTCGCGGAGGAAAACGCGCTGGCCGGAACCATGATGGTCTTTGTGTACGTGGCCGAGCCCGAGAAATACTTCACGCCAGGGTCCGTCGACTCGCTCCATGGGATGAGCCGGTCGAACTGTGCGGTCTCCGGAGCGCCGCGGTTGGGTTCGAAGTTGATGGTCCAACCCTTGTTGAGCGAATCATCGTCTCCCGCAACAACTGTCTCTTTCTCTTCGGGCAATGTGCGCGAAACTGTTTTCGCCGGCTCACGAAAGACAACGAAGGTGGTTCCATAAGGTTCGAGATGCAGCAGCACAGTCGTGCGTCCATCGGCGATGGAGTACGAGGCCGGCTGCTTCTCGCCGCTCGCCGCGTCCCACAGTTCCGGCGATTTCCCGTCCACGCGGAAGATCGCATTCACCTCTTCTACACGGTCGTTGCGATTATCGACAAAATAAAGATCGCCGTCAGCGAGTTTGCGATGCAGGAACATCAGGCTGGCATCGGGTTCGGGCTTGGTGTATTCAAAGTCGCGTGGAATGTTGAGCGCGGCCAGCGCATCGTCGGCTGAAAGGCCGATATAAAGCTGCCCTCTTCCAATTCTGCGCACGCCATGGGTCTGATATGCCGTGCCACGCACGGAATCCGCAACGCGCCGCCATTCCGCGGGATTGTTGGAGCCCCACATTGAATCCGCAACCTTTTTCCACTCCGCGGGATCGTCCGCCAGGCTCGGCGAATCCGTGGGACGATTGCCTACCACCACCGCGCCCTGCGCAATCAAATCTCTAAGCCGGCGCAGCACCGGCAGCGTCATGCGCTGGCTGCGGCCGCCGAGATAGAGAATGCGATAACTCGTTCCGCCCGGCGTCACGAGGCGCCCGTCTTTGAAGCTGAGCTCGTTGAGCACCACGTCACTGTTCACGAAGTCGAAGGCATAGCCATCCGGCGCATCGCTGATCGCCTTCCAGCCAAAGACCGCGGTCAGCGGGCCCTCCTCGCCGTAAAAGTAGGCCACATCGGCGGAGAAATGTCCCTGCTGCAGTAGGTACGAACAGCGCGCCAGATACGTGATCCACGGCTGCGCGTCCTGGGCCCAGGTGTCGTTGCGATTGAACCAGAGACCGTAGGGCCCGAGCGTGAGGCCCGGCGCCATGTCAACCACAGGCTGGTGCGTGGACTCATGAATCTCGAAGCGATTCACGCCCAGCGCAAACTCGAGATCGGCGATCTTCTTCAGATTGTTGGGCGAGAAAGACCACGCCGGCCCGCGCGAGGTCATGGACTCCGCACCGACGATGTTCTGGCCGTAGATGTGCCCCACCGATGCCGCGCCACGCAGATCGGCAATATAGTCGACAATGGGGTCGTATCCCCCGCTACTTGCATTCGTCCACATTGCTCCCATCGGGACGTCAGTCCGGCTGCGCATCTCCATGTCGTCGCCAAGCGAGGGGCGATGCATCTCAAGCGCCTCACCGTAATATTTCATTCCGTGACTGTGCAGGTCCTCGGCAATTTCGCCGTAGTGATTTTCGGCGAGCAGTTGGCCGATGGTGCGGCGGAAGTCCCACAGAAAGCGGTCGGTGTCCGCGCTGCTGTTGATGATGACGCCGGTGAGCGCCGGGAGCCATGGCCGCGGATCGTAGCCGCGCCGCTGCTGGAATTCTTCAAGAATGTGATCGGTCCAGTTCTGCGGTCCGACTTCGATGCTGTCCGTGAGCAGCCATGAGATGCCGTTGGCGCCCAGGCCCGCCGGGCCGACGGTGTCGGCATACATTTTCAGGTAGCCGTCGACATAATTCTTGACGTAATCGCGATTGAGCTTGTCGACTTCGAGGCCCGTTGCTTCCGCGGGCGCGGGACCGTTTTCGTGGCCGGTAAGCGAGGAGCCGATACGCAATACCGTCCACATGCCGGCAGGCGGCGTCCAGTCGAGTGTTCCATCGGGCCGCATTTTTCCAGTCAGGTCGAGCACGTCTGCCTGCGGCACAATAAACTCCGGCGCAATTTTGGGATCGGCGATGGCATAGAAGTCTCGCGCGTTGGCGTAGCCGGCGCGTTTCTCAAACTCATTTACACGCGCGCCGCTTGAGAGAACTAGCTCGGTGATTTTGTGGTCGTGCTCGACAACCGTAGCCGGCTGCGCGGGATAAACGAGGCGGAAGTAGCGCGCGGTCACTGCGTCAAACGATGCGGTGCGCTCCACGATGCTGCTGAAGGGAATGTCGGCGATCTTGCGAAAACTCTGCCCGTCGTCGCTCGCCTCGATATACGGCGGAATCGCCGGACTTTCATGATCGAACACGCTAATGGCATCGTTGACGCTGGCCAGCGTGATGGCTTGTATCGCCTGCGGATGGCCGTAATCGAACTCAACCCACGCTTCGTTGACAGGCCCACTGGCAGGCAAATCGAGCGCGATCGTGCTCACGTCGCCGTCAGAGAGCGCGACCACATTCGACGCTCCGAAGCTCGCTGTGCCGGCGCTCGCCGTCACCTTTGGATCGAGTTCCTGCTGCGTTTTGTCGCCGACGGGAAGCTTGTATGCGATCACCGCGACGTCGGTGTAAAACTCCGGCGGCGTGGTTACTGTGCCGTCGGGCGCGCGCCGCCCCGGTACTTGAAAATTCTGAAAAGTCCCATCCACCTGCGGCGGATGCGTGAGCTTGCCCATGAACGGTTTTCCACCTTCAACGCGCGTTGCCGACCATACCATTTTTTTCATGCCCTCGGACGCGGGCACCCACGGGCCGCCGGTTTCGCTCCATCCCGGCGAGCTGGCGATGGCGACTTCCATATTGAGGGAGCGCGCGGTGGTCACGGCGGTTTGGAATGCCTGCTTCCATTCCGGCGTCATATATATGAGCCGGTGCGGCACAACCTGCGGCGTATTGATGGCGCCTTCGAAGATGGTGACGCCGCCCACGCCCACGCGATGCATCCATTCGAGGTCGAGCTTGATGCCCTCGGTGGAGATGTTGCCGTTCATCCAGTGCCACCACACGCGTGGGCGCGCTTCGTTGGGCGGATCGACGAATCCGCGCAGCAAGGCGTCGGCCGGCGCAGCCGTGTCGGTTTGTGAAGCGGCCGGAGCCTGCGCCTGAAGGGAAAAGCTGAATGTACTGACAAGGCAAAGGAGAGCGGAAAGAGATAAACAATGAGCCTTCATGCGAACCCACCCTTATGATGAATGTTCTAACGCGGCAAGCCCGCGGCGCTTCTCACAGTTGCTTTGGCGCGGCCACGGTGGCCCGCGCCGAGCCGGTCGAAATGCCTCCATCCACGAGCAGCGTTTGGCCCGTTACGTAGCGGCTGGATTCGGAGGCAAGAAAGACCACGGCGCCATCCAGATCGTGCGGCTGGCCGGGGCGTTTTACGGGAATGCGATCGGAGATGTAGTCGACCCACTCCTGATTCTCATAGAGAACTTTATTTTGCTCGGTCTTGAACCATCCGGGCGCGAGGCAGTTGACCGTGACACCGAATTTGCCCCACTCGTCGGCGAGGCTCATAGTCAACTGGCGCACGCCGCCGCGGCTGGCGCCATAGGGCGCAAGGCCCGCGTAGCCAAAAACACTGGTCACTGATCCGATGTTGACGATGCGGCCGTAACCCTTCGCGATCATGCCCGGCGCTATGGCCTGAGCCACAAAAAACGTGCCCCGCAGATTAGTCTCGAGAATCTGATTCCAGTTGTCCCACGTCACTTCGAGCGCAGGCTTGCGGATATTGCAGCCGGCGTTGTTGACGAGAATGTGAATTTGCCCGAAGGCCGCTTCGGCAGCGGCGGCCATGCGCCGGATGCTCTCCTCGTCGCGCACGTCTAAATCGAGTGCGAGGACGCGCCGGCCCAGCGCCTCAATCTCTGCAGCAAATTCCGCGAGTGTCTCGCGCTTGCGACTGGTGACGACAAGATCGGCTCCGGCCTTGGCCAGGGCGCGCGCAAAGTATTGGCCCAGGCCGCGGCTGGTGCCGGTGACGATGGCTACCTGGCCGGACAGATCGAAAAGCTTGGGGTCGAAAAGCTTGTCAGTCGATTTATTCGTGGGGGCGTTCATGGTGTGAGAATCACTTTCATCAGATTTGGCTCGCGCGCGTGCAGTCGCGAAAACCAGCGCGGACCTTCTTCGAGTGGAGCGACGGCGGTGATCAGCGGTTCTACTTTGATTTTTCCGCTTGCGATCAACTCAATGGCCTGCGGATATTCGCCTGCCGAAGCGCACGAACCCTGCAATCGCAGTTGCCGCGTGACGACTTTCTGCAGCGGCAGCGACACCTCCGGCTGAATGTTGCCGATCAGCGTGACCGTGCCGCCTTTTCTCGTGCAGTCGATGGCTCCATTCACGGTTTCATTCCTGCCCACGGCCTCATACGCGAGATCGACGCCGCGGCCCTCGGTTAGTTTGAGCACGCCGTTTTCCAGCTCGCTGCCCGAGCCATGCAGAATGATGTCCGCGCCCATCTGGGAGGCCAGATGCAATCGTGTTACGTCGACATCCGCGACAAATACGCGCGCGCAACCCAGGGCTCGCGCCGCCTGCAGCGTGAGCAGGCCAATCATGCCGGCGCCGATGACCAGCGCCGTTTCCCCGCCCTTCATTTCGGAAACGCGCACTGCGTGCAGGGCGACGGATGTGGCTTCGAGCATCGCCGCTTCCGCGAAGGAAAGATTGTCTGGCAAGTGATAAAGGATGCGCTGCGGCACTGCGACGTACTCGGCAAAGGCGCCATGGCGCCGGTAATCGCCGCAGGAAACGCCGATCACCTGCCGGTTGTCGCAGAGATTCACATCTCCGCGTTGGCACCAGGCGCATGCGCCGCAGTAGACCGTGGAGTCGAAGGTGACGCGATCGCCTACGGCGTAGCCTTCCACGTCCGGGCCGATTGCCGCCACGGTTCCGGCGGCTTCATGGCCCATCACGATCGGCGGAATGCGGCGGCCGGACGATCCGTCGTAACCGTGCACATCGCTGCCGCAGATGCCGCAGGCTGCGACGCGGATTAGCACTTCGCCGGGGCCGGGTTGCGGTGCGGGAGTATCGGCAATTTCGAGGTGGTTATACGCGGAGAGGAGTAAGGATTTCATGGGTAGTCGGCTCGACCATTACGCAATCGTCTCATGAGCAATTCGGGGGTCTGGAGACCCCCGCTACAGCCGGTCTGGAGACCGGCGCTACGGTTGGCAGTGCTTGCAAAACTACACGTCGCAAAGATCCACGGCGGCGCGCAGGCTGGTCAGCGGGTCGTGCACGGGAACAAATTCGTGCGCCACGTAGCCCTTGAAACCCGCATCGGCAAGGGCCCGCATGACTCCGTCCCATTGTACTTCCTGCGTCTAGTCGAGTTCGTGACGGCCGGGCACGCCGCCGGTGTGAAAATGGCCCATCCATTCCATGTTGGCGCGGATGGTCGCGATCAGATCGCCTTCCATAATCTGCATGTGGTAGATATCGTAGAGCAGTTTCACGTTCGGCGAGTTCACCTCTTGCATCACGCGCACGCCCCACGCGGTGTGGTCGCACATGTAATCGGGATGGTTGACTTTGCTGTTCAGCAGCTCCATGCAGATGTTGACGCCATTGTCTTCGGCGATTTTTTTCACGCGGTTCAGGCCGGCGATGGTGTTGCGCGCGCCCTCGTCGTCGCTCATGCCGCGGCGATTGCCGGAAAACGTAATGACGTTGGGGACTCCGGACTTGCGAGCGAGCGGAATGTTCGTGCGAAACGCGGCTTCAATGGCGTCGTGATGCTCGGGCCGGTTGAGCGCGTCGGGAATGGTGCCTCCGCCCGCATGCCCCATGGTGCAGATGAGCCCATAGCGGCGCGGGATTTCCCACTCCTCGACGGATAAAAGATCGATGCCCTTCATGCCGATCGAGGCCGCGAAGGCGCAGAGCCGATCGAGTGCGATGTCTTTGTAGCACCAGCGGCAGGCCGACTGGTGAATGCGGTTCTTGCGCGTGGGCGCGGGGGTCTCCCCGTGCGCGAGGGACGGCAGTGAGGCGAGGGCGGTAGCGGCAAGACCGGATTTAAGCGCATCGCGACGGGTCAGTCGTAGAGATCTCATCAGGGTTCTCCGATTCTCTGGTCAACATGATAAGGGAATTGGAGGAACTTGGTCGCTGATCGGCGCTGCGCTGATTGCGGACGGGACAGAATTGTCAGTACATCACTTCGCGAGTTGGCACCGCTTCGCGTTATCGAAAGTTGGCAGGTTGGCTGGTTGCGTCAGAAGGTGAAGGCAAGCCCGGCGCTGACGCTGCGCTGCTCCTGCGCGAAGAGAAGCAACGAGCCGTCGCTCAGAATGAATGGCTGATAGCCCTCGGCGAGGAGATTTCTCATATCGAACAGCGCCTCCAGGCCCTCTGCACCATCGCGTGTGATGCGGATGGGCTGGCGGAAGTGCACATTGAGGAACGGCTCGGCCGTCTCCTGCGCAAAGGGCGCCACGGCGGTGACGGCATCGTCGGGCTGCCAGGTGTAGCTGGCGCGCCACTGGGTCCCAGTGCCTTCGAGGGTGCCCGAGAGTGAAATCGCGAGGGTCTGCGTGTGCCGGGAGTGCGCGGAGGCGATTACGTCCGTTAATGCTGAGGTTTGCGGCAGTGCGGGCATCACCAGGGCATTGCCGCTGGCATAGCTGAAGAGAATGCGACTGCCACCCGGCAGCCTATGCTGCAGGCTGGCTTGCACGCCGGAGGTCGAGTAAGCCGGACCGGCGGCGCGCATTAAGCCGCTCGCCTGGTCGTATAACACTGCTGCCGGGGCAGCGCCCGGAGCAAAGTGGCCTTGCGCCTGGAGGACCGGATTGTCGACGCGGTCAGAATAGAGGAGAACAGACATGGCCGAAGCGCCCGTCTGACGCTCCCAGCCGATTTCCTGATGAGACCCGTGCGCGATGGTGAGAGTGCCGTTGCGTTCAGCCAGTGCGGGCAGCCATACCGCGGCTTCGCTTGTGCCGCCATCCTGATCCGGCACCATGGTGGCCATGCGGTAGCGCACCGTGGAATTGCCATCGTGCCATGCAACCGTGGCATAGGGCAGCAGCGCGGTTGCACTGCTTGGCGAGGGCCCCGCCAAACGGCCGGCGACGGCGTTCGATCCTGCCTCGACGTCCATGGCTTCGCCAAAATGCATCACTTCGGAACTGCGAACTGTGGCTTCGTCGAGACCGGCGTTGCTGCCGCTGACTACTTCCGGGACGATCGAAACGGCCGCGACCGACTGCACTGAGCCGGCGAATCCCAAATCCTGGTGGAAGCCCAGCATCGATTCCATACCGCCGTTGCTATCGGGTGCAAAGTCCACGCGGGCCAGCAGCTCGCGGCTGCTTGACGGCGTGTCTTCGACGGCGGACGAGAAGCGCTCCCCGTTTTCGCCAAAGGTGCCGGCCTGGCCGGTGGCCATGATCCGTGCTTTCAGTTTCGGCTGAGCACCGGAGCCCTCTGAATCCACGATGAGCGGCCCATCCTCAAGCCAGCGCAGTAAAGGCCGGTTGGCCGCGGAGCGCAGCGTCCAGGCCCAGTCGTCCTTTTCCGCGCTTCCGGAACGCGGTTCGGCGGGCAGCCATTGAATCACTTCGTAGAGGGTGTAAAGGGTGAGGTTGACGATGGTCCCGGTGCGGACCCGGACATTCTCGCGTTGCGAGGGCAGGAACGAGGGTCCCATGGCCTTCAGCACATAACGTCCGGGCGTCAACGAGGAGATGAGAAAGCGGCCTTCGCCGTTGGTGTAAACGCTGGCGACGATGCTCAAGTCGGCGCCCAGCAACTGGACTTCAGCGCCGATCTGAGGTACGCCCGCGGAATCCCGCACCACGCCCGACACGGTAGCCGCACTCGCGAGCGAAGCGGTGCCCAAAGCGATCAGGACGGCAAACCCGGCGAAATAGGTGCTGCACTTCATCTGCAGATCGGTATCTCCGCCGCGTCTCTGGCGATCTTCCTCGAAAGCGTGGCCGCGCAGGTCCCCGAATTCTTGGGTTCGGTTGACCCTTGCGCAAGCTTGCTACTATTCGACGATAAAAGGTGCCGATTGCGCAATCTCTTGTTTCGTAATTGCGTCATTTACTTTCACGGTCACCTTATACTTGCCCGGGCTCAGACCGGCGATGGGCAGGGTTTTCTCTACCGTCAACTGGTCGCTATGCGCCCCTAAGTCCCTTGATTCCAATTGCTTCTCGAGAATCACTGTGCCTGTAGAATCCGTGATCTGGTAGGTAACCGTCGCCGAATTACTCTTGGTTGCGTCGTCAATACCAAGATTATAGAACTGCATCCAGAAATTCAGCTCCTGGTTGCGTTTCAGGCTCACGGGCGTGGCGGGATTCTCTGACACCCGCGGCCGGACGTACATATTGCTGATGATGAAATTGCCGTTTCCAATTTGCTGGGAAGATACGATGTTCATCTGGTCGGCCAGGATCAGCGATGAGGCCCCCAGCTTTTCGTCCTGGAACTCCGGAACATCGAGGCTGCGTCCGTAGATTCCGATGTGGTCCGGGTTGTTCACGTCCTTGATCGCGATATCGAGACGGTAGAGCCCGGGCGGAAGTGGCAGCGCCTTCCAATAAAGCGAACGGCGGTCGAGCGACTTCTCCAGCAACTCGGAAGGCTCGGTCACTTCCACTGTGTCCTCGAAGGTTTGCACCGTCTTATGCATGATGGTGGTCACGCGGCCGAGAATATTGACCACGCCTTTCGAAACGCCGTCCTTGGTCACAAAGGTGATGTCGCGGTTGCGGATCTGCAGGGTGATCGGCACCAGGTCCATGCTGTCGGTGACCTTCACATAGTCAGTGCGCACGTCGAAGTTAAACGGCGGGCCCTCCATCAACTTGTGCGAGGAGTTGAACGCGTCGAGGTCGTTCTCAAGATCCTTGAACTTGACCGGAGGAGGCGCGAACAACTTGGCCGCCATCTCAATGCGGTCGAATTCCTTGCCCTGTTGCTGGTCGCCCATGGGGCCGTTTCCCAACTGCTCCAGACCATTGCCTTTGAAGCGGTCGGTCTTGTCCTGGTTGTTCATCTGTTCATATTGCGTAAGGCCCGCGCCGGGAACATACTTCAGAGCGTCCTTCTCGCTGCGGTCGATGGTGAAGTGGTAATCGCCGCACTGGCAGGTATCGACGAATTCGATATCGATGTTCTCGCCAATGCCCTCGAGATAACGGTAGTGCCACACCTCAAACGGAAAGGTGGACGTCTCGCCACCGCCCTCTTCCATAGGCCGTTCGTACATGCCGCCCGAAGGGTGCGAGTCAATGCTGTCGGCAGGGCCGAATGCGATATAAATGTGGCCGCGGTCGGTCTTCCAGCCGGGCTTGCCGGCGGCAAAGTGATCGTTGGCGTACTGGATGCGCCGGTAGTGCTCCTCGCGAAACTCGTTCTCAGGAGAATCGGGATTGGGATTGCGGCGCTGCCAGAAGTTCTCGATGAAGGCTTCGCGCTCTTCATCGTTGCTCAGGCTCATGAAAGCCTTGCGCTCATCGTCGGTAATGATGTAGGGAACTTCTTCGTTCAGCCAGGTTTTGTAGGGGCCCTTCAACTCCTGCCGAAGAGCCTTTTGCGCCTTGTACCGCTCCTTGTCGTTGAGCTGGCGCTTCATGGGATCGGCTTCCTGGCCTTGGCCCGAGTCTTGACCGGCTGCCGGTTGAGCTTGTTGCGTGGGGGTGGGGGCGGCTGGCTGTTGCGCCAGAAGGCCGACAGAGGGGATCGAAACGAGGCCGCAACTGAGAGCGGTGAACAGAAAACGGCGGCTATTGAACATCATTGCCTTGGGTACTCCTGCAATATTTCATTTTACGGCTCCCGGAAGCGCCGGGCAAGGTTCCGTCGGCAGTTACAGCGGTTCCAGAATTGCCGCACCCCGGTACCAATACGGCTGAGGGGCGTTTTCCCCAAGAAAACGACCCATTTCGCTACCTTCAAGTGGGCACATGAATTCTGGAACCGCTCTGATTCCGATTGTTCGACGGGCCACGCCGGCTAAGGTCACCTGCGGAGCAGGCCGGGAGCGGGAAAAGCTGCCCAACTTTCCATTTCCTGGCAAGCCACCGAGCCTTCGACCCGTCAAAAGAGCAGGTTCATCCAGCTCGTCTGCCGCCATTTGCAACTCCGGTGGCAACTTGCAGCCACCGCAATGTGCGCTCACTCACATGTTCTGGCGCTACGCCACGCAACCTCACCCAGGGCCGCACCCCAGACGTGATTTCACGGAACCTTGGCACGCGACCTCGCGTACACTGAATGGGAGAATAAGTCCCAGAAACGAATGGCCATGAAGAAAATCCTCCTCATTGCTCTCGCTGTGCTGGTAGCCGCCGGGCTTGTAGCCTTTATGGTGATCAAGCAGCAATCCGGATATACCAAGGTGCTTACGGCCACGTTATCGCGTCAGGATTTGACCTCGATTGTGAGCGGCACAGGGCAGATCAAACCGAAAAATATTGTGAATGTGGGCGCCACGTCGTTTGGCCGCATCACGCGCTTCTACGTGAAGGAAGGCGATCACGTAAAGAAGGGCGAGATTCTTGCGACGGTTGAAAGCGTGCAGCAGGAGTCCGCGGTGAACGCGCAGCAGGCGACGATTTCAGCCGCGAAAACCGACATCTCCTCCTATATTGCTGCCGAAAAAACTGCCCAGGCCAATGTGGAGCACGCACAGGCCGATCTGGAGCAGAAAAAGCTGCAATGGGATCGCGCGCAGTCGCTCTACAAGGCCGGCATCATGTCGAGGCAGGACTATGAGACCAACAAGGCCAATTACGATCTCGACGTGGCGGCTTTGGCCCAGGCCGTCGCGGGGTTGAATCAAGCCAAGGCGCAGACAGATTCCGCCCGCGGCCACCTGCAGAGCGACGTTGCCAACCTCAATGCCGATCAGGACCTGCTCAACAAGACCATCGCTACTGCGCCCTTCGACGGCATTGTGACCAACGAGCCGGTGCGCGAGGGCGAGACCGTGGTGGAAGGCATCCAGAACGCCGAGGGGTCCACGCTGATGACGCTCGCCGACATGAGCGTGGTGACTGCCGAAGTGAAGGTGGATGAGACCGACATCGTGAACGTGCTGCTGGGCCAGACCGCCGACGTGACCGTGGACGCGCTGCCCAACAAGATTTTCAAAGGCCACGTGACCCTGGTGGGCGATCAGGCGCTGCTGCGCTCCACCGGCGTGGCCACTTCGCAGTCCACCTCCGGCACCGAGGAAGCCAAGGACTTCAAGGTCGTGGTCACGCTCGACGATCCCGGCGACGAATTGCGCCCCGGCCTTTCCTGCACCGCCAAGATCACCACCGCGCACAAAGCCGACGTGCTCACGCTGCCCATTCAAGCATTGACTATGCACGATCCAGCCACGGACAACGAAAAATCGAGCGGCGGCGTTCAAGCGGCATCGGGTCCGCCCGCGCCTGCGGCAAAGTTGAATCCTGTGCAGGGCGTTTTTGTTGCTGAGAAAGACGCGCACGGCCGTCTGCGCGCCAGGTTTATTCCCGTCACCACCGGCATCACGGGCACCACAGACATCGAAGTGCTTTCGGGCCTTAACCCAGGCCAGGAAGTCGTCACCGGCCCCTACAAAACATTGCGCGATCTGAAGAGTGGCTCGCTGCTCAAGCGCGACACGGAAAAGCCCGTGGCGGTTACCAGCGATGGAAGCTGATAAAGACAGTGTGAGTGTGGAGTGTGAGTGTGACGTGATCGCGAACCACTCACGCTCGCACTCACACTCACACCCACGCTCGCACTCACACTGAGGAAACGCATGGCACTAAACAGCATCGGCGTTGAAGAGTTACCAAGGACCGTGGTTCTGGATGCGAACGACGTGATCGTGGTCGAGGATTTGTGGCGCACCTACGACATGGGCTCGGAGCAGCAGGTGCAGGCCCTGCGCGGCATCTCGCTCACCATCCGCCACAACGAATACGTCGCCATCATGGGCCCCTCCGGCTCCGGCAAATCCACGCTGATGAACTTGATCGGCTGCCTCGATACGCCGTCCCGAGGCCGCTATTGGCTGAACGGCCAGCTCGTCAGCGATCTCAACGACGATCAGCTGGCGCGCATCCGCAACAAGGAAATCGGTTTCGTATTCCAGACCTTCAATCTGCTGGCCCGCGCCAGCGCTTTGCACAACGTGGAATTGCCGCTCATCTACAATGGCACGCCAGCCGCGGAGCGCCTCGAACGCGCCAGGAAAGCGCTTGCCGATGTGGGCCTGGAATCGCGCATGATGCACAAACCCAACGAGCTCTCCGGCGGGCAGCGCCAGCGCGTGGCCATCGCGCGCGCGCTGGTCAACAGTCCTTCGATCATTCTTGCCGATGAACCCACGGGAAACCTCGACTCCAAAACCGGCCTCGAGATCATGGCTCTTCTCGATCAACTGCACGCGCGCGGCAACACCATCGTGCTGGTGACGCATGAGGCCGATATCGCGGAATTTGCACATCGCGTTGTGCATATTCGCGACGGGCAGATCTTTTCCGACGAGCCTTCGTCGCGGCATCGCTGACTTTCGCAGCGGAAATTCTTTCAATTTTGCGAGCGCAAATGATCCCTCGTCGGCCAGCCAACCGAATTCTTGTCTTTTTCATCAAACGTGGTTGACAGGGGCAAGAATTAGGGGGAAGATTTGCACAGAACATGAGGGAATGGACGCAGACGGTCAGAATGACCGATCAGCGCGATGCACTTCGTTCTGGCTATCCTCCTTTTCCCCGCCTCGAAGCGCCACGGACGCATGGCTGTTCCGCTGGTATTCTCTTGAATTTCCGGCGTTAGGCCGCGAGCGAAGCCATCCTCACCAGCACGTCAGCACGCCACAGGGTTTTTGGGAAGCACCGCACCATTCATCGTCCCCTAACGGTTTTACGCGCAGTCTTTTTGGGACGAAATTGGGCCGGTTGATGCTTCGGGATACGGCTTACTGCCAGATCCAGAATCCGGGCAGCAAGCCTGTCATCAATCCATCAGTGTGAACTGCGATGGGCATCGCGTTGAATGGAGGGACTCATGGTTGTAACATCTCAATGCAGCGGGCACCGGGTAATCGGTATTGTCATTGGAGAAAATAACGTGCAGCGCTTCTTTCCCAGGCACGTTAAAGAAATTGAACTGCAACTCGATCATCTGCGCATCGAATGCGGGCTGGGACCGCAATTCTGGAACGGCAAGCCGGAAATCTCCGATCCGCGGCTCGGCCTCTGGCTGGAATCGAAGGATCGCAATGGCAACGGACGCCGCGCTCCCATCCCTCTGGCTCTGATTCCTTCAGGCAGGAACTCCTTCATCGTCGGGCCCGCACAACTGGACAGCGCACCGCAGGGAGCGCATTAAAGAAGGAGACACTCATGAAAACCGATCAGGCAGCCAATGAACTTGAAGTCCGCGCCGCCGAGGCTCTTACGTCGCTGCTGAAGCAGGTCTCCGCCGTCAAACTCAAAGAGATGAAGCGCGAGTCGGCGGCGAGTGGCCGCGCGCCTGAAATTCTGGCCCTTGTTGACATTTATGGCCACAGCCATACCCTGGCCTGCGAAGTGAATGCCGACGCGCGCCCCAGCAAGGTCCGCGCTTCGTTAAGAAAACTTGAGGACTGTACCGCGGATCTTGCAGGTGAAACCACGCGGGTTCTCATCGCCCCCTATCTCTCGCCCGAGGCGCAGGCGCTCTGCAAGGCGAGCCACGCCGGTTTTCTCGACCTCGAAGGCAATGCCCGTCTATCTCTAGGCGAGGTCTTCATCGGCAAGCGCTCGCTTCACCTGCATCGCCCTGCGTAAAGCGCCGTCCAGGCCTTTGACCGTTTGAGTTTGCAACATCCCTGGGCGCCCCAGATCTCTGACAGCCGAAAGACCAGGAAACACAAGTACGGATTCATGCGGTCTGAGACTTAAGTTCCGCGCACTCTCCCCCAGCCCTTCGTTCCGTTGGACTCCTGTGCGCTCCGCTCTTGACAAACCTGAAGACCGCGGATCACCATTCTCGCAAATTGGCGCTCTGCCGATGCGGCACTGATTCCCGCGCGAATCTTTGACCGTCTCGACACGCGTTCTTGCTTCACCCGGCTTTCGACTACGGGCTACGCTGGCATGCCGTGCGACCGAGGTGAGTCATGGTGGTGCGAACGCAATCAGACGGGCGCGTTGTGACCGGCCTGTACATCGGCACGCGCAACGCCAGACGGAGATTCCCTAAACGCATCCTGACCATTGAACTGCAACTGGACCATGTGCAGATTTGTTGCGCGCTGGCGCCCGAGTTCTGGCGCGGCTGCCCGGAGATTCGCGACCAGCGTCTCTGCGACTGGCTGGAATCGAGCCTCTTTCACGGGCGATCGTGCCGCACACCGATCCCGCTGCTCATGTCTTTTCAGGAAGTAAATGTCTACAAATTGCAACCGCTGATCTTGCAGCCGCGCTCCTCAAATCATCCGGCAAACATTGTGCCGGGTGTGTCCGCTGCAAAGACATCTGAAATGCGCCCGCAATGCGGCAGCGCCGTGTGCCGCTTGCGAAACTTCATCGCTTGCCCGGTGAATACCGCGCCATCCGTCAGATTTCCAGAATCACTGGCATAATCATCGGACGCCGCCCCGTAGTTTTCTGGATCAGGCGCTTCAGGTCCACGCGCACGCGCTCGTTCACCATGCCGTAGTCGGATTTCTGCTCGGCGCTCAGCCCATCCAGTGTCTTCAGCACTGCTTCGCGCGCCTGGTCGGTAATATCGGCGCCGCCGAAGCCGCGCATCACCACCTCGGGCTCGCGCTCCACCTTGCCCGTCCTCTTATTGATGGCCAGCACCGCCAGCACCACGCCATCCTCCGAGAGGATGCGCCGGTCGCGGATTACCAGGTCTTCCACCACGTCGATCGACGAGCCGGAGTCGATGAGGATGCGCCCCGCCGTCACCTTATCCTTTTTGCGCGCGTCGTCCTTGTCCAGTTCCAGCACGTCGCCGTCTTCGATCACAATGGCGTGATCGACCGCGCCTGTCTCCATGGCCAACTGCGCATGCCGCCGCAGGAAGCGATAGTCGCCGTGCACGGGGATGAAGAACTTGGGCCGCACCAGGTTGATGAGCAGCCGCATCTCCTCCTGGCTGCCGTGGCCGCTGACACGTGGATCAGGCCGTGCTGGCCGTCGTCGTAGATTACGTTGGCCTCGCGGCGGCTCAGGTGATCGATCACGCGGAAGATTCCCTTCTCGTTGCCGGGAATGATGCGCGAGCTGAGCACCACCGTGTCGCCCGGCTCGATATGCGCGTGCTTGTGGTTGTCCACCGCCGCGCGGCTCAGCGCGCTCATCGGCTCGCCCTGCGTGCCGCTGATCAGCACCATCAACTGCTCGGGCGGATAGTCGCGAATCTGGCCGGGATTGATCACCAGGCCCGGCGGAATATCGATATAGCCCAGGTCCTGCGCAATCTCGGTGCTGTCCACCATCGAGCGCCCGACCACCACGACCTTGCGCCCGTGCTTGCGCGCCAGCTCCATGGCGATGCGGATGCGGTAGATCGACGACGAGAAGCAACTGAAGAAGAGCTTCTTCTTGGTCTGCGTAAAGATCTCGTCGAGCCGCGGCACCACGGCGCGTTCGCTGGGCGTGTAGCCGGGCCGCTCGACGTTGGTCGAGTCCTGCAGCAGCGCCAGCACGCCACGCTTGCCGTACTCGGCAAAGGTGTGCAGGTCGAAAGCCTTGTCGTCGAGCGGCGAAAGATCGATCTTGAAGTCGCCGGTATGAATAATCACGCCCACCGGCGTCTCGATCGCCAGCGCCACGCAATCCACCAGCGAGTGCGTCACGCGGATGGGCTCGATGGTGAACGGCCCAATGGTGAACTTCACCTTGGGCTGGATCTCGATCAGCTCGATCTCGTCCAGCAGTTGATGCTCTTCCAGCTTGTCGTCTACATACGCCAGCGTGAACTCGGTGCCGTACACCGGAACCTTCAGCTCGTTCAGGATCCACGGCAGTCCGCCGATGTGGTCCTCGTGCCCGTGCGTCAGCACAATGCCGCGCACGTGGTTCTTGTTCTCAATCAGGTAGGTGATGTCGGGCACCACAATGTCGACGCCCAGCAGTTCCGACTCGGGAAACATCAGGCCCGCGTCGATGACAATAATGTCGTCTTCCCAGCGCACTGCGAGGCAGTTCATGCCGAACTCGCCCAGCCCGCCGAGGGGGATAATTTGCAGTTTTTTTGAGTTCATTGGTCAACTTTGATGGTAGCACCGGGAGCCGATCGAGAATGAGATGCGGTCTGCGAAGTGACCTACTGCTCTCCGCTCCTGGACTGTTCAACTACGCAACTTTTTTCCTTTGCGTGGGATTGACCGAGAACTGCAGTCCCAGCGCATGCATGACGCGTAGCACCGTTTCGAATTTCGGATTCCCGTCCGCACTTAACGCGCGATACAAACTCTCTCTCGACATGCCCGCCGTCCGCGCGACATCGCTCATCCCGCGCGCCCGGGCGACCACTCCCAGCGCATCCGACACGAAAGCCGGGTCACCGGTTTCAAGCGCGTCCGTCAGATAATCGGCAATCGCTTCGTCGTTGTCCAGGTATTTCGCAGGGTCGAACGGCCTTGTCTTGAGTGTTTTCACTGCGCCTCCTTTGCCAGCCTGAGGGCCAGCTTGATGTCTTTGTCCTGCGAGCTTTTGTCGCCGCCGCAAAGCAGGATGATCAGCACCTTCCCGCGTTGCACGTAGTAAACACGGTAACCTGGTCCGTAATCGACGCGAAGTTCGCTGACTCCTCCACCGACTGGCCGCACATCTCCCGGATTACCGAATGCCAGTCGTTGGGTCCTTGCAGCGATTCTAGCTTTAGCCCTGCCATCCTTGAGCGCCTGTAGCCATTCTGAGAACCTGCTGGTCTCGCGGATTTCGATCACGAATCGATTGTAGCCTGTGGGCTACATATACGCAAGCTCATCGCATCTGACAGGGTTTCGCTGAGGCACCTGCGCGGAAATCGCTGACGATCCTAACTCGATTGGTGTAAATTGGGTTTTGCATTAAATTCGAGCCCCGAAAGAAGCCTCCATGATTGCCACACGTCGCGCGTTTCTTAAGACCTCCGTCTCCGGTGCCGTTGCCGCCGGGTTTCCTGTCATCGTTCCCAGTTCGGTGTTCGGCGCGACCGCGCCCTCCAACCGCATCACCATTGGCGCCATCGGCGTGGGACGGATCTCGCGCGGACACGACATGCCGGGAGTCCTGCAGTTTACCGGCGTGGCCGGCCGCGACAACCGTATTGTGGCCCTCTGCGATCTCAGTGAGCAGCGCGTCACACTGGGCCAGCAATTCGTCGACGGCGCCTACGCGAAAAAATTGGGCAAGCCCTACACCGGCACGCGCGGCTACTCTGATTACCGCGAGCTCCTCGCCAACCCGGAAATCGACGCTGTCCTGATCTCGACACCCGATCATCAGCATGCGCGGCTGGCCATTGCCGCGGTGGCCGCGGGCAAGGACGTCTATCTGCAGAAGCCCGCATCGCTCACCATCCGCGAAGGGCGCATGATGGCCGATCACGTGAAAGCCAGCGGCCGCATCCTTGAGGTCGGCTCGCAGCAGCGTTCATGGAAGCAATTTGCGCGCGCCGTGGAATTGGTGCGTAACGGCCGCATCGGCACCGTCGAGCGCGTCGAGGTCGGCCTTCCCGGCGATCCGTCGGGCGGTAATCCGCAGCCCATGCCCGTGCCGAAGGGATTTAATTACGATGCGTGGCTGGGCTCAACGCCCGAAGTTCCCTACACCGTCGATCGCGTCATGCCCGAAAAAGGCTTCGACCGTCCTGGATGGCTGCGCATGGAGCAATTTGGCGCGGGCATGATTACTGGCTGGGGCGCGCACCATGTAGATACGGCGCACTGGGGCATGGACACCGAACTCACTGGTCCCGTCGAAATCTGGGGCCAGGCGCAATTCCCCACCGAAGGCCTGTGGAACGTGCACGGTCCCTTCAAGACCTATGGCCGCTACGCGAACGGCGTGGTGATGACCATCTCCGGCGATTTTGAAAACGGCATCAAATGGATCGGCGACAAGGGCTGGATCTTTGTGTGCAGAGACGGCATGACCACGCCGACAGCCATGCCAAATTCGGCCAGCGCTCCCAGCATCCCGATCGTTCCGCTGCGCGCGAGCGATCCGAAGATCGTCGATTCGGTGATCGGCCCATCGGAGTGGCACGCGTACACATCCGACGATCAGCACGGCAACTGGCTGGATTGCATTCGCTCGAGAAAAGCGCCGGTGGCAACGGCCGAGATTGGGCATCGCGCCTGTTCCACATGCCTGCTGCACTGGATCGCCATGAAAACACAGCATCACGTCTTCTGGGAACCAAAAACCGAAGCCATGCAGGGCGACGACATCGCCGCCAGTCTCCTCGCCCGGCATCAGCGGCATCCGTACGAAATCGTCTGACGCGCTGCGAACCTTTTTTGAGTTCCCAGCCAGCAAAAAGCCCGCTGCTTGAATGGGCATTCGCGGCCAACCTCTGGTCGCGCTACCGGGAATGGTTTCTCGCCCCATCATTGATTGATGCAGATTCTGAAACTGTGTGGGCCGACGGGCTTTCCCTCAGGGGCTGAAGCCCGGTGATTTTATTGGCGTTGTGTGGCACGGCTAAAGCCGTGCCGTTTCAAAACTGGTCTACAGAGAAAGCAAAAATGCCCTGGAGGCACAACCGCGCTCCCCGGGTGGCTTTCCATGAAAGTTGTACTCCCGGCATTCAAAAAAATTCTCACCGCACCTAGAATCCTAAAACCGAGTGCCGATAGATTGCGCGTAACGCCCACCACCTGCTCCAAGTAGCGAATCTGGACCTCATGCGGAACTGGTTCGGTGCAGGCGGAATTCGATATAAGGAGCAATACGATGCTTTCAATTCTCAATAGCGTTTCCGCTCTGCAAGCGGAGGACGCAATCTCGAACACGACAAACGCCCTCAACACCAACCTGCAGGAGCTCTCCACCGGCCTGCGGATCAACTCCGGGTCCGAGGACGCCGCCGGCCTGTCCATCGCCAATGGCCTGCAAGCGAACATCGCAGCCCTCACCCAGTCCACCAACAACGCTTCCGACGGCGTGGGCATACTGCAGACCGCTGACGGTGCGCTTTCGCAGGTCACCACGTTGCTCGACACCGCGATGACTCTCGCCACCGAAGCATCAAACGGTGGACTGTCTACGGCGCAGTCCTCGGCTCTGGACAGTCAGTACGCGTCGATCCAGGCCGAAATCGATAACATCGGTTTAACCACCAACTTCAATGGCACGGCCGTATTCGGATCGTCCGGCACTGTGTTCACAACCGATGGGACCTCTGGTGGCTCGAGCAACACGTCCATCGCGGTGGGCGCGCTGTCCAGCTCCGGCACAGGCGGGCTGGGCCTGACCAGCGATTACACGCTCTCGGGCGGCGTTATAACCGCCGGTGGCATTCTGGATACGACCGCAGGCGCGCAGACCGAAGTGGCGAGTATCTCGGCTGCGATCAGCCAGGTTGCCGCAGAACGCGGAACGCTCGGCGCGACGGTAAACCAGCTGGATGCCAGCGAAGGTGTGGAGACCACAGCGGTCACCAACCTGACCAGCGCAATGAACAACATTCAAAACGCCGACGTAGGCCAAACGGTTGCGCAGATGACGCAGAACAGCATCCTGGAGCAAACCGGCATGGCAGCCCTGTCGCAGTCGAACTCGATTGAGCAGAACGTTCTGAAGCTGTTGCAGTAACCCTCTTTAACCCGAACTTCAACCGGAGCGGCGGCGTCAAACTTGACGCCGCCGCTCCGTCTTTTCTTGAACTGACTGGAATTCAAATTGCCGAGTGCCGATAGTATCTTGCGGCCTGAACGTGAGCCACCGGGCTCCGCAAGCCGCGAAACTAAGCTGAAGAAAAGGCATCAATTATGAGTACCTCCGCATCCGTGCTCAGTTCCCTCTTGGCGTCGGCGTCTTCCTCGTCCGACTTCGACATCAGTTCGATTCTTGAGGCCGCTTTAGGAGCCTCGTCGCCAGGCATCGATGTCACTGCGGCCGTCAACTCAGCGGTAACCGCCGCAGAGGCGCCGGAACAGACATGGGAGAACCAGGAAAGCACCGTCGAGAGCCAGATCAGCGCGCTCACGCAGATCCAAACGGATGCGAGCACGCTTGATACTGACGTGCAAAACCTCAACAGCATTACGGGTCCTTTTTCGGCGATGACCGTCAATTCTTCAAATTCAAACGTGGTTTCGGCCACCGCCGCCTCGGGCAGCACGATCGGAAACAACACGGTTGTCGTGAACGACCTGGCGACGACCGCTTCGTGGACATCGGCAACGTTCGCCAGCGGCTCCACGGCACTGCCGGCAGGAAGTTTTACCATCACCACCGGAAGCGGCACAGCAACAACCATCACCACCGATGGAACCGATACGCTTTCTGATGTCGCCAGCGAAATCAATTCCGATGACCTGGGTGTGACCGCGAGCGTGATCACAGACGCGACGGGATCACGGCTGGCCATCGCCGCCAATAGCTCCGGAGCCCCATCGAACTTTGCGATCAGTTCGACAGACCCCACAGATTTCGGATTCACGCAGGCAGTGACCGGCGCCAATGCATCGCTAACCGTGGATGGAATTACGATTTCAAGCGCATCGAACACTGTGACTGGCGCGATTCCCGGCGTGACCCTCAGCCTGCTCAGCGCCGACCCCGGGGTTGCCGTCAGTCTCGCTGTCGCACCCGACACGTCACAAATCTCCACTGCCATTCAGCAGTTTGTGACCGACTACAACACCGTCGTGAGTGATCTAAGCACACAATTCACGTTTTCGAGTTCGACCGGGAGCGAAGGGGTGTTGGCGTCCGACTCCGCCGTTCGCAACCTGCAGAACGACGTGCTGGGCGCCCTGGATTACACGGCTACGCCGGCTTCGGGAACCACAACAACGGTTCCTAATCTGATGTCACTCGGCATTACGGTCAGTGACACAGGCCAGTTGACGCTTGATACCAACACGCTCGATAACGCGTTGCAGAATAACTTCTCCGACGTGCAGAACTTTTTTCAGGGCGCGTCACTGAATGGGTTTGCCAACTCACTCGACCAGCAATTAACCAGCTTCATCAGCCCTTCGGACGGCGCGTTCACGGTCGACCTGCAAAACATGAATACCCAGATTACCGGTTATCAAAACGACATCAGCAATTTCCAGACGAATTACATTAAGCCGTTGCAGACGCAGTTGAAGGCTGACTACAGCCAAGCCGAAATCGCGCTGCAGGAATTGCCGAACGAGATGAAGGAAATCGACGAGGAATTGGGCGAGAACAACAGCTCATCAGGCTAGAGCTTTTTTCAATTGACTTCGTGAAAGGGCACGACTTTAAAGTCCGCCCTGAGCGAACAGGAAAGCTGCGGGGTTTTAACCCCTGGGGGTTTGTGCTCACTGAGCCAGGCCACTGATGAAACACACTCTAAGGAACGGCGGGTCACGATGAATTGCACGGATATGGCATATCGCAGAACCGCGGCAGAAGGCGCCAGTGGCATTGGGCTGCTGATCGCGCTGTACGACACGCTTGCAGGCGACCTGCGGCGGGCGGCTGCCGCGCAACGAGCCAATGACATTGAAACACGCTGCCGCGAAGCAAAGCACGCATTCATCGTCATCGGCTACCTTGAAGACTGCGTGCAGCGTGGCAGCGGAGGCCTCCTGGCCCAGCAGCTTTTGGCCTTCTATTCAACATTGCGCAAGAAGCTGCTGGAGGCACAGAAAATGCAATCGGCGGAGGCTCTCGAAGAACAGATGGAGAGCGTCCTGAATCTTCGCGAGCATTGGCAGCGGCTGGATTCCCGCGATCCTGCACTGGAGCCGGCCACGGCAGGAGCGACGCAAGCCAACCGCTATGCTTCTGTTCAATTTGAAAGCCGATACGGTGGCTGGTCGGTTTAGGCCAACGGTCCAACGTCGCAATCCGTAAGCAAGCCTTCCACGCCATCAGGCAGAGAAAAAGCGCATCGATGTTCTCGATGCGCTTTCTGTTTGAAGCGGCAGGCAGCCGCAACTTCCGGCTCGTCGATGGCCTCTATTGCGTAGGAACGAGGTAATTGAGGAGCGTATCCGGCAGCACCTTGGCTGCGGCAGCTTCGGCGGCGTTATTGGCGGTCTCAGCCTGGCTCAGGTCCGTTGCTGCCGCCGCCTCATTCACGTCGACGAGCGAACTCTGCTGCGACGTCAGACTGACCGTTTCCTGCTGAAGAGAAGTTTCCTGGGAATTTAATTGGCTCTCCGCGTTGCTGTAAAACACCTGCTGTTGGCTGACATAGCTGAGCGCTGAGTTAACCGCTGAAGTCGCGCTTTCGATGTCGGATGAGTTGCCGCTCTGCAGGGCCGTCACCAAAGAATTCAGCGAGCCAAGAACATCCGCGCTCGAATTAGAAAAGATCTGGCTTCCGGGCAGATTCACCTGGACGCTCATGTCGTCGCCGACAGCGACTGAATTTGAATCGTTGTTGCCGTTATACGTGTACCCGGATGACGACGAGGAACTTGCCGTGTACGGAGTTGTAGAAGTCTCGGTGCCTCCGAAGAGATACGTGCCCTGGTAGGAGGTGTTTGCATCTGACACAACGCTTTGCAGCAGCCCCTGTACCTCCGTGGCAATTGCCTGCATATTTGCGGTGGTGTTGGTGCCGCTGGCTCCTTCCGTGCCCAGCGAAATGGCCTGGGTCAACGCGGTGACCACGGATCCAAGCGAAGAGCCAGCGGACTGCACCATGGACAACATGGTGCTGACGTTTTGCGTGTACTGGTCCACATTCGCAGTTTCGATGGTGTTTTGGACCATATCAGCCGAAGCCGCCGGGTTGTCAGACGGCACGTTGACGCTCTTCCCTGTCGCCACTTCCTGCAGCGCAGTGTTCACCTCATTCTGGCTTTGCTGCAGGTCCGCGAGGATGTCTGGAACCATGTTTGGATTTACGCGCATATCAATAGCTCTGTGTGGAACCCATATCGAGGGTCACGGTGCCGAGTTGTTGGATGGTGCTCACGATTCTTGCTGCTGCCTCGTAAGCCGTCTGATACTGAATCAGGTTCGTGGTCTCCTCGTCAATGCTTACCCCGGAAACCGAACTCTGCTGATTGGTAAGTTGCAAAATGTTCTGGCCGATTGCCGTCGAATCCGTGCTGGCGTTCGACGCATCGTTCCCGACCTGAAAGACCAGGTTGGCGTAGGCGTCCGACGGGGTTTGCCCAGACGGAAGCGCATTGGTCAGCGCTGCGGACAGGTTAGCGACATTGCCGTTGCTGCCGGCAGTGCCGTCGGAGCTGATGGCAATCTGAGAAGGCTCGGTAATGGACACGGTGATTCCCGCAGCGGCGTCGGAGCTACTTGCGGGAACGCTGAAGAAATTCTGCCCAGCATCTCCGTTCGAGTCGTAACCCTCCGCCTGCGCTGCATTGAAAGCCGAGGCGAACTGGCTGGCCAGCGTATTCAGTTGCGACAGGTAGCCTGGAATCACCTGATCGCGGATCTGAATCGACCCTCCGAGTGTTCCTCCCTGGAGCGTGCTCGTGATGTCTGTGCCATTGGAGTCGAGAACATCCTGCATTCCGTCGCTGCCAGTGGTGGTTTGCAAGGAGAAACTCTGGCTGCCCATCACAAGCGGCGTCCCGTTGCCCGTGGTGATCACTTCGCCATCGCTGCTTTGCGTAACCGAGATCCCGGTCAACTGCGACAACTGTTGCACCAGCTCGTCGCGCTGATCTTCCACCGTGCCGCCATCCTGGCCGGCCGCAGTCAACTGAGAAACTTGCCCATTGAGCTGCGCAATCTGCTGGGTCAGCGAGTTGATTTGCGCCACGGTCTGCGTGACCTGGGTGTTCATCGCCGATTGCTCGGTGGTAAGACTGTTCGCCGCGGTATTAAAAGACTCGGCGAGATTCTGGCCGCTCGAAATCACGGCCTCCTGAGCCGCAGAATTCGATGGACTGGCAGACAGTGCGGCGAGGTCGCTTGAAAATGCTGAGAACGCGCTGGCAATATCGTTTCCGGTGCTCGCAAAGTTTGTCTGGATCTGTTGGAGCGCCGACGACTCGGTATCCGCGCTGCTTTGCGCGGACGTTTGTTGCTGAATCTGCAAATTGAGCAGTTCGTCGCGCACGCTCTGGATAGCATCGAGGCTCACGCCACCGCCGGTCACAGTCCCTCCGGAAACTGTCTCGGGGTTCTCAGAAATTGTAGGGACTTCCTCCGTATAGCCCGGGGTATTGGAGTTGGCAATATTATTGCTCGTGACATTCAGCGCGCCCTGGCTGACCTCGAGCGCCTGTATACCGATTAAGAGCGATGTGTTTAAGCCTCCCATAGCAATTAAATCCGGCATGACCAGGTTTGCAACTTCAACCTGGGGCCAGAAACCTCCTGAATCTGTCCTTGATACGAATTGAAGAGCGATACCATCATCGCCACTGAGCGGCTGGAAAACTTCAATAAAGCGGAATAACGGCGATTCAAGCTCTGTAACTCATTGGAGGCGGCGAGAACGCGCTCGAGCAGATGATCGTCCGCTGCGCCGCGAACGGGAAGCGGCGCCTGTGGCCCTGGCCGACTGAGGTCGTCAGCCAATTCAACGAGGCGCGTGCTGAATGCCTCCTGATTGGCGAGGCTGCCTTCAAGAGCTCGGATGGAATTCTCGGAGATAGCGGACATGGCGCGCTCCAGCTCGAACGCCATGGAGCGCAGAAGCTGGAGGTACTCCTCCAGCTTGCTGTTCCTGTCCTGAACGAACGTCGAAATCATCCCCGCAACTTTCCGCGCACAGCCTTCAGGCACGGGGCCCGATATGATTGCGAACTTACGCTTGCTCGTCAATCATTGAAGAAGCAATCTTTGCCGGGTCAAGTTCATATGTCCCGTTATCGATTGCCTGCTTCAGGCTATCCACTCGATCCTGTCGAATATCCGGTGAACTCATGGCAGTGCTCACCAGGGCGCTGAGAGATTGCTGGGTGGAAGTGAGGGTGGTTCGATCGTCAGCCGCGCCAGAGTCAGACGCAGCGACGTTCTCGGCGTTTACCGGACTTGGGCTGGTCTCGTTTGCAATTTGGCTCGCAGCTACCTGGTTTAGATCGATTCTCATCTCGACTCCTTCTTATATGCCTGTGTCAGTATCGGCACATTGCCAGCAAAAGTTTAATACAACTCTCAGTTTCATTTTTCAAGCTTTCCGGCTCCCGCCGGGACGACTTCCGGCTGCTGCCTATCTGCAGCGGAATGAAGAGCTTTGGAGATCATCTTGGCAATTCCAATGCCTCCGGATGCGGTCATTGAATTGGCCAGCGACTGCACGCCCAGGCTCATCATCTGCTCGCGCGCGCCGGCATCTTCGTCATCGTCTGCGCCGGGCACACTGGCCATGGATTGCTCGGCCTGTTGCAGCCAGTTGCTCAGCAACATGGATTCGAAATCTTTGGCGCTTTTCTCAATCTTGGCATCGCTTTTGCCGCCTGAAGCCGACTGAAGCTGGTGAAGCGCATGCTGCTCGCGCGCCTCGAAGAGCGACGATTGAGCCTGCGCCGCGAGAGAGCCCGTGATGGATCCGGTTGCCATTTACTGAATCTCCAAATCGGCCTGTATGCCGCCTTCAGCCTTGATGGCCTGGAGGATTGCAACCACATCGCGAGACGTGGTTCCGATCGCGTGAAGTCCGTTTACCAATTGATCCACGTCGGCGCCATCATCCAGTCGCATGGTCTGCGTTGGCTGATCGGTCACGTTGACCGTCGTTTCCGGAATCACGGTGGCTTCGGGAGCTCCACCGGCTGCCGGCCCTCGACCGTCTCTCGTCGACTCATTGCGTTCGCTTCCGCTGGAATTTCGAGACCCGCCAGCGCCTGCCGGGGCCGATCCGCCAGGAGCCTGTCCACTGTCATTGTAGGTTGGGGCGTAGACACTGGGACCAGGCACTGCCGCGT
>CAWHNV010000078.1:0-19651 GCA_963830785.1 uncultured Acidobacteriota bacterium
ACGTCGTAACAACCTCGATGGAGAGATTTCCGTGAATGACCGAGACCGGCGTCAGCTTTACGTCTCCCCCGAGAACGATGGTCCCGGTTCGTTCGTTGATCACAATCTTCGCCGGTGTGGTCACATTTACTGCCAGATTCTGCACGCGCGATATCAGCTCAGGAGTCGATGGCGCAGCCGCTCGTGCAACATCCACATCGACGCGGGCGCTGTCGACGGCCGAAGCAATCGTCTTTTGATACTCCTGGTTAATGGCATCGGCGATTTGCTTTGCGGTCGTGAAATCAGGATTGCGCAGCAGCAAAGACACGATTTTGAAATCATGCAGATCGACCGAAGTATCGCGCTCGACAATTCCTCCGTTGGGGATGGAACCGACCGTAACCGAATTCACTTCTTTGCCGTTGGAGCCGCTACCCGCGGTGTACCCGCCCATAATGAGCGGTCCTTGCGCTTCCGCATATACCTGGCCATCGGGGCCGTGCAATGAACTCATGAGCAGCACACCGCCGGAAAGGCTTTTGGCGTCACCCACGGATGAAATCGTAACATCGAGCCGCGAGCCCGGACGAGCGAACGGCGGCAGCCATGCTGTGACAAAAACTGCGGCCACATTCTTCACCTCCACCTGGCTGGGAGAGATGAGCACACCCATCTTCTGCATCGCGTTGGCCAGGGTCTGCACGGTGAAGTATGTCTGCTGCGAATCGCCGGTGCGGTTGAGTCCTACCACCAGGCCGTAGCCGATAAGCATGTTGTCGCGCACGCCCTCGATGCTGGTGATATCTCTGATCAGCATACGGCGGTTGGAATTGCCGGCCGCGGCAAGCGGCGAAGATGTCGCTGTCATGGCGCCGAGAGTGAGCAGACAAGCTGCCAGTGGCCCAATCCGTGAGTTCGTTTTGAAGAATGCGAGATTCATGTTCGTCAGAATCCTATGAGCCACAGGAGAGCGCGCATAATACGGTTCGGCGGACGCGTGCTGTCGGCAATGATTCCCTTCCCCTTCATCTCGATCTCAAGGTTGCTAAGAGCCGCGGAGGGCACAGTGTTGTTGGAACCGATATCGTTGGGCCGCACGACACCGCGAATGATGATGTCTTCGTGCTGGTTATTCATGAAAATCTTGCGTTGCGCTTCAACAACCAGATTGCCGCTGGGCAACACGGCGATCACCTGGGCCGTCATGCTGGTCTGAAAGTTTGTGCTGGAGTCTGTAGCGCCCGATCCCTTCAATGTCGTACTGGAGTTTGCATTGAGCAACGGGTTCAGACCGTTGGTGTTGACGACTCCGGCAAGGCCGGTGATTGCTGAGCTGGTTTGAAACGCCCGTGAGCTGTTGACGTCGCCACTCTGCGCAGCGGTGGTTTGCACTGAAACCAGAATCACCAACATATCATTGAGCTTTCGCGCTTTGTAATCCGAGGAAAGATCTTCAACATCGCCTGGACTCCAGAGACTTCCGACCGTGTGCTCCGGCTTCGGCGCATCCTGTTCCTGCAGTCGCGCGATGTAGTCGCTCCTCAACTCCGCTGGACTGTTCTTCTTGTTGGTGCGCGCGTGGGCGGCCGGCGAGAACAATAAGGCGGCAAAGATCGCTGAGAATACGATCCTCAAAACGGCTTGCATGCCACTCTTACTCACTGCAACCTTCCTCTCACCGCAGTTCCGTCGATCACCTGCGCGGTGTAAACGAGCCGCTTGCTCTTGTCCTGAACTCGAATAGTCTGGCCGGGAGCGCCGCTCTCAAGGCACGTGACCGGGATGCGAATGTGGATGTGCTCGCCGTCCAGAAACAAATTCACGATGGTTCCGGATCGAACCACGGCCGTTGCTCGCTGGGCGCTTCCTGCCGGTGAATACTTGGTGCTGATAGCGGCGGCCTGCTCCACATTTTCCGGCCCGGTCCGAATGGCGACGAAAAACGGCAGACATTCGTCGCTGTCGACGCACTCCAGGCGCGCCGAGAGCTGCGCACTACCGATCTTGTCAACCGAGCGCAGCTTAAGTGCCGGGGCCGGCTTGGTGGCGACAACTTCGGTCAGAAACGTGATTTGTTCCGGCGATACTGCCATGCCTGAGGCGCTGATGGTTGCCGCGACGTTGCCCGCGCCGATGGTATAGCGCCCCGGTGTCGCTGCCATTAGGGGCAACACGGCGCCCACCATAACGATCGACCACAGAATCGGTGTTTTTCGCATCATCAGTGATCACCCGTCTTACTGCGAAAGTTGATTGAGCTGCTGCAGCATCTCATCGGCCGCCTTGATGACTCGCGAGTTCGACTCGTACGAGCGCTGCGCAAGAATCATATTCACAAACTCGTCCACGACATTGACGTTCGATTGCTCGAGCATTCCCTGCTGGATCGTACCCAGCCCTTCCGATCCGCCGGCAGCACCGACGACAGGATCTCCTGAAGCCGTTGTGGGCAGATAAATGTTGTTGCCGATGCTGTTCAGGCCGCCAGGGTTCTGGAAAGCCGCCAGCTGGATGACACCGACCTGCTGCGCCTGCGTCTGCCCGGGCAAGGTCACGCTGACGGTTCCGTCGCTGCCCACCGTAATATTGGTGGCCGCGGCGGGAATATTGATCGCGGGTTGCAGTGCATCGCCGTTGGCCGTCACCAGGTTGCCCTGCGCATCGGACTGAAACGAGCCGGCACGCGTATAGCCGGTCTGGCCGCTGGGCAGGAGTATCTGAAAAAAGCCCGAACCCTGAATCGCAAAATCCAGCGGATTGCCCGTGCTGCTCAAATCACCCTGGGTCTGGACAATCTCAGTGTTTCCCGGCATCGTGCCAAGGCCGATCTGCAACCCCGACGCAACCGTCGTCTGCTGTGTTGCCGCGGCTCCGGGCATGATGGTGCTTTGATAGAGCAGATCCTGAAACTGCACGCGGCGTGACTGGAATCCCGCCGTGCTCGAGTTCGCGAGGTTGTTCGCAATGTTGTCCAGATTGATTTGCTGGGCGGTCATTCCGGTTGCTGCGGTGTAGAGGGCGCGAAACATTCGATCTCCTTTATCCGACCTTCGGCAGGTCCTGTGCGGCAGTTTTGTCCATCTCGTTACTGAACATTGAAAGCGTGCGCTGCATCATTTCCGCGGTGCGCTGAGCGGTCACCAATTGGATCATTCCTTCAACGGGGTTCACGTTGGAACTTTCGAGCATCCCCTGTCGCACATTGGAATTGGTTGCCGGTTGAGCGCTTTTCACCGGAGCTGAATAGTACGTGTTGCCCATGCTCTGGAACTCGGTGTCGGAAGGAAACTCGACAACGTTCAGCTTCCCCTCGACCGCGCCGTTTGAAGAAATGGTTCCGTCGGCGCTGATGGAGACGGGGCCCGGAAGCAGGTTGATCACGCCCCGGTCTCCCATGACTGCATCGCCCGATGCGGTAACCAGCTGGCCACGGCTTGATACTTGAAATGCGCCATTGCGCGTGTACATGGGGCCATTGGCTGTTTGGACGACAAAATAGCCGGGCCCTTCGATGCCAAGGTCTAATTCGTTCCCGGTTTTCTGCAGCGCACCCTGGCTTTGATCAATCGTGGTCCCGCTCAGTATTCCGAAACGATTCACTACCTGGCTGAATGGAGACTGGGCTTCGTCGCCGGCTGTTGCAAGGACCGAACTGAAGACGTTCCGCTCGGCGCGAAAACCGACAGTACTTGCATTCGCAAGATTGTTGGCGATCGTGTCCAGAGCCTGAGTGCGAGCTACCAGAGCCGTGCCCGCGGCATAGAGTCCGCTGTCCATGAAAATCCCTTCGGACTGAGATAAGCACGGCGCATGCCACAATTCCGGGCAAGAAATGCCTGGTTTAGGCCGCGAAAAGGGCATTAAGGCGCACTTTTATGAGGGTTCGATGAGAGGTGTTGATATATTCCGTTTCGCGAGTTCCGCACCGAGTTGCCTTCCTCATGCGAAGGCAATCTGCAACCTGAAGAAAGGCCCCTGTGTGCTGGTGGCCGGGGCGAGTCAGGCTGATATCTCTCGGACGGAACGAAAAGGAAACTGGATGAGTTGATCGCGAAGCAGCGCGGAGGGCGGGTTTTGTAACAACTCCAGGGCGTGATCGACGATGGTTGTCCATGGAGTTTGCGATTCACCCGCCACACGATCGAAAAAGTACTCGACGATGCATTGGGGCAAAGACCATGCTTCGGCGATCCTGAGTCCGGCGAGATCGCTGTTGCCGCCGAGGCGCTTTATGCAATCCCACTCCAGAATCTGAGGCAGATTGCCAATGCCATGGGCTAAGCCAACCAGATAGGCATCCTCTGAAGCTACGTTCAAGCCCAGCTTCTCGGCGACGAATCTTGAAGTGGCTGCGATTTCCCGAGCGCGATCCCAGGCAGAATAAACGGATGCAGAGTGGGTGCTTCTCGTAATCAGGCGCTCCGCCATTGCCTCGAAGCACCGATCCATGCCCAACCCTGAAATGCAGTCCTCAACGCGCTCAAGGCGACGGCCGCCCATTACGTTCTCGCGATTTGCCTGACGCAAAATCTGCAGAGTGGCGCCGAGGTCGGAAAGAACCAGTTGGGAAACCTGTGCCAGGTCAACGGGGCCGTGACAAATGATTAACTCCATCGCAAGCAATGTCCCGGAAAGAACTGGGACATCGGGGAGTTCGCGGATCGGATCAGATTGCCGTGTCCGGCAATTGACTGACGAAGCTCCCCGCGTTCTGAATTCGAAAACCTTCTGGGTCGACACTTGCCTTCACCTGGCAATCTTATCGACCAATTGTGCGGAACTTTATAGCCCCCAAACGCTACACTTTCTGTGACGAACTCGGATTTTTGTTTCGCTTCGATCCAGGGCGGCATTCTGCGAGCGACAAATCACGTGCAATGTTCCGCGTTTGCCGGTTAATCTCACCCCGATCACGCTTCTGTCGATGACGGACCCTTGTCTTCAGTTAAGAAACTGCGATGTGAGAGGCTGCGGAATCTCGGTCACGCGCAGTCCATAGTTGCCGTCAACAATGACCGCCTCGCCGCGCGCGATCAACTTGCCGTTCAGATAAAGCTCCACCGGCTCATCGACCATTCGATCCAGTTCGACGATGGAGCCGGACGACAACCCAAGGATGTCACTAAGCGGCATCCGTCGCTGACCGAACCTCAGGCTGACATTCAGCTCGACGTCCATGACAATGTCCAGGTTGTAGGAAGGCGCATTAACACCTTCAACATTTTGGTCCGCACTTTTGGCGAGGACGCTGGAGACGCTTTCGAGCAACTGGGGGCTGAAGAACAGCAGGACATGCAACTCGGTCTGGGGATCAGAGGCCATCAGAGAGACTACGGACATGCCTCCGCACGCCAGGCTGGAAACCTGTGCAATCGTGGCTTTAACTGCGCCATCGCCGGCGAGGCCGGATTGCGAAAGACCTTCTGCGGCTGCCGCAACGAGTTTCGCGAAAAGCGCCAGCTGACTATTATCGAGGGCCGTGACCGGTTGCTTCGTGATGGTTGCAAGGAGAGCTGCTACCTGCGGCTCATAAAACTCTACAAAACAATCGCCGCGAAGCGCGCCTTCGACAGTCAGCTTGAATTGGATTGGCTTGCTGGCGTTGTTGGGAATCGTTCCCTTGTCGGCGATTTCCAGTTGCGAAGCGGAGCCGGAAGCTTCAGTCAGCGAGGCAGAGAGCGACTGGGCAAAGGCGGCGGCGAAGATTCTAAGACCGTTTTTTGTAGACTTGTTTTCCATGAACTTTATCTCTCTTTCCACTCTGAATTTGAAGTGCGATGAATGAGCTGTGCTGCCCGCTGTTGTCCGCTGCGAACCGGAACAGCTTGAAACAGGCTGCGTCCTTCGCAGGTCAACGCGGCAGGGGTCCGCACGGAGGAGCGAAGTTTCAAAACCGATCCGGGCGCCAGCGTGACCAGGTCCTTGACCGAGACCCGGAGCTCAGGCAATTCGGTGAAGACTTCCATTTCGCAATCGAGAAGGCGCTCACGCAGGGGTGGCGCTGGAAAACTGAACATCCGGGATTTCTTTTGGGAACGATCGGTCTCGATTTGCTTGGTCAGTAAATCAAGCAGCGAGTTCGACAGGGTCAGGTTGAAGGTGCCCTTAGCATTCGCCAAACTTGCTTCAAAGCGCAGCACAGTGAGCTTTTCAGTGGGTCGAAATGTCTGCAACATCGTGGGTGGCTTGATGCGGGAACCGGGAACTATGGACAGGCCTGGAATTGCCCAGACGGCTTCTGCCTCTCGCAGGATAAGTGCGGCGATGTCACGCATCACTTCTTCTTCGATTTCCGACAGGTCGCGATCTGCGTTCCTCGTGTTTCCGACTCCACCCATCAGCAACTCGACAATGGGGAAAACCAGATCCAGGTCGATCTCTACCAATACCAGTCCCGCTGAACATTGCACAACAAAGCTCAACGGTGGAACTTCGGCTACGTGCTCTTGGACAGATATTTGATTCAACTCCGCAAATTTGACGTCATGCGAAGTGCCGAATACCGCATCAAATGCGGCTGCAATGCGATGGGCAACTGTTTCGTGCAAGGCAATCACGGCGCGAGCATCCTCGTTGGAAAGCTTACCCGCGGCACGAAAATTGCAGCTATGAATTGACCGCGCCCTTGTTCCCGTCTCGCCGGGTTGATCCGGGCTTACAGTTTTTTGAGTGGCGTCTACTGGCGGCTGGCTAGGCGAGCTCATAATACCCTCCTGGGTTTGAAACGGACGGAACAGGGTGGCTTTCGAGATAATCGAGAGAAGCTCTCAGCTTGACGATGATCGCCTGGCGAATTTGCGATACACGTGAAAGGTTGACGCCAACGATTTTCGCAATCTCCTTCAACGTGAGCTCCTCGCGATAATAGAGAGAGAGGATGAGCTGCTCCCGCTCCGAGAGTTGCGCAATGGCCTGCGCCAAGTGCGCCTTCCTTTCGCCTTCGAGACACAGGTCAAATGGATCGGGATCGTTCAAGCTGGGCGCGGATTCAATCACATCCAGAGATTCGGAACGATCGGCGGATGAAGCCACGCTTTGACCGCCAAGTTGGAGCGCGGCGATTTGCGCCGTCCATTTGTGCAGGCGGTCCGGTTCGATCTGCAGCTCACTGGCAATCTCAGATTCCGATGGTTGCCTGCCGAGACGAGATTGGAGGCGCGAGGTCGCGTCGGCGATCTCTCGCCCCTTTCTGCGCATGGAGCGAGATCCCCAGTCGGTTTCGCGCAGACTATCGACGATGGCTCCGCGAATCCGGAATTTCGCGAATGTTCGGAACTGAATATTCTTCGACCGATCGAAGCTTTGCGCGGCCTCAATGAGGCCCACCACGCCCGCGCTCACGAGATCGTCCAGCTCCACGTGCTGCGGGAGCCGCTCGCGAATGCGGCATGCAAGATAATAGACCTGGGACAGCTCCTGCGTGATGAGCTCGTCCCGGCTGGCCGCATCCGTGGTACTGGTTCGATACGCCATTTCTGCTGCTGTCATCTATTCACCTCTCTCAAACAAATGGCATCATGAATGTTCATCGCACCGACCCCAAAGACAACACTTGCGTCGTGGCGGGAATCTCAGACGGCGAAATCACGACAATCTTGGGAATAAACGGCTCCAGGATTCGTCTCAGATAGAAGCGGCCGGGCGAGGAACAGAGAAGAACTGGAGGCGTGAAGGTGACCTGATCGCCAATCATGGCGCGCAATCCGTCAAGCACTCTCCGCGCAACCGAGATCTGAAGCATGCCCTGGGAGGCAAGCTGCGCGTTCTGCGTCGACCGGGCACATTCCTCTTCGATTGAAGCATCGAGTGTGACCACCTTCAGATGGCCCGTCTCATCCAGATGCGGCCGAACCAGAGCACGGCCCAAGGCGTGCCGCACCGCTTCAACCAGGATGACGGGGTTCTTATTGATTGCCGCCGTCTCAGTCAGCGTCTCCAAAATCGTGCCCAGATCGCGGATCGAAACCTGTTCGCGCAATAGTTGCTGGAGTACCCTTTGCACTTCTCCAAGCGTCATCAGCTTGGGTACCAGCTCTTCGACAAGTTTGGGGTGAGAATCGGAGAGCCGATCGATTAAGCGCTTGGTTTCCTGGCGCGTCAGCAGATCGTGCGCATTCTGCTTTATGAGCTCAGATAGATGAGCGGCCAGGACCGAAGTGTGGTCGACTACGGCGTATCCTGCGGCAATAGCCTGGGCCTGCAGATCGGGAGTAATCCATTTTGCCGGCGAGTCGAATGCCGGTTCACGGGTTTCGATCCCGGGCAGGTCGCCAGGCTTGGGATTGGAATTGACTGCAAGAAGGCGTCCTGTCTTCAACTCCCAGCGCGCGATCTCGACCCCGCGCAGATAGATGACGTACTCTTTCTCTTTCATCGACAAATTGTCGGTGATGTGGATGGAAGGAACCAGGAACCCAAGCGCCTGGGCGAGGGTTTTGCGCAGCGACTTGACCCGCGCGAGCAATTGTCCGCCCTGCTTGGCATCGACCAGAGGAACCAGGCCTACTCCAACCTCGAGCATCAAGTCATCCAGCTTAAGCGCCGCGTCCATGGGATCGATGGCAGGCGTCTTGGCCACTTTTTCGGCGGCAGCCTTGGCGGCTGCGGCTTCGGCTTCGATGGGTTTCATCTTCCAGGCAGCGAACATAAGGGCCCCGCCGAGAACGATGAATGGGATTTTGGGCATTCCGGGAATTAATGCCAGTGACAACAGGCATCCACTAACAATCCAGAGCGGACGCGCAGTGCGGAACATCTGGGTGCCGATATCCGAGCCCAGGGAGTGATCCGAGGCGGCGCGAGTGACCACGATGCCACCGGCTACCGATACGAGAAGCGACGGAATGATGACGACAAGCCCGTCTCCCACGGTGAGGATGGTGTAGGTCTTGAGAGCCTGCTGAAACGGGACTCCTTGTTGAAAGACGCCGATCAGGAATCCCGCAACAATATTGATCGCCATGATGAGAATGGTTGCCATCGAGTCGCGTTGGCTGAAGCGCGCCGCGCCGTCCATGGCGCCGCAGAACTCGGCTTCGCGCGCCACCTGCTGGCGCCTCTTCCGGGCCTGTTCGGCGTTAATGAGTCCAGTGTTCAGGTCGGAGTCGATGGCCATTTGCTTGCCCGGCATGGCATCGAGAGTGAAGCGTGCTGTTACTTCCGCCGTGCGCACCGCTCCGTGGCTGACGACCAGGTACTGAATCGCAATCAACGCCAGAAAAATGACAAAGCCGACAATGTAATTGCCACCGACAACGAATTGGCCGAAGGCCTCAATCACCCTGCCTGCCGCGGACGAACCTTCGCTGCCGTGCAGCAGGATGCGGCGCGTGGCTGCCAGGTCAAGGGCGAGGCGCATGAGCGTGAGAAGGAGAATCACGCTGGGAAAGACTGAGAAATCCCCAGGACGAAGCACCTGGATTGCAGTGATCAACACCAGCACAGACGCGGTAATGCTGAGCGTGAGCAATAGATCGAGAGCAATGGCCGGCATGGGAACCAGCATCACAAAGACAAGAACCACCGCTCCGGTGGGAATGATCCAGTCCGAGTAGGTACGAAGTGCCGTCATTAATCCGGATTTCTTTTTCACTGCGGCCTCACATTTGCTGTATGTATTTGAGAATTCTGTGCCACGGTTCTCCTAGTGCGCGCATCGCGATTGCGCACTTCGTTCTGAGCCTTGAACACGAGAACAAAGATCTCGGCCACGGCATGATAGAGCACCGATGGAATGGGATCTCCCACCTCGACGGACTTGTAAAGTGCCTGCGCGAGCGGCCGGTTTTCCATCACCGGGATATCGAACTTCCACGCGACTTCTTTGATCTTGGCCGCCATGAAGTCAAGCCCTTTGGCCACCACTACAGGAGCAGCCATGTCCGAATCGTAGCGGAGCGCAACCGCATAGTGCGTGGGATTGGTGACGACCACGGTGGCCTTTTCCGCCGCTTTAAGCATTTGGCGGCGGCGCAATTGGCGCTGCATTCTGCGGAACCTGGCCTTGGTCTCCGGGCGGCCTTCGGTTTGCCTCAGCTCGTCGCGCATTTCTTGACGGCTCATCTTCAAGTCGCCTTCGTTTTTCCACCAGAGGAACATGTAATCGACGCCCGCCCAGAGCGCAAAAACCAGACCCGATTTCCAAAGAATCTCGACGAGGATGCTGCCCATGAGACTGGGAAAACTGCGCGCATCGAGGTAAGAGCTGCTCAGGATCTGCCCCCAATGACTGCGAATGGACGCCACACCGATCCATGCGATGACAGTGAACGGTAGCAAAGACTTGAGAATCGTGCTGAAGGCTGCAGGAGAAACAAGCTGCTTGAGCCGTGCGGCGGGACTGAGGCGCTCGGGTTTGAATGCCAGAGATTCCGGTGCAAAAACAAAACCGCCCTGCGCCAAGCCGCAAGCCAGCGAAACCGCAAAGCCGCAAGCGAGAACGGGAACCATCCAACGCAGAACTTCGACCGTAGTCCAATAAAGAACGGGGCCTCCCGGCTCAAGGGACTCCGAAGACGCGAGTTCAAGCATGTTGCGGAAGTAGTGTGTCCAATGAGGAATGGCTCCGCGACCGATGAGAAACAAAACGCCGGCGATGGCGGACATCGAGAGCGCGCTGCTCAGTTCGCGCGAGCGCGTGACCTGGCCGCGTTCCCTGGCTTTTTGCCTTTGCCGCGGTGTTGCTTGTTCGGTCTTGTTTGAATCAGCCATCGATGTTCAACCAGCCAGATGAAACATTTGCTCGCCATTCGTCACCGCAGCGGTAAATAAATGGCGGAAAAGGTCAGGCCAATACCTGAGCGTTGCGATCAATATGAAGATGCCGATCAAGCTCTTGATTGCCGGCCCCATCAACATGAGAGGCATCTGCGGCGACGCCTTTCCCAGGAGCCCGAGGATAATGTCCGTCGCAAGAGTGGCAGAAAGCACTGGTGCGCGCAATCTGCACGCCGAGCCCGAACATTTCGCCAACGGTGCGCAGAATTGCGGTGGTGAAGAGGCTGCTGATGTGCGCCGTTCCGGGTGGAACATAGCGAAAACTGTTGCCCACCGCGCGCAGCAGCCACAGGTGAACATCCATCCCCAGAAAGAGCAGCATGGCGATGCTTTGATAAAACATGGCGACAACCGGTGTGTCGACCTGGCTCTGCGGATCGAGGATGTTGACGAGCGAATATCCCATTTGAATGCCGAGCACCGAGCCGCTGAGTTGAATGGCCTCGAACACCACATTGGTGGCGATTCCCATCCCGACGCCGACCAGAAATTCATTGAAGATCAGCAGCGGCCACTCGACCAGAGTGTGCGGTCCAACCTGGCTGCCAAACACCGGATACAACGCCAGCGTGAGGGCGAGAACAAGAGCCGCCTTGATCCGGGCAGGAATGACCATGCTGCCAAAAAACGGCGCAAAGAGCATGAGCCCGGATAGACGCACTCCGATAGTGAGAGCGCCGCTAATGATCGCAATGAGAGGGATCTCGATCATTTCAAGTACACACCAAAGTCAGAAAACGTTGAAAGCGTAAATGTGGCAAGATGCCGCCACATCCAGGGCATGAACAGGAACAACGCGCCGCCGGTGGCCATCAATCGCGCGACGGTAGAGACGGTCATGTCCTGCAGCGATGTGAGCACTTGCGCAATGTTCACAGCGAGCGAGACCACGATCGCGACGGCCAGAATGGGGCCGGCCAGGACGACTACTTCCTGCAACGTCATACGGCCCAGTAACACTACCTGATCGACGTCCATAAATTCAGTTAAAGCTCCTCATCAAAGAACTGATCAACAGGTGCCAGCCATCCACCATGAGAAATAGCAGCAGCTTGAGCGGCGTGGAGATGACGACAGGTGGCAACTGCAACATGCCTACCGAGGTCGTGATTGAAGCAACGACCATGTCGACAATCAGAAACGGAAGAAACAAAATCGTGCCGATCTGGAATCCGGCTTTCAGCTCAGACAAAATGTAGGCAGGCAGCAGTACGCGCATGGAAACGTCGTCAATACTCGCCGGCTGTGGTTCTTTTGCAAGTTCGACGAAGAGCGCTACGTCCTTTTCGCGCACGTAATGCGACATGAATTTGCGCATCGGCACCTCACCGCGGCTGAGCGCTTCTATGGCGGTAATCTTGCCCGACTGCATGGGAACGATTGCGGTTTCGAAGATCTGCTGGCCAACGGGCTGCATGAGAAAGAACGTCAGAATCAGCGAGAGCCCGATCAGTGTCTGGTTGGATGGCGTGGTTTGCAGGCCCAGGGCCTGGCGCAGAAAGTGGAACACGATGAGAAGCCGCGCAAAAGGCGTGATGCACAGGAGAATGGAGGGAATCAGCGTCAGCACCGTGAGCAAAACCACGATCGACCACGGAACCGATTCGCCTTGCATTCCCTGAATTTGCAAGAAGCCGTTGTTGGCTACGGGCTGACTAGGAATGCCGTTGTAGACGATTTGAGGCTGCACAGTCGAAGGCGACGGACCAGCGCTGGATGTTGAAGGCTGGTTACCGGCGGGAACAGCGGGGACCGGAGCCGGAGCCGCGGTCCCTGGAGTTGCAGGAGGAACGAGCGCGGCCATCGGAGTAGCCGCGCTCGCTGGGGTACTGGCGCCATTCGGAGAGGGTACTCCGTTGCCGGACGCTGGCGGCAACATTTGCGCATTCGCAGGCGCCGGCTGGTTCGCCGGCGAGCTGTTGGCGCCTGAAGTTGAAGCTGGAGCCTGAGGAGCAGCGGGGCGCCCTTGTGCAATCACCGGCACAACAAACGCCAGTGAAAGCAGACCAAGTGCAGCAACCCGTGCATTGCTCCCGGCAAAACTCATCCTGCCACCTCAACCGGTTTTGCCAAGGGAGCGATGAAGTCAGATTGCGATGCGGGCCCATCAAGACTGGTAAGGAGCGCCACACCGGAGGCTCCGCCGCCCACCAGGTACTTGCGCCCCTGGGCATGAATGATTGCCACGAAGCGCTTCTCGCCGAGGGGAACCGTTTCCACCAAGCGAAGCTGTTTGCGTGCGGGCGCGCCGCCGCGGAGAAAAGAGAAGAGGCTTCCGAGTAAGCCGCGCGGCCGCATCTCCGGCTCAACTTCCTCGGGTTCTGGAGGTGGCACAAGTCGAGTCGTGGCGCCGGCAAGCGGCAGCATCTCCGGCTCGACTTCCTCGGGTTCTGGAGGTGGCACAAGTCGGGTTGTGGCGCCGGCAAGCTGCGGCATCTCCGGTTGGAATTCTTCGGGCTCCGGTGGTGGCACGGGGCGAGTCATGGCACGGGAAACCGGAACGGAAACGAGATCGGGACGGTAGTCTCTGCCACGCCCTAGCGGGCGACCAAGCGCGGGCGGAATCGGCCGCTCGTACGTCTCATAAGCTGACGCGGTGCGGGAAGAATTGAAGTAAGAGTTTTGCCTCAAGGTAGAAGAATTCATGTTCATATTTGCTCCGTGATACGAACGGCGAGACGGTCGCCGACCACTTCAAATTCGGTCCAACCGATGAGTAGTCCGTTGGCTCGCAGCGGCAGGTCGCTCGTCTGGTGGCAACCTGTCTCCACAATTGAGCCCGTGCTTAATCCGAGAAGATCGCCGATGGTAAACCGCACCACCGGGATTTCAACGGAAAGGGTGAATGGCAACCATGGCAAGGCATCGAGCGCATCCAGTGCGCCCTGCGGCGTTTCCCCGCCGGTCGGCTGAGTCGAATTGGAATTCAGTTCTTGAACAACTGCGCTCATAAAACCTCGAGAGTGCCGCGGATCCCGTGCCCAGATCCCTGGCCAGAAAAAAATCTGGGCGATGGGCAATGGGCCACGGGCTACGGGCAATGGTCATGGACAGACAGCATGGACCGAGCTATTCCACGAATGTCAAAGCAATTGAGACGCCGGAATTGGCGTAGGGACGAGGACCGTGCGGCAGGATGAGATTTTAACGGCAAATATATGGATATAAATGATTTGAACGCGAACGAGCACCGGCGTGCCGGTCCCTGGCTGGTGAGACAGCCATGAGAGCCGGCACGGCACGGTGCCTTTCCATGCGTCAGGAAGCTTTGCCTGGAAAAGTCTCTAATCGTAACTTAATGACTACCCAACAAACCCAAAGTCTACGAGATCACCTGGAGAGTCGCCTGGTAGACCTGGTCGAGGGTGGTGAGGACCTTGGCGTTCGCCTCGTAACCTTGCTGCGCCACGATCATGTTTGCGAATTCGGCGGAGAGACTCACGTTCGATTCTTCGACTGAGCCGTCGGTGATGGTGCCGTCGCCGCCTGCGCCGGCTTGTCCTATAACGGCCGCACCCGACGCTGCCGAAGCCTGATAGTTATTGTCTGCAGTCTGGGTGAGTCCCTGGTTATTGGCGAAGCTTGCCACCGCGACCTGGCCCAGCGTCAGGGTTTGTTCATTGCTGAATTGCCCCTGCACCGTTCCATCGGATAGCACTGTGTAGCCGGTGAGCGTGCCGGTTGCATATCCATTCTGAGTTGTTTCGCTGGTCGCGCTGGTCCCCGCTTGCTGGGTGATTGCCTCTGTCCCGCCGCTGCCGCTTAAATCCCAGGTCAGATTCATCGTTGCCGCTCCATCGGCAAGTCCAGAGATTGTGATCCCGGGGACGGTGCCGGTCGGAGAAGTGAGGACACCCGAAGAGTTGAAGTCCAATGTGCCAGTGGCGACCGTAGTAGGATTGCCGGTGCCGCCGGTGTCGGCCGCAGGCAGCGTAATGCTGTAGGTCCAGGTATTGGCCGCAGTGTTGGTGTAATTGATCGTGAGATCGTGCGATTGGCCCAGCGAATCGTATACCGCGATTGGCGAACTATAGGTCGTGCCCACGGTTGCAGTCGCATCCAGATTCGTAGTCATCTGGAAACTTGTGGTCGCCACCGCGGGGATATTATTCGCCTGGTCGACTATGATCGGCGCAAGGGGCGCCCCGGTTTGCACCAAGCCGTCGACTGCCGGGTATCCCAGCACAAGCTGACCTCCCTGGGTGGCGAGCTGCCCCTGAGAATTCACGGTAAAGTCGCCGTCGCGCGTGAAGTCCTCGCCGGTGCCATCTTGCACAACGAAGAAGCCATTGCCCTGCAGGGCCATGTTGGAAGCGACGCCCGTCGAATCGAGGTCTCCATTCGTGAAGTTACTGGTTGTCCCAGCGACCTGGACGCCATTTCCTACCTGGATTGGATCGCCGTTCCCGGACGTTCCCTGCATTTGGCTGAATACGCTCGCAAAGTCGAGCGTCTCATCCTTGTAGCCATCGGTATTCATATTGGCGAGGTTGTTGGCAATCGCATTCAGCGACTCAGAAGTCGCCGCAAGACCTGAAAGAGGAATCGTAAAGCTCGACATTTAGCGCACTCCTGAGTACATGGATTTTGTGGTTGCACTTGGCAAAACATAACTACCGTAAAGATTCATAAGGTTCGCGTTGGCCGCCGTGGAGTTCGAGGCGGCAGGAAGTTGAGTGTTGGTTAGGGCGCGCGTCGGGGCGGCCGCCGCAGTAGGGCTAGTCGCCGCGGTCGTGCTCGCCGCATTGGTTGCTGCTGCCTGCTGAGCCGTCTGACCGGTAGCCGAGGTTGAACCCGTGGTGGAGCTTGTAGTCGACATGTTCGACAATGTCTGATTGATCGAGATCAGCTGATCCAACTGGTTGAGCGAGACCATCTGACCAACCATTTCTGTCGGGTCGACCGGTGCCGTCGGATCCTGATTCTGCAACTCGGTTACCAGCAGGTTGAGGAAAGTGCTCTCGAGGCTCGAGGACGACAAGCCCATGTCGGAGGTGCTCGACGAACCGGTCGAACTCGTCGCCGCAGGCGTCGTGTTGTTCGCGCTTTGGCCAACCTGGGGAGCTGCTATTAACGGGCTGATACCTTGAATGTTCATGTGAATACCCTCTTGTAAAATCGTTACTTCTCAGGCCCTGATATCGAGTCTCGAATCCTCGAGCGATTCGACCGGCAAAGTGATCGGATCGACGTCTGCGTGCTGCGCCGAGGAATCGAGCGTCAACGGTTGCGAAGTCATTTTGTGGTTCTGGTGCGACGACTGCCCATTTCCGCCAGTAACAGAACCACCGAGTTGATTGACTTCGATCGATGTGTGCAGGCCGAACTCGCTTCCGAGCTTGCTTTCGAGCGAGGGCAAATGGGCAGATATCGCGTTTCCCAGCTCGCCGTGATCCACGCTGATCTGTGCCGTCAACTGCTGCTGTGAAACTGAAGTACGGATTGAGATGTCTCCGAATTCCGCGGAACGCATTCCGACACGCATCTCCGACTCGCTCATGGTTTGAATCAGCCGGGCTGTGCTGATGCCGGCGGCTGCCGCCGAGCCGGCTCCTTCTGACTGTTCCGCCGCGGCATTTGCCGCGTCCTGCGCCTTGGTCGGCACATCGGTGGGGCTCAATGCGGCATGAGGTTGGCCGGACGAAACGGAAGCAGTGTGACTCGAGACTGGAACGGTCTGTGCAACCGCGGCCTCCAGCGGCTTGATCGCGAGCGGTGTTGCAGAAGAGGAATCTCCCAGCGCATGTTGGGGCGATGGGTTCGCATTCTGAGCGGAGTGATCGGCTGAAATCGAATCCTGAGCCGGAGAGACCTTCGATGAACTTGTTTCGCTCGAATTCACCGTGAATGTTGCGCCGCTGCTTTTGAATTGCGATGTCTTGCCAGTCAAAGCGCCCGTGCTGTCGCCCTTGGACAGAATCATGTTTGGCGAGAAAGTGCTTCCAACTGCAAAAGCGGCCTGCTCAATCAATCCGGCTGCGATTGCCTGCGAAAGATCCGTCGTTGCAGGCGAGGCAGACGGGGGCACTGGGCTTTGGTCGGTGTCAGCTCCGTTGCTTCCGGTTTGCGCAGCGGAGTTCGCGTTCGACCATTGAGCCGTAGGAAATGTGGGCAGGTCTGCAGAAGCAGTCGAAGAAACTTCCCCGCGTTGCATGGAGCGGCCGGTGAAGACTTCAGACTGTGAAACAGCGGGCGAGGTAGATGAGGGCACTGAGCTTTGGCGGGCGTCGGCTCCGTCGCTTGTGGTTTGCTCCCCGGAGTTCGCGCTCGCCCCTGGGACCGCAGGAAATACCGGCAACTCCGCAGAAGCCCTCGGAGAAGCGGCCTCCCATTGCATCGAGCGGCTAGTGGAGAATTCTGACAGCGAGACAGCAGGCATACTGACGGCGATCTGTTGTGCCGTACCCTGATCGTTGGCTTGCTGGGTGGAATCCGTGACATGCTCTTCAGCGGGCTGAGACGATTTTGACTGGTTTTGCGAACGCGTCGAAGACGCCAGACGCCCGATCGACAACGTCGCGCGGCTTGGATCTGCAATCTGATTCTGCTCGCTCCCAATCACTGCTGCAGAACTGCGAATCGAGTTCCCGGCGGTGGAGATCTCTTGTGCGTCGACAGCTTCATTTTCAGATGCAGCGACTGGCTGACTCGGCGTCTGCTCTTCGCTGCCGTCATCTGGACTCTCGCCCGATGAACCTGTTGAAGCGGCCACCGCCAGCGCTGACTCGTTTGCCGCGCTGCTCGAAGCCTGTGCAAGCATATCGAGGAATGACTGTCCCGAAACCTTCGTTGCTCCTGCCAGAATCGGGGCGGTATTGCCATTCACGGGTTTGAGCGTAATTCGCACGCCCAATTAACAGCACGCGACGGGCCAGAGATTAGCAAAAACCAATTTTCACTTTTTTGCTCGCAAGTGACTTGTTTTCTGCATCTTGAAGGGATCGCAAATGTTGCGTCGCGCGATTCCAGGCTGTAAACTCGGCAATGCTTGCCGATCATGATGGGCAATCTATGCCCAGTGGGCAATCGGCAGCGCGCGCAAAAATGGCATATGAGAAAAAGCCCGCGACCGATTGTCGCGGGCGGGAGAGAAAAATAGTTTACGTCGCACTAACTGCGCAGCCATCGAGCTGCAAAGAGGTCATCAACTTGTTTCTGTTGTCTACGCAGTTCTTCTTGTTCGTACAGATCTCTGTACTGCGCCCGCAGATCGGTAAGCACCTGGCTGCCGTTGTGAGCGGTCTGGTAAGCCTTCATCTGGGCGTCTCGTTGCAGCTTCAGGGTTTGCAGGGTCTCTGAGAGTTTCTGTTTCGCTTCGATGGCCGCATCGATCTCGGCCTGCATCAACTGCAGGCGATTTGCCGTGGTTGATGTCCGAAGGGTTTTCTCCCGGTCCTGACGCGCTTTTGCCATTTCGTCGGTGAGTTCATCGATCCTGCGGCTAGCGCGGGCGACCTCAAGTTGAGCAGACATCAATGAAACTTCCGCCCGCCTCTCCATACTCTTTCTGAGGCGAAGAACCGAAGCCAGTGGAAAGCGAAATGGCACGTACACTCTTTTCCTGAGAGTGCTCCTGCGCTCAGGCAGGCAGCGCAATCAACTTTTGCACGGTCTCTTCCAGTGTGTTGAATTCATCGGGCTTCTGCTTCAGAAAGCTGTTGATGAACGGGAGCGCTTCGATGGCCTTATCCAGTAAAGGGTCGGAGCCTTTCTGGTACGCGCCAATGCGAATCAGATCCTCGGATCGTTGATAGACATCGATCAGCGATCGAATCGTAATGGCTTTCCCAAGATGCTCATCCGTGACCATGTTTGTCATTAAGCGGCTGACGCTATCCAGGATCGATATCGGCGGATAGTGATTGCGAAACGCTAGATTGCGATCGAGGAGGACATGACCGTCGAGCAGCGATCGCACAGTATCCACTACTGGATCATGCTGGTCGTCCCCTTCCATCAGCACGGTATAGAAGGCAGTAATGCTGCCCTGCGAAAAGTTCCCGGCGCGCTCCACCAACCGGGCTAGCTTATTCAGCACAGAGGGTGTGTAACCTTTCGCGGTCGGAGGTTCGCCGGCGGCGAGTCCGATTTCGCGCTGCGCCATGGCAAAGCGCGTGAGCGAGTCGACAATCAATAGAACGTTCTTGCCAAGGGCCGCGAAATACTCAGCAACTGCGGTTGCGGCCAGTGCGGCGCGAATCCTGAGCAGCGGCGATTGATCGGAAGTGGAAACCACCACAACTGCGCGACGCAGCCCCTCAGGCCCGAGAACCTCAAGAAATTCTCCCACTTCGCGCCCGCGCTCGCCCACCAGGGCCAACACGGTCATATCCGCGGCCGTTCCTCTCACCATCATGCCAATCAGTGTGCTTTTGCCTACGCCGCTACCACCGAAGACACCAACGCGCTGGCCTCTTCCGCATGTGAGGAACGCATCAATGGCGCGGATACCGCAACTCAGCGGCTCACGAATAGTCACCCGCTCAAGCGGCAGCGGCGCCGAGCCATCGAGAGTAGCGGAGTGGTTCGCACGGTAATCGGGCAGCGCATCCAGCGGATTTCCACTGGCGTCGATCACGCGGCCTAACATCTCCGGACCAACGCGAATGGACGGACGCGCGCCCCACGTCATAATTTGATCGCCGTAGCGAATCCCCTGCGGCTCGTCAGCGGTCATCGCCAGCATTGTAGATTGCCGGAAGCCGATAATTTCGCCGCAATAGCTCCGTCCGTGACCGGTAATCTCGCAACACTCTCCCACCGAGCAGTAGGGTCCATCTGATTCAATCAGATTCCCAACTACCTGATTGACACGCCCGCGCCATCGCAGAGTTGAACCTGCGCGGAGAAAGTGCGTGTATGGAGAGAGCAAAGGATGGCTCATGCGCCGGCG
>CAWHNV010000079.1:0-15073 GCA_963830785.1 uncultured Acidobacteriota bacterium
CAACCGGCCGGGGCTTACGAGATCAGTGCCGACTCCGCGGGCAGTAACTGCAGGGTCAGCGCGCAGCCTCGCGTATCATTGAAATATCAATGAAATTTGAACCTGTCAAGTCAATTCTAAACCCTGCGCTCAATTCCGCGCACGACTCGACGAAATCCTCCATTCAAAGTGCAGTCTATTGACTCTCCTCGATGATGCGTCTTGACAGCTGGCCTCTAATTTTTCTATTGTATGTCTTTAATTGGAATATCAATCTCTCGACATGAAGGCACGGCCGGCGATTGAACCTAAAAATCCTTTGCCTTCGGGCAAAAAAAGGAGATTCGTAATTCGTGCCCACCCACCCGTTACAACCACTGACCGCCGGCGAGGTCCAAACAGCCGTTAGCCTGCTGAAGACGAATTCGCTTGTGAGAGGGACCACCAGAATCATCAGCATCATGCTGAAGGAACCTTCAAAGGCATTCGTCTACGCGTGGTCAGGCTGCGAAGCCGTGGACCGCGAAGCGATTGCCATGCTCTTCGACAACGCCTCCAACTCCGCGTCCACCGTGACGCTGAATCTCACGGCGGGCTCGATTGTGAAGGTTGTTCCCGGACCCGCCGGCGCTCAACCCACTCTTTCCGTCGATGAGCAGGTGGAGTGCGAACAGGCCGTGTTGGCAAGCGAGGAGTTCAAGACTGCTCTGAAGAGACACTACGGCGTCAAGGATACGTCCCTAGTCATGGTCGATATCTGGAGCGCGGGATACTACGGCTCCGACGAGGAGAGCGCCCGGCGCCTGACCCGGCCGCTGTGTTTTCTCCGCAGCGATCCCACCGACAATGGCTACGCGCGGCCCATAGAAGGAATCCGGCCCGTAGTCGACCTGAACCTTATGAAGGTAATTCGAGTCGAGGAATATGGGAACTGGCCGCTGCCTCCCCAGCCGGGTAATTATTCTGCGAGCCGTGTGCATCCGCACAGGACCGGCATAAAACCCCTGGCAATCACGCAGCCCGAAGGTCCGAGCTTTCACCTGGAAGGGAACAGAATCTTCTGGCAGAACTGGAACTTTGTGATCGGCTTTAACGCTCGCGAGGGCCTCACCATCCATCATGTGCAGTATGACGACAAGGACAGGATGCGCCCGATCTTATACCGCGGCTCGCTGACGGAAATGGTGGTGCCTTACGGCGATCCGCGCCCCACGCAGGCGCGCAAGAACGCATTCGATGTGGGCGAGTATGGGATGGGAATGTGCGCCAATAGCCTGCGCCTGGGCTGCGACTGTCTCGGGCACATCGAGTATCTCGATGCTCATCTCTGCGACAGCCGCGGCCGCGAACTGACGATTGGCAACGCCATCTGCATTCACGAAGAGGATTACGGCATCTTGTGGAAGCACACGGACCGCAGGCTGCCCGAAGCCCCCGAAGTGCGCCGATCGCGCCGTCTGGTCGTTTCTTCCATTTCCACGGTCGAGAATTACGAGTACGGCTTTTTTTGGTATTTCTACCAGGATGGCAACATACAACTCGAAATCAAGCTGACCGGCATACTCTCGCTTGGCGCGGTGCGCGATGATGAAAAGCCGATCCATGGCACAATGATCGCGCCGCGACTGTACGCGCCGAACCATCAACATTTCTTCAATGTGCGCCTGAACTTCGACATCGACGAAACCGGCAACACGGTGCAACGACTGGATGTGGTTGCGGATCCTCTGGGCCAAGCAAACCCATTCGAGAATGCGTTCCACGTTCAGGCCACACGCCTGCAGACCGAGAAGCAGGCCATGTCTCACCTGAACCTTGAGACGGGCAGAACCTGGAAGATCGTCAACCCGTCTATTAAAAATGCCGCCGGCGATCCGGTCGGCTACAAGTTTCTGCCCGGCGACAACGCATTCCCATTCGGCTCGCCCAACGCGTGGTGGCGCAAACGTGCCGGCTTTGTAAATCATCACGTCTGGGTAACTCCGTTTCAAGAAGATGAAAGATACGCGGCCGGAGATTTCCCCAATCAAAGTCAGGGCGGCGACGGCCTGCCGAAGTGGACGGCCGCCGATCGCGCCATCTCCGATACAGACGTCGTCCTTTGGTACACATTCGGCCACACCCACGTACCGAGGCCGGAGGACTATCCGGTGATGCCGACGGCATACATCGGTTTCCTGCTCAAGCCCAACGGGTTTTTCGACGAAAATCCAGCCAACGACGTGCCGCCGGCTGCCGCGCATCACCAATGCTGCACACACCCTTAATGTCTCAGCGGTCAGGATGGAGAGCTTAGCATGGAAAGAATAGCCGGAGCCCGGACCAAGAGGGGAACTACGGAAGGTTTTGGAAGGCGAACAGTTTCGTGCTCATCATAGATGCTCATGCTCATGTTTGCTCCGGCGATGATGTTCGGTACCCAACAATCGATTCGCCGCTGCTACCGCCCGGAAGGTCGGGATATTTGAGTACATTTGGAGCCATCGCAGGAGAAAACCAAGTCGTCGGCGCATGTATTGTGCAAACTTTGAGCATCTATGGATGGGATAATCACTTCCTCTGCGATGTTTCGAAGGCGTATCCGAAACACATGGCAGGTGTATGCTCATTGGATCCAGAAAACTCAAAATCGCCCACATTGCTGCGTGAGTATGTAGAAGTTTGCGGAGTACGCGGCCTTCGCAGCTACCCAGCCTCAAATGGCCGTCTCGATCATCCTGGAGTCGAGGAGCTGTGGAGGCACGCGGAAGCCCTGAAAATTGTGGTGAATGTTTCTGTCTCTAGGGACAACACGGATGATCTTGCCCGGATGCTGGAGAGATTCCCCAACCATCCGGTTGTGATTGACCATTGTCTTATTCCGAGGCCAGGGCCAGATTCGGTTGGCGCGGTGAAGGATATGACGCGGCTGGCAGAATACCCGAATGCCTACGCAAAGCTAAACTTTTTGCCGGTGGGAAGCGAGGAAGAATTTCCATTCCGCGACATGCATGAAGCGTGCAATCGGATCATTGCGGCATACGGCCCGAACCGGTGCGTTTGGGGAAATTGCTACCCTTGTGAACTATGGAGCCCAAAGTCAACCTATGCGCAGAACCTGCGCATTTTTACGCATGAGCTTGGCCTTGAGGATGCGGCGAAGGACAGCATCCTTTTCGAAACTGCGAGCCGCCTGTGGTTTCGAAGCGGGCTGATGCTCGATTGACCACATGATCGGAGAACGGACATGAACGTACTCGTAACCGGTGGAACGGGCTTTATAGGAGCTTACGTAGTACGTGAGCTCCTGCAGGCAGGGCACGCCGTAGTGGCATATGACATTCAAATCGCGCAGAATTCTCTCGACGACGTATTGGAGGCGGCTGACCGCTCGCGGGCGATCTTGGTAGAAGGCGACGTGACGGACTCAGTGGGGCTCGCCCTGGCTATTCAAACGTATGAGATCGAAATCATCGCACACCTCGCGTCACCTCTCTCCTTACAAACCGAGGAGGATCCGGGTTTCGCAATCCAGAATATGATCGGTGCTCACCGTATCGTCTTGGAGGCGGCGCGTTCAGCCCATTTGCGAAAGGTGGTCTGGGCAAGTTCCGTCGGCGTGTATGGCCCTCCCGAGCGATACCAAACGCTCCCGTTGGCGAACAATGCGCCGCACTATCCGACATCGCTGTATGGCGCGTGTAAGTCGTTTAACGAATACCTTGCGGCATATTACACAGAGAAATATGGACTGGATACGCTGGGATTGCGTTTTCCGCTCGTGTATGGCATGGGGCGCATGCGTGGAGCCGCGATGTACTTTGTGGATCTGGTTGAAAAGCCCGCTTTGGGTCTGCCCTGTCGTGTGCCGCTCGCAGACGCGGTCTACGACTGGCTCTATGTCGTCGATGCGGCTCGCCTTGTGGTGCAATCTCTCTCGGCGGGCCGGACACAGACGCGGAACTTCAACGTTAGCGGCGAATTTGCGAGCATGCGCAAAGCGATTGCCATTGTTCAGCGATGGCTGCCTGATGCCGTGTTCGATCTTGAGCCCGGCGAGTACACGATTGCAGAGGAGTTTGACGCCAGTACCCTGAAAAGCGAAGTAGGCTTCACGCCGCGCTGGTCTCTTGAGCAGGGCCTGCACGAATGCCTGAACATCGCCCTTAAAAGCGCTGGGCGACCTTTGCTTGCAGAACTTTCTGCGATGCGGTGAACCCAGGATGCCGAGATTCATCAAGCCGGAGATCCAACACTACCTAGGCTCGTTCCTGCTCCAGACATCGATGATGGTCGCGATGACCCTAATTCCCTTCTTCACATTCCAGCACCTGGGAGGAAAGGAACGGGCCGCGGCGCTGGTCTATGGAGTGCAAACCTTAAGCCTCGGCGCCACCTGCTTTCTGAGCGCGCCTTTCGTTTCCAAGCTGCGGAATGGTTTGACCTGCTGCCTGATTGGCGCTGCGGGATTCGGTATTTTCTATTGCGCGGCAATGTTTGCGACGAGTGTCACGGTCTTTTGCGTTCTCACCGGCATTGCCATGGCTTTCTTCGCGCTCGCATGGCCCGCATTGCAATCGTGGCTTGGCGCGCAGCCGGACGGAAAGCTGCGGACCAAAAGTTTCTCGTATTTCAACCTGTCGCTTGGGCTGGGGTTAACGCTGGGACCCTTGGTTGCCGGAGCGTTTTACGGGATCAATTTCAAGTTTGCGTTCCTCGCGGTTCTGATGTTGAGTTGGCTGGCGGCAATATTGCTATTCACGCTGCCGCGGGAAAAGGAGTATTTCAGGAAATCGGGGCAGCCAGACGATCCAGGTCGCAATGAAGCGGCCAGTGCTCTGGCGGACATCCGGAATGAGATTTTTCTTTACTGCGGATGGCTCACAAATATGCTGGGATGGGGGTTGACGGGCGCAGTGCGCACCGTGTATGCAGGGCAAATCAATTATCTGGTTCAGGCAGGCCATTTGGTGCTCCTTTCGCAGAGCTCTCCGATCCACGTTTTTACTTCCCAACGAGGGCCTGGTGCGGAGACTATTTACACGTGGATGCAGGCGGTACTTTCTCTGGGATACTTTGCCGCCATTCTGGCGATGGGCCGCACCGTGCGTTGGCAACACCGATTCTGGTTGACAGCCACCTTTGAATGCATCCTGGGCCTTGGGATTTGGGTATTAGCCGGAAGCCAAAGCTTGGTTGTCATCCTGATTTGTCACGCAATACTCGGCGCCTTCACGGCATTTGGCTATATGGGAAGCCAGTGCTACAGTGCGGCGAATCCGCAGTACAAGCATCGGAGGATTGCGATCAACGAAGGGCTTGGACAAACGGGCGGTTTTGCTTTTCCGCAGATCTATGCACAACTTGGCACACTGCACGGTCTTGCGTGGCCTTTCGGGTACACTCCTGTGCTGCTCGCAGGTTTTGCAAGCCTGCAGTTGTTTTCGATACAGGTCGCAAAGTGGAGGATCGTCGGCGGAAGCAAATGAGGGTAAATTGGGTCGCAGACGAGAGGCAAAATAGAAATTCCGGAGGCAACCTATGCTCCATGCAAGATCGGCGCGTTTGACGTTCGTCAAGCTGATGCTGCTCGCGTCGGCCGCCACGGCGCAGCAGGCGGCAAGCCCGCAGCAGGCCCCATCCGACTCCGGCGCGGCCACGATAAAGGTCACATCCCGGCTCACGCTGGTGGATGTCACGGCGACGGATTCAAAGGGCAAGCCGGTGCATGGGCTTACGCAGCCGGAATTCACCGTGAAGGAAGACGGCAAGCCGCAGCCCATCAAGAACTTTGAGGAGTACGGCGCGGAGATTCCGGCAGCGGAGACTGCTTTGCCGCAGTTGCCGCCCGATGTTTATACCAACGCGCAGCCGCCCGCGCCCACAACCAGCGCGGCCAATGTTTTCATGTTCGACGATGTGACGATTGCGAGAGCTCTCAAGTACGCTCCGGAATATGTGATGTACGCAAGGCAGCAGGCGATCAAGTATCTGAAGACCATGCCCGCCGGCACGCGGATAGCCATCCTGGAACTGGGGGACCGGCTCCGCGTTGTGCAGGACTTCACTTCCGATCAGGCCGTCCTGCTTGCGGCGGTTGGTTCGATTACTTTCAAGCGAGTCGGAGTCGCAACCTTTATTCCTCCTCCTGATTCTGACCCTACTCCTCCTGGTATCCCGCCTAGTACCCCGCCTCCCCCGGTCACAGTCGGAGAGGTTTGCAGTCCGTTGAATGAGGAGAGCGAGTTGACGGTGAATGCACTGGAGGGAGCGGCCGCATTCCTCGCGGGGGTTCCCGGCAGAAAAAACCTGATCTGGTTCACCATCGGCATTCCGTGGCTGACCGACTATACGGACTTCGGCAGGATTCCTTGCCTGCGTGATTACACTTCCGAGCTCCAGAGGGATTACGGTCTGCTCACGGCGGCGCAAGTCTCGCTTTACCCAGTCGATCCAAGAGGACCCGCGATCGCGGCCCAGGATCACTTTTCGATGGAGGATATGGCCAAAGCTACGGCGGCGCGGCTTATTACAACCGCAACGATCTGGATGCGGCCGTGGGTGAGGCCATTGCTACCGGGGCTGACTACTATGCGCTCTCGTATGTTCCTCCGCTCTCAAAATACGACGGCCAGTTTCACAAGATCGATGTGAAGGTAGACCGTCCCGGCGTGCACTTGCAATACCGCGAAGGCTACACAGCGATCGATTTAGCGAAACCACCCAAGGAGGCCAAGACGAGCGCCGATAAAACCACGGCGCAGTACGAAGAGGAGTCCCACACCTTCTTCATGAGCCATGGCGCTGCGCCGTCGACGCAAATTCTTTTCACCGTCCGCGTGACGCCGTCTGCCGCGCCTGCGAAGCCGGGCGATCCGCCCGTGATAGGGCAGCCCGATCGAGCGCTGAAAGGCAAGCCCCTGGTGCGATATGAATTCCACTACGCTCTTCCTCCTGATCAGATCACGCTCTCGGGCGATAACAAGGGGAAGTGCAGCGCTTCAATGGAGTTCATCATGGCCGCCTACGATGGTGAAGGCAAAACGTTGAACTTCTTGACGGATAAAGTAAGTTTTGTTGTATTGACGGATCGAGTCCCCGAGTTCCTGCAAAAACCGTTCCTGATGCCGCTTCGCTTCGACCTGCCCCCGGGGCAAGATCTTCGTCCGCGTCGGTGTGCGCGATGTTCCGTCGGGAAATGTGGGCACGCTGGAGATTCCGGTGACGGTGGACAAACCCAAAAAATAGAGGCCCGATCAATTCGCAGCGATGCCGATGGTCGCCGCGACGCTGATGCCTCAGAGAAGCTCTCGCTCGCCTGAGTCGAACATTCCGAACGGTCGGCGGACTCTACCTAAGAATCAAACTTGACCAGGCTTGGACTGACGAACGAATGCCCACTATAACTGGGCGCGGACTCTGCCGAATGAGATGGTGATTTGACTTTCCTTGCCGTCGGGCTGTTTGAAGTGCAGAATCTGGGCGCCGTGCTTCTCTTCGAGAGAAGAGGATTTCGCCAGGCGCGAGGTCTCCTGCGACGTTACTTCGACAAAAAAGATTGCGATCCGGCGCGTAATGACCTGGCCCTGCTTGAACTGCATTGGGCGATCGGAATAGGAACCATACAGAATGTCGGCACATACTGAAATCCCCGGTAGATAGCCTGAACCCTGCACATAAGTGAGCCCTGAGCCGGCAACCGAGACGACGCCCAATCTGCCACCGATATTGGCCCAGGAGCCATTGAGAGGCATAACTTGTTTCGGTTCCTGCCAGTTGGCAATGAACTGGCCGTTGCGGGAAGAAACGTTCCGAGCGCCTCCGGTGATTTCGTCGTTTTCAATACCGACAGGCATTCCCAACTCCTTCTGCACCGTGAGGTCTGCGAGCGCAGTGACCTCGTCTTCATAAACTACCGTCTGGCTCCCGAGCGAGGTCATCTTCAGCGTTTGCTTGAGCCGGCCGCCGTTGAGCAGAAGTGTTCCTGTGGTTTCGAATCCATCCGTAGTCTTGCGCCTTTGACGTTCAACAACGTTTATCTTGGCGTTTGTTTTGGCCTCGCCTGCGGGATCAAGCACGAAGGATCCGACAAATCCGTTCGGGATGGGAACGGTGAAATCGGGATTGCCCTCGTGTCCGCTTCCAATCGGTATCAGCATACCCATGATCCGGTTCTTCCATGAGAACGAGACGAACTTAGTCTGCGTGCGATGCGCAATGAAATCCACATAGGGATAATCGTTCACGCCTTGTTCCTGGGCCGCTGCATCGCGGGCAGTCTGCGGCGGGGGCGCGGATCCGAATACTTTGTGGGCCAGGAATCCGTAGGCTGCCTGTTCGGCGTTGATAGCATGACGCGTGATGCCGAAGCGCGAACCGGGAATGGAGAGGCTTCCGTGGCCCATCTGCTGCCAAGCGCGGAGATACTGCAGGCTGCATTGCTCCATGCGCGCCGCGAACGGATCGCGCCAATGCGTTGCCTGCGAGGCATAAAGATTGATATACGGCAGACCGTGCAATTCCCAGTCCATTCCCTGAGGATAGGCCGCCTCGCCCCAAGGCAGAATGATTGACTGGAACATACGCCACGTGTCGAGAAGGTGATGCGTAGCAGCCTGGGGAACGGGACGAGCGCCGTAGGTGTAATACATCACCGCCTGCGTGAGGAAGTAGCAACTGCACCCGACATAAGCGGGATGGAAGATGTTGTGATTTTCAAGCGTGAAGTCAGGCTGCAGATTCGCGCCGGTAACCCATTGATCTACGGGCCGTCCGTCAACCAGAGTGGCATCGTGCGTGTCTGCTTCGGTGCAAAGGGTGTTCATCATGTACTTCAATGCCGCCTCATGCCAGAGCGATGCGTGCGGATGCGAGGGGAATATCAATTCGCCCAGGACTAAACATGGGACCTCCCAGCCGTTTTCCTCGGCCTTGGTGTCGAGCCAAAGCCCATTGGGCGGCGGCCTGTGTGCAAGGATGTCGCATTCCCAGGCAACGACTTGCTGAAAACGCTGCTGGAGCGTGGGTTCAAGTTGATCCCAGATCAGCCATGCACTCCACGCGAGAGTTCCTGTCCACATACCCGACTGCCAGCTTCCAGGTCCGAAATTTTCGGTGGCTCCCCATGGTTTCCCATCGGTGCACTTTTGCGTGCCGGTGCGATGTGTTGCAGTAATGTAGCGAAGAGCCGCGATACTTTTATCGAGGAAGCCTCGGCGTTCAGCGGTGCCAAGGCCATCTTCAGATTTGATAAGCGCTGCGCATGCGAGCAACATGCTGGCCACGGTCCGAATCCCCCCATTGCCGTCGCCAACTCCATCGCCCCAGTAGCCAGCTTCTGAATCAAATGCCGACACTTTCCAGTCGCCACCCGCGTAAATGCAGGCTTCCGTCAAAAGAGCAACATAGGTTTGCAGCATTTCCCGCTCAGAGAGTTCGCGAATTCTGTAGAGGTCCCCATGCGGTGAATCGATCGATCCGTGCTGAAGCGGAAAGAGCGCGCGTGACGCGATCGCGCCGGGTAGGGCCGCGAATGTGCCAGGGTCCAGCGCCAGCATCCCGGCAATACGTGAAAGGGCGGAAAGAAAATTCCTGCGGTTAAAGGCACCCATATCCTGTTTCATATCTCCTCTTCGAGCGGCTTGGCAGCCGCATACAACGAACGATCATCGCTTAATTTGAACTGAATTCGATCCGGGTGTCCCGGATACAACTGCGTTGTACCCACCTTTGCCGTCACTGAGCACGACCAGGTCGACCGGCGTTTTGAGTGACAGCACTTGCCGGCCATCGCGCAACAAGGTTCCACATTCGCCGCAGGCCAGCTTTTCTATTGCGCCGCTGCCGTTCGCTTTGATTGCGAAGACGCCTTCGTAAGTGCCGGTAAACTCGTGCCCGTTCACTGTCACTTCAAAGTTCTTTGGCAGATTTTTCTGCAGTGACGGCAAATCTGTGAGAATCACGCTGCCATCTTCAAGGGATCCGCCAATGGCTTGCAACGGATCCTTTGTAATGCCGAGTTTTTCCACTGCATCAATGTTGAAACCAATGACGCGCGCTTTGGCCTGGATCACGGCGAATTCGTCAGCAACAGGCTTTCCGTTGAAGTCGCGGGTTGCCGTACCTTCCAGCATCAGCGCGCCGCCGTGCTGCGCGTAGGCGTGGAGAAATGCCAATGTGGTGCGCTTGGAATATTCGGGATAGAGATAGATGATGGCGCGAAATGTGCGTCCGTGAAGCACAGGGCGGCCCCGAGCATCAAGGTGCAACGTTCCGTTGTCAATCAGGTCACTCGGTACCACGGCAAAGCGATATCCCGCGTCCCATAGCGCCTTCACCTTCTCTTCAATGTGGAGGGAACCGTTCACATCGAAGTTATTACGGTCGGATTCATGAGGATACCAATTCAGCAACCGTGGCATCCCGAAGATGACGAGCAAAGGCAACTCAGGCGCGGCCGGATCAAAGCGATTGAGCAAACGAATCTTCTCTTCGACCGGGTTGATCGTGTCGAGGAACAGCTTCGACGAAAGATCCGCTCCCCAAGCCCCTGTGTCGTTGTAACCGTGGTAGTGAATTCGCGCATCGAATCGCGCATCATTGAGCGTTTTTTCAGCGAATCGCTGGATATTCCACCCATAAAACTGGTCGTACATGATCTTGCCAGGATGGGACACGAGAAGCCCCATGCGCAGCGGCAGCGAAAGATCCTCGTCGCTCATGCCGTACTGGCGCGGCTCTGTCCACCAATCGAGCCCGGAGGCCCAGGGCTCGTCGTTGGTCAGATGATTATGGATGGTGCTGTGAATGCCGGCGAATGTCTTGTATCCATAGACCTTGCGGCTGTAGCGATAGAACTCATTTTCGATTCGCAATGGTCCGGAGCGCAAGAAATCCCAATAGACATCGGCTGCTTTAATGCGAACCTCAGGATGACCACTGGGGCAAAAGCTCATTGCGAAAAGCGTCTCAGGCAGTTTCATTCCCATTGCTGCTTCGAAATGTGCCTGAAAGGCCTTCCCGGCAAATAGGCCGCGCCATGGCGGATTGCCGAGCAGCCGCGTGTAGCCAAATTCATCTAATGCCGCGCCGTCTAAGGGAACGTCCTTGTATTCATTGAGAGCGGCTTGTACCCAGTGCATATAGGCATCGCTAAACAAATCCATCGCATTCAACCAGGTCTGCTGCATGGCAAAGATGGTTTCGCCGGCGTATTTAGGTCCGAGGTCGACTGTTATATCCACGAGCCCGGTTGTTGGATCGCCTACTCGCGCGACTCCGCGGGCCTTTGCAGTAACGTCTTCGAGTGTTGCGGGATCGTACTCACCAGCAGCGGTTTTGCGAAAGGCGTAGACGCGCAGCAGTGCGCTCTCTTCTGGCGGCGCGAAACGCATCTTGGAGCCCGCGGTGACGGTTGCGTGGCCTTGCGCATCGAGGGTAGCTTCGGCGGAGCTTATAACCGTCTGGTCCTCCTTGAGTGGAAGAAGCTGCCGGGTATCGACTACGAGCCAGTCAAATGCCAGACCGATCTTCAGTCCGTTGCGGTGTGCGTCTTTGACGATTTCAGCCACCAAAGCATGGGAGCCCATATTCCCGGGGAAAGGGGTACACCACGGAGGCCACTTTGGGCAGGAGGGAGGAAGGAATCCGTTTGGCTCTGGGTTCTTGAAAAGCAGAACACCATTTCGTTCGGTCAGGAATGGAAATGTAAAGGGTGTGGCGTCGGCAATGTGATGGATATCCTGCGCGACGCGCCCCGGCGCAAAAGTTTCCGGGGTGATGAACCAATACACGAGCTCGGGGTAATTTGCATTGTGGATTGGCTGTTCGTACATGACCGATACGGGAATCTGTGCTGCAGCTTGGAGCGAAAGGGATAATGCAAAGAGCAATGTGGCAATCCGGCCATTTCCCGGGCGGAAGCACCTTCCATTCCATTCAGGGATCTCATTTTGACGGGCTTCAGAAACAAATACGGAATTCATTAGATCCTCCCTTCAAGTAAGCAGGGAACTAAGAAATATAGAAGTACTAGACAGGATCTAGAAAGATCTTTGAGATGATGAAGCCCCAAAGAAATCGAGTTGAGAACAATTCCTTAGGGTTCTGAAATGGATAATGCTCTTGTGCGAAGACGGCCTGTTCTCCCGGTACTGCAAGAAGCAGGATTACCATCGACAAAATGTGCTTCACAATTAGTTCACCCGGATGATTTCGCGCTTCTGTGATCATTGATTTCTGGGATTTCTGCTACTTGAGCCATTTGTTACTCGTTCAGCGAGGAGGCCTGCCCCCGGAGTTGGAAAGGTCACGCGCTGTCATTACGGGGAGCTACTCGTTGCATTTTCAAATACAGGTTGTCCAGTCATGCTCTCAGCACGCTCACGATAGTGCAGTTATCGGCCTAACGCCACTCTTCCATTCAATCTCTCGATCCCGTAGCGGCACCGCAAGCAGCGCGTAATAGTTGTCAACGAGAAATCCCTCGTAGCCCATCGGCGTGCCATCCCAGCGTCGCCAATCGTTCGATTTGCCGTTTTTCCCGCGGCCTTCGAAACCGCCCTTGTCATACTCCCCGAGCATCGCAAAAAGGATCTTGTCTGCTTCGGCTTTTCGGCCAAGGTCGTAAAGCGCAGCGAGTGTAAAGAACACAAAGCAACCCGTCGCTCCGCCATTCTCATAGTTCTGGAAGCCGTCGGAGTTGTCCGGGAGCACACCGCCCCCTGTATGGGCGTCGGGGACTTTATGAACGTAATCTTTGAGTGGAACAGTAATCAGGTTGCCCGGCAGTCCCATATTGAACTTGTCGTAGCCCACTGCTTTCATCTTGGCCATCAGCTTATCCATGATTGTGTTGGCTTCTGGCTTTGGCACAAGGCCGTAGTGAATTGCAATGCCGTTCACCCAGAGAAAGTAATAGTCGTGCAATTGCCCGTCTGCACTTCGCCAGCCGCCAAGGACTCCCGTCTCCGGATCGAAGAATGTCTTGTAGTAAACACCGCGCAGCTTGTCAGCCGCAGCCGCGTAATACGCGGCGTCATCTGGCTTGCCCGCCCGCTCAGCCATCATCGCCATATTTTGCAATGCACGGTATGCCAATGCATTGCCGTATGCGTCCTCGTAACCGAACCCGATCGTATCCCACCAGTTTGACGGCCGCACCCTTGGAAACCCATCTGGCCATATTCCCGAATTGCCGCTGACAACGTACTTGAACAGACCGTTGCCATCTTTGTCAGTCGCAATCATTGTGTCCGCCCAGCCCTTGATGCTTGCATAGTTTTCCCTTAGCCAGGCGTCGCTCTTTCCGGCGCGCACGCAGTTTGCAGCGGCAATCAGCATCGAGGGGGGCGTGTCAGATGAGGAGCCTGGGAAGATTCCTGGCGCGGACATCCCATAGGCAAGAGCGCCGGCCAGGATCGCATCGAGTGTCTGCCGTACAACATCCAGCGCCGTCAGTCCTTCAGCAAGCGGCGGACTGAGCGCAGCAATGTCAGCATATTCGTAGTAGCAGAAGGCGCAACTGGTGCTGGCCGTGTTGTTTGAAAGCATTCGCGTTTCCGGGTTCAGTTGCAGCACATTCAGCCAGTTACGCTTGAACGGGTCAAATCTTGTGTCGCTCTCGATGCCTGGCAGTTGTGGATGGATGGCCGTGACTTCGAGTGCGTAAATCATCCGCTGGAGCGCTTTGGTTGCCGCGGGGAAAGTGAGTGTTGCCAATGTCGAACGCCGCTCTGCGTGATACTCGAGGCCGACGCCCTCGCTGATATTCGCTGTGAGCCGCATCGAGCCTTGTCCCGGTAGATGAATAAGGGCAGGAAGGCCGAGTTTCTTATCTTCTTTGAACAGGCCCAACACCGTCGAATGGCATTTCGCAAGAGCGAAGCGAAAGACAAGAGGCTCGGCCGGTATGCTCTCCGACCAATGCGAGATCAGCACAATCTTCCGATTCGATAACTCCACGGCCCACACCGGTTCGTCAGAGTGCTTTTGCCATGGCATTCGGTATTCGACACGAAGTCTCTGGCCAACTCGCGCAACGGTTGCTTCATATCCCTTCGCGCTCGGCGGTTGATAAACATTGGCGCCTCGCTTACCCTTCCCCAGTCCATCTATGTTCAACTCGGTAAACTCAGGAGCATCTTTCGACAATTCCGCCGCAATCCATCCTGAGGTAAAACGAAATCCATCCGCGCTGATTATGACCGGTGTATCTGCAATTGCTAATTGATCGAAGTGAGCCGATGCAAGCGCATATCCAACTGCGCCGGCAACTGCGGTCTTCAAAAAGTCGCGACGTTCAATCAAGGTTTACCTCCAGTAGCCGCAATCTAATTTCTCGCGTCAATCTCGTCGGCGTTCATATGAGTTCGATCAGCACCGTCGCGTCTCTACTCCATCACCCTCACCCGCACCGGCCCCATCAATCCACCTGACATCAATCCCGAAGGGTTCTCCGTCGGCCCCGGCCGAAACGCCCTAGGATCGCGCAACGTCATCGCAATGTAGAGTGTGTTCGTCACCGCAATCTCCAGCGCGTTTTCTCCCGGCTGCACCAGGCCGGTAATCTCCACCTGATACGGACACAGTAGCAGCGTGGCCGCATTCTTGCCGTTCACAGTCACCTCGGCCACCTCTCTCACATTGCCTAGGTCAAGAATCAGCCGGCTCCCTGCATCCGCCGCCACGGTAAACATCGTCGTATACAGCCCACGCCCTGAAAATCCGCGCAACTCGCTGTCGAGTGACCAGTCAATCAGCGTCGGCAGTTCGCGCCGAATCTCCATCGTTTTGCCCGAAGGCACCAGGCCCGCCGCCGTCAACTTCCACCCGCCCGCGCCAATCGGCTCTATCCGTTTCAACGTGTCCGGCCGCTTCGCCGTCGCCACCTCGCCGCCGTCCGGATTGAAGATAATCAGCGCCGAGCCAAACGGCTGCAGATCTAGCTCGATCGCAGTCCAACTACCTTTGCGTCGGGCTTCTGCGATCGCCGTCGTTTGCCCGGTCCATGGATCCCACAGCTCCGGCGCGCCCCTCCGCTTCAAACTCCGCATGCAGGTGCCGCGCCGCATCCGTTTCATTGCGCACAAAAAACGCATTCACCTTCCCGATTCGT
>CAWHNV010000080.1:0-20684 GCA_963830785.1 uncultured Acidobacteriota bacterium
AAAATGGGGAGTAGTGCGATCGTCTGAAGAATAAACATGACCATATTGCGCGCCGGGAAGAATGCATTCACGGCAATAGAGGCGCCGGCAAACGGTAGCGCACAGAGAAAGACCGGCCCCCATACTTTCAGCAAGACCTCGCGATAGTGAATGCCTACGAGATGGCAGACATACCTTGGCCACAGCAGGAGATTCACTGCCAAGCTCGGCACCAGTGTTCCAATCGCCACGCCATAGATGCCGATTTTGCGGGCCAGAATAATGCTTAGCGTCAGGTTTGCGATTGCCTCGCCGATTGCCCACATTGCAATTGTCTTATGTTTTTCAATACCAAAGGCGATCGATGTGGCAGGGGTGTTCTGTAGTGCAAAAACGAGCGCCGTCGCCAAAATCGCCAGCACGGTTCCCGATGTTCGCGAGTATTGAGGTCCCATCCATACACCGATAAAGTTGTCGCCGCGAAAGATGAGGGTGATCAGTATCGGCAGCGAAACCGCCATGGTTGCACGCGTGCCGTTATAGTAAAGAGCGCGCAGGCTCGATGTATCTCCGGCCGCGTCGTATGTGCTCGCAGCAGGAGTAAAGGTAGCCGTCATCACGCCGACAAGCCCCTGGGTATAACGGCATAATGAGTTTCCAATTGAGTAAAATGTCACTGCGGAAGCCGATACAAAAACACCGACCACCACGTTGTCCGTCTGATAAACCAACTGAACCGCAACCATGAGAAGAAAGACATAGGCGCTATAACTCCATATTCTTCGAAGAACTGCCCAATCGGGTTTTTTCAAACGGATCTTCAGTTCGGGATAGAGCCTGCGCGCAACATAGACGAAGAGCACGTTGCCCACAGTGGCCGCGAAAAGCTCACACCAGGCAACCGCAACAATACCGTGGCCCATACGCAATACCGTGACAACTCCAGTGACTCGCAGGGTCAACTGCGCAAGGACCACGAGCGTATAAAGGTCGTATCGATTCAGAGCAGACAAAATCCCGGCGAAGACTCCAATCGACATATAAATTGCGAAGCTCAGGCCCATGAGAAAAACCACCATGCGAGCATCCGCGGCCATTGCCGGAGTGACCTTGAAGATGATCGGGAACACAACAACGAGAACCCCACAAAGCACCATCACCAGCGCGGCGATCTGCAGCCGCACCCAAAGTGCCGCCGAAAGCACTTCGGACGCCCCTTCGTGGTCCCCCGTCGTGTGCCCTTTGGCAACGAACATGGTCACGGAATTCCGCAAGCCCAGATCCAGGAGCCCAAAATAACTGACAGAAGAAATGGCCAGGACCCATACTCCATAAGCGATATTTCCTAATTGATGAACGAGAAAAGGAGACAGAAAGAATCCGACTACCATGGTGGCAGCCGTCGCGAACCAATTCGACAAAACGCTCCGTACGATGTGCCGGGCACGCAGTTGCAAACGAGGCTCCTTTACGCCGATTCTGGATTGTGACAACAACATTCTACGCTGGGGCTTTAAGGTCCACTTCGCTTAAGAATCGCTCGAAATCTCTCGCGTGATAGAGTGATCGTGGCAGCGTTCTGGCCCAATTCTGAATGATCGCATTCAATTTCGGAACTATCGTGCCAGATGAGTCAAACGGAAGTGGAATGGTTTTGATTGGCGTCGAAAGGCTCAACTAGGATGGATTGGGCTTTTGTTGCCAGGCAGCCTGTGGAATTCAGAGCGATTTCAGAACTGACCTCCCGGTTCGCCGATCCAGCGCTGGCGTAGTCAGCGGCGAGGCCGTTCTTATATTCCTTTGGCCGTCGTGGAGGTTGCAACTTGGGGCTAGGACTCGCACAATACATTCCGCTGATCGCCTATCTCGGCTTCTGGGTGATGTGTGTCGTTGCGTTGGTCAAGCGGCCTCTTTGGGGTCTCTACTATTTGATCCCGTTCCTTCCCTATCGATCGATGCGGGATCACTTCCTCGATTATCCCCTCGGCGAGCACTTGCCGCTCATTCTCGTCCTAGTCGTGATCATCGGAGCCATCCTCCACCGAAATCGCCTCCCAAATTCGAAGCTCTACATGATCTGGCTCGTCATAGCAGTCTACCTGTATTTATCCATGTGGCTGGGCGCCGCGCTTGGAAACGCTCCGGCCCCGCTCTGGCTTTCCGACGCGAACCTCGTAACCTGGAAAGACTACATGATGATTCCGCTGGTTTTCGTAGCGACTTCTTTAGTCGTCGAAGACCGCAAGTCCGTCAGAATGGTAATCCTAATTACTGCCATTACCATTCTGCTCATCGATAGAAGCTGCATAATGGAGAGCCGACAGCATGCCTGGGCAAACTTCGACGAGACCAAGCGCGACATTGGGCCGCTTGTCTTTGGCTCAAACCTGACGGCCGCGTATCTGGCCCTGTTCTCCATGTTTTACTGGGGCTTTCTGCAATTTATCAAGGCAAAGAAGTATAAGCTGCTCGGCTACCTGTTGATAGCCACAACATTGTATGCAACTATGTACCAGTTCTCCCGCGGTGGGTACCTCTCTGTTCTCGTCAGCGTCCTTGTCCTGGGTGTCCTGAAAGACCGCAAACTCCTGGTGATTCTCGGCGTATTCCTCCTGACCTGGCAGCTTATCGTGCCTACCGCAGTACGCGAACGCGTCAGCATGACCAAGAGCGCCAATGGGCAACTCGAATCCTCCGCTCAGACGCGTCTCGACCTGTGGAAAGAGGGATGGAATTCTATCGTTCAGCACCCAATCCTAGGAAGCGGCTTTGGCACCTATCAGTATGGTCAACACGCTGGCAACCTGGGAGATACACACGACTGGTTTATCAAGGTGCTGGTTGAAACCGGCCTTGTTGGGTTGGTGATGTATTTCTTTCTATTGCAGCAAATCCTTGCGCTGGCATATCGCCTCTTTCGGCGCGGAAACGACCCCATGTATCGCGGTCTTGGTCTTGGCCTTTTCCTCGCAATATGCTCCAGCTTGGTGTCCAACTGCTTCGGCGATCGGTGGACGTATCTTGAAATTACTGGACCTCTGTTTGTTCTGGTTGCGGCTGCGGCTCGAGCTGGCCAACTCGCAACCGAGGAACCGCTATCTGAATTGGATCCGGTGACTTCAAATGCTCCTGCGGCAGCATCTTTTGCGTGATGGTCTGACGCCTGATGGTCTGGCAGATCATTCGGTATTGATTCGCGCGTGAGCCACTTGACTTCACCTTCAACAGTAATGCACGCGAATATGCAATACCGGCAACCATGTACCAGGAAAAGGTGAACTTCGATCTAAAATGGGTCTTCGTGAGCGTAACGTGCAACTTCGGAGGATCCTCGACCCGGAGAAAGTCTAATTAACAGGAGCGCAGTAGATATGGCAGACGAAATGACGAGTCAGGGAGGAGTTCTCGCCCAACCGCGAACAACCACAGAAGCGGCGCTTCCAAGCGACGCCGTGGTGGTTCGCCGGCCCCATTTCCGGTTGCAGGGAGGTGCGCTATTTTTCCTGATTTCGAAGCGTCCGTTTGCAGCCTTAGCCCCGGCGGAACAAAGCTTGTGGAGCGCGCTGGAGAATGAGGCGACGGTCAGGGAACTCGAGACGCGGCTGGGCCCGTCGGCCGATAAAGCCATACACCACCTCGTGACGCTCGGTGTTGCCGAAGTACTGACGCTGCCCCCGCCCGAGAAACGGCGGCGCGTAATGGTCATCGAACCGCACATGGACGACGCGGCTTTGAGCATTGGCGGCGTGATGTTGCAGCGGCGCGCCGAATGCGAATTCCATCTTGTCACGGTAGCCACCCGGAGCGTGGCTACTTCTTATAGGGGCATCGACCGCGATTACTTCGATGTTGAAACCATCTCGAATCTCCGCAAGGCCGAATCCCAGATCGTGGCGCGGCTGGTGTGGGGACGCCACACTCCGCTGGATCTCGTTGAGGCCACCCTGCGCTACAACCCGCAGCCGTGGACACTCGATTGGTTTCGGCGGCACGAACAGGCGGTTTGGGAATATCTGAAACATGCCGCCGGGCGCGGCGAATTGGAACTGTGGACGCAGGCCATTGCTAAGGCCATCGACGACGTGGAGCCGGAGGAGATCTGGATGCCCCTGGGCATAGGGGTACACGTGGACCATCAGTTGACCCGCCACGCCTGTCTCAATATCCTGCGCACCAATCCGAATCTTGTCGAGCAACATGTCATTCGCTTCTTCCAAGACGTGCCCTACGCAGCGGACTTTCCGAATCACACCGCCGCATTGGTGGAAACGCTCCGCGGTGCCGGCATCAAGCTTGAAGAGGAGCGCGTGGACGTTACGGACGTGAAGCAGGAAAAGGCGCACCTGCTTTCCGTCTACTTGTCGCAATGGAAGACCGAGATCATTCAATTGAGAGTGGAGAATTGTTCGAAGGCTCTTGGCGGGCCTCCGGGGAGTTCTCAAGAACTGTGGTATCGCGTGACGGCCGCGCCCACTCAAGACCTCGATATGATCGATACCTCAGCGATGAAAGATTCCATTTATCGCGTTGTGCGGGACCTTGCGCCATGGTTGCGCCGCAACCGCAATGCCCGGCAGATCGGCATTGTGCTGGCCGCTCCCATGGGCCGCTGGGCAGACGACCTCAAGTATCTGCTCGATTACTTTCCCAACGCTCAATTCGAAGTGCACACGCAGAGCAAATTCGCAGGACATGCCGAGATGTTCGCGTCGCCCAGAGTCGAAGTCCGGCTCGGTGGCGATCGCTGGCGTTGGATCCTCGGCGACGCGCTGACGACTATCCTCGGGCGGCGGCTGCCGCTGGTGATCATTACTGGACGAGAAAGGGAGAAGCATGGCCGGTGGCTGGCCCGTTTCGGCATGCTCTCAGACCCGGTGGTCGCGCCGACCATGAGCGATTTTGTTGAGGCGCTTCGATACGCCACCCGGGGGGACGAGTAGTTTTCGCGAACTCATTTTCATACAACAGGAGTAGTCTGCTGCTACAAGCCGAACACGTTTGGTCCGCAGTCGAAATTCTATGCACAACGAGGGTCGCGTGAGCCTGTCTCGTGCTTCTGAAGGACTTTTTACTCGAAGTATGTCCGCCAAATCGGAGCATGTGCCGTCACTCGATGGGCTCAGGGCCATATCGATCTCTCTGGTTTTTCTCGGACATCTCATGGGCACGCGTGGATTCTTTAATTTCGATTTGGGTATTGGGAACTACGCGCAATTGGGAGTGGTGGTTTTCTTTGTCATCTCAGGCTATCTGATCACGCGCCTGATGCTGCTGGAACATGCAAAGACGGGTCGCGTGTCACTCAGGTTATTTTACGAACGCAGGATCGTCCGCCTTTTCCCGGCTGCTTACACATATATTGCATGCGTGTGCATTTTGTGCCTTGCCGGGATTGTGCATCTGCGTGCTACGGATATCTGGCATGCTGTCACCTACACGGTGAATTTTCTGCCCAACAGGGGAAAACAGATTGGACATTTGTGGTCTCTTTCCGTTGAAGAGCAGTTCTATATGATCTGGCCTTTGTCCTTCGTCCTGTTGGGACGGCGGCGGGCTGGCTGGGCGGCGGTTGGCGTAATTCTATTCGGCCCTGTCGCCCGCTCCGGTAATTGGCTTTTCCTGAGAGGAACGCAGTATTACGGTCTGCAGATGTTTCCGATGGTCGCAGATTGTCTTGCAGTAGGTTGCCTTTTGGCGATGGTCAGCGGCTGGCTCGAAACAAAGGACTGGTATCTGCAGTTGTTCCGTCCGGTCTATTCGATCGGATTGGTTGCGTTAGTCCTTGTGATCAATCGCTACTTAGGCTACACAGTAGTTGGCGTCTTTGGCGCGTCGGTGATCAATCTGAGTCTTGCGGTTCTTATTCACAGATCTGTTTATTACTCCCGCGACCCTGTAGGAAGAGTACTCAACTGGACACCAATTGCGTTCGTAGGTGTCCTCAGCTATTCGTTGTATCTGTGGCAGCAGTTGTTTCTCATTGCGGGTTCGTCGGCCTGGGCGTGCGCGTTTCCGCAAAACCTGGTTTTTGCGATTGCAGCTGCGCTGGCATCTTATTTTCTCCTGGAGAAGCCCTTACTCAAGTTACGCCGCCGCCTGCGAGCTCCAGGTACTGCCGAACAAGTCCGATCTTCGCATCCTGCTTGAAGGAGCACGTGCGTGGATAGCAGGCGCAAGGGGGAAGCAGTTCTTGGAGCGACGGGCAAGCTTCGGAACGTTTTTGCGAGAAGAGCAAGCGGCAAGCGCTGCGATGTCTCGGGGGTGGCACATAAAGTCGTGAATGCTCTGGCAAGCATCGTGTACGTGAAGCTGCTTACCGGCTGTTTAGCAGCGAAAGGGTGAGCAGATGATGAAGATCGTTGCGTTACCGCCGGAACCACCGGGCATAACGAACTCAGCCCAGGGCGATTTGCCGCACGTCCTGCTCGTGGTCGATGAGTTTGCAAGCGTGCTGGGAGGGGGAGAGCGCATCGCTCTGAAACTCGCCGCGCTTCTGCCGCAGTATGGATACCGGGCGTCCATCCTGATTTTTTCCGCGCATCCTGAGAGCGCCGCTCTGCAGTCGCCACCCTGTCCCATTTACCTGCTTCCTCTAGAGAGCACCTTCGACCTGGCGGCGTTTCGCGCTGCGCTCGAGTTCAAACGATTTCTCAAGCAGCAAAAGATCCAGATCGTCCATACGTTTTTTGAGAGCTCCGATATATGGGCGGGTTTGGTTACCAAGACAATGTCCAAGGCAAAGCTGGTATGGGCCCGCCGTGACATGGGAATTATGAGGTCTCGCAAGCATCACATCGCCTATCGGCTTATGGCCGGGGCGCCCGATGCGGTCTTTACCGTCTCAGAACAGGTCCGGCGGCATGCGATCGAGGTGGATCGAATCGACGCCGCTCGTGTACACACCATCTACAACGGTCTGAATCTTGCCGATTGGGACATGAGTTCCAGGCCCTCCAAAGCCCCCGGCGAGTTTCTGGTAACGACCGTGGGAAATATCCGTCCAGTGAAGGGACACGATGTGTTCATCAGGGCAGCCGCGACCATCGTGCAGCAGTTTCCCAGGGCGTCATTTAGCATCGCCGGCGACGTGATAGAGCCAACTTGTTTCGCAGAACTGCAAACGCTGGTTCAGGATTTGGGCCTCGGCAATCATTTCCGATTCGACGGCTCAGTCACGAATCTGCGGAAACACCTTGCAGCAGCCGACATTTTTGTTCTTCCCTCGCGCAGCGAAGGTTTCTCAAATGCCATCATCGAGGCGATGGCGTCGTCTCTTCCGGTTGTTGCTACCGATGTGGGCGGAAACGCAGAGGCGGTCAAAGATGGGATCACTGGTTTCCTTGTTCCTCCGGAAGATCCTGCCGCGCTTTCGGCAGCCATCCTTCGGCTGCTCTCCGATCCATCCGAGGCAAAGACGATGGGCGCAGCGGGAAGGAACCTGGTAGAAGAAAAGTTCACAACCGAGGCCATGATGGATCAGATCGTCGGCGCCTACCGGATCCTGCTCTCCGGAGGGTAAGCCGCGAGCGTGACCCCGCCCGTCCAACCGCCGGCACTTCCCTTCCCAATTCCAGTTGATCCACCGGAAAGAGAACCTTTTTGACACATGAATGCGCAAGATGTTGCATGTTACCAAAGCATTGAGAGCGTACATCGCTGTATCTAAAGGCGTTTCTCTTTGGTTCTCCGCGTGCTCAACCTATTGCAAGTTCTCCATGTGCATGGGAAAAAGTCTGACCGTGACCCATATATGAGGGTCGGGTCTCCTGTTCCCTTTCCAGGCGGCGCGTAGCTCACTCGCCCATCAATTCGCGCCGAAATGGCCCTGGAAGTGTGCTGGACGATCTGGCGCAAATGCCGTCGGCATCGGATGTTATTCGAACTCTCATTAACGCGAAACCGATTGAAACCGCGGTTCTAACCGTGGTCGGCCCTCTGCTGGGCACACACGCAGCACAAATGCCCGCGAGGGCGATTCAGGAGAAAGAAATGAAGAAATTTTACCTGGCATTATTCGCATTGGCATCTACCTTTGCAATCACAGTCATGTTGGGAGGCGTCCCCGCGAGAGCGGATGGGTTGACGACCGCGTCAGGCGGAGCCGGCGCAGGAGCTGCGGGAGATTGGTCCCAGGAATTTGAGGAATCCGGCGTAGGTTCTTTTGACACTGTTCTTCTCTTCTCTACAGCAGGAGATGGGCTGGCAACTCCCGGACTTACTGACGCTGATAGCGCAGGCTGGACAGAAACTGATCTGGATCCTGGCTATGCTTCTGAGTTAACCGGGGCAGCAGTGACACAGCTTTATTTTGACACCAATTTTGTCGATCCAGGCACAGATGACGTCTTTGACCTCTTTGCTCTGTTGGACGGTACAGTTGTCGACAGTGCCACGTTCGACAACTTTGGGGTTGGAACATCGATTGGTTACGGCCTTTACGAGGAGGATTCCACCCCAAGTCTGGCCGCCGATATGAGCGGTGTGACACCGGAACCGTCATCCCTGCTGTTGCTTTGCACCGGCCTGCTCGGTTTGGCATTTGTAATCTTCCGGAAGGCCAAGGCATCCGGCCTGAACTTGGGCCTGTAATTCTCTCGTTCCACTTGTTTCTCCCGGCGCAATGAAAAAGGACACGGAAACGTGTCCTTTTTCATTGCGCCGGATTCTTTCAAAGGGACCCTTTGCGGTTGCACGGGAAAACGGCTCAGTTTGTGACAGTTCTTCTGCAACGGCGTGGCGTGACGAGCATTTGCGGGGCAACGCGGTATCGGAGTCCAATCCAGAAGGGAATCTGCGGTCCCCACCCCCTCCGCCCAGAAGCATTTCCATTCCCAATTCCAGTAAGCCTGAGGGAAAAGGAACCTTTTTAGTACATCAATGCGCAAGAATTTGCACATCCCTGAAACACTGTACAGGTAAGTCGCTGTATCTAAACGCAATATCTTTGGCCCTCAATGTGCATAATAGAGGACGCACACGGTTGATGTGAAGGCTGAATCTGCATACCCTTCCCAGCAGGCGTGTAACCCCCGGGCTTACCGAATTCGAGGCGATACGCCCCTGGAAGTGCGCAGGAAAGTTTGGCGCAAGGGCCGGTAGCATCGGATTGTTGTTCGAATTTCAACGCGATGGCAGTTGAAACTGCAGTTCAACCCTTGGCCAGCCCTCTGCAGGGGGCTCAAACAGCATAAGCGCCCGCAAGGGCGACTCCAGGAGGTAATAACAATGAACAAGTTCTCCCTAGCTCTACTCGCAGCGGCAACGGCCCTTGCGATCGCGCCTTTGGCTTCAGCAACCCCAATTTCCGGGACGCTGAACGTAAACAACGGGCTCAACTTCACAAGCGTATCCCCTACCGGCATTACCTTCGCCAACCCGGCAGAAATTAGCGCTAGCACAGGCGACTTCGTGCCCCTGGAGGGCAATGAAGTAGATATGGTTGCAACCCTTCCCTCAACCAGCACCGCCCTTACTCTCTTCACCGGCGCAAGCGGCGATGCGCTTTCCGAGGACCTTTACTATGACGTGACCAGCTACACATACACAGATGTTGGCGGGAACGTCACCGTCCTTGGCGTCGGCACGATGTACCTGGACGGCAGTGACCCCACAGTCTACGATTTCGACCTGACGGCCCAGGGTGGGGTCGAGGGCTCCTTCAGTCTCACCGCGGTGGCTCCCGAACCATCCTCTCTGCTGCTGCTCGGTACCGGCCTGCTCGGTTTGGCGTTCGTAGCCTTCCGGAAGGCCAAGTCGTCTGGCGTCGTATTGAGCATGTAGTCAGTTTGACCCTCTTGTTTCGCCCAGGGTGAATAGCCCGGAAAGGACACGGAAACGTGTCCTTTTTCTTTCCCTCGTACACAATTCTCCTCATCGAGGACCGGCCCTGGCGGGCGGCAATCCAGAGCGATCCCATCGCGAGCCGATCATCAGACTGACCAGAGCCGGCCTAGAGGAACGCCATGCAGGTTTGCAGAAAATGGAATGACTTCCGTGCCGGTGTAAAGTACCACACCTCGCACCCATTGTTTACCTGCGGTGGTTGCCAGGGTCTGCAAACCACGCACATCGTTGCCGCTCAGAGTTCCAGCAGCTTTGACCTCTACTCCAACGACCCTGCCCGCGCGATCTTCCAGAACAACATCCACTTCTTGCCCTGAAGCCGTGCGCCAGTAGAATAGTTCCGGCTGAGTCCTACTCCATGTGGACTGCTTGCGCAATTCCATGAACACGAAGTTCTCCAGAATCGCCCCAGTCAGATTGCCCTCTGTCTTCAGCCGGTCAACTGTCGCTCCCAGCAAGTAGGCAAGCAGTCCGGTGTCGTTCAGGTAAACCTTGGGAGTCTGAATAATCCGTTTTCCAAGGTTTCTCGCCCAGGGACGCAGCAGTTGCACCAGGAAGGTCGCCTCCAGCAATGCAAAGTAGCGTTTCAACGTCGTCTGCGGCAGAGCAACGGATCGCGACAAATCGGCGAAATTAAGCAAACCGCCAGCGCGTGCTGCCACCACCGATAGAAGGCGTGGAAGGGCCGTCACGTCGGCAATATCGGCCAGATCGCGAATATCGCGCTGAAGCATAGTCATGACGTAGGACTGAAACCAGGCATCGCGGCGCGTGGCGTTCTGACGGGCCACTACAGGAGGGTATCCTCCAGCAACAACAGTCTCCAGCAACTCTTCTCGCCGCACAGCGGCTGTCTTTCCTGACCATCCAACAGGCTTCTGAGAGAACAACGTGTCCACAAAGTTCTCTTGTATCCCTTGTATCTCGCCCCGTGAAAACGGCCAAAGGGTCATCACCTCCATGCGCCCCGCCAGCGACTCGGACAATTTCGGCAGGAGCATCACATTGGCCGATCCTGTGAGCAGAAATCGTCCAGGCTGCCGCTGCCGATCAATGGCGGCTTTGATCACCGGAAAGATTTCGGGCACATGCTGTGCTTCATCCAGCGTGACCGGCATATTCAGGCCGGCAACAAATCCGTTGGGATCGCGCTTAGCCGCGGCCAGAATGCCTGGATCGTCGAAGGTGAGGTACTGGCGATTTTGATTCGCCAATTCCGCTGATTGCACCAGAGTGCTCTTCCCGGTTTGACGGGCACCGTTTACCAGGACAGCAGGCGTGTCTGCCAGTCCATCCAGGAGCCGATCGATAAGGTGGCGACGAACCATGGCAGCATTATCGACCAAGGGATGGGTGATAATCAACCACATTGTGGACGGTTATCCGAATGGCGTACTTCAGTAGGCGATCCATGTGCGTCTCCATGCCATACTGAACCGTTAGCGGAAGGATCGCCGACCAACCGGGCACAATTCGGGATTACGCCAAAATCCTCTTCAAAGTGAAGAGAAAGTTGCTGAGTCAGTGAGAATCAGGAATGGGTGCGGGTACAGAAGTCATTGCATGGACTGACGAAGCATCGGCTCGCATTCCGGTGGAGTTTCAATGCCGGTGAAGCCGAATCCGTTCCATCGGTAGGCAGCTATCCGAGTGGTTTTCGTGGCGGGATCGGCCAGCAGGAAAGAGTCGCCGCGATGCAGCGCGCAAAGCACTCCATCATTCGATTCCACTGCATCGATCAGCGGCCAAGCCAGGGCAGAACCGCGCCATCGCGCAATCAGACCGTGGGGACCGATCGCGTAGACATACGGCCGCAGACCCACCTCGTCGTCAATGGATGAGGTGTGGCGTTCCAGTGAGAGCAGCAACGGTTCGGTCGCCATGGAGGTGACCAGTTGCAGCGAAACCAGGGCCTGGCGTCGGGATTGCCACACCCGCTTTCCCGCCTTGTAGCCATCGAGAATGATTCCATTGACCGGCTGATCGGCAGACCATGGTTCGGGGCGGATTGTGACTCCATTGATCTCCGCACCCGGACCAAGCTGCGGAGAACAGCCCGCGAGAGCCTGATCGGCCGCTGCGCTTCTGCCCGCCAATTTGGGAAAGGCCGTGGTCTCATCGGTGTGCGTGCTGATGCCTCCGCAAAGCAGGCGGCCGGCGTGGACGCTGCAGTCGGCGATCAGGCCGTCCTTGGTCTCGGCATATTTCTGGTCGAAAAGATGGTTGCCGAGCGAGAAAAAGACTGGCCTGCCCTCGACGCATGCTGGAGCCTGGACAACATGGGGATGATGCCCGACGATGAGGTCCGCTCCGTGCTCGACCAGCCAGCGCGCCTGTTGCTGCTGCGCATCGGTTGGCCAATCCTGCAGTTCGTTGCCCCAGTGGATCGATACCACAACGAGGTTCGCCAACTGGCGAGCCAGCCGCAGCTTCTGCGCCAGCTCGACAGAGGGAACCTGCTGCACGCGGCCATCGGCGGCCCTGATGGTTGTCACCGCAACAAAGCCGACCGTCAGCTCGCCGAAGCGAAAGAACTGCGGGGAGCTGTCAAAGTCCAGCGCCAGCAGGCCGCTCTGCTGGAATGCTGCGCGTGTTTCACTTCGGCCCGCCTGGCCCAGATCGCCGGAGTGATTGTTCTCCGCGGTCACCAGACTGGAAACCGGCCTGCCGCATCAACTCGGCCGCGGAGTCGGGCACGGCAAAGCACAGCTTGTTCTCCGCGGGGCAGTTTGCCGGGTCGCCAAGAGCGCCCTCGAAGTTGCCGCCGACGAGGCTGGCGCTGCGAAAGAGGTCGGAAAAGCCAGTCCACGGGCTTGTCTTGCGCTGGTCGATCTCTGCTTTCACAAGGCGCGACATCATGACGTCGCCCGTAAAGAGCAGGCGAAAATCGCCGGGGGCCGGTTGCGCCGAGGCCGCCGGCACAATGAGAAGTGCGGCAGCGGCGGCGGCTAGAAGGGCGGTTCTGCCGGACATGACAGGCTCTCCCTGGAAATGAAAGAGCTGACCCACGCCGGATGCGCCTGGGACTCGACCTTGCCTGGGACCGCTTTGTCTGCCGGCGATGGATTCGCAGGATCGGCGTCGGGGTTGGCGGGCTTTCCGGCCCAGGCGAGGTCAGTGAGCGGCGTGGACGACGGAAACTCGTAGTAGGAGTAAACGCTGCCCTTCACAATTTCGCGGCGGCCAAAGTATGGAACCACCTGGTCCCACTCGAGCGGGCGTCCGACCGCTGCTTCGAGGTAAGGCACTTCGCCTCCGCCGGCAACATCGGCAATCTTCATCATCGGGTTGGGCGTGGAGAGCGCGAGATCGGCGCTGGCAAGACTGTTGTAAACCAGGAAGTCATGCTCGGCCACCGCGCCCACATGGAGAATCTCGTCGTAATCGCTATCGGCGAGCGGCTGATTCTGCAATTCCTTCTGCGGCCATGGCCTCAAAGAGGCGCGCTTTGCTCGCGGTTGCCTGCAGGCGCCGGATGATGCCGTCTCGCAGGGGCTGAGCAGTATCGTTGGTCGAAGGATCATTAGTTTCCGATGGGTCCTGGGGCAGGTCCCCAGTAAAGTTCGCCGACTTCGCAACCACCTGCTCCATCTGGTCGAACAAGGATGCAATGGCTTCGAAGGTCTTCGGGTCCGGCTCCACGTAGCCTCTTGGCGGACGCAGGACAATTGCCTCAAAGCCGCCCTCGCCGCACTCCGCGGTTGATCTCTCGTTCACGAGCACAGTGGCGTGGCGCAGCGTGGCCCAGGAAGCGAGACCTGTCTGGATCCTTTTCGCGTTCCAAAGTGCGTCCTGCGCGTTACCGGGAAAAGTGGCGTTGTCGGCCCACTGCGACGGCCAGCGCGCTGATCCACGCGTCATATAGGTCTGGCTGCGCCGCGAGGTCCGGCTGCGCTGCGCCCTGCGGCTGACGCTTCTCGAGCGCATCGAGCACAGGACCGAGTGCGGGATACGCTGCAAGGCTGGTCTTCAGCAACGAGCGAGCGTAGCCGCTGCCCAGGGCTGCCGCCAGATCGAGACCCGAAGGCAGACCACGCGGACCCTTTGGCCCGGTGATCTGTTCGGCGGCAGGCCAATCGGAGTGGTAAGACGGTCGAGAGCAGCACCTCGTTGTCGAATCCCCATGACAGCGGAAAGATCTGCGGGTTGCTGACGGGATGAAGCGCAAACGCGGGCGGAACAAATGCTCCGCTACTCCACACCAGCGGGGCGCGGCTGGGCGCAATGTAGGCGGTATAGGCCCCGATCCACTGCAGCGCTTTCGCCTTCACATCGTCGGGCAGCGCATTCAACGGCGTGGCATCGATCGCTGCCGCCGCCGTAGTGAGGTAATGAACTGCCTTGAAGTACTCCTGCATCTCGGGCGTGGCCGTGTAATAACCGCGCGGCGTCAGTTCCGTAAAATCAAACGGTTTACCAAAGACCGGTGAATTAAATGTCCCTTGCGCTTGTTGAATGTGCAGAGCCTCAGCGTCAGACGCGCCAGATGCGCCGGTCGCGTTAGACGCGCTCTCCGAATCCGCCACCGCATTGAAGGCCACGGCCCATTTGGAGCCGGGTGCCGTAGCGTTGAGCGACTGGCGCGCGGCGTCGACGAACGCCCAGAACGCCGGCATCGCCTGCTGCCGCTCCTGAACGATGAATGCGCCTTCGTAAGCCGAGGCAACCAGCTCCCAGAAAATGTCGGTCGTCACAAGATAAGGCCGCGTTGGCGTTGCGCTATCGAATCTGCCGCAGGCATACGATTCCGTGTCGTAGAGCTCGTACATCTGGTCCTGGTCGGTTGCACGAAGCAGGCCGCCGCTGGCTGTGTAGCTTTCGCGGTCGGCGGCGTCCTGGGTAAACATCCACGCATTGATCACATCGGCCAACGGGACTTCAATCGGCACGTAGACCAGCGCCTGCGCGCCCGCCTTCTCGACCAGTCCGACAATTCCCTTGCCGTCCGGCACAGACGACGGCGTGGAAATGAACTGATAGCCGCCCGCCTGCGTTGAAGTTGTGCTGCCATGATCGCCGATCACTGCCACTCCCGGCACGCCGCTTTTCCAGTGCAGCAGTCCGGCGCCGTTCGGAGTCACCGTCAGCGATCCGCCGCATGGATTGCCGGCCACATGCGATGGCTTATCCCAGTTCTGGCCCGCGTAGGCAAGCTGCTGGAAACAGCCGTTGCCATCCTCCCAGATCAGCAAATGTCCGTCCGGGTGAAACGACTCTGGCAGCGCCGACGCAACGAAGTTCGGCGTCGGATCTTCATTTTCGTCGGGAATCTTTACATAGGTCGACTGCGGGCCGATCACCTGGTATTCGCGCTGGCCGTCTTCGGTAATCGAACGCGTGGAGTACGCGCCGCTCGGCAGCCGCTCTGCAAAGAACAGCCGGTAACTCTCGATGGCCTGGTTCGTCGTGTCGTTATAGCCGATTTCAAACGGCCGCGGGGCCACGAGAAGACGGCGCACGTCGGCCGCGGTCTGGTAGATCATGTGCTGCGTCCAGCTTCCATTCGCTTGGTTAGCAACCAGAATCTGCGACTGCGGGCCGGTTTTTCCCTCGATGAAGAAGCTCTGCCCCATGGGATGGACGGCGATGGAAGCGGCGGTAAATGTCGCCGGCAAATCGAGCAGCGGAACGGAGCTCGTGTCGCCCGCGTGCCAGCTAACCACATGGTTGCCGGCTTTGTCGCGGAGCAGGATGACCGCATCCGCGCCGGTGGGCCAGATGTCGAAGTCCACCACGGTGCTGCCGGCCGGCAGGCTCAACTCAGAAGTAGATGCTGGCGAAGGCGTCACGTTGAGTTCGGCCGTCGCGAAGGTCGAAGGCGCAGCGGACGCCTGTGCGAACACAGACAAGGCAGGAACGGGAAGAGTCAGGAACAGTGCCAATGCTCGCAAATGCGCGTGGGTCATATCTATAGAGCCTCTGCCGACCGGGTTCAGGTCATTCTAGAACATGTGCCTCCCAATTCCCGGCAAATCGGAATTCTCGAAATCGTTCAGCATTGCGGGGCGGTCGCAAGATCATTCACATCTGCGCCGGGAGCACCGGCTCTTCGGACCTCAACCTCCGGCGCAACTGCAAATGATTCTCTTGTTGACAGATGCCGAGGGTAGTTAGATAATCTCTTTCGCAAAAGAGGTCTGACCACTTTGGTTGTGAAATCCTTTTTGCGAATTCCGCACATTCTGTGCCACGCTTCTCGATTCACCAATCGCTGTTTCGGGAGATTCATCATGCTGCCTCGCATTCGCCCTGCCTCTGCAATCCTGCCCGTACTGTGCGCCACCATACTGCTGAACGCCGGAGCACAGACTCCTGCCGCACCGCCGCTGATCGTACAGGTGCCGTTTATCAGTGTCGGCGCCGGCAATATTGTCTCGGGCGCGTCGTCCAGTTCCAAGGCAGCTGCTTGCACCGGCTATGCCAACGCCTCAGGCACTAATTATGGCGATGGCTGCGCGGCCAATCAGGTAGGCGTCTCGACTCCCTTCGGTGTTGCTGTCGACAGATGGGGAAACGTCTATTTTTCCGACGAAGGGCACCAATACGTTCGTGTGATCTATGCCGGCGCAACGACGGTGAACGGCGTGGCAAATCCCGCGACAGCCATGATTGAGGCTGCAAACACCTCACTTGGTATCCCTTCCCTGGTCGCAGGCGACGTGTACGCGCTGGCTGGTGGTCTTACCGCCGCGGGCGTGGGAACCTGCAATGGAGGCGCCGTAGCCCTGAGCACGGATGGCAGCGGCTGCCCGGCAACCGACTCCTATCTCAAGGGACCTTACAGTCCCGCCGTAGACAGCGCAGGAAACGTTTTTATCCCGGACGAGAGCAACTCGCTGATTTACGTTGTGCTGGCAAACGCTACCGGCCTGGCGGCCCAACTTGTTGTGACGGAGAACCCCACTGCGTTCTCCACTTGCACTACCACAAGCTCTGTCCTGAGCTGCACAGGCGCGGCACCGCAGGTTGGATACATCTACCAGATCGCGGGCAACGGAGGCGGGTATGTGGATGGAGTGATCGCGAACAAGAGCGGCGAAGTACACAATCCCTATGGCATCGCGGTCGATTCCAGCGAGAACCTCTACATTGCCGATTACACCAATAACGCAGCCCGGATGGTGAATGGGCCCAACAATACAACCAGCGGCGGTGTGGGCGCAGGATTCATCCACACCATTGCCGGCGGTAGCTGCACTTCATCTGGCTGCACCGCACTGACCACGACTCCGTCTTCCGGCGTGGCGGCCCTTGGAGCCGCATTTGTTAACCCGGGCGCGGTTGTGGTCGACGGCAGCGGCAACGTCTACATTGCGGATAACGGCGGCGGTACGAACACAATACCCGCAACAGTGCGCGTCATCTATTCCGGGGGCACGAACAATTCTCTGGCGAACCTGATCAATCTGGAGACCGGCACTTCATCGCCGGTTGCGGGCGACGTCTACACCATCGCCGGCTACAAAGTCGCGGGCACCTCAGGCGAAGGCGCCGGGTTATTGGCCACCAATTCCGGAGTCAACATCGACAGGATTCGAGGCCTTGGACTCGATGGCTACGGCAATCTCTACATCATGGACTACGGCAGCCATAGTGAGCTCGCCGAGGTCAACGCGGGCACTGGGATTCTGTTCTTCTTGTCCGCGGATGGCGATGCATCGTCAGCCGCCAAGTACACGGTTGGAGATTACTGCTCGAATGAACACATCCTCGGGATCAGGGCCGACCGCACTGGATGAGTACGGCGACGGCTGCCCCGCCCCGCAGAGCAACTCCGACAACGCGCAAGGAAACATCGGCATCGATCCCTCCGGCAACCTCTACTATGCGGACAACGGCGACAACCTGGTACGCAAGCTGAGCTTCAGCAACAGCTTTCCGGCCACCACGGCCGGCAGTCCGGCTGCCGCGCAGAATCTTGCCTTCCTGCTCGAAACCGGCTCGACCGGCGATACGGTCAGCAGCGTTTCTCCGGTTGTCGTATCCACGCAGGGAATTACAACCGGCTCCGATTTCACCGATGCGGGCGGCACTGGCGATACCTGTAGTTCATCCACGTCGTTGAAGGGCCTCTCCAGCACCAGCAGCAACACAGCCGGCACCGTCTGCATCGTCCCGGTCATCTTCAAGCCGGCTGCAGCAGGAGCACGCAGCGGCGCCGTGCAGATTACCGGCACCATCAGCTCCGTTCCCACGCTTCTTGGCACCGTTTACCTGAGCGGCATCGGCAATGGCGCGTCGCTGGCCATCGATCCAGGCACCAGTTCCACGCTGGGCAACGGAAGCAATCCGGCTGGCGTGGCCACCGACTCGGCCGGGAACGTCTATGTTTCCTACGGCTTCAATGGAACCGTTTATCGCCTATCGAACAGCGGCGGTACTGCGTCCGGCGTCAAGATTGGCCAAAATCTTCTAGATGCGACTGGGGTAGCCCTTGACGGAGCGGGAAATCTTTATGTGGCCGACACTGAAGCCGGCGAGATCGTTGAATTTCCAGGGGCTAGCACAAGCAGTAGCGTGATCACGGGAACGCCGATTGTCAGCGGTCTTAGCGCCCCAAAGGGCGTAGCGGTGGACGCGTCCGGCAACCTGTACATTGCCGATACCGGCAACAACAGGGTGCTCTTGCAGCCGGCCGGCAACGGAGCGCTGACGGTGCTGGTCAGCGGCGTCACGAATCTGCTCGCCGTGGCTGTCGATGCCTCTGGCAACGTCTATTTCGTCCGTACCACCCCCGGCGAAATTGAAAAGCTGACGATGGCCAATGGCGTGGTGACGCAGCAGTCCACGGTGGTGCAACTATCCGGCGACAGTCCGATAGGTGTGGCCGTGGACGCGGCCGGCGACCTCTACTATGGCGATTCAACGATGAACGAAATCGTGGAGATCCCGGGAAGCGGCACGACAACTGTGGTGGCGAGCGGATCCTCCGTTGTGAACGGCATAGCGCTCGATCCCAGTGGCAATCTTTATGTGGCCTATGGTATCGCCAACGGCATCAGCTTCTATCAACGCACGGCGGCCACGCTGCCCACCATTCCCGATGGGAGATCGGGCGACGCAATACTCACGAATATTGGCAATACGAGCTATAGCGGCGGGATCTCCGGGAATTCAGACCTCACTGCATCGACGGACTTTACGTTTGCCGCGGGCTCCAGCAACGGATGCAACACGCCAACATCGCTCACGCTGGCCGCAGGAACCAATTGCGACCTGAACATTACCGCCAACACCGTGGCTGCAAGCGATTTGGTGACTTTCACCGGCGGCTCGACCCTGGCGCTGACCAGCGGGGCGTCGGAAGTGGTCAGCACCACCACCGTGGTAAGCGTGACCAACACCCTCCCTATCACCTTTGGCCCCGCCATCACAGGCACAGTGACGGTTACGCCGAGTACCGGCAGTGTCAATCCCACCGGTACGGTGACTCTACTTTCTGGTTCCGCACCGGTCGGCAGCTGCACGCTGGCCAGTTCCACGGGCAATACCAGCAGTTGCAGCTTCTCGCTGAGCGATTTAAGCGCTGGCTCTTCGACGCTGACCGCAAGCTACGGCGGCGATGCCAATGACGGCGCCAGCTCCGGCAGCACGTCGCTCAACATTGCACAGGAATCAACCACCACCATACTGGCCCTGATCTCCAGCGCCAGCCTTACCGAAGGCTCTACCTTCACAGGCTTCGTGCAAGTCCTGCCCGCAATTAATTGGGGAATCGCGTTTCCTTCGGGGATCGTGTCTCTGTATCTGGACGGCGGGTCGACAGCCGTTACGACCTGCACGCTCACCGGCCAGTCCTCCGAAACATGCACATGGTCACTGAGTGGCGTTGCGGTTGGCGTTCACTCCCTGGTAGCGAAATACCCCGGCGATATTAACTTCGGAGCCAGCACCAGCTTACCCAACCCCACCACATACATCACGGTAACTGCGCCTCCGCAGGCTCCAGCCGTGGCTACCGGCGACACCCGCACCGTCACCGAGCCAGCCTTCCCACCGGTTTGCCAGCAGTTGAGCGCGGCGCTCACCTCGGTCAACGACGACCTTCCCACCTCGGTCGATGCCACGGTGACGAATCCGGATGGCGCGCGTATTCAGGCTGCACTCGCCAGCTGCTCTCCCGGGTCATCCCGGCCAGGCCGTTGAACTCTCGGTCGACGGCGCGGGCCACAATGCGTATCTCACCGGCCCGCTCGTCGATGCCTTCCAACGTGACGCTGCTGGTCGATCCCGGCGTCTATGTCTACTTCTCGCGCAACGCGCAGGACTACGACAAGGTTGCCGGCACGCACACCTGCGGCACGGTCGAACAGCGCCAGCGCGACCGCTTCCTGCCATGCCGCTGATCGATATTCCCGGCACCTCGACCAACGTCGGCATCATGGGCTTTGGCAAGCTGGACGGCCGCGGCGGCGATGTGCTGATCAACGCCATCTCGCCCTACCAGGGTCAGAGCTGGTGGGGTCTATCCGCCATCGCCAACAGCGGCGGCAATCAGCAGAACCCGCGCTTCATCCAGATCGATACCGGCGCCAGCAATATCACGCTGTACAAGATCACGCTGCGCAATTCGCCGCTCTTCCACATCTCCACAACGGGCGCCGCCTCGAACTTCACCGCGTGGGACATCAAGATCATTACGCCCACCAGTTCGCGCAACACCGACGGTATCGATCCCGGCAACGCGACAAACTTCACCATTACCCGTTCGTGGATCTCGGATGGAGACGACAACATCGCTGTCGGCGCCGCCGGCACAACGGCTCCCGCGGCGAATATCTCCGTCACCAACAATCACTTCTTCGCCGGACACGGCGAGTCCATCGGCAGCTACACCAGTGCGGGTGTGAGCAACATCCTCT
>CAWHNV010000081.1:0-14801 GCA_963830785.1 uncultured Acidobacteriota bacterium
TAGGTCACCATCGCCGCAACCTCATTCACGGTGGCAAAGCGCTTGAGTAGGGACGAGGGCCGCACATGCTCGAAAAACTCTTTCTCTATCTCTTGCGTCGACTTGTTCTGCTGCTTCGCCATCGCGTCTACAAACGCGCCCACACCTTCCGACTCGGTCGGCCCGGCAAGAATACTGTTGACCGTCACGCCGGTCCCAGCCACGGACTCCGCAATGCCCCGCGCCACAGCCACCTGCGCTGTTTTGGTCATCCCGTAATGCACCATTTCGGGCGGGATTTGCACTGCCGACTCGCTCGAAATGAAGATTATGCGCCCCCAGTTCTTCTTGAGCATTCCCGCGAGGTAGTGCCGCGCGAGCCGCACTCCACTCATGACGTTGATCTCGAAGAAGCGGTACCAATCCGCATCAGAAATCTCGGCAAACGGTTTCGGCTCGAAGATGCCGACATTGTTTACCAGCACATCCACCGAAGACAGTTTCGCAATTACAGTTTCGGCCCCGGCTGCACTGGAAAGGTCCGCTACGATGCCATCGACTCTAAGTTTTGCAGCTTGCGACCGGATCGCCGACACAGCCGCATCCACGCGCTTCTGCGTGCGCCCGTTCACATATACATGTGTACCTTCGTTCGCAAGCGACCGGGCAATCGCGAATCCAATCCCAGCCGTCGATCCGGTTACCAGCGCAACTTTATCAGTGAGCTTCAAGTCCACAACATCCTCCGGATGGAACGCCAACACGCCTTTGATTCACCAACCGCCTCGAAAGGCTCAAGCCCGGCGCGCCCAGTGGATCCGAAGGTGCTCAACGAGTTGCCAGGAGTTGAGCGTTCTGTGATGTCCTCGCCGCAGCTTCTCTTAGATGGCCAACTCCCTGGATAATCGTTAAACCTCGACCTTCGTCCCTCGACCGATAACATACGGGGTTATGGCGGACAAGTCCAGGTTGCCACTTCCGGGGACATTGCATGCAAGTACGGTTTGCGCGACGGAAGCCGCAGGCAAATCGGCGCCAGACGCCGTCGCGGCGTCCATCACCAGGTCCATGTCCTTGCTCATTAGCCGCAGCGGAAACTCCGGAGAGTAGTCATTTGTCTTTATCTTCTGGAGCTTCCCAATAATCGCGGGAGCGATCACCGCCGTTTTAGATAAGACCCTCAGAAGGACATCTTGGTCGATCTGAAGATGCTCCCCAAGTGACACTGCTTCTGCGATTGCCTCCATGTCAAGGCCGAGGACGAGATTGACGACCAATTTCATTTTTACGCCTGAGGACCCGGGGCCGATCAGGAACCACTGCCTGGCGATCGACTCGAAGATGGGAACGCATTGCTCAAAGGTCTCTTTGTCGCCGCCAGCAAGCAGCGTAATCGCGCCGGCTTCCACTGCCGGCGTCGATCCGGAGATGGCCACGTCGAGAAACTTGACGCCTTTTGCGCTGGCCTCCTGATGCAGTTGGCGCGATAATACCGGCGAGATCGTGCTCATTTCGAGGATTACGGTCCCTGGCCTTGCCGCGGAAAAGACCCCGTCCTTGCCGAGGTAAACGGAGCGAACAGCATCATCGTTGGCCAACGAAGACAGAACCACATCCACACCAGCCACGAGATCCGCGACTGACGGTGCAATTTCTATCCCCCATTCATTTAGCTCATCCGCATGCTTTGGAGTCCGATTCCATGCTCGAACATGCCATCCGAATGAATCCAGGCGCCGCGTGAGTCGGCTTCCCATGAGTCCGAGCCCGATGAATCCTACTTGAGCAGTGAGTTTGTCGAGTACTGTTGCTGCCATGACGTAATCTCCTTGTCATCAGATGGTCGCGTCACCGTTGGCGGCGATCGATCCACAACAATATTCTGCACGTCTCTCGCCATCCTGGATGAATTCGTGTCGATTCAGAATCAGCCACATAGGGTTCGCCGCTCGCCGTGAGCTCGAGACTACTGTCAGACCTTCGACATTCGATGACGGAGGGTCGTCACGAACTGTCAAACCCGGCCCCAAAGCCTTTTAGATGCAAGAGTTAATTGTCCAATCGAGTGGCCCTAAAACTGCAGTTGAATCGATCAGAACCGAATGCGCGCCGGGGTGGAACGGCAGGAACATGCGCCGTTGGCATGACGGCTGCTTCCGCGAAAGGATACCCATGAAGAATCCTCCTCGGCACCCAGGAACAGACGGTTCCAGCCCGGCGATAAAGGACGGAGTCGAAATTCTGATCGACGGGAAAAAAGCTCTAGCCGCCGAGGGCGAGCTGCTGGTTGAAGCAATTCTCCGCGAGAAAGAAATCCCCCACATCTGCTATCACTCCCCGTTGATGGGACCGATCCAGACCTGCGACACCTGCCTTGTTGAAGTGGATGGCAAGCTGCAGCGCTCATGTGGCACAAAAGTCGCCGCGGGCATGCGGGTCGTCGCGGAATCGGAGCGGGCCCAAAAGGCACGGTCCGACGCCTTCGATGTGATTCTAGGAAATCACATGCTGTACTGCACGGTCTGCGACAACAACAATGAGAACTGCAGAGTTCACAATACGGCCTTGGAGTTGAATGTGAAGCACCAGGAGCATCCGTTCACGCCGAAGCCGTATGAAGTGGACATGTCCAATCCCTTCTACCGCTACGATCCAAGCCAATGCATTTTGTGCGGCCAGTGCGTGCAGGCCTGCCAGACAGTGGAGGTGAACGAGACTCTGTCAATCGGCTGGGAACTCGAGCACCCGCGCGTCCTATGGGACGGCGGAATGCAGATTGGCGGATCAAGTTGCGTCTCGTGTGGACACTGCGTCACGGTTTGTCCATGTAATGCGTTGATGGAGAAATCCATGCTGGGCGAAGCGGGGTTTATGAGCGGCCTATCCAAGACCGCGCTGAACAAGATGATCGACGTGGTCAAGGCTGTTGAGCCGGAGATGGGCTATGGAGCGATCATGCAGGTCTCGCAGACTGAGGCGATCATGCGCGAGGAACGCATCAAAAAGACCAAGACGGTCTGCACCTATTGCGGTGTCGGGTGTAGCTACGATGTCTGGACCAAGGACCGCAAAATCCTGAAGATCGCTCCATTGCATGGCGATGCCAACGAAATCTCCACCTGCGTCAAGGGTAAATTCGGCTGGGACTATGTCAACAGCAAGGACCGTCTGCAGAAGCCGCTGATCCGCGAAGGCAACGGTTTCCGCGAGGCAACTTGGGATGAAGCACTGACCCTGGTCACGTCGAAGCTGGGCGCAATCAAGCAGCAGTACGGCCCGGACGCGCTGTCGGTGATCATTTCTTCAAAGTGCACCAACGAAGATGGCTACTTGATGCAGAAGTTCGCGCGCACCGTGCTTGGAACGAACAACATCGACAACTGTTCTCGTTATTGCCAATCGCCTGCTACGACGGGCCTGTTCCGGACTGTAGGTTACGGCGGCGACTCGGGTGGGATTGAGAATATCGCAAAATCCGGGCTGGTTCTCATTGTAGGCAGTCAAACGGCGGACAGCCATCCGGTGCTGGCGACGCGCGTCAAGCGGGCACACAAACTCCACGGTCAGCGGTTGATTGTCGCGGATCCGCGCGAGCACGAGATGGCGCACCGCGCGGACATCCACTTCAGGCCGCGCCCCGGTACCGACCTGGTGTGGATCTCGGCTATGAGCCGGTACATGCTCGACCACGGCCACGCCAAGCAGGAGTTTCTGGATAAGTGGGTCAATGGTTTGGACGAATATCGCAAGAGTCTCGAGCCATTCACGATGGAATACGCGGCCAAGACCTGCGATGTGCCGCTTGAGACTTTGGAAAAGGTGGCCAAGGAATTGGCGGCCGCAAGAAGCATCGCGGTCCTTTGGGCGATGGGAATTACCCAGCACATCCGCGCTTCAGATGGATCGACGGCCATCTCTAACCTGTTGCTGATTACCGGCAACTACATGCGCGACGAGGGCGGAGCCTATCCGCTGCGCGGCCATAACAATGTGCAGGGCGCGGGCGATATCGGCGCGGCGCCGAACGTGTACCCCGGCTACCAGAGCGTGACCGACCCGGAGATTCGCGAGAAGTTTGAAAAGGGTTGGGGCGTTGCCCAGCCTCTGGAGCGGGGTTTGGACAACCACCAGATGGTCGATGCGATCCTCGAAGGCAAACTGAGGGGCATGTACCTTGCGGGCGAGGACATGATCGAGGCTGATTCCAATTCGAACCATGTGGCAAGCGCATTCGAAAAGCTGGACTTCTTTGTGGTCCAGGACATCTTCTTCAGTGAAACCTGCCGCTATGCGGACGTGATTCTTCCCGCCGCTCCGGCACTTGAAAAAGAAGGCACCTTCACCAGCTCGGAACGGCGCATCCAAAGGCTCTACCAGGCGCTGCCGGAGTTGGGGGACAGCCGCGCCGACTGGAAGATCACGCAGGATATCGCGAATCGCATGGGCGCGAATTGGAACTACCAGCATCCTTCGGAGATTATGGCGGAGATGGCCTCCCTGACGCCCCTTTATGAAGGTGTCCGCTATGACAGGCTGGAAGGCTATAACACTCTGCAGTGGCCTGTGGCCGCCGACGGCACGGACCAGCCGGTGCTCTATCTCGACGGGTTTGCATTTCCGGATAAGAAAGCGCGACTGTACCCATTAACCTTCACCGAGCCGACGGAGCAGCCGGACAGCGAGTACGATCTGTTCTTGAACAACGGCCGCCTGCTGGAACACTTCCATGAAGGCAACATGACGCACCGTGTGGCAGGAATCCGCGAGGAGACTCCGGAGCGTTATCTGGAAATCTCCGAGGAGCTTGCCGCGGAGCGGGGGATCGAGTCGGGACGGTGGTTGCGCGTAACCAGCCGCCATGGCTCACTGAAAATCAAGGCCCTGATTACCAACCGTGTCTTTGGCCATCAGGTTTACCTGCCGCATTTGTCGCAAGAAGGTCCAATCAATGTCCTGACTAGCTCGCATGCGGACAATGCTACAAATACTCCTGCCTTCAAGGAGACCGCGGTGCGCATCACGGTCCTGCCGGACCAGGGCGCAAATCCGTTGCGCCCTCTCAACCCCCGCTTCTCAGGCAAGCCAACCCCGCAATCTGGCGTTGAGGTGGAGCGCAAGTGGAAGCGGCAGGACTATCACATGCCGGGCGCACAGGAGCTTGTGCAGATTCAGACTGGCCACTAAAAGGAAAGGTGGGAAATCTCTATGGCGATTGCAGTGGAGTTTCGGGAGTTCACCCCGAGGGACTCTCGCGACGATTTGATTCGTCGACTTGAAGAGGCGCCGGAGAAACACGCGGAGGCGATCCTCAACGCATACGAGCTGCTGCAGCGCCTGCACGAAAAGGGACTGATCGATGTCGCGAACGGCCTTCTCAGCGCCAGCGATACGGTGATCGAGCGCGTTACCGACGTGGTCAGCTCCAAGCAGGCAATCACCGCATTGCGCCTGGCATTGATTTGCGGCAAATTGATCGACGGGGTCGATCCGGACAAGGTTTCCGCGATTTTGTCGGTCCCCAGGAATAAGCCGCACACGCTCTGGAGGGTCATCAAACAGGCGGTGGCCAGTTATTTTCGCTTGGTGCTCGTGACCGCCATTGAATTGGTCAAGGTTTTCGGACATTCCGTCCGCAATCGCGAGCCAGCTTAGTGGTGCTGGAGTGGAACCATGCATGAATAGCCGTAACACCATGATTCTCGACAAGACACTTTGCTCCATTAACCCAGATGTCCGCAAGGAGTCGCGGTGGCAGTTGGCGGAACATTGGGATTCGATGAAAGGCCGAAGAGTGAGCCGCCATGTCTCTTCTCGCATCTCAATCAATTTCGTCACAAAGAACTGGGCAGAAGTATCGCTCTCGTCAACCGCTTCCTGGAGAAGCTGGGGAAACAAATCAAGCTGCGAGGGGGTTGCAAATGACGGATACCAGAACAAACACGAATCGCTGGGGGGTCGCAGCAGCGGGATTCCTGATGCAAATGGCTCTTGGAGCCGTATATGCGTGGAGCGTCTTCCGGGTTCCGCTTGCAAAGCAATTTCATTGGTCCATTGAGGAGGTAACGCTCACCTTTACCATCTCCATCTTTGTCCTGGGAGTGGCCTGTTTCTTCGGCGGTCTATGGTTGAACAAGAAAGGACCTCGCGTGGTCGCGCTTACGGGCGGATTTCTCTACGGCCTGGGTGTCTTTCTGGCAAGCTTTTCCGCGAACAAGCTTTGGTGGCTCTATGTAAGCTACGGACTTATTGGAGGAATAGGAGTCGGATTCAGTTATATCGTTCCCGTAGCCGTGCTGGTGAAGTGGTTTCCGGATCGCCGAGGTCTGATCACGGGAATTGCCGTTGGCGGCTTTGGCGCCGGAGCTCTGGTATTTGCCCCGGTTGCTACGCGCCTGATTCAAAATGTTGGCGTTCTGCAAACATTCGCATGGCTGGGTATCGCGTATCTTGTGCTTACCATGGCTACGGGCTATTTCATGCAGAACCCGCCAGATGGTTGGAAGCCTGCGGGCTGGGTTCCTACTGCTACTGAAACCAGGCAGCGCGCGGCAATGGACTACACACTCGGCGGCGCCTTAAAGACGTGGCAGTGGTGGGCGCTATGGGCGTTGCTATTTTTGAATACCTCGGCAGGCATTTCGATCATTTCACAGGAATCGCCGATGTTTCAGGAGATCGCCAAGGTCGGCGCCGTCGCGGCTGCGGGAATGGTCGGCGTTGCCAGCATTGGCAACGCTGTGGGCCGAATCTTCTGGGCTTGGATCTCGGATGCGATCACCAGGCGATGGACCTTCGTGGTGATGTTTTTGCTCCAGGTCGGTCTCTTTTGGATACTGCCAAGCACGTCCTCGGCGGCGATTCTCACGGTCCTGTCGTTCATTATCCTGATGTGTTATGGAGGCGGATTTGGCACCATGCCAGCTTTTACCGCCGACTATTTCGGATCGAAGAACGTTGGGCCCATTTACGGACTCATGCTCACCGCATGGGGTTCCGCGAGCGCCTTTGGGCCCTTGTTGATTGCGCATATGCGGCAAAGCAGTGGTTCGTTTACAAGCGGTCTCCACGTGATCGCAGGCATCGTGGCGGTATCCATGATTTTGCCCATCCTCGTGTCGCCGCCGATTTCCGCTGCGGCGGTGAGCACAAATTCGAGTCCCGCGGTTGGGGCCATGCATTCCAGATGACTTGGTTGGAATAGGTGGAACCAGCGAGAGTTACAATTCGCATCTCATGAGGTCGAAGCAGATGGCTTCGGCAATGCTGCCGCGGGCAGAGAGGGTCGACCGTTTCCCTCGTCACGAAATTCGCGCTCCTGCGTCGCCTCCTCCAGTTCACTCTGGCGGTCGGTCAGCAATGCATGAATCTCGCGGCGTGTCTCATCGCTGATAGCGTGAATCTCCGGATTGAGTTCCGGGCGCGGCGGATCAGGAGAAAATGCCCCCTACTTCAAAGACAGCTGATGGTTGCGATGCCACAAATGTAGATGGCTTCAAAACAAGAAGCTTGGAGGAAGCGTGAAGAACTTCAAGGAATTGTCGGAGCGCGAGATTCTTGCTTTGGCTATTTCTCTCGAAGAGGAAGACGAGCGTGTGTATGCAGACTTTTTCGAGGGGCTGCGCCAGGACTATGCCGGATCAGCTGCGGTGTTCGACAGCATGCGAAAGGAAGAGTCGGAACACCGCCGTCGCCTCATCGAGCTTTACAGAACAAAATTTGGCGAGCACATCCCCCTTATTCGACGCCAGGACGTTAGAGGGTTTGTGCGGCGCACACCGGTGTGGCTGGTGCGTCCACTGGGTCTCGGCGCCGTCCGTAAGCAGGCGAGTGCTATTGAGGTCGAAACTCGCAGGTTCTATGAACAAGCCGCAGCGCGCGCAGATGATGCCAGCATACGCCAGCTTCTCGATGATCTCGCGCAAGAGGAACGCTCGCACGAAGACCGCGCCCAGGAGCTGACGGAAGAGAAGCTGCGTCCAGAAGTGAAGGAAGATGAGGACAAGGCACGCCGCCGGCTGTTTGTTTTGCAAATCGTGCAACCCGGACTGGAGGGACTGATGGATGGCTCAGTCTCGACTCTGGCCCCGGTATTCGCGGCCGCGTTGGCCACGAAGAACAGCTGGGACGCCTTCTTGGTCGGCATGGCCGCATCGTTGGGAGCCGGCATCAGTATGGGCTTCGCAGAGGCTCTGTCCGATGACGGAAGTCTCACGGGGCGCGGACACCCGTGGGCACGCGGCCTGATTTGCGGCGCCATGACGACGCTGGGAGGCATTGGCCACACACTCCCGTTCCTTATGCGGGATTTTCATATTGCACTTGGGGTTGCAATGGTCGTCGTTCTTGCCGAACTCGGGGTCATCTCGTGGGTGCGTCACCGGTTCATGGATACGCCGGCGTACTCCGTGGCTTTGCAGGTAGGGCTTGGCGGAGCCCTCGTGTTCATTACGGGCATCCTCATCGGAAGATCGTAACAACGATCCAAGAATGCCAATTCCTACCGGGTTCCTGGTACCGAGAGATGCAGGTTGTCGAGACAGATCGGGCGGTTTCAAGGGGACCGTCTGGACTGATCCGCCGGGCATTCTGCAGCCAACGCAACGATCGATTCGCGAGGTCTGAATGCGCCTGAACTACTGATTTGGAGAACAAAGGAGAGGCTCGCAATAGATTCCGACTTCGATCCGATTCGTCCATCGGCGTCGGCCATTCGACGCCAGCTCCGAAAGCTGAACCGATTTGTGCGCTTTAGCCGTTGATTCCAAAAGAGAAGCCAAATGGCATAAGCCGTGCAAAGACCTGTTTGGGCCGAGCCAATCGTGCCGCAATGCCGACGAAGGTCAGCGACGCCGCGACTGCGGCAGCAGGGAGCGGATCTGGACCGCATGAGGATCGTAAAACTTGCTCGCTATCGCCTCGACGCGCCCATTGTTTTCGCGCTGTTGATCCTAATCGCCACGCCATCAGTGATCATGCGGCACGCGCAACGGCAGTTTGCCGCGTGGTTGATCCTGTATTCCATTCTTTGCGTGTCGCAATTGCGAGCGCAGACGCCGGATCCCCAGCCACCTGGTCCGGCTCCAGACTCGGCGCGTCCAGCCCTGAACCCGTTTCCTGCAGAGCAGAATTGGAGTTTCCTCGCAGACTCTTCAAAGCGCACGGACTTCTTCGACCCCGCGAAGTACATTCCATTCGGCGGGGAGCCGCAGAAGTATCTCTCGCTTGGCCTGGAATACCGGACCGAATACGAATACTACGACAACTGGCTGTTTGGCGCTGGCCCTCAGGATCACAACGGGTATGTTATGACTCGCGTCATGCCACACTTCGACTTGCATGTGGGACCAGACCTTCGTCTATTTTCCGAGTTTCAGTTTGATTTCATCGCCGGAAGGAACGGTGGTCCACGTCCCGGAACAGATGAAGACCCTGGAGACGTGCATCAAGCCTTCGTGGAGGTTGGCCCTCCCGCCAGTAGCCCACGCGGCGTGAGTCTTCGAGCGGGGCGCCAGGAAGTAGTACTGGGATCGGGACGGTTGTTCGATAACAACGAGGGTCCGAATGTGAAGCTAAGTTTCGATGGCTTCCGAGTGATTGCAGAAAGCTCGAGGGTACGGGCAGATTTGTTCGCACTGAAACCGGTGGAAGACAATCTTGACTTCTTCGAAGACGCGCCTAATCTCAGGCAGAGCGTGTGGGGCGGCTATTTCACCATTCCGGCCGCGATGATGCGAAAGGGCCGCGCCGACCTCTATTACATCGGTCTCGACACTAAGTCCGTCAGTTACAACCGCGGCACAGCGCGGGAGAGTCGGAAAACAGCCGGAGTCCGTGCATTTCGCCCGATAGGAAAAGGCCTGGATTACAACTGGGAAGGCAACCTTCAGTGGGGCGTATTCGGTAACGACTCGATCCGCGCTTGGAGCGTTTCCACTGAGACGGGTTACACCTTCGATCACTTGCACTTTCACCCGCGACCCTTGCTACGAGCGGATGCATACAGCGGTGATGGCAGCGTCGCCAGCCGCACTCTTGGAACCTTCAATTCTCTATTTCCCCGCGGCGCGTATTTCTCGCCTAAGGTGAACCCGTTCCTGGGTCCGCAGAATCTGATCGATTTGCATCCGGTGGTTCAATTCCAGTTAAAGCAAAACATCACCGGCGCCTTTGCCTGGAATTGGTACTGGAGGGAATCAACTTATGACGGGATCTATGCCTTTGGGAGCGGCATGTTGATCGACCCAGCAGGCTCAAGTCATGCGCGCTTCCTGGGCAACCAAGGCGATGTCGAGATTCGCTGGGCGCCGGCTCGGCACCTGATCGCCGCCTTGAACCTTGCCGGATTCAAGCCTGGCGGCTTCTTCAATAACCTGGCTGACAATCGAGGACCGATTGCCGGCAATGCTGGATTGACATATCGCTTTTGATGAGTGTCATCGGCATTTGGCCTGTGAACTGCAGATTGAAGTCGGACGATGTCTGCAGTGAAATGTCAATCTCGACCAAGGAGGCTTCAATGAACTCACTTCAACGCAATGCCCTCGTCAGCAACTCGTGTTTTGGTTGCCCTGGTATTTCTCGCCAATGGTTTTGGCATCATCCCGCAGGCTCAGCCTGCAAAAGAACTCGCCGAGCATGGCGCCCCGGCGGCTCTTGATACCGCTGTTCATGCTGGCAGCCAGGACGATCGAGATTGTCGGCGGTTTCGGGTTGATGCTCGGTATCTATCCCCGGATCGCGGCAATCGCCGTGATTGCCTTCCTGGTTCCGGCGACGCTTGTTGCTCATGAATTCTGGGGCGCGGTGGGAACCCCGGCCTTTGCCCCGCAGCTTCTCCAGTTCCTGAAGAACACGGCGATGACGGGAGGCTTGCTGTTGATTGCCGCGACGCCGAATCAACCTCAGCTGTTTCCGCGTGCTTCGCATTCGAAGGATGGGAAATGAATCTAAGAGATCCCCACAGGAGGACCAGCGCGTCGAGTCAAGCTCTTTAGATGGGATGAGACGGCTGGTCTCGCGAATCAGCATTAAGCTGTTCGCACGCACTCGAGGTGCAAAAGGAGACCAGCCAATGAAGAAGGTTAGCAGAGGAACAGGGCGGATGGAACAGCCGGAGATCACGATCGGGTCTTGATCTGGGAGACCGGTTCAGCCATTACTGCATGCTCAACGAGGATGGCGACGCCATCGAATCCGGTCGCATTCAGACCACCGAAGAGGCCTTGCGGCGCCATTTCGAGGGCGAGCCGACGATGCGTTTTGCCCTGGAATGCGGAACTCATTCGCCCTGGATCAGCCGCTTGCTTGAGCAGCTCGGCCACCAGGTGATCGTGGCCAACACACGCAAGATACGCGCCATCACCGCCAGCGAATCGAAGAACGACAAGAACGACGCCGAGAAGCTGGCCCGCTTCGCCTTTTGCGATCCGCGCCTGCTGTCTCCCATCCGCCATCGCAGCCCCGAGCGGCAACAGGACCTGAACCTGATCCAGGCGCGCTCGACCCTGGTGCGCGCACGGACGATGATCGTCAACGCGTTGCGCGGCTTGGTCAAGAGTGCCGGCGGACGACTGCCGGCCTGTTCGCCGCAGGGTTTTCAAGAGCGTGTCGAAGCCTCGATTCCACCGGCCCTGGCTGAGGCTGCGCGCCCACTGCTCAACCAGATCGTCGCGCTCAACGCCGGCATCCAGCAGATGGATCGCGGCATCGAGCAACTAGGCAATCGCTATCCGGAGATCCCTGTTCTACGAACCGTGCCCGGCATCGGACCGCTGATCGCCGCAGCCTACGTGCTCACACTCGACCGCCCGGATGCGGTCCAGCACAGCCGCCAGGCGGGCGCCTTCCTCGGCCTGCGTCCACGGCAAAGCCAGTCCGGGGATTCGGATCCACAGCATCGCATCAGCGAAAACAGGCAATGTCTATCTGCGCAGCCTGCTGGTGCAGGCCGCACACTACGTGCTGGGCCGCTTCGGGCCTGACTCCGCGTTGCGACGCTGGGGCCTGAAGCTTGCCGCCTCAGGCGGCAAGCGTGGAAAGAAGCGAGCCGTCGTAGCCGTAGCTCGCAAACTGGCCGTGATCCTGCATCGAATCTGGCGAACCGGCAACGGCTGGCAAGCTTTTCCGCAATCTCAAAACAACACGGCCAGCAAGAGCACCTGCATGGCCTAACCGAACTCACAAAACAAAAAAGGAAATCACCTTTTGCCAAAGTGCATAGCCAAACTCGCGTTCCGGCGACTGCGACCCGGGCCTTGGCCCAAGAGGCCGTCCTTTAGATAGCAGCGCCACTTCATCGTCATCGGACACCAACAGGCACCGAACCCAAAAACGGGTTCACAAAGAGTGCGGATAGAAGCCCGAGATGAATGCAACTCGCGAGAAAAAGCAAAAGCAAAGGCAAAAACAAAAACGCCACTAAGGAAAAAACAAATGCAAAGACAAAAACCTTGACAACCCCAGCCGTCTCATAGAAGATCCGGTGTTTCAGGGGAAGGTCGCGCGATGCTGGTGTGGCCCTGGGCACGTTCGTCACTTACTGTCGGCCCGCTGACAGCAGCGGGAAACGTCCGACCGGTTTGTAACTCGTAATTACTGATTCTAAAAGAGAAATTGATTGGCATGGATCGTGCAGACACCTGTGTAGGCCAAGCTAATCGTGCCGCAATGCCGACGGAGGCCCGCTACGCCGCGGTCGCGGCAGAATGGAGCACAAAGAGACAGTATGTGGATCGTCAAAGTTGCTCTCAACCGGCCGTATACATTTATCGTTCTCGCGCTGTTGATACTCATCGCCGCGCCGGTCGTCATCATGCGCACGCCCACCGACATCTTTCCCAACATTAACATTCCGGTGGTTTCGATCGCCTGGACTTATACCGGCCTGAACCCTGAAGAGCTTGAAGGCCGTTTAACCTCGCCATACGAGAAGGCACTCACAACACTGGTCGACAATATCCAGCACATCGAATCTACAACGTATAACGGCGAAGCGATCGTGAAGGTATACCTGCAGCCCGGAGCGTCGCTCGATACAGCCAACGCTCAGGTCACGGCGGCATCGCAGATTCTTTTGCGGCAGCTTCCTCCGGGCACGCTGCCTCCGCAGATCATCAACTTCTCGGCATCCAGCGTGCCCATCCTGCAGCTCGGCATCTCAGGCAAGGGCCTGTCGGAGTCGCAATTGAACGACTACGCGACCAACTTCATCCGCACGCAGCTGATCACCGTTCCCGGCGCCGTGGTGCCGTCTCCGTATGGCGGCAAGACAGCGGCAGATCATCGTCAACATGGACCAGGCCGCGATGCAGTCCAAGGGCATCGCGCCGGCCGACGTGCTGAACGCGCTGGCGCGGCAGAGCGTGGTCATGCCTTCGGGCACGATCAAGATCGGCCAGTCGGAATACGACGTAAGAACCAACGGAGCGCCACGCACGGTGGAGGCACTGGCGAATGTTCCACTCAAGCAGGTCAACGGCACAACCATCTATCTGCGCGATGTCGCCAGCGTCAGCGACGGATTTCAGGTGCAGACCAACATCGTGCGCCAGGACGGCCGCCGCGGCGTGCTGATCTCGGTTCTCAAGAGCGGCAATGCCTCGACGCTGGACGTGGTCAAGGGCATTCGTGGGATGTTGCCCCGCGTGGCGAGCACGGTCCCGCCGCAATTGAAGATGACGCCCCTCTCGCGATCAGAGCGTCTTCGTTCGCGCCGCGGTGCAGGGAGTCATCCGCGAGGCCGTGATCGCCGCCGCGCTCACCGCGGTGATGATTCTTGTGTTCCTGGGCAGTTGGAGATCGACGCTGATCATTGCGGTCTCCATTCCACTGTCGATTCTGACGTCGGTCATCATTCTTGGCTTGATCGGCGAAACCATCAACACCATGACGCTCGGCGGCCTGGCGCTGGCCGTCGGCATTCTCGTCGACGACGCCACCGTCACCATCGAAAACATTGAGCGCTTCCTTGAGCAAGGTCACGCCCTGCGCGAGGCCATTCTCGAGGGCGCGTCGCAGATCTCGGTGCCGGCACTGGTCTCGACGCTCTGTATCTGCATTGTGTTCCTGCCGATGTTTTTCCTCGGCGGCGTGGCGCGCTATCTCTTCGTGCCACTGGCGGAAGCGGTCGTCTTCGCCATGCTTGCCAGCTACGTGCTGAGCCGAACTCTGGTGCCCACGCTGGCCATGTATCTGCTGCGTGCGAACGAGCATGGTGCGACCGCCGCGAGGGGACTCTTCGCGCGCTTTCAGCGGGGCTTCGAGCGGGTGTTCGAGCGCGTGCGCGAGCAGTACCACTCGTTGCTGCAGGGACTCGTCTTCCGGCGCCGCATATTCATTCCTTCATTCCTGGGGCTCTGTCTCGCCGTTTTCGTTCTTGTGCCGTTCCTTGGCGAAGACTTTTTCCCTCAGACCGACAGCGGGCAGTTCATTCTCCATGTCCGCGCGCCTTCGGGCATGCGCATTGAAGAGACGGCACGCCTGTTCGATCTGGTTGAGGACGAGATCCGCAAGGAGATTCCCGCCGCGCAGATCGACAACATTCTCGACAACATCGGCCTGCCCTACAGCGCGCTGAACACGCAGCACCTGACCAACGGCACCCTCGGCGCGGGCGATGGCGACATTCTGGTTTCGCTCAAGCCGAATCACGAGCCCACAGCGGACTATGTGCGCGCGCTCGCGCAAGCTGCCGCGCATGTTTCCCTGCAGCGACCTTCTATACGCTGCCCGCCGACATCACCACGCAGATTCTCAACTTCGGATTGCCCGCGCCCATGGACGTCCAGATTGAAGGCAACGATTCGGACGCCAGCAAGGCCCAG
>CAWHNV010000082.1:0-17418 GCA_963830785.1 uncultured Acidobacteriota bacterium
CGCTGCTGCTCCTGATGCTGCGACAGCGCCTCCGAAGTAATTGACTACCGAATTCGCAGGATGGGGCAACACGATGTGGACCTCCGCCGGCAACCTCGGGACCAAGCGAAAATCGAAGGATGAAAGGAGTATCGTATGAGCGCTACATCAGCAGCGACACTTGTGAAGAAGTCGGTCGGATGGTCTATCGGGCTCAGCGTGCTCATGATTGTGGAATACTCGGTTGCAATCGAAGTTGCAGCAGGCCCGGCAACGGTCGGAGCAAGTCAAAAATGAGACCGAAGCCAAGGTCCAGGCCTTGCAGCAGAAAGCCGCGAAGGCTCGGGGCGATGCCAAGACCGCGATCGATACGCGCGTGACCGAGATCAAGAAACAGTACGACCCGCGGGTGGAGCAGGCAAAGAGCATGGTGGCTTGAGACTGCGCCAAAAGCGGGGTAGAGCTGACCGAATCCGTTTATCAGATTGAAGGTGGGCTCGAAAACGCTCTAAAGGGTGCAACGGGAGATCCTGGCTCGACCAGCCATTCGATCTCCCGTTGCGAGGTGTATTAGGGGCGTCTTCGTTAAAGTCGGAGCGGAGTCTTACGAGCAGGAGGTAGAAAGGGCAGCGAGAATAAGCTTATGAATGAATTGGAGCGATGGGCGAATATCTATCTCCTCATGTCGACGGCATCCGCGACCCTGATCGGGCTGTTGTTTGTAATCATCACTGTCGCCGCTGAACGAGGGCTGGCAACTACTGCTAAGATTCCGATCTACCTCACTCCCACCGTTATCTATTTCGCTTCTGTACTACTCCTTGCCGCGCTTCTGACCTTCCCGAATCACACCCAGCTCACGGCCATTCTTTGCATCTGCCTCGTTGGCGCCGTCGGCCTAGTTTACTCAGGGTCTCTTTTTATTCGGCGAAGCGTCAGAAAGAGTTATTACGACGAAATGCGTCACCCGATCGTTTACGCGGCTTTTCCATTTGCGGCATTCGCGGTCCTTGTTTGGGGCGGGGTGCTGGTCTTTTACGACCAACCGCGCGGACTCACCCTAGTGGCTGCAGGTATGCTGTTGTTGCTTGCGGTAGCCATCCGCAACTCATGGGCCATCGCCATCGGGGTCGTCTCCACTCCCCGTGGGCGGCAAGATTCAAAGTAGCCCACCACCCAAATTTCTGACCGCCAATGCGGAAGTAACCCCGAAAATGGTGTCCTGTGCGCCAGTTCTGCGGTGTGGACAGATTCGGCGAAGGACTGCCTGCGTTGCGGCCGAGCATGGGGGAATCTGCCAGCGGCAGGCAGAGCCGTTCGGGTCGCGTGCGGGTCGCTCAGGGCAGGTTGTGGGGGTGCACGGCTCGTTGGCGCAATGAACGAATCCGTTCGTGCGTGTCGATCGGGTGCCGCGGACGCTATGATCGTTTCCTGATGATAATGGCGCGTTTTCTGCTGATGGTTGTCTTGATGCTTGCAGGGGTGGTGGGCTACGGGCAGGGGACGGCCCCGACCTTCCGGTACAACACGGGCCAGGGCACGGTAACGCTGCCGGGACGCGATCCGGCGCAGGGCGGGACGACGGTGATTCCGACGGTGCTGGTGCCGGTGCGGTTCGAGTTCGACTCGCGACAGACGGCAGTCAAGCCGTTGATTCTGGATGCCGCCGGGGATGTTCCGCAGGTGCTGCGGTCGCCGGTGTTCTCAAAGGCGGGATTCGGGGCTGAAGAGCCGACGCAGTATGCGGACGCCATGCTGCGCGCTACGACGGGAATGGCAGCCGAATGGCACACGCTGCTGGGGCAGCCACAGGTGCGGCCGGTGACGGTGGAGATCCCGGCGGGGTACGGCTACGTGCTCACGTCGAAGCGCACAGGGACCCTGCTGGCGATTGTGGACGCGGAGTACATGCAGCGGGCGATCTTTCAGAAGATTCCGCACCAGGATGGGAAGCTGGTGATCGCACTGACGCGCAACACGGCCTACTACACCTATGGCGATGCGACGGTGTGCTGCACGTGGGGCACGCACGGGGTGGACCCGGTGACGGGAGACTCGTTCGTGCTGGCGTCGTATCTGGGGGCTGCGCCGCCGCTGGTGGGAGAGCGCGACGTGCAGCCGTTGACGGAGCAACTGGCGGAGTGGGTGAACGATCCGCTGCACGACCCGCTGTTTCATCTGTCCTTCGGCCACCCGCTGCCAGCGGGAGAGAATGTGGTTCCGGCGTGGACGTTTCCGACCATACCAGGCGCCGAGCGGCACGGATGCGGCGGGGACAGTCCGGCGACACGGTACACGCTCGAAGATCCGCTGAACACGAATGGGCGCAGCGATCTGCCGGCTGGGCCGGCGTGGGTCGCGCATGCGGGGGGCGCGGCATGGCACGTGGCGGATGTGGCGCTGTTGGGCTGGTACACGGGCGCGAAGGGTCCGTACAGCTTTCCGGATGCACGGATTTTGCAGGCGTCGGCAACGCCGTGCCCTGCGCACCATCCTCCGGTTGCGGGAGCGGCGCAATCGCCCGCGCCTCCTCCAGAGGTTGCGGCTGTTCCGTCAGCGGGAGCAACGAACGGACACGAGCTGATCGGGTACTGGACCGGGGATGGGCCTGGGGGAACCATCCTGCGGCTGCGCGATGTGTCCCCGCAGTGGGACGTGATCATCGTGGCGTTTGCGGACGTGAATCACCAGGCGCCGGAAGGCACCCTGAAGCTGCATGTGCGGCCCGGCATGGATCAGGCTCAAATGAAGGACGATATTGCGTGGCTGAAGAGCCGCGGGAAAAAGGTGCTGATCTCGCTGGGCGGTGGCGGAGAGTATTTCACGCTGGCGCAGACGACCAGCATCCCGAACTTCGTGAATTCGGTGACGCAGATCGTGACGGAGTACGGCTTTAACGGAATCGACCTGGATTTCGAGAGCCCGTCGCTGGTGCTGGATCCGGGAGACACGGACTTCCGGCATCCGAAAACGGCGTCGGTGGTGAACCTGATCGCGGCGCTGCACCAGCTGCGGCAGCACTTCGGGCCCGATTTCATGCTGACGCTGGTGCCGGAGGGCACGCAGATTCCGGCAGGGTATCCGAGTTATGGCGGGCAGTTCGGGACATATCTGCCTCTGCTGTGGGACATGCGGGACATCCTCACCTTCGTGGATGTGCAAGACTACAACACCCCGCCGTTGCAGGGACTGGATGGCGAGGTCTATCAGTTGGGATCGGTTAATTACGACGCGGCTATGACTGAGCTGCTGCTGCAGGGATTCCCCGCAGGAGGGGGAGATCTCTTTCCTCCCGTGCCCCCAAGCAAGGTGGCGGTGGGGTTTCTGGTGGGCACGGCCACGCCGCACCTGGTAAGCGGGGCGATACAGTACCTGATCACCGGGAAGGTCCCGGAGGGAGTGACGTATAAGTTGCGGCGCCCGGGCGGATATCCCGGGATGATTGGCGCGATGTTCTGGACGATCGACGCGGATCAGGATGAGAACTACGCCTTCTCGAACATAGTCGGGCCGCAGCTGCACGGTTATCCGAATGAATGAGCTCTCGATTCGTTTGGGACCTTCGCTGTAGTGACCATCCTTGGAGCGATGGCGCCCGCTGGCAGGAGCATTCAGCAGAGTCGAGGGTGCGAAGGTAATCTCAGTCTGCCCGTATAGACGCCTTCCGGAAATCGAATCGACACTCTCCAATGGTCTATACATGCTCTATCGATGATGACTGCTGAGGGCGATTCAGCGTGGACACTTATCAGGAATGACGATCGGAGCGCTTACGTGCGCGCAGGGCGGATTCGTTTCGACAATATCGTCTGAGCGCAGACACAACCTGCTGCAATTTCCCGAGTCACCGTCTATGCGGAAGTTTCGATTGCAGGCGACCCCCGCCCCACTGCCTTGGTGGTCAGACGCAGCACAAAATCAGCACAGAAATCTTGAAGTATTCGCTTCGCACGTTAGTTTGCAGTAGTTATGGATAGGCGGTTTTGAAAGGGCACGGCTTTAGCCGGGCCGACAAGGTCAGCAGAATGACTCGGGCTTCAGCCCCTGCCAATCCATCTATTGCCGAATTCGTTTTTCATTCAGCCTTTTTCCACAACCTCTTCAGCCGTGCCGCAATCAGCCAAAAATGAACCTGGGCTTTAGCCTCTGAGGGATGGCTTCTCTCATGCTGCCGCACTACACCCGTGCCTAACCCAGCCTCGGCGGCGCAGCCAGTATGCTCGCCGTCCCCTCCACGTCGCCGGCCTTGTACGCGAAGCTTTGGCACTTCGCCTCCGCCTCCGCACGCATCACGCCCAGCGCAAACACGCGCGTGCCATTCTTCAGCGGCAGCTCCGCTGCGCTGGTAATGGTTCCCGCAGCCGTCCCATCCTCCAACGTCAATTCCGTACCACTCACCGGCGTAGGCCCTGTCAATTCCAGCGGCCGCAGATGCCGGTGCACGTTGCCCCGCGTCCGGATGCGCTCCACAATCTCCTGGCCCAGGTAGCAGCCCTTGCTGAAGTGCAGCGCCCGCATCTGTGCCGTCTCCTGCGGCAGGTCGCGCTCCACCATGTCGATCCCGTACGCCGGAATCCCCTCGGCAATGCGAAACGCCTCGAGCGATGCCGAACCCACCGGCGTTGCTCCGCCCGTGCGCAGGCACGACCACAGCTTGGCCAGCCCCGCGGTCGGCAGCCAGAACTCGTAGTGCGGCGCCAGCACTCCGTAGCCGCGCAGAAGCCGAACCTCCCAGCCATTCCACTCCACGCTGGTTCCCGCCATCGCGCTCGCGATCACCGGCAGCCCCACGCGTTCCAGCACCTCCGGCGCCAACGGCCCACTCAGCCCAATCGCCGTTTCCGACCCCGCCTCACCCACCTGTTCTTCGCCCAGAGAAACCAGCTCCACATCGTCCATCACAATGAACTTGTTCAGGTGCGCCAGCAGCTTGTCCATCTGGTCGGCCGCAATCTCCAGTTGCAGTCCCGATTCCCCGGCAAACGGCGTGCCCAGCAGGCGATCGTCGCCGCCAGCCCCGCCGCCATTCCCATCCTTCGCCGCGTTCACGGGGATGCGCCGCTGCGGCGACTGCTCTTCGCCCGCGCGCCACACCGTCAGGTCGCCCTGGATGTGTCCCTGCGCATTCAGCACCAGGTTCCAGGCTCCCGTATTCGGAAAAAGATCGTTGACGGTATTCGTAACCATCCCGCTCAGCCAGCGGAATCGGTCGGCCCCGCGCACTTCCACGCGCCGCATCCAGCCCAGGTCGTGCAGCGCGGCGCCAAACGCCATTGCCTCTGTTTCCACCTCCGGCGCGTCCAACTCTCGTGGGGTAAGGGCGCCGCGGTAATCGGTCAGCTCATGAGGAGCGTGTGCGGATTCAAGCAAGGCGGCCAGCGCAGTGGCCTGCAGGTTTCGGGCAAGATCAGGCTTCGGCATAAGAGCGTTTCAGGCGTTCCCGCGCCATTTTCCTGGAATTCCTGGCGCAGAACCGCTCCCTGATTATAGCCTTGAAGTGTGTTGCGCAAATGGTCCGCTCGGGTACTGAAACTGGTTGTGCAAATCAGGTTTTGAAGGGGCACGGCTTTAGCCGTGCCATTAGACTGCACGATAGATGATTGAGGGGCTTCAGCCCCTGAGGAAACAGGATGAAAGTGCACCGCCAGAAACCAACCTTCCCCAGGCGCGGGCTCCTTTTTGCCCTGCCGCTCTGTCTTGCCTTGTCCGCGATTGCCCCGGCCCAAAAATCCACTTCACCATCTGCGCCGCCAACCGCCCCCGCCGCATCGCCCAACCCCTCGCCAAACGCCTCCGGCTGCACCCTTTCCGCAAGTCCGTCCCACTCCGACAACAACACCCCGTCTAAAATCACCCCCGAGCAAGCCCGCCAGCTCTTCGCGCTGGTCGATGTGCTCATCAAATTCTCCTCCGACGAAACCGGCCTGCCCATCAAGAGCACCGTCAAGCGCCAGCTCACCTCCCGTGACGCGGTTGAAAAGTACCTCGAAGAAAAATTCAATGAAGATGAAGGCACCAAGCGCCTGCAACGTGACGAAATCGTCCTCAAGAAGTTCGGCCTCCTCGACCACGACTTCGAGCTCAAACCATTTCTACTCGCACTCCTCAAGGAGCAGATCGAAGCCTATTACGATTCCAAAACCAAGACTGTGAATCTGCTCGACTGGGTCGGTCCCGACGACGAGCAGCCAGTCCTCGCGCACGAGCTCACCCACGCCCTGCAGGACCAGCACTCCAACCTCGAAAAATGGGACAACCAGACTCCCGACGACGTCTCCACCGACTCCGCTGGCGACAACGATCATCTCGCCAAAGATGAAATGGACACCGCGCGCGATTCCGTGGCTGAGGGCCAGGCGACCGTCGTCATGTGGGATTGCGTCCTGAAGCCGATGGGCAAGAGTCTCATCAAGGATCCCGAGGTGCTCGATCTCGTCAAAACCCAGATGAGCAGCACTGAAGATTCGCCCGTCATGGCCCGCGCGCCTCTGCTGCTCTCAGAATCCATGCTCTTTCCCTACCGCGAAGGCATGAGCTTCGAGCAGGATGTGTGGATGGATCAGGGCCAGGCCGCTGCCTTCGCCGGCGCGCTCGATCGCCCGCCCACTTCAAGCTGGGAAATTATCAATCCCCGCGAATACGAAAAAAAGCACATCCCAGCCATCCCGCTCCTGCCCAACATTCACCCGCTTACCGATCCCACGTACAAGCCCTATGACATCGGCCAGGTCGGCCAGCTTGACGTGCACATTCTCTCTGAGCTTCTCGGCGGCGACAACTCCGCACGCGACCTCACTCCCGCTTGGAACGGCGGCCTCTACTGGGCCGGACAGTTGCGCAGCGCCACCACCCCCGCTCAGCAGGCCGATACCGCCTCCATCGGTCTCTTTTATTTATCCATCTGGAAGAGCGCCGACTCCGCCAACGTCTTCGCCAAAATTTATTCCAACAGTCTCGGCCACAAATATTCTCACGTCAGCCAGCTCTCCTCCGGCGCATCCGCTGCCGGCGACGGCTCCGTCGAGCACCTCTTCACCACCAATGAAGGCCCCGTTCTCATCACCACCCGCGGCAAAATGGTCTTCATCGCAGAGAGCTTCCCACTTCCACTGGCGCGCCAGCTCACCACGCAAATTCTCGACGCCCAAGGCGCAGGCCCCATGCACATGGCGAATGCCCAGCCTGTGCCCGGCTCGCCTTCCCTCCACGCCGTGAACTCAGCCGCGCCCGACGCGCCCCAGGGAGCACTCACCAGCGATCTGGTCCACTTCTTCGCCCAAGCCGGCGTCATGAAATCCGTAGTCGACGCCGAGCGCCTTGCCCTGCAACACCCCGCGCCGTAGCCGTTTGTCGGTGTTGCGTGCCCAGGCTTCGCCTCAATTTGTCGGCTCGGATTTGCATACTGGAAGCATTGCTCGATCGGCACACCAAGCACGATGGCCACTTTGAACGCAGTCTCAAGGGAAGGCGAATACTTGTCTTGCTCGATCGCGATGACCGTCTGGCGCGTGACGCCGACTCGATCGGCGAGTTCCTGCTGCGTCATCTCCCGCATGGCCCGGAGTTCTCGAATCTGATTGCGTATAGCGGGCATCAGAGTGCTCTCCGGTAAGCCACAATCTGCGTAGCGGTCTTCGTGATATCCGCGATCACCAACATGCCAAAGAAGACGCTCAGGAAATGAAGTCCTATCATCCGGCTGTCCAATGAAGATGGCCGATCGTCGCGTGAAACCACAACATGCCCAGCCCGATCGACCATGAGTGACGCGAGGGTCAGATAACCTGCACGATAGCCTCGCAGCTCGATCAAACGATCCCGCTCGTCTGTTACACGGTTGCGCGTTAAGGCGGCAATGACCGACTGCAGGATTATCTGCAACACGATAATCGCGATGATCATGCCCGCAACCTTGTTGACGGAGTTTTGCTGGTGCAGGAAGAAGTAAGGGCCGTACACCAAAGTTCTGCGGGCAGTCCCACGGTAATCAACAGTGGATTTCTCCCGGCGAGGAATGTCCGCGTACAAAAAGGGCCGCGAATTTGACTGTTCCCCCGCCCGAGGAATTCGCATTCCTGCTTCCCCAATAGACCCTCAAGACGGGCATGCTACCATCGGCGCACGTCGCCCTATACGTTGACCGCGGTCGTAGATGATTTCGTGGAAGACGCCGCGATTGATTCGATCAAGCAGGGAGTGGAAAAGGCCGTTTACGTTGGGGTCTCATAACGTACGACGATATATTCGGAGAGGAGCATCACACCAGATTTGGACAAGTCCTTTTCTGGATACCGGACGGGAAGATTTTTGGAAACTACATTCCCGGACAAAATGACGCTGATTGAGACCGCAAGAACGGCCCTGCATTTAATTCCATTCAAGAGCTAACTTGTGCGTCCCTGCCGAAATGTGCGCCGCCCGCCTTGTTGCCGTTTTTCCAGACCCAGTGGAAAACCCGCCCCCACCTGCCCCACCCTCCGCCGCTATCATGAAAATCCTGAAGCCGATTCAGGGAGACACGCACGTGCAAGGCAAGCTCGAACTCATGATGGGACCCATGCGCAGCAACAAAACCGCGGAGTTGCTGCGCCGCGCCGACATGCGCCGCCAATACGCCAAACAATTTGTCCTCGTCCTCAAGCCCAGCGACGACACCAAGGGCGGTCCCGGTGTGGTCGAAAGCCGCAACCCCAACGGCCACGGCAAAATGGACGCCATTACATTCAACTCCACCAATCCCTGGGAAGTTTTGCAAGCCATCCGCGACAAGGAGCAGGAGATCGGTAAGCGCGTGGAGTCGATCGCCATCGACGAAGGCCAGTTCGTCGATCAGCTTTTTCTCTTCACCAAGTATTTGCTCGACGCGGGTCACGATGTGCTCGTCGCGGGACTCGACCTCGACTTTCGCGCCATGCCCTTTGGCGAAATGATCAACCTCACTTGGCTCGTCAACGCCTACGGCGGCAGCATCACTGAGTGCATGGCCTACTGCGCCTGCGGAGCCCGCGCCCTCTACTCGCAGCGCCTCATCGACGGCAAACCCGCAGCCTACGACAGCCCCATCAAAGTCCCCGGCGACTCCTACGAGCCCCGCTGCGCCGACCACTTCGTCCTCCCCGGCAAGCAGCACTAACCCCCAATCTCGATAGCGCGCATCAAAAGCAAGGCGTCATCCTTATGTCTACATCTCCCCCGGAGGGTGCCCCGGGTCCCTCGCTTTTGGGTGCCCGGGAAAGCACTAACCCGGACAGTCCCTGAACGAAGCCTGCCGCGTTTTGCGCGTCGAACGAAATCGAAGCCCCTGCATTTGCCTTTGCGTCGCCTGGATTTTGCTGAAAACTGGCGCTTCCCCGTGCCACCCCTCCGGCCTCCAATAATTAATTGCATCCGCATTCCAAATGCCCTAGAATGAACCCCACCCTGGTCGGACGCTCACAACTTTCCTTGAGAGGCATACATGATGCAGTCGTGTGCAAGTGACCGCGACCGTTTTCGCGTCGCCAGTCAATTCCCGTCCTCATTTGCCCGGGCCCCTTTTATCCGCGCTTCATCGATTCGAGCCGGGTTGGTGCTGTTGGTCGCAGGCGGCGCAACCCTGCTCCTCGCCGGCTGCGGTCCAAGACGCGTCCGCGCCGATTTCACGCACTACGAGAACAGCTACGCCGTCACCTCCAATCAGGAGATGTTGCTCAATCTGGCGCGCCTCGAACAGCACGATCCCACTTATTTCTTCAAGCTCGGCCAGATCTCCTCGAGCTATCGCATGGAAGCCTCTCTCACCGGTTCTGGCAACGTTTCGACTGTCAATACCCCGCCCGCCAGCACAGTCCCCACCGGCACCTCCGTTCCCACCTTGCTGTACGAAAACGACCCGGCCTTCAGTTTTATCCCTGTCAACGATCAGACCAACGCGCAGCTCTTGATCTCGCCCGTCCCTGAGAACGTCTTTTACAGCCTCTTCCAGCAGGGCTGGCGCGTCGATCAGCTCTTCCGGCTGATGGTCGACCGCATCGAGGTTACTCTCCCTCCCGATCCCAGCAGCCCTACCGATAAAGGCTGCCGCATCGAGGTCATTCGCAACGTGCCTCCGCCGGCCTTTGAAGATCCGAACTCGCCGGAAGGAGCGCGCAGCCTGAGCCGCTATGTCACCTTCCTCCGGGTCAGCGCCGTTGTCTACGAGTTGCAACAGCATGGCCTGCTCCTGTTGCGCGGAACCAATTCCTTTTCGCCCATCGACAAGGACTCCTTCATTCCCAATACCGGAGACACCGGGGGGGCAACCGGCGCCGGACAGAAAACAACCACCGGCACCGTGACCACCCCTCCACCGGAGGACGTCCCCATCGACGCCAAGAGCCAGGTCGGCGGCGGCGATGCAGCTGGCAAGAACGCCCAACTCCCCGCCGCCAAAGACTTCAACGATGCCGCGGCCAAGAGCCAGGAATGGGTGCTCCAGGGAGCAGACGCCGACTACAAGGGCGGCCAGTGGGTCTTGGGCCAGAAAATTCTCGCGCCCAAATTCCAACTCAGCACCATGGTTCCCGATGCCGACATGCAGCATGACGACACTTACGGGCAGAGTGTACAAACCGTCGAAGACTTATTGCGCAAAGAGCTGCTTCCCTACGATCCGAGCGTGGCCTCATTGGCCCAGGCTCCTGAGCTCACCGATACGCTCGAGGTTCTGTATAGCGGTTTTGCCATCGGCGGCTCAGCCACCGATCAGGACACCGGCACAGGGCCGTGCACTTCACCAGGTGACAAAAAACACTATGTTGTCACCTCGCATCTGGTCTTGCGCTCCCTCATCGGGCTCATGGCTGCCGCAGCGCAGGAGCAGTCGTTCTACGATGATCTGGCTAAGTCCGGAAAAGATCCCGTGATCACCATCGGACAGGACGACATCGTGCAAAGGATCCATGCCGGTCTGCTGATCGCCCAGGGCTTGGATCCTAAGAAACAGGACAACGCCAACTATCTCAAGCTCGCAGCCGCAGTGAATGGGCAGAAGCTTCCCTTCAGCATGCTCGTCCCCACCATTGAGCGGCTGCCGGTTCTGCGCCTCAGCTGGCCCGCCGAAGTCAAGCCGGGTGCGGCCCCTTCGGCCTCGGATGCCAAAGGCTACGGCCTCGCCTTGACGTACAGGGGCAAGGACTACATCGTTGCCGACGTCGATCCCTCCGCCGTCACTTCCGCCGATTACGCCGTAGAAAACGAAACCTGGAACCGCGACATGTTCCGCCTCATCAACGAGCTCTCCTCGCAGGTCACCGTCGACATTTCCAAGTTCCCGCTGCCCGATATTCTGCAGCTGCGCACGGAGTAAACACGTATCATCAGGCCAGTATGCCCTTAAATCCCAAGGGAACCAATCCGCTCGTGCAGCTGCCTGAGGTGCTGGCCGTCGGCTTTTCCGGTCATCGCAAGGTTCCCTACGAGACCAAAAGCCGTCAGGTGATTCGCGACTTCCTCGCACGCCAAAAGGAGTCGCACCCCGGCATTTTGTACGCCGTCTCCTCGGTCGCTGCGGGCGGCGATCAACTCTTTGCGGAGAGCTGCATCGAGCTCGGCATTCCCCTGCGCATCCTCCTGCCCCGCCCCGCCGAGCAGTTCCGCGCCGACTTCGACGACGCCTCCTGGCTGCGCACCGTGCACATCATGGAGAACGCCATCTCCATTGAAGTCACCGGCCGGTACGAAGCCCAGAACCAGCAGTATTACGACTGCGGCATTCAAACCGTGGCCGAGAGCCAGCTTCTCGTGGCGCTGTGGGACGGCCAGCCTTCGCGCGGCACCGGTGGAACCCAGGAGATGGTTTCTTACGCCAGAAAAACCGGCCATCCCGTCGCCTGGATTCACAGCGAAAACGGCGAACTGCAGTGGCTCAACAAAGACGCCCTCGAGCACATCGACTCAAGCGACGAACTCGAGTTTCTCAACCATCTGCCCGACGCGAGCGTCGGCGCGAATATAGACGCACGTCCCGGCGCCGGCCCCGACGCAAGCGTCGCCGCGCCCGCCGCATCGTCCCGCGATCTGGCCCAGGCCTGGCTCGATAAAACCGATGCCAACGCCAACCGTTTCGCGCCCCAGGCCCGGCGCGTAGCCTCCATCCCCATCGTCTACACCGCGGCCGCCGCGGTCATGAGCGGCGTTGCTCCGGAAATTCCCGGCGCCGCACCTTGGCTCGCCATCAGCGCCGCTCTCGGCATTATCGCTCTGGCGCTGCCCGCCATTCTTCGTGTTCACGCCCGCCAGGCTTTGTGGGCGCGCACCCGCACCGCTGCGGAAATTGCCCGCTCCATTCTCGTCACCTGGAACACGCCCCGCCAGTATGAAGTCATCGGCGCGGAAGTTGCGCCCTGGCTCTCCGGCATTCTGCGCTCCCTCAACTTCCTCAAGTTGGAAGACAATCACCACGCCGAAACTCCGCTTTCCGATTTCAAGCAGGAGTATCGCCGCGATCGCGTCGCGCACCAGATCGAATATTTTTCCCGTCAGGCGCGAAAGGCCGCGCGCCAGGAGCGTCGTTACGGAGCGGTCGGCTGGATCTGCGGCGCGCTGGCCACGCTCATCGCCGTCGCTTGTCTCTCCGGCGGACTCCAGTGGCTTGCCAACCACGGCTTTTCCGGCCGCCAATGGCTGGCCCTCACCATGTCGGCCTTGTTTGAAGTTGCCACCATGGCTGGCGCTTTTGCCTCCATGAAAGATTGCGCCCGCCGTCGCCGTCGCTATCGCGAGCTCAGCCACGCCCTGCTCCGCTGGGACAAGCAATTGGAAGCACTCAACACATGGAACTCCGTGCTCCGCGTCGTCGAGCGCATCGAACGAGCCCTCATCGTCGAGCTCTTCGAATGGCGCTCTCTCGTCCTCGGCGCGGGCTCGCACAAGGGATAACATCATGAAAAGAATTCTGTCTTTGGATGGCGGCGGCATACGCGGCGTCTTCACCCTCGAAATCCTCGTCAAAATCGAAGAACTGCTGCGCGACCACTACGCGAAAGACGATCCCGAGAAAGCCCGGACCTTCGTCCTCCGTGATCACTTCGATTTCCTCGCCGGCACCTCCACCGGCGCCATCATCGCCACCTGCCTCTGCTGGGGCATGCCCGTCGAGCAGGTCAGAGACCTCTATCTCCGCGAAGGCCGCAGGATGTTTGAGAAGGTCTCCTGGCGCACTCCCACCGCCAAGCTCGCCGCGCTCTACGACCCCAAACCCATCTCTCAATTCCTCCAGCAAATCTTCGTTGAAAAAGATGGCAAGCTCGCCACCCTCGCCAGCGAGCGCCTGCGCGACGGCGAAAAGAAAAATCTCCTCATGGTCGTCGTGCGCAATCACACCACAGGATCGGCCTGGCCCCTCACCAACAATCCCGACGCCATTTACAACGATCCCACCCGTCTCGACGACAACCGTCTTATTCCCCTCTGGCAACTGGTCCGCGCCAGCACCGCGGCGCCGGTGTTTTTTCCTCCCGAAATCGCCAAGTTGGGAGACACCACCTACGAGTTTGTCGACGGCTCCATCACGCCCTACTCCAACCCCGCTCTCATCGCCGCCCTCACCGCCATCCTGCCCGGCTATCGCGTCAACTGGACGCCGGGCCCCGAAAACATCCGCCTCGTCTCCGTCGGCACAATCGCTTTTTCCTCCGAAGTTCCCATCGGCGATCCCAGGGTCGGCCTCGGCATCATGGCCACCAAAATTCCCACCGCCGTGCTGCAAACCACCGCCGCCTTGATGCAATCCATCGGCTGGCAACAGGATTTTCTCTGCCGCTGTCTCGGCGACTGCATCTTTGCCGAAAAGCTCGACCCCCAAACCATGTCCGGCGAAAAGCTCGACATCGAGGTCGGCGATCTCCTCTGCACCAATCCTGCCGGCGCTCCGCCTGCCGGACGCAGCTGGTTCAGCTACGTCCGCTACAACCGCACCTTCCGTAAAAAAGAGATGCTCAAGATCCTCGAAGCCGACCCCCGCCTCAAGCGCATCGACGCCGTCGACGCCATCCCGCGCTTGAGCGACATCGGCAAACAATACGCCGAAGAAAACGTCAAGCTCGAGCACCTGATCTAATCCCAAGCACCCGATCTAATCCCGATCACCTCGCCTAAACCCGTTGCCCCATCCTTTCGCGCCCTTTGCGAAAGGGTGGGATACCTCAACCCCCGCGTCGCATAATAAATAGATCCAAAGGAACCGCACGCCATGCCGCAAGTCCTAACCGCCCGCCGCCTCTACGACGGCTCCCATCTCCACGACCACCCCATCGTCGTCCTCGAAGACGGCCGCATCGCCTCCATCTCCACGCGCGCCGCGAGCACCATCCCCACCGGCGCCCCCATCCTCGATTTCCCTGAAGCCACGCTAGCGCCCTCCTTCTTCGACATCCACATTCACGGCGCCGCCGGCCACGACGTCATGGAAGCCACTCCCCAAGCCCTCGCCGCCATCGGCGCCTTTCTCGCCTCCCGCGGCACCGCCCGCTTCCTCGCCACTACCGTCACCGCGCCCATTGACTCGACCCTCCGCGCCGTCGCCGGCCTCGCAAAGCTAATCGCCAGTCCGCCCCCAGCCGCCGCCCACCCCCTCGGCATCCATCTCGAAGGCCCCTTCCTCTCCCACGTCAAGCGCGGCGTGCATCCACCCGCATTCCTTCTCGATCCCGACATCGCCCTCTTCGACCGCATCTACGAAGCCGCCGAAGGCCACGTCCGTCTCCTCACCCTCGCGCCCGAACTCCCCGGCGCGCCCCAACTCGCCGCCCACGCCACCGCGCGCGGCGTTCGCGTCTCTCTCGGCCACTCCAACGCTACCGCCGCTGAAACCCGCGCCGCCATCGCCGCCGGCGCGCGCAGCGCCACGCACACCTTCAACGCCATGCGCCCCCTCGACCACCGCGAGCCCGGCATCCTCGGCACCGTGCTCACCGACGATTCCCTCTTCGCCGAACTCATCTGCGACGGCATCCACTCCGCGCCCGAGATGACGAAGCTCTGGTGGCGCGCCAAGGGCCCCAACCGCGCCATCCTCGTCACTGACGCCATGAGCGCCACCGGCATGCCCGATGGCGAATACCGCCTCGGCGGCCTCACCGTCCAGGTCGCCAACGGCCGCGCCATCTCCGAAGGCGTCCTCGCCGGCAGCGTCCTCACCCTCGACCGCGCCCTCGCCAATTTCCTCGCCTTCACCGGCGCAACCCTCGACCAGGGCCTAAAACTTCTCACCGGCAATCCCGCCGCCCTCACCGGCTTTCAAGCCGAAGCTGGCGCCCTCGTCCCCGGCAGCCCCGCCAACCTGGTCTCCGTCACCCCCGAAGGCCACCTCGCCGCCTCCTTCCTCAACGGCATCCCCGTCTCCGCGTAACATGCCTTGCAATTCTCCGTCCCCCGCGCCGCACGCAGCGTCCCCACCCTACGCAAACATCCCGTGCCCCATCCTTTCGCGCCCTTTGCGAAAGGGTGGGAACCAACGAACCTCGACCCACCCCCCTCAACCCACCACATTTCCCCGTTGCCCCACCCTTTCGCGCCTTTTGCGAAAGGGTGGGATCGCACAACCCCATATGCACGCTGTTATCCTGAGCGGCTCCCGGCGCGCCGAGACGAGTCGAAGGACCCGCATCTGCCTTTCGCGCATGAAGGATACGGGCTTCAGCCCGTACATCACCCGCCCATTCATTTTCCGAAAAACAAAGGGCGCGGCTTCGCCGCGCCCAACCCACCCCGCGAACCCTAGTCGAGAACTCCGCCAACGCCCCCGCGAGCCCACCAACGGACCGCCTCCCACAAGACTTAACATGACCCATCCAGGGACGGGCCAGTTATCGGATGCTGACGCCGTGCCCCGAATCCAACTCTGCGGTATCAAACGAGCGCTACAGGCTTGGGTTTCAATATCCGGGTCCCTGGCATCTGAGCTTTATTGCTCAGCACGAAAGCGCGAGGCGGAAAACAATAGAGGGCCAGAGGCTCAGCATAGAGCCTCGGGCTTTCCCGCCACCATTCAAAGGTCGAGATTCAGAAATCCGAGCCTCTCCGCAGGAGTCCCAGGAAAGAGTGCCCCATTGCAGAATCGATGGAAGCTCGCATGTGTGCTGGCAGCAGCGGCAAATCTGGCTACTGTTGGCGTCGCGCAGCAAGTCAAGACGGAGTCCGGCACGATATCCGGGGTAAGCGCAGATGGCCTGAGTGTCTACAAAGGAGTTCCATTCGCCGCCCCTCCGGTCGGCGACCTGCGCTGGAGGCCCCCCATGCCTGCCGTCCCCTGGACTGGCGTGCGCAAGGCGGATGCGTTTGCTCCAGCGTGCATGCAAGTTGGTGTGTCTATGCCGGGCGAGACACCGCCTGTCGTGAGCGAGGATTGCCTCTATCTCAATATCTGGACGCCGCCCAGGACCTCAGACGACCGCCTGCCTGTAATGGTCTGGATATACGGCGGCGGATACGTCAACGGGTCGGCCTCCATGCCGTTGTACTGGGGCGACCGGCTCGCCCACAAGGGCGTCATCGTTGTTACCATCGCGTATCGGCTCGGGCCCCTTGGCTTTCTTGCGCTTCCTGAGCTGACGCGCGAATCCCCAAATCACTCCTCCGGGAACTATGGCCTTTTGGACCAGATCGCCGCTCTCAAATGGGTGCATAGAAATATCGCGGCCTTTGGCGGTGATCCGGGATGCGTGACCATCGCCGGCCAATCCTCCGGCTCTATGTCCGTCAGCATGCTCATGGCCTCGCCCCTTGCGAAAGGCTTGTTTCAGCGCGCCATCGGAGAGAGCGGCGGCCTGTTTGAGCCGCTGCAGCTCGGACCAAAGTTTCTGCTGGCCAATGCAGAAAGTGACGGGGAGAAGTACGCTGTTTTGCTGGGTGCGCCCTCGCTCAAAGAGCTTCGCCATCTTCCCGCGTCCCTGCTCACAGGCAATGCTGGCGGCATCGTCCACGCGGTGATCGAACCCTATGTGCTGCCTCTCTCGCCCTACGAGGCATTCGCTTCGGGGCAGCAGAACGATGTACCGCTGCTGATTGCCAATCCGCTGGTGCGCAGCCTCAAAAAGAGCGGAGGCGCAAAACTGGAGCCCATGGAGGCGCATACCCGGGCCACCGCCATCCGCATCGGCAATCCCGCCTCCTGGCGCAAGGCGGCCCGCGTGCTGGAGGAAACCGGCGGATGGTGCCTGGACGTGACCGAAGCAGAAATCGCCATGTCCAAGGCCGAGCTGGGAGCCGAAGGCCTGGGCTGCGAGCCGGCTTCAGCCGTAACCCTGGCCGGGCTGAAGAAGCTGCGCGCACAGGGCAAGGTCAACTCCACGGATACCGTGGTTCTGGTGCTCACCGGGCACAACCTCGGCGTAGGAACGCCCATTACACCATTGAATTCCACCGCGGGACGCTGTTGAGCGCCGAAGAAGCCGCCGGCAACGAAGAGCAGATTGCCCGCTT
>CAWHNV010000083.1:0-6987 GCA_963830785.1 uncultured Acidobacteriota bacterium
TGGAGGTTATTTGCGCGAGGCATCGAGGAGAGTGTGGCGCTTGGGCTCGACAGCCCCACCCGCGGCGCGCACCTGGTCAGCGCCATAGGCGATTACGGCAGTTTCGTACATTGGAACCTCGATCGCCCCGCGCTTGTTGGCTCTTCCGCGCCGCCGCGGATGGGCAACACGTCGGGAGTTGCCGCGGCCGCGCTCAAACCAGAAATCCTCGTCCGCGTCGGCATCAATGCCGAACACAAATCCAGCGAGAACATCGGCTATTCGCTCGACGGCGGACGGAGGTGGCAACCTACTGCTACATCGCCGGGGCCTTTGAGCCAGGCCGGTACGATTGCCGTTTCCGCCGATGGCAACAGCTGGATCTGGACCCCGGATCGCGAGCCGGCTTACGTTACCCACGACCGTGGCGCAACCTGGAATGCCGCGCAGGGAATTCCCTCAGGTCTTCGCGTCATCGCTGACCCCATCGTCCCGCAAGTGTTTTACGCCATCTCACTCAGCAATCGGGTGCTTTATCGTAGCAGCGATGGAGGCGCAACATTCATATCTCAGCCCTTCACGCTGCCCCCGCCGCCCAAGGCGTCCATTGATCCGCCCACGACGGCAGGGTCTTCTTCAAGCGGTGATGACCGCGGCGGCCAGAACCGGATCTACGCCGCTCCCGGCCGAACGGGAGACCTCTGGCTCGCGGCATGCGACGGTCTCTACCACTTCGCTTCGCTCACACAGCCGGCTGCCGGTGATAAAAGCGCCGTCTTTGCGCGGTTGACAGGCGTTGACGATATCCAGGCCTTCGGCTTCGGCAAAGCAGCACCGCACCATTCATATCCGGCGCTCTATCTGGCTGGAACGGTGAATGGCCAGACGGGCGTCTTCCGCTCAACCGACAAGGCGCGTACCTGGACAAGGATCAACGACGTTCGGCATCAATGGGGATTGATCCTGCAGATCACCGGCGACCCGCGGATCTACGGGCGAGTCTATGTGGGCACTCATGGCCGCGGCATCTTGTATGGAGACCCCGCGTCGCCGCCCGCTCCTCGCCCGCGGCAAGCTGAAGCGGCGCATTGATTCATCAACAATCTACTGGCCTTCGTCAATGACTTCAATGCCCGAGACCGTTGCGTTGTTCACGATGGGTTCGAAGGTGATGTTGAGCTTGCCTTGCGCCGTGGGCTTAAGGTGGGAGAAAGTCTTGACCAGGGCATGAAGACTGCCCGCTTCCTTGTAAATATCGAAGTTATCGAGCAGTGTGTTTCCGTTGCACAAGACGCGAAACACACGGCTTCCCACGCCTCCGACTCCGGACGCGCTTGGCCCGAAGTAGAATTCGGCAAAATGAAGAATTAATGTGTAGTGATCGCGCGTGTCGACGGGAATCGCATAGGTGAAATGCCCATACCGCTCGGCAGTGAAAATGTCGGGATCGGATGTTCCCGCGATTTGCGTACGCTTTGTCGAGGTATAGCCGTCCATGTAGTAGTCGTCGGGATGCCAGAACTGGCCGCTGTGGTCGGTGAAGGATATGGGCTGCGTAACCAGGCGGATGGGAAGCTGCTGGTGCGGCGTCCCGGGCAAGATCTCAATCGCATTCACCGACGCCGGGGCGCGCTCGCTGTTGAAGCCCAGATGTAGAATTCCATTGCTGGCGGGGCTGACATCGCGGAAGACGCGCTCGTCGGCAATATTGGCGCCTAAGGCGTCGGTGCGGATGTCGAAACCCTGCAGGACGAAATCTTCGTTGATGTGCACGTTAAAAGTGGCGAGGCTGCTAGACTCCGGGTCCGCGGCAAGGAAGTAGAGATGCAATTCGTATACGCCGGGGCGCAATGCCACGTCATAGGAAAAGTCGCCGTTCCGCCAATGTTTGAACAGCATCGGATCGCTGGTGCGCTCGATGAAACTCCCGGGATTATCCCAAAATCCGCCCTCGTGAAAATACCGGTCCGGCTGCCACACAGCCCCGGCGCTGTCGATCTGCGATTTCCCGCTGTAGCCGGCAAGAATGCGCAAGGGTGTCTCGACGAAGGATATTCCGCTTGTTGAGCTCGCTGGAAGCGTGTTGGAAGCTGCCTCACCAAGGCTGGCCCTTTCAGTTTTATGTGCCCGGACGATCCAGTATGCGCCAAGAGCGGCCACGACCAACGCCGCCGTCGCGGCTAAGTACAGCACCCAGCGAGCGACGTTTCCGGGTGCGGCTGTCTGGCTTCCCAGCTTTTTCGGCGCGGCGGTAGCGTGCGTGAAGACTGGAACGTAGGTACCAGGCGGAATCGAAAGTTGGATGGGATGGTCTTTCCCTTCGGCTTCGTAATATTCTTTTAGCCGTTTGCGCAGGCGGTGAGCTTCCACGCGCACAATTGCGTCCTCGCCAGCGTTGAAAGTGGTCTTGGACCGGCCGAAGACCTGGGTTGCGATTTCGAATTCGTGCAGTTTGTCCGCCTCGCCGTGGAAATATTTCTCTCCGATGTGTTGCATCAACTGTTGCTGGCGGGCAGATTTTGGCAATGCAGCCATGATCGCGTTGAATTCCTTACGCTCATCCTCGAGTGATGGCGACGAGGAATTCGATGACTGTGCCGCTGGATTCTCGTGCACAAGTTGGCTGCTAATCGACAACCGATGGCTCCTGTGACTAACGATCATAGCCCGGCATGTACATGATTGCAACGTGGCAGCGGCGTCATCCCCGATAATCGATCTATCTCATGAATTTTCAGAAAGGTACGCCATGCGTAACGGTTCTTTCGAATTCCGGTACACGATCGTACAAAATTAACGTTTACAACTCCCGCGGGCCGGTTCGATGCTTCTTTCGGTTTCGAATGAACCTTGCTTTGCGAATGCTAGCTCGGAGTGCGGCGTGGCAGACCACGCCCAGCAGGGCAAGGCTATCTCAATCTCAAGAGTTTTCGGAATCATCAGCGCTGACCGCACCTCAATTTCCTGGGCGCAGGCGAGCGAAATGGCCGGTGCGTACAGGACCTGCGAAGTAAGCGGCTAGCGTCGATTGCAATGAGGCCTGTGGCGATTTCAATTACTGTCGCAGGAAGAAAGACTGGCCCAAGATTGGCGAAGACGCCCTAAGAGGACAAGATGGCAGGCATTCTCCGGGAGTCGAGAGAAAACTGATTGCATAGAGCGGGCCGGAACAAGGGCTCGCGAAGATTTGGAGGCGTACCTTGTTGAAGTCCGTGAAACGTCCGTTTGTGTGCCGGTTGACGCGGCCAATGAAAGCATTATCGCCATGGATTATGGGAGCTGCGCTCCTGGTCTCTTTTGCAAGTTCGGGTCGCGCGCAGGCGAGTTCATCCGTATCTGGCACCGTCGAGGACTCCACCGGAGCAGTCATACCCGGCGCCAAGGTCCTGTTGATCAACGAGGCCAGCAAGGCCCAGTGGGCCGCAACAGGTAACGGCGATGGATTCTTCAGTTTTTCCGCGATACCTGCGGCAACCTACACCTTAAGAATCAGCTATTCGGGCTTTGAAGCCTGGACGGTAACCGGCATTGTCGTCCATCCCGGCGACAGCCTGACCGTGCCCAAAATCGCTCTGAAGATCGGCCGGGCGGATGTGTCGGTGACGGTCACGGCCGAAAGGGCTGGAATCAGCCTGAGTTCCGGCGAGCACAGCACGATGATCACAGCTACCGACATCGATCGGCTCGCGACCCAGGGACGCGACGTCACAGAGTTACTCAACGTGCTGCCCGGTTTTACCATCAACTCCGGGACCAGCATCCAGAACGAAGGGCCGGGCGGCCTCTACGGCTACCAGACCATGGGGCCCGGCAACAGCAGCACGCTGGAAAACACCGGCGCAAACGGCGCCCCGCCGCAACAGGGGTTGGTGAACCTGACCTCAGACGGCGCCAACGTGATCGATCCCGGCGACATGGGCGCGCAAGTCTCCAACATCAATATGTCCCAGGTGCAGGAAGTCAAGGTGTCGACCTCGAACTTTGGCGCCGACCAGGCCAAAGGCCCCATCGTCATCGACGCCGTAGGCAAGTCGGGCAGCGCGCAGTTTCATGGCAGTGTTTATGGTCTCTACCGCAACTCCGCATTGAACTCGAACGACTGGCTCTCGAAACACTTCCAGTCCTCGCGGCCTCCGGATCTCTACTATTATCCTGGCGCTACCCTGGGCGGCCCGGTGCTTATTCCCCACACTGGCTTTAATAAGAACAGGCATCTGCTCTTTTGGGTCGGCTACGAGACTTACCGCCAGAACCAGACGGAAGGCTTGATGACGGGCTTCGTTCCAAACGCAGCGATGCTCGGCAACCCGGCCACAAAGACCCCTGCCGACCTGAGCTACGCCACTCTGGGCAAGGCTCTCAATGTCCCTGGCGACGTTTTGAGTGGCCAGGTGCCGGACAGTCTGGGCAATACAGGTGGCTGCACAACCGATTACTCGGAAGCGCCCGAGTACACGCCAATCGGCGGCGATTGCACGGAGCCGAATGGGGCCTTGGATTCGAGCGGTAACCAGGTCAATGGCGGCCAGCTACCCGCCGCCGACATCGATCCCGCAACGGGAGTGATTTCCGGTCTCTGGCCTGCCATCAACCGCGTACCCCAGCCGGTGATCACCAACGGACAGACGCAATACTTGAGCGACGGCATCAACTGGACCAAGAACGTGATGCAATCTCACAACGGGTTTCAGCTCCATTCCCGCATCGACGAGAGCATCACTGATACTTTGAAGCTCTACGTGGTCTGGAACTGGGAAGACGTCAGCGACGAGGCCGCCACTAACGACATCTACTACAACCCCAATTCAGTGGTCCCCTATCCAAGTCCGGAGTACTCCCACGGTCACGCCCACTACCTTACGCTCGACCTCACGAAGACCTTCGGCGCCTCGCTTACCAATGACCTGATGGTCTCTGCGGTCTACTACAGCGAGCCGAAAGCGTTCGCTAATCCCGCCAAGGTGCAGACCACTGGAACCGCCTGGGCGTCGGAGGGTTACAACGGAGGCTATTATCACACCGGGACGCAGTTGCCGCTGGCTCTCACCTATGAAACCGCCGGAATCCCCAGCTTGGCGTTTGGGTATGTCGGGCCGCAAGGCGAGTACCTGAAAAAGTTTGACTGGAACATCTCCGACAACCTGACCAAGGTATACAAGACGCACACATTCAAGGCAGGTTTCTACACGACGCGTACGGGAAACAGCAACAACACCCAGGGCAGCGAAGAGAACGGCATCATGAGCTTCATGCGCTGGGATGGCTGCTATCCCAACGAGTACCCAACCGGTACCCCACCGACCTCCGCGCCATCGAGCAGCGCCGGGCTGAGTAACACGGTAGGTAACTTCCTTATTGGCTGCCCTCTTTCGTATGCGCAGGCCAATGGCGATCCCGTCCAAGATATGCGCTTCGCGACGATCGAGGGTTACCTAACCGACGATTGGAAAGTCAACTCCCGGCTGACGGTGACCCTGGGGGTGCGGCTGTCGCATCTAGAACCCTGGTGGGATGCGCACGGCGTGGGCATGGCGGTTTGGGATCCTTCCGCTGTGTCGTCGGCGTTTCCAACAGGTGTGGTGCAGCACGAACTCTATTCGGACAGTGGTAGTAACACAACTTGGCCCGGCATTAACTGGCATAAACGCGACCCGTCGATCCCCAACGCGGGCGTGCCCACCAGGGCGCTTTTCTATGCGCCGCGTTTCGGCGTGGCTTACGATTTGCTCGGAAATGGCAAGACCGTGCTCCGCGGCGGGTGGGGCATGTACTATTCGCATGACTCGGCGGGTCAAGGTGGAAATGAGCTGGCAACGGCCATCGGACTGTACACCTACAACACTCCCGCCTCCACCAGCTGCACCTTCGGGCAGCTGTTCACTCCCAATACTTCGCAGCTAACCACCACCTCTCCGGGCCCCTTCAAACCCTCGACCACCAACCCGCTGGCCTGCGGCTACTTCGCCAACACAACGACCTCCATCACGCCATTCGGAGTTTATGCGTTGGACCCGAAGGACAACCGCATGCCCCTCACTTACAATTACAATTTCACGATCGACGAGAAGGGCCCTTGGAACTCGATGTTCGAGGTCGCCTACGTCGGCAACCAGACCAGCGATTTGGCGACTCAGACCGCTACGTCGGGAACAAATCTGACGAACCAGGACGTGATCCCGCTGGGCGCGGAGTTCGGACCCGATCCTATCCTTGGCCAGCCGCAGTCGGGCACGGTACAGTCACCCACCAACATCACACAGTACGCCGACTACCGCCCCTACCCAAATTACTCGTACGTCAATGTCCCTACACACGTCGCCTGGGCCAATTACAACGCATTGCAGGCCTCCTGGAACCGGCAACGCGGTGATCTGGTTTACGGAGCCAACTACACCTATTCCAAGAGCCTGGCCGTGCGCGGCAACTACGACACCGGCACGATTTCCGATCCCATCGATCCGCACCACGACTACGGTGTCACTTCTTTCAGCCGGCCCCAGGCTCTGAACTTTACATACTCGTACGCGGAAGGAACGAAGTATAACGGCAACCATCTTCTTCGCCAGGTTGCCGACAACTGGATGGTTTCAGGGGTCATTGGACTGCAAAGCGGGCCCGATCTTGCGCTTTGGCAAGGCACCAACTTCGGACTCTCCGGCACCACCGCCTCTGCTGGAACTACCACGGAGCTCCCCTCTATCAGCGGAAATGGCTGGTTAGGTTCAGAAGATTACACCCTTCAGCCCAATGTAACTTGCGATCCGCGCAGAGGTCTGAAAAAAGATCAGTATGTCAACGGCGCATGCTTCGCCTTGCCGGCACCGGGAAACCAGGGATGGTGGAACCTGCCCGCCGTTCGCGGTCCTGCATATTTCAAGTGGGATATGTCGGTCTATAAGGACTTCGCGATCAGCGAACGGCAGAAACTGCAATTCCAGTTGTCGGGATTCAACTGGCTGAATCATCCGCTGGTGTCTTTCTACAACCAGAACGCCACCACTCTGGTCC
>CAWHNV010000084.1:0-28647 GCA_963830785.1 uncultured Acidobacteriota bacterium
GCTCCGGGATCGGTTACATCGAGCGCGGCGCGAATCCGGCCTGAATTCAGCGCCTCCACCAGCGCATTGGTATCCACAATCGGCCCGCGCGCGGCATTCACCAGCAGCGTCCCCCTCCTCATCAGGGCAAGCTGTTGTTTGCCGATCAGTCCTTTAGTCTCCGCAGTCGAGCGGCAGAATCAGTATCACCACCTGCGGCCTGCGGTAACAACTGCATCGAGCTCGCTCACGGCGTGCACTGTCTGGCGCGGTTCGTGCGCTCGCGCCACGCGCATCATGTTCACGTGAACGGCGCCAGCATTCGTTCGATCTCTTTGCCGATCGACCCGTACCCCACCAGCAGCACCGTCTTTCCCGTCAGTTCCTCCAGCATCACCTCGGGATGGAACGTGCGCGTGTCGCCGGTAATCGTGCGTAGTGCGCGCTCGCCTCAAAGCGGCGCTTCCATATTCCCGACTTCTGAATATCGAGGTACAAAGGAAAATATTTCAGCATCGCCAGAATGGCCGCGAGCGTCCACTCCGCCGTGGGAATATTGTGCGCGCCATGCGCATTGCAGATGGTCACATGCGGACCCACCGTGCCCGGAATCCACTCCGTACCCGCCATCATCGACAGCACCAGCTTCACGCCGCGCAGGTGCGGCCAGGTCCGCATGGCTCGCGTTGCGTAAGGATCGGGAATCCACACATCGATCTCGACGTCGTGGTCCATTTTGTCCGACACGGGTATGAGCTCGATCCCCTCGGGAAAATCGCCGAGCAAATCCGCTGAGATGGAGGCAGGATATCCGACGCGTAGCATGGGGTTCTTTTGGCCCGACCGGCCGCGGGCTTCTCACTAGTATGCTACGGCACGCGCGCCTGCCTGAAGCAGGGCGTTTCGTTGCCCCATCCTTTTCGCGCTTTTGCGGAAAGGGTGGGTGAGACGACCTTCCGCATTCTCGCACGCAAAATGTGAGAGAATTCAACCGCGGACCGCCCCCATGCGCCTGAGAACCAAAAAGACCTGGTCGCAACACCAACTCGCCGTCAAGCTGCGCCTCGAAAGTGATGGCGAGCAGGGGATTCTTACCTTCGAGCGCCGTCGTTTGCTCATCCACGCCGCCAAGACCGCACTCGCCGCGACCCTTTGCTGGTGGCTCGCATTGCGCTTCGGCCTCCATGACGGCTATTGGGGATCCATCAGCGCCATCATCGTCATGCAATCGAATGTTGGCGCCACCGTCACCGCCTCGCGCGACCGCCTTCTCGGCACCCTCATCGGCGCTCTCTTCGGTTTTTCCTTTTCTCTCCTCGCTGTGCCTCCCTGGAACTATGTCCTCGCCGTGATTCTCGCCATCGTCGTCAGCGGTTTGCTGGGGATGCGCGACAGTGCGCGTCTGGCCTGCGTCACCATCACCATCATCATGCTGGTTCCCAGTTCGGCTTCACGCTGGGGTCTGGCGCTCGATCGCGTCGGCGAAGTGCTGCTAGGCATTGTCGTGGCGCTCGCGGTCACCACGCTCATTCTCCCCGATCGCGCGCGCCTGTGGCTGCGCGACGGTCTGGCGCAGGAATTCCTTGTGCTCGGCGCATTTTTCGCGGAGATTCTCAAAGGTTTTCGCGGCGCGCCTTCCCAGAACCTGCCCGGCCTGCGCGAAAATCTTCAGGCCCTGTTGCGCGGCAACAATCAGCTCCTCGATGCTGCGCGTAACGAGCCCGCAGGTCCTGGATGGCGCGAAGGCCTGAGCCTGCTCACACAGTTCGGCCGTTCGCTCTACAACGCGCTTCTGGCCCTCGAGCTCGCTGTCAAAGACAGCCACGAAGACCGTTTCGCGCAGCAATTGGAGCCCGTCCTCACGCATCTCGCCGACGACGTTCATTCCGGCTTCAATTTCATTGCCGCCTGCATTCACCGCTGGCGTTTCGCCAAGCCGGCTGAAGGCATCCATCTCGAACAGGACATCGCCGACCTCGAAGCGCGCATGGACGCAGTCCGCCACACCGGCATCGACTTTTCGCAGGCCGAAATCATGCGCGCCTATGCGCTGCAATTGCATCTCAAGCAGATCGCGCGCATCTTGCGCGCAACCCGAATCGAAACCAGCCGCGCCGTCGGCCAGGGAAGCAAAGAACCCGAGTCCGTCTAAAACCCGGCGTGTCATCCGGGCGATCAAAAATTGAATGTCATCCTGAGCGAGTCCCGGCGTGCCGGGACGAGTCGAAGGACCTGCATTTGTTTTTCAATAGGCTTCAGATTTATCACTCTCGAAGCTGGCAGCTCGCTTCTCTTCCTTAGTCCTTGTCTACTTGGACCCTTGGTCCCTGCTTTTCTCATACCGCCAGCAACTCCGTGTACACCGCCATGCCCACCACGGCGTCTGCGCCCAACGCATCCAGCGCATCCACTTCCTGCTGGCTGCGAATCCCGCCGGCCACGATGAGCTGTTTTTCCGTCAACTTGCGCAACCGCGCAGCCACGTCCGAAGGAAACCCGCGCATCGTTCCTTCCGTGTCCACATGCGTGTAGAGGAACGCGGCCGCATATGGCTCGAGCTGTGGAATCGCATCGTCCGGAGTCAGCTCCACCTGCGCCTTCCAGCCCTTCACGGCGATGCGTCCGTTTTTCGTGTCGATTCCGGCCACCACGCGCTCCGCGCCCACGCTCGCTGCAAGCTCAGCCGCAAACTCCGTGTTCACTGTGCCCTTGGCAGAAAAAAGCGCCGACCCGATGATCACGCGTTGCGCGCCCGCCTCCAGCACCTGCCGCGCCCGTTCGACCGTGTGAATGCCGCCGCCCGCCTGCACCGGCAGCCGCTTGGCAATCTGCTCCACCAGCGCGGAGTTGTCGCCCTGCCGCATCGCCGCATCAAGATCGATGAGCTGCACAAGGGGGAAGCGCGAGAAGCGCTCGATCCAGTATTCAAAATCGTCGAACGCCAGTCGCAGCTTCTCGCCCTGCACCAGTTGCACAATGCGGCCGCCCAGCAAATCAATCGAAGGAATCAGCATGGCAGCCTCACCGGTACGCCCGCCAGCGCCAGCTCCTCTTTGAGCGACCGCGAAGTGGAAACTCCGAAGTGAAAAATACTTGCCGCCAGCGCCGCGTGTGCCTGCCCACGACCGAAGACATCGGCAAAATGCGCCACCGTTCCCGCGCCGCCCGAGGCAATCACCGGAATGCCCACGGCTTCGCTCACCGCCGCAGTCAGTTCGCAATCAAATCCCGCGCGCGTCCCGTCCGCATCCATCGAGGTCAGCAGAATCTCGCCCGCGCCGCGCTCTTCAGCCTCCCGCGCCCACTCCACAACACGCCGTCCTGCCGGTTTGCGCCCGCCATGCACAAACACCTGAGCCTCGCGCACCGGGTCGGCCGCCGCAGGATCGCGCCGCGCGTCGATGGCGACAACGACGGCCTGCGCGCCAAAACTGCTTCCGATGGCGCTGATCAACGCCGGGTCGGCCAGCGCAGCGGAGTTGATGCTCACCTTGTCCGCACCCGCTTCGAACACCTGTTCCGCGTCGCGCGCCGACTTGATGCCTCCGCCCACGCAAAACGGCACAAACAATTCGCGCGCCGTGCGCCGCACCGTATCGAGCAGCGTTTGCCGGCCCTCGTGCGTCGCCGTAATGTCGAGCAGCACAATTTCGTCCGCGCCCTCGCGCGCGTGTCGCGCCGCCTGCGTCGCCGGGTCGCCCGCGTCAATCAGGTCGACAAACTGCACGCCCTTCACCACGCGTCCCGCATGCACGTCGAGGCAAGCAATGATGCGCTTGGTCAGCATGACAGAGTGTCCTCATTCTGAAACGCGCTGAACAACTGACCTGTCATCCTGAGCGAAGTCCGCCGCGGCGGACGGAGTCGAAGGATCTGCCCTAAAGATTCGGCTAAGTCCTTTAGATTTGGCTTAGCAGGGACCGCCGAATCTTTATGGTCTTGGGTGGCGCAAGGCGCCATGAATGACTGCGGTTGCTTATCGTCGTTCATCGCCCCACCCCCAGGAAATTCCGCAAAATCTTCAGCCCGGTTTCGCCCGATTTTTCCGGATGAAACTGCACGCCCATTACATTCGCGCGCTCCACGGCCGCCGCGAACGGTTCAATATACTCGGTCACCGCGGCTGTATCCGCCGTAACCGGCCCCTTATACGAATGCGTGAAGTACACAAACTCGCCCGGCTCCACGCCAGCGAGCAACCGCGAGCCATTCTTCACTTCGAGCGAATTCCAGCCGACGTGCGGAACCTTCTCCGCACTTTCAGCGAACCGCGAACAAGATTCCGAGAATGCCCCAAGCCCTGGCTGCTGCGGAGCCTCGGTCGATCCCGCGTAGAGCCACTGCATGCCAACACAAATACCGAGAAACGGCACACCGCGCGCAATCGCCGCGCGGATCGCGCCCGTCAGCCCCGTCGCATCGAGCCTTTCTGTCGCCGCAAAATGCCCCACCCCCGGCAGCACGATGCGCTCCGCCGACTCGACCAGCGACAAATCGCCGTCCGTCACCACCGGCTCCGCACCCAGATGCCTAAGCGTCTTCAGTACCGACGTCAGATTGCCGGCCTTGTAGTCAATGACCGTGATCATGCGCCCACCGCCATGAACCACCAGAGGAATGCCTCGACGGCAGCGCCGAGAATCAGTTTCCAACGATGAGCGCCCCTGCCGACAATCCCACAAGCCAAAGCGACCACGCTTAGAAAGAAGCCGCTAACAATGAACCAGCCAAATGCCCTGTCCGAGTGCAACATCGAACGGCCGAAATTCACCCCAGAAAAAAAGTAAACGAGGCTCAACAACGCGATAGCTATGCCGCTATGAAGAATCCTTTCGCGCCATGCGGGGAGGTCACTCATAGCAGCCCTTTCGTCGACGGCAGCATTTCGCCAAGTTGTTTATCGCGGCTGCAAGCCACACGCAGCGCCCGCGCAAACGCCTTGAAAATCGCCTCAATCTTGTGATGGTTCGACCGCCCGTACATGGTCTTCACATGCACGTTGGCCCGCGCCCCGCGCGCAAAGCCCTCAAAGAAATCCGTTACCAACTCAGTCTGCAAATCGCCCACCAGCCGCGTGCGCACCTTGGTATCTACCGCGAAAGCCGCTCGCCCGCTCAGATCTACAGCCGCAATCGCCAGCGTCTCATCCATCGGCATCACAAAGTAGCCCGCTCGCAGAATGCCGCGCTTATCGCCCAGCGCCCGGTTGAATGCCTCGCCCAGCGCAATTCCCACATCTTCCACCGTATGATGCTGATCCACATCCAGGTCGCCGTCGCATTGCAGCGTCAGATCGAACGCGCCATGCCTCGTAAACAGCTCCAGCATGTGATCGAAGAAGCGAATGCCCGTCGACACCTTGTACCGGCCGCTTCCCTCAATCGTCAGTTCCAACTCAATGCGCGTTTCTGTGGTTCGGCGCGCAATGGTTGCCGTGCGCACGGCCGCGCGTTTCTCGCTTTTTTGCCTCGTCATCGTGTCTTGCCTCCGCTGCGCACTACGGCCAACGCCTCATTCAAGGCCACCGCGGCCTGCCTCATCTGTTCGCGCGTCCCAATCGTGACGCGTACGCGTCCGTCGCATCCGGGATCGCTCGAGCGGTCTCGCACCAGCACTCCTGCCCCGCGCATCAGCCGCACAAACTCACCGTGCCCCGCGCCAATCTCAACGAGAATGAAATTCGCCCAGCTCGGCCAGCGTCGCACCCCCGCCGCATCGAGCGCTGCCTCAAACTCGCTCCGCGCGGCCAGCACCTCGCCCACATACCAGTCGAGATACGTCGTGTCCGCAAGCGCCTCCTGCAGGCAAACCAGCGCCAGTGAATTCACGCTGTACGGCGACAGCACCCGCCGCACCCATCGCATCAATTCCACCGGTCCGGCCAACAATCCCAATCGCAATCCGGCAAGCCCGTACGCCTTCGAGAAGGTGCGCGCGACAATCAGATTCGGCACCGTGCCCACCAGGTCCATCACGGTTTCGCCGTAGAAGTGAAAATACGCCTCGTCCACCAGCACCACGGCCTGCGGCGCGCGCCGTGCCAACTCCAAAATCTGCTCGCGCGTGGCCACCGACCCTGACGGGCTATTGGGATTCGCAATAGCAATCACTTTGGTGCGTGGTCCAATCGCTTCCACCAGCCGCTCAAACGGAAACTGCAAGTCGTCCGAGGCCTGCACCGCAACCACACGCGCATCGGTCGCCGAGGCGTACACCTCGTACATGGTGTACGTGGGCACAGGCAGCAACAGCTCATCGCCTGCTTCGAGAAACGCCTCGAAGAGCACGTGAATCGCTTCGTCCACGCCATTGGTCAGCGCCACCTGTTCCGCTTTTAGGCCCAGGTGCGCGGCCACCGTCGCTTCCACCGGCTCGCGTTCGGGATAGCGCGTGAGTGCGCCCGCAGAAACCGCTCCCAGCGCTTCCTTGACTTTCGGCGAGCAGGCCACCGTGTTTTCGTTGAAGTCCAGCCGCAGCGTGTCGCGGCAGCCCAATGGCGGATGATACTCCTTCATCGCCTGCACCCTCGCGCGCGGCGCCGGCGAAGTTGTCGTCAGTGCGTCAGCCACGGACCCTCCTTCTTGTGCGTGCCGCGGTCTTATTGCGGCGCAAGCCGCGGCTGCCCCACCGCAGGTGGCGCAGGCGGATCGCCTCGGCATGGCCGATCAACCCCTCGGCCTCGGCCAGCAGCGCGGCCTTCGGTCCCAGCGCGCGCACGCCTTCCGCCGTGTACTCCTGCACCGTGATCAATTTCACAAAATCGTTCACGCTCAACCCGCCGCGCACCCGCGCCATGCCGCCCGTGGGCAGCGTGTGATTCGGCCCACTGATGTAGTCGCCCATGGGTTGCGCCGACCAGCGGCCCACAAACACCGATCCGGCATTCTTTACCCATTCCAAATCGCTCGCCGCGTCCACCGTCAGATGCTCGGCCGCAAGACGATTCGTGATCGTTCGCGCTTCTGCAACTGAGCTAGTGACAATCACCAGGCCATTCCGCCGCAACGCCTCTTGCGCCACCGCATTTTCGCGACCGCGTATCTTTGTCTCCGCAATGACCGCCTGCGCCAAGTCTTCTCGCGTGGTCACAAAGATCGCCAGCGCCTCCGGATCGTGCTCCGCCTGCGCCACCAGGTCGCTCGCAATGTCCGCGGCGCGGCCACGCTCGCTCGTCACCACAATCTCCGTCGGTCCTGCGAGTATGTCAATTGCGCAATCAAAGGCCACGAGCCGCTTGGCCGCGGTCACGTACAAATTTCCCGGCCCAACAATCTTGTCTACGCGCGGCAACGTCACCGTTCCGTAGGCCAGCGCCGCCACGGCGTGCGCGCCGCCCAGCCGGTAAAATTCCGTGACGCCCAGCAAATGCGCCGCCGCCAAAGTTTCCGGCGCAGGCTTTGGCGAAACCACCGCGATGCGCTTCACGCCCGCCACTTGCGCGGGAATCACCGTCATCAGCAGCGTCGAAGGCAACGGATGCCGCCCGCTGGGCACGTAGCAGCCGACCGATCCCAGCGGCCTCACCAGCTGCCCGGTCTTGAGTCCCCGCACCGGTGCAAATTTCCACGACTTCGGCATCTGCCGTTTGGCAAATCCGCGAATCTGTGTGGCTGCGGTGCGCAATGCATCGCGCAAAGCCGGATCGAGCGTCTTCCACGCCTCAGCCATCTCCTCCGGCGTCACGCGCATGGCATTCGCCTCGCTCAGCCCGTCGAACTCTGCCGCATAGCGCAGCAGCGCGCGGTCGCCGCGCTTGCGCACGTCGGCCACAATGCGCTTCACCGCAGGCAGCACCGCGTCCAGCGCCGCACCGCCGCGCCCTTCGAGAGCCGCCAGCGTTTCCGCCGCGGCCCGCGCTCCGCGTCCTTTCGTCCGGATCAGCTTCATCGTTCCTCTCGTGCTTACAGCACAACTTTATTCAGCGGATACTCCACAATTCCTGCTCCGCCCGCCGCCTTCAAACGCGGAATCACGTCGCGTGCCACGCGCTCTTCGAGAATCGTGTTCACGGCCACCCACTCTGAATCGCTCAACTGCGAAATCGTGGGCGAATTCAACGACGGCAGCACTGCCAGCACCGCCTGCAGGCTCTCGCGCTTCACGTTCAGCATCAGTCCCACCTGCGCCTGCGCGTCAATTGCACCCCGCAGCATGGTCGCAATCTGGTCGATCTTCTGCCGCTTCCACGCATCGGCCAGCGCGGCCTTGCTCGCGATCAGGTGCGTCTCGCTCTCCATCACCGTGTCGATAATCTTCAGGTGGTTGGCCTTCAACGAGCTGCCCGTCTCCGTCACTTCCACAATGGCGTCGGCCAGCATCGGCGGCTTCACTTCGGTCGCGCCCCAGCTGAACTCCACCTTCACGTTCACGCCCTTGGCGGCAAAGTAGCGCTTGCTGGTCTCCACCAGCTCAGTCGCAATAATCTTGCCTTCCAGGTCCTCGGCCCGTTCGTAGCTGCTCGACTCCGGCACCGCCAGCACCCAGCGCACCTTGCGCCGGCTCTGCTTGGCATAAGTCAGAGTGGTCACGCTTACCGGTTCCAGTCCGCTCTCCACCACCCAGTCGATGCCCGTCAGGCCCGCGTCCAGCACGCCGTGATCCACGTAGCGCGCCATCTCCTGCGCGCGAATCAGCATGCACTCGATCTCGGTGTCGTCGACCGAAGGAAAATAGGAGCGGCCGTCGGCATAAATGTTCCACCCCGCGCGCTTGAACAGCGCAATGGTCGCGTCCTGCAAGCTGCCTTTGGGAATTCCCAATCTCAGTTTGTTAGCCACGGCTCACCTCCGCGCGCACCCCGGGGTCCCCAACGACGGGTCCTTGTCGTTGGGGTGGAATGGCAATCGGCTTCGTGAAGCAGCTCACCGTGCCCTCGTGACAAACCAGCCCGTCGCCTTCCACTTCCACGCGAAACAGCAGCGCATCGTTGTCGCAGTCGGTCGCAGCCGAAATCACGCGCAGACGATTGCCGCTGGTTTCGCCCTTCATCCACAGCTTCTGGCGCGTGCGGCTCCAGAAGGTCACAAACCCGCTCTCCAGCGTCTTCTGATAGCTCGTCGCATTCAGAAAACCCAGCATCAGCATCTCGCCGGTGCGTGCGTCCTGCACGATCCCCGGTACGAGACCATCCATCTTCTCAAAATCAATTGTCGGTAGGTTGCTCATTTTCGTTCCTGCTTCCCTTCAGATTCTTGTTTTGCACATGAAAAAGCCCACCAGCGTCTTCGCCGGCGGGCTTGTGTACTTCCTTCTGATCTCTCTGGCCGTTTACTTCAGGCCATGGCAGTCCGCCGGCATGGATGTCCCATGATGATGGTGGTGGCCATGATGGCGGGGGCTCTGCATCTATCTCCAAACTACGTGTAAATCCCCCGCGCTGTCAAATCCTCTTCTTGCCGCCGGCCCATGAACAGGCAGAAAATGAATGTGTGCAACTCCGCAAGCCATGCGCGGTGCTTTTCGCCGCGATTCTGATTCTCCTTCTCGCCGTAAGCCCGCGCGCCGTCCCGGGTCTTGCACAGTCCAACACGCCGCAAGCCGCGCCAAAATCCAAACCCGCTCCACCTCCCGAAGATCGCGTCGACATCAATCACGCCAGCGTGGAAGAGCTCCTCAAGATCCCCGGCATGACGTCCAGCTGGGCTGGCCGCATCATCCGTTTCCGCCCTTATCGCACCAAGGCAGATCTCCTCGAGCATGGCGTACTTCCCGGCGAAGTCTACGATCGCATCAAGGATTACGTCATCGCGCATCGCAGCGAACAGTAATCGCATCCCCGCAGTTCACCTTCTCGCTTCCTTCACTATCTTCACTTCCTTCACTCTCTTCACTCCCTCACTCCCCCGCCTTTCGATACACTGTTTTCTGACAGGAGGCATTCCTCATGCAAGCCCGCATTCTCGGCACCACCATGCCGGTCCTCGAAGTCGATCTCAATCCCGATGAGAGCGTATTTTCTGAGAGCGGCGAGCTCTCGTGGATGACCGCATCCATCGGGATGACCACGCACACGCAAATGGGCGGAGGCGGCGGTTTCTTCGGCGTCCTCAAGCGCGCCGCTGCAGGCGCCAGCATCTTCATGACTGAATACCGCGCCGTGCAGTATCCCGGCTCGGTCTCCTTCGCCACCAAGGTTCCCGGCCACATTGTGCCCGTCGAGCTCGGGCAGGGACAGGAGTATCTTGTGCACCGCCACGGCTTCCTCTGCGCCACACCGCAGGTCACCATCACATTGGGGTTTCAGCAGTCGCTCGGCGCAGGCATCTTCGGCGGAGATGGATTTCTGCTGCAGCGCGTCGGCGGCATGGGCACGGCGTGGCTCGAGCTTTCCGGCGAGCTTGTCCAGAAAAATCTCGCTCCGGGCGAAGTCCTGCGCGTGCATCCCGGCCACGTCGGCGCGTTTCAGGCCTCGGTCGGCTTCACCATCACCATGGTTCCCGGCATCAAGAACATGATCTTTGGCGCCGATGGCCTCTTTCTCGCGCAGTTGGTTGGTCCCGGCGCAGTGTGGCTGCAGACGCTCCCGATCTCGCGTCTTGCTCATCAGATCTACGAATACTTGCCCAAGCCTCAGATGGAGCAGGCGGGCGGCGCAGGCTTGGTTGGCGGCATCCTCGGCTCCATCATCAGCGGTGGGCAATGAAGACAAGCGGCGCTAGCGGGGGCGGCGGTGTTACAGCCGTTCCAGGATTGCTATACCCCGAAGCCAATGCACGCTAGTCGTCCCGACCCCAAGAAGGGACGACCCCGCGCAAGAGATAGATAGGGTACATCTATCCTGGAACCGCTCTAGCGTGGTTACAATCGTCTAGCGCCGCTAACTCCGCTAACACCGCTAGCTCCGCTTTCGTTTCGTGAGGATCGCCTCATATGACTCAACCCGCGCCAAATTCTGCGCATAGCATTCGCGGCTACATCGTCTTTGCTTTCGCTTTTGCCTTTGCCATCTATGTTGTGTGGCTGTTGCGCAGTGTTCTGGTCCTGCTTTACGTCTCGGCCCTTTTCGCCGTTGTGCTTACGCCGGTGGTACGCGCCACCTCGCGCCTGCGCATCGGTCGCTGGCAACCATTTCATGGCGCCACGGCCATCCTTTTCCTTTTGCTCATTGTGGCGGGCGCAATCACGGCCTTCGGGTTTCTTGCTCTCCCGCCCGTTATTCGCGATCTGCAGGCCTTCAACGGCGAAATACCCACGCGCCTTCCCGCGCTGCTGGCCAGGTTCAAGCAAATTCCCTTCGTGGGCGGCCTCAACTCCACTCAACTCATCTCCTCGATTCAGGGTTCCTTCAGCAATGCCGCCGCCGGATTGCTGCTCTCGCTCAGCAACTGGGCCGGCGTGCTCGTCCATGTCGGCGCGGGATTCGTGCTTACCCTCTATCTCATCCTTGAAGGCGACGAAGCATACCGCTGGTTTCTCTCGTTTTTTCCTCCGCGACCCCGCCACCGTCTCGACGCCACATTGCAACGCGCCGCCGGGCGCATGGAAAAATGGCTTGTCGGCCAGGCCAGCCTCATGCTCATTCTGGGACTGGCCAGCACCATCCTCTATCTCTCACTCGATGTCCGCTACGCTTATGGCCTCGGCGTGCTTACCGGCCTGCTCAATATCATTCCTGTGCTGGGCGCAGCCGTTTCCATTGTGCTCGCGCTCCTGGTTGCGGCCATAGACTCCTGGAGCCGCGTGCTCGGAGTAGCCATCTTCTTCCTCATCTATATTCAGGTCGAGAATTCCGTGCTCGTTCCCCGCATCATGAAGAACCGCGTGCAACTGCCGGCCCTGGCTATCCTGGTCGCGTTGCTGCTCGGTTCCGCGGTCGAAGGCGTCCTCGGCGCATTGGTCGCCATCCCCACCGCCGTGCTCATCTCCGTGCTGGTCGACGAGTATCTCGTCAAAAAGAGCGAAAAGTAGCGTTCTTTTCGCTGTGCAGCTATTGAGAACTGGATAGATAACGCCCAGGCACCGCGCCGTAGGCGCAGCGTTTGTTAGCCCCGCGATTCAGCGTGGGGAAACGTGGTTCAACAGATTTAACATGGAGTCCCGTAAGGACGGCGCCCGCGCTTACGCGCCCGCCGGCGCCCGCATCGCCTCCAGAGCCGCGGTCAGGTCCCTGCCCAGCGATTCCTGCGCCTCCGCGGTCAGCTTTTCCTCATGGCTGGTCAGATAGAACACGTCGATCGCAGTCTCGCCTTCCGTATCAATGAGCGCGATCTTGATGTTGCACTGGTGCGAGCCGAACGTAAGGGCGATCTGGCGCAGCAGCCCCGGAAGGTCCTGCGCAATCACCTGCAGAAGCGTGGAGTGACTCGAGGCCTCGTTGTCGAATTCGAGCCGCGTCTGTACCTCGACCTTGAGATTGGTGGGATGATTCAGATGGCGCCGCGCGTCCAGCAGTTGTTGCACCGAGAGCTTTTGCGCCACCACGTCATGAACGTTGGCAAGAAAGCGTTCCTTCTCGCTGGGATTCAGCTCGATGGTCCGGAATACATCGGAGAAATGGAAGCTGTCCACGATCACGCCGGCATCGTTCGAGTACGCTCCGGCGCGCACGATGTTCATGCCCCACGACGCCAGAACTCCGGCCACGTCAGCAAACAAGCGCGTGCGGTCGCGCGTAATCACGGTCAGATCGAAGAGCTGCCGGTTGGGCCGCAGATCCAGCTGCACCGGGTTCTGGTCCAGATTCAGGGCCATCTGGAAGTGATGGCGAATCTGCTCGGGCAGCCGCGTTTGCAGATAGCGCTGCGGCAGTCCTTCCAGAAATTGCTTCAGCGCGTCGTGCTGCGCCGGCTGAACCATCGACCGGATGCGATTGAGCAGCGTGGGATCGATCGCGGCGTGGTAACGCGACTCGTCCACCGAGCGATCCATGAAGTTCGAAGTGGACATATAGAACTGCCACAGGTTCTCGGCTTTCCATGGCGTCAGCGCGTCGGGATTCACTGCCTTGATGTCGGCAAAGGTCATCAGGGTCAACATTTTAAGCAACTGCGGGCTGCCGATTTTCTCTGAGAACGCCTTCACGTTATCCAGGTCGAAAATGTCCCGTCGCATCGCTGCCGACATCTCCAGATGCAGCCGGATGAGCTTCAGAATCATCTCCTTTTCTTCTGCATCGAAATCCAGCCGGGCCAGGAAACTGTCAGCCAGCTCCACGCTCTGCGCCGCATGTTCGCCGGTGCGCCGCGCCTTGCCCGTGTCGTGCAGCAAGAGCGCCAGCAAAAACAAATCCATCCGGTCGATCTCCGGCAACAGTTGCGCCAGCCGCTGCTCGTAGTCGTGTCCCGGCTGGCGCAATCCGTGCACATTGTCGATGGTCAAGAACGTGTGCTCGTCCACGGTGTAGCGGTGATAGCTGTCGCGGATCACCAGCGCATCGATGCCGTGGAACTCCGGGATCAGCATCTCCAGAACGCCCAGAGCGTGCATGGTTCGCAAGGCGTGAGCCGCATGGGGTCCGAGCAACACTTCGCGCAGCGCGTTCCACAGATACGGCCCCTCGGGAATCGAGATCGCCAGCACCGGCAGCGCGTCCGTAATGCGATCCTCGGCCGCCTGCGACAATGTATATCCATGTGTCGCCATCAGCGAGAAGATTCTCAGGATGGCCGCAGTATCGTTGAACTGCGCTCCGGGCTGGATGTCGATGCGCCCCTGATCAAGCAAAAAATCGGTTCCCGCAATCGGCGTCCGCCGCCGCCTGAACTGGCGGTAGAAGCTCACAGGCGCCGGCAAATGTTCCATCAGCAACGCCGCGCGGCGATACACCACCCGCGCGTGCCGGTAGTAAGTGCGCATCCAGTACGATGGATCGGCCGTGCCCCGCGTCTCCAGCCCGATCGATCGCGCCGCGGCCTCGTCCTGCGACTGCCAGTCCAGCGTATTGTCGTCGCGCCCGTGCCGGAAATGCAGAAAACATCGCGCCGCCGCCAGAAAGTCGAATGCCGCTTCCGCGTCGCCGCGCGCGCTCTGGAAAACTCCCCCGCGCTGCCGCGGCCACTCCTTGGTTTCCTTCAGATGGAACAGCACCGCGAACCACACCGCCAGATGGTAATCGCGCAACCCTCCGGGGCAATCTTTCAAATTGGGTTCCAGATGAAAGATGGTGTTGCCGAACTTGGCGTGCCGCGTGCGGGCAATCTCGCCCAGCTTTTGCGTAATCGTCGACCACTCGCTCAGCACCAGCCCGGGAAAGGTCACGTTATGAAGCTGCTGGTACAGCGGAAACTGCCCGGCCAGAAAACGCCGGTCGAGCGTAGCCAGCGTGAATTCCAAATTGTCGGGATCGAACCGTCCCGCTTCCTTCACGGTGCGTGAACTGGGGCTCGCCCGCAGGCCGATGTCCCACATGCCCTGGATGATGGCCCGAACCGCTTCTCTCGAATTCTCCTCGGTCTTCTCATCGGCAAACGCGAACAGCACATCGATGTCCGAGTAAGGAAACAGGTCCTTGCGCCCGTAGCCGCCCATCGCCAGCAGGGCCACGTTCTGCGCGGGCAATTCGGCAAACGCCCGGCGCCACATCTCAATCAGGATACGATCCACGACAGCGGAGCGCCGCCGGATGGCCGCCGTGCCGTCTCCGGTGCGATCGCAGGTCTGGCGCACCAGCGCCATCTCCCGCATATACTGCTCCCGAAGATCGTCCACCGTCAAAACGACTGCGCTCATAGGGTTGTTTGTTTGGCCTGCCGAAGCAAGAAGGAATTGTTACAAGCATAAGCGATCTTTGCCGGAGAAAGCAGGTTTTCGTGCCGAAGTGAGAGAATCGCCGCAGATCAGGCGCCTTTTTGGACTGAGCACAAAAAGTGTTGCCCCATCCTAAACGCGCTTGTGCGTTTAGGGTGGGATCGCACAAACCTCAAACTCACCCCGCTCAACCCAGCACAAAAAAGGGATCGCACCAACTTGGGCCAGCGGCCTTGTTCCTCTTTCCCTGCCTCACTGCGGAAACGGCACGAACTTCTCCGCGCACGAAGCCGGATTCGCCTCCGCCGGCGTCCCTTTAATCGTCGAGTCCTCGCCCGCCGGCAGTTGCAAATTCGTCGGCTCCGGTCCCAGCGTCAAGTCGGCGTGATCCACCTGATAGCTATACTTCGCGTCATCCGTAATCTGTACGCCGTTCAGTGTCGCCGCGATCCGGTAATCATGCCCGTAGCCGTTGAAGGTAATCTTGCCGCCGCCGCTCACCCGCACATTGTGCAGCGTAATGTCGCGCATGGTCGGCGGGGAATTCCCTTGCAGCGGCCCATTCGCCGAATACGCCGTGTCCATCGTGATGGGGTTCGGCGAATTGCGGATGCACAAATCGTCGTAGACCACATCCTCGGTCAGCCCGCCGCGCGAGCCGTTCGACTTGATCCGTATGCCGGCATCGGTGCCGTCCAGCGAAAGATCGAAGACACGGATCTTGCTCACTCCGCCATTGGTCTCGCTGCCAATCGACATGCCATGGCCCCAGTAAAAGTGATCGTGGCTGATGGTCATGTTCGTCGCACCGCCCGGTCCGCCCTTGATGGCCACATTGTCGTCGCCGTCGCGGATAAAGCTGTGCGTAATCGTCACGTTCTTCGAGCCGTTGCCCGGATCGATGCCGTCCGTATTGCGCGAGAGTGGATGCGCCGAATCGGCCACGCGATGCGGCGTATCGATCTTCACGCCCCACACCGTAAACCCGTTCCCATGGTTGTACGAAACGTGGAAATTCGGCGAGTTCTTCAACGTAATCCGGTACAGCGTAAAGTTGTCGGAGTTATTCGCCACAATCAACCGCGGCACCTGCTGGCCGCCGCCGTCGCGTGCCTGCTGCGCAAGGTCCCACCAGGAATACTCCGAGCCCAGGATCTTCTCGCCTCCGCGCCCGTCGATCGTGCCGTCCCCCATGATTGCCGAGTCGGGCGCGCTCTCTACAGAAATCAGCGGCTTGCAACCGCGACTCCCTCCGTGGCTCACAATGCCGCAGCTCCCCGGCGAAACCGCGAAAACCGACGGATCCCGCGAAGCATAAAGTGTCACGCCCAGCCCCACGATCAGCGTCACATCGGGCTTCAGTTCCAGCGGCCCGCTCAGAAACGCGTCGTTGGTCTCGTTCACGTGCAGCAGCACGCCGCGGCCCTTGCCGCATTTGTCGATAGCTTTTTGAATACGCGCGGTATCGAGCTTCTGCTCGTCCTCCGGCGCCAGGGTGTTCCCATGGCTCTGCAAATGCGCGTCCAGGGTGGTACAAAGCTGCGGGAAAAATGGCTCGATGACGTTGCGCGTGTCCTGCGCCGCTAGGCACGAAGCCGCGGCGAATATCGCGGCAACCAGGTAGACGGACCGGGGAATCATGTGCGTTCTTCCTTTGCTGATAGTTGCTGCTGCATCAACACACTAAAACACTGCGCTCTCTCAGAACAAGAGCATGGAGCGTGTTTCAAGAGTCAGTTTTGTAAGAAGGCACGACTTTTAGCCTGCCCTGAGCGGAGATCGCAGGGCGTTCGAAGTCGAATGGGGACCTGCATTTGCTCCTCGCGCATTCCAGTCAGCATGATCGGGGTGCCCCCGGTCCCTCGCCTTTGGGGACCGGGGATCGCACAATCCTCAACTCACGTCTCCCAACTCAACACGACAAGTGGACCCGAGTTCCGCGAGCCCGGGCGCGAACTCGCGCGATCAGAGAGCTTACAGCGCGTTTTCGCCACGCTCGTCGTTGCGGATGCGAATCGCTTCGTCGACGTGGCTGATAAAGATCTTGCCGTCGCCAATACGGCCGGTCCGCGCCGCCCCCACAATGGCCTGAATCGCCTTTTCTTTCAAATTGTCGTGAACCACCATCTCGATCTTCACCTTGGGCAGAAGATCCACGGTGTATTCACGGCCGCGATAAAACTCCGTGTGACCCTTCTGACGGCCGTGGCCGCGGGCCTCAAGAATCGTCATGCCTTCAATGCCGGCTTCCAGCAGCGCATCCTTCACCGCATCCAGCTTGGAAGGTTGTAATACGGCTTCAATCTTCAACATATGCAGAATTTCCTCGTTCGATAGCGTAACAGGACGGGCCTCTATTTGGCCCCTCCGTCCGATACCTCAATTTGAAATTGAAGGCAAAAAGTGGACAAAGGTCCTTCCCCGAGACGCCGGGTCCCACCCAGCCTTCATTGCTTTCCGAACTCCAAATGCGATCGTCTTGTCTGAGAAACGCGGGCGTTGAGGAAGAGGGAGCGGCTTTCCGAGTTTTGATGTCGGATAAGGATACGCAAGGATAAGTTCACGATGGCGTTGGTCCTCCGCGCGGACAGAAATCCATAATCCCTGATACCCGTGCTCGGTAGACCATTGCGGCTCACTGAGAAGCTCCCAGCAGAGATTCGCTCCCTCCACATCCATGACTCCCTTCAGGAGACGCTTGCGCCGCTTCTTCTGACCGTGCATGACCTCAATCCGTACCCTTTGAAGCTTCCATCGCCTCCAAACAAGCTGATAGCTGAAGGCTGATAGCTAGCTGTTGAAATCGTAGCCCTCTTCCCCGTGCTGCGAAAGATCCAGACCCGCCTGCTCCTGCTCCGGAGTCACGCGCAGTCCCATGATCTTATCTACAACGAAGAGCAGAATCAATGTTCCTGCAATGGAAATCCCCCAAGCCACGCCCACGCCCGCGAGCTGGTTGAGGATCTGGCCCCAATGTCCGTCGATGGCACCCGTGGGAATGTTGTTGCCGGCAGCGTCCTTTCCGAAGATCGGATTGATCACGCTGGCCGCAAAGAATCCCGTCAGAATCGCGCCCAGCGTTCCACCCGCTCCGTGCACGCCGAACGCGTCCAGCGAGTCGTCGTAACCGAACAGCGACTTCACCCCGAACACCATGAACGAGCAGAAAAATCCCGCCGCCAGGCCGATCACGAGCGCCGACATCGGCTGCACAAAGCCCGAGGCCGGCGTGATCGCCACCAGCCCGGCCACTGCGCCGGAAATGGCGCCCAAAGCCGTCGGCTTGCCATTGTGAATCCACTCAAAAATCGTCCATCCCAGGGCTGCGGCCGCCGTGGCGAAGTGCGTGTTCACAAAGGCACTTGTGGCTAGCGGCGTTGCGCCCAGCGCGCTGCCGGCGTTAAAGCCGAACCAGCCCACCCACAGCAGGCACGCGCCAATAAAGCTCAGCACCATGGAGTGCGGCGGCATGGCCGTATGCGGGTAGCCGATGCGCTTTCCCAGGTAAAGCGCGCAAATCAGTGCCGAAACGCCGCTGGTGATGTGCACCACCGTGCCGCCGGCAAAATCCAGGCTGCGAATGTGGCCGCCCGTCGCGTTCAGCAGTCCGCCCACGCCCCACACCATGTGCGCCATCGGGCAATAGACCAGCAGCGACCAGAGCGAGAGCAATACCGCCATCGAACTGAACTTCATGCGCTCTGCAAACGCTCCCGTGATCAGCGCCGGCGTGATGATGGCGAACATCAACTGGTAGATCATGTACGTCTGTTCGGGAATCGTGGCCGCGTAGTCGGTATTCGGAGTCAGCGTGACCCCGCGCAGAAACACGTGCTCAAACCCGCCGATAAACATATTCCCGTGGCCGAAGGCCAGCGAGTAGCCCACCAGCGCCCACAGAATGCTCACCAGGCCCATCATGGCGAAACTCTGCATCATGGTGCTGAGAATGTTCTTCCTGCGCACCAGGCCGCCATAAAAGAGCGCCAGGCCCGGCCCCGTCATCAGCAGAACCAGCGCCGCCGAAGTCAGCATCCACGCATTGTCGCCAGACATCTGGGCTTTTTCGACGGCCTGCTGCAGTGCCGTGATCTGCGCTTGTGTCGCCGGCGCCTGCGCCGCTGGTGTTGTTACTGCTGTCTGCGCAAAGGTCCACGCAGGAATTCCAATCAGCACGAAGAAAATCAACATTTTGAACCACTTACAGCAAATCAAGTTTTCACTCCAAAATCGTTCAGGCGCCTTAAAATCCCTCAGGCGCACAAAACTTATTCAGGCGCCCAAAACCCGCTCAGGCGCATCGGTCGTTGCATTCGTTGCCGGTCCCCGGCTCGGGCGAATCGGGAGCACGGCACACTTTTCAGGCAGCCGGAGGACCACAGTCGGCCGCCGGAAAGATCATATAGAAAGCTGGACTGTGCTTTCGTATCATTTTCATAAAGGAGCACAAATAACGCAAGTTTTGCCTTCTTCTCTCCCTTCACTCCCTTCACTCCTTTCACTCCTTTCACTACCCACTCACCACGGTCCACGGTCCACGGCCCACGGTTCACGGTATACTGAAGCCATGGCGTCTAGCGTAGAGCGTGACCGCTATCTGTTCGGAGCGCTCGATAGCAGCGTAAAAAACCGCCTCAAAGTGAGAGAAGCCGACTACGGCTACGAGCAGTCGGAAGGCATCGTTCTCACCACACTCGATTTCGCCGTCAATTGGGTGCGCAAGAATTCCGTGTGGCCCATGACCTTCGGCCTCGCCTGCTGCGCCATTGAAATGATGTCCATGGGTGCGTCGCGCTTCGACATCGCCCGCTTCGGCGCCGAGGTGTTTCGGCCCTCCCCGCGTCAGTCCGACCTTATGATCGTGGCCGGCCGCGTCGCGCAAAAGATGGCTCCCGTTCTCCGCCGCCTTTACGACCAGATGCCCGAGCCCAAATGGGTCATTTCCATGGGCGCCTGCGCCACTTCGGGCGGCGTCTTCAACAACTATGCCCTGTTGCAGGGCGTCAATCAGGTCGTGCCCGTCGACGTTTATGTTCCCGGCTGTCCACCCCGCCCCGAGCAACTCATCTACGCCATCAACCTTCTCCAGGAAAAGATCCAGCACGAACCGCGCAGCCTTTTAAGGACCTTAAATGCTGAATGAGCGCGGCAGATTCATCGCGGGTATCCGGACAGTCCGCTGTCCGTGGTTTTAATCGTTATCTGATGCGCCGCTTCATTGGCATCTTCAGCTCTGCGGGGAAGCACGGCGCACATTGCAAAGGCTCCTGGTGAGCCGCAGTAGTGGATCGAACATTGTCACGACGCCGATCGACAATCGAGCCCGTCAATAGCCGGAACCTGGGGGACGCGCGCCCCCGTGCTTTCATGGGGATGTCTGAACGCCGCGACATGTCTTCTGAACAAACTCTGCGCCGCATGTCCCGTCTGGGACGATCGGGCGAGCGCGCGCTGGCGCCCCCTATCAAGCGTCTCACTGCCTTAAAACCTCCGTGAAGACGTCTTTCTGAACTCCACGCGCAAAAATCGGTGCGCGTGTACCCATCTCACGCTGCCGATGCCCTGACTCTGCTCAGCGAGCAGACTCCCGCGCCCAGCACGAAGGGCGTGGAAGAAGGCGACGTAAGGGTGGGGACGGGCGCCCACACGGTTCCCTCCAGATGAAGGGATGTCTTTGGTTGTTCAGCATAATTGTGAAGGAGAATCAAAATGTATTCGCGAAATCTGAAGTCTGTTTGCCTGATGCTTGCTTCGGCGTGTTTGGCCTTTTTGCCCATGGGGTGCAAGAAGGCCCCGCCCATCACGTTATCCTGCAACGCTAGCGCGCCTGCCATCTACCCCGGCGATCCCCTCACGGTGACCGCAACCGCGGGGTCGGTGAGCACGAAGAAGAACAACAACGTCACTTACAGCTGGAGCGGAGATAGCGTAACCGGCAATGGCACTTCCGCCACTGTGAATACGGCTACTCTGGCTCCTGGTTCATACACCGTCAAGGCTGACGTAAAGGAAGGCAAGAAGGGCAAAGAAGGTTTGAAACCCGGCCAGTCCGCAGAATGCTCGGCCGAGTATGCGGTGAAGGCATACGAGCCACCGACAATCAGTTGCTCGGCCAGCCCCGAAACCATCGCTCCCGGCGGCGCCAGCACCATCACGGCCACGGCCGTGAGCCCGCAGAACCGTCCGCTGACCTACAGCTATACGGCCACGGCTGGCACGGTAACCGGCAGTGGGACGACTGCGGAATACTCCTCGACTGGCGCGCCGACGGGTACCGTGGGCATCGCCTGCAACGTGTCGGATGACAAGGGTCACACCGCCAGCGGAAACACCAACCTGACCATTGTGGCTCCGATCATTCCGCCTCCGCCGAAGACGCAGGCGCTGTGCAACATCAGTTTCGACACCGACAAGAAGCGGCCCCTGCGCGTCGACAACGAGGCCAAGGCCTGCCTGGACCAGGTGGCTCTGGATCTGAAACAGCATGCCGACGCCAAGGCGGTGTTGGTCGGCGAGCAAACCACGGACGAGGCAGCCATCACGGCCAAGCAGGAAAAGGTGGCGGCCAGGCACAAGCACGCCAAGGTGGACCAGTTCGCGGCGCAACGCGCGGTCAACGCTAAGGACTACCTGGTGACAGAACAGGGTATCGATGCTTCGCGCATCAGCGTGGCCACGGGCACAGCAGACAGCGAGTCGGTCGAGAACTATCTCGTGCCGTCCGGCGCGACGTTCACGAACGATGTCACAGGGACGGCGCCGGTGGACGAAACGGCTGTGAAGCCCCAGGCTCGCAAGCCGCTGCCGGAAAGGCACAAGCAATAGGCATGCTGCTCTGGTCCGGGCTGCCCAGGCGCTTTAAGTGCTTGCGCGGCCCGCTGCCAGATTCCGCGTGCTCTCCCGCCAAGGGGAGAGCACGCGGAATCCATGGAACCGATTGCTCGCGCGGGAATTGACTTGAGGCTGGCCGGCCAGCAACGGGCGGCCTGTTTGTTTCTTTGGCTACGGCAAGTGGCCGCAGTTGGCAACTTGTGCGCATCGCCGCCCCCAACGCCGGCTCCGTTTCGCCATCGCGCCCCATCTTTGTCTATTCTGGATAGAGAACGTGGGGAGCTCTCAGTCTAGATGAACCGCTTGCTGTCTTTGCCTCTTAAACAGCGCTGCCTGAACATTCCGGTTCAGCTCGTTTTTCTTTTCCTGTGCCTGTTTTGTCTTCCGGCTCTGCGTGCGCAAGCCGCATTCACTGTCGTCGGCCCTGACGGCGGCGATGCGCGCGCCTTTGCCTCCGTGCCCGGCGAGCCCCAGCATCTCTACCTCGGCACCACCAACAGCTGGCTCTACGAATCCCTCGATGAAGGCGCAACTTGGCATCGATTGGCCAAGCTCGACCGCGGCGACGGCTTCGTCATCGACAACGTTGTGGTCGATTCCGCCCACCCCTCCACGCTCTACGTGGGCGCCTGGAAGAACACCAACGACGGCGGCCTGTGGATCAGCCATGATGCAGGCCACACGTGGCATGAAGCCGCCTTCTTCACGGGCCAGCCGATTTACGCCTTGGCGCAGGCGCTCGCCGATCCCCACATTCTCTTCGCCGGTACCCTCCAGGGCGTCTATCGCTCCAGCGATTCCGGCGCAACCTGGACCCAGATCAGCCCGCCCGACAGTCACGAGATCCACGAAATCGAATCCCTGGCCATCGATCCCACCAATCCCGAAATCGTCTACGCGGGAACCTGGCATCTGCCCTGGAAGACCACCGATGGCGGCAAAACCTGGCGCAATATCAAGCAAGGTTTGATCGTCGACTCCGATGTTTTCTCCATCATCGTCGATCCCGATCACCCGAACATCGTCTACCTCAGCGCCTGCAGCGGTATCTACAAAAGCGAAAATGCGGGCACTCTCTTTCACAAGATTCAAGGCATCCCCACCGAGGCGCGGCGCACCCGCGTTCTCATGCAGGACCCTGAGAATCGTCAGATCGTATACGCGGGAACCACCGAAGGCCTCTACAAAACCGTGAACGGCGGCAAAACCTTCACGCTCATGACCGACTCCGATGTCATCGTCAACGATGTCTATGTCGATCCCGGCAACTCCAATCGCGTGCTCCTGGCCACTGACCGCAGCGGCGTCCTCACGAGCAACGACGCGGGCGTCACCTTTACGCCGTCGAACCGGGGCATCTCCGAGCGCAAAATCGCGGCTCTGCTCGTCGACAACCGCAACCCAGCCCGCAATGACAACCGCGACGATCCCGCCGTCCTCTATGCCGGCATCGTCAATGACAAGCAATTCGGCGGCGTCTTCCGCTCCGTCGATGACGGCGCGCACTGGGAGCAGTTGGGCGCCGGGCTCGATGGCCGCGACGTATTTGCCCTGGCCGAGACCAAAGATGGAGCCATCGTCGCCGGAACCAGCCACGGCATTTTTGTTCTCGGCAGCGGCGATCCTCCCGCCTCCGCAGGCAATGCCGCGCCGGCCCCAGCACTTGCTCAAAAAACCCCGACTGCCAAAAAAGTGCGGGTGCCCCCGGTCCCTCGCACCTGGGGACCGGGGAATGCAGAACCCCAACCCGCCAACAATCCCGCTCCCCCTGACCCGTCAGCCGCCCCACTGACCTGGCAGCCCCGCAACAACATCGCCAACACACTGCTCAAGACTTCGACAGAAACTCACCGCGGCACCAAGGTCAATATCGAGAAGCAAGTCAAAGCTCCCATCGTTCAGTTCGAAAGTCTCGTCCACGCGCTCGACGTTTCCGGCGACGTCTGGGTCGCGGCCACCAACTACGGCCTGCTCACCAGCCACGATCAGGGCGCCTCCTGGCGGGGCGGCCCGGTCATGGGCTTCGGCGACTACCTCTCCGTCACGGCGCACGGCAACGACATGGTCGCGGCGCGCGACGACAGTGCTGTCATCTCGAACGATGCCGGCCAGTCATGGTTTCCCTTGGGGCTTCCCACCATGCTCACCCACATTCACCGCGTCGTCTTCTCGCCCGACGGCACCCTCTGGCTGGGCGCGCGCGAAGGCGTCTACTTTACGCGCAACCTGGGCAAGACCTGGATGTATATCATTCGTCTTCCCCTTCGCGACGTCGACGATCTCAGTTACGACCCGGCTGCGAAACGGGTTCTCGTCAGTTCGCGTACCACCGATGAGGTTTATGCCATCGACCCCAAAACCATGACCTGGGTTTGGTGGCAGACCGGCTACCAGATCGCCCTCATCCGCGTAGCCGGCGACCGCCTCGTCGCCGCCTCGCTAGACGACGGCGTTCTCATCGGCCCCAAAGTCCCGCCCGCACCCGCGCCGCCGGCAGATGCGCCGTCGACTTCGCAGCCACCGGGGAAATAACGTCCCATCTCTCTCGACTCACCCCAGAAAACGGGTGCCCCAGGTCTCGATTTTGAGACCTGGGACAGCACGAACCGTCGCGTGGTGAGTCCACTTCCCTGGACCGCGCCGCCTGCCCGGCCCGCGCAGGTCGCTCTTGTCATTCGCAATACTTCTGAGCAGCCGCTAACAGGGCCGATACGTCGTTTGACTTCGCCTCTTTGAGAACCACATCAACCTCATGCGAACCCAAACGGCGGTAGCTCTCAAATTGAGCCTCATTGAAGAATTGGTTCGCCGTACTTTCGTGGGGGAAGGCGATGCACGCGTCGGCGTAAGCTGTGACGTCGCGCGGCTCTTTGCCAATAAGTTGCGGCTTGAAGTACACGAGGTGGCCAATGGGGGCTCCGCTGTCCACGCAGTCATACCTGATTTCTCCCACTGTGCAATATCGATCCTTGGCTACGTCCTTATTCGCAAATGGCCAGTTGTCAGGAAATGTAATGGGGATGCCCAGGTCGATATTGATCTTTCGAATCGCGTTGCCCAGGTCCTCAAAAACGAACTGGCGATCTGCACTCGCATCAACCAGTACGATTTGCCCGCAACGCCGCAAAACCATTTCGTACAAGCCCAGGTTTTCGAAATGTCCACCGTCGGAGAGCTGAATCCACTTGCGCCGATCGCTGGTGTTTCCCAGCGCCTCGGAAACGATTGAAGCCAGGCCGAACGTGGGGCCATTCTTCGCAAGGTAACGCATTTTGCTCGTTTTGCTGAGCGTTTTATCAATCGCCCATGCCGGATTGGGAAGCCACCAACCCAGGCGCGCGTTAAACAATGTCATCACGAATGTGACAAGCGGAGACGAGTTATAACCCATATTGGGGTTGAACGCAGCTCCACTGATTGCCATCCCGGTGCCCAGAGTAATTCCGTGGAGTCCGCCATACTGCGAGGTTGGCTCATATCCCAACCGCCAGCTCCCGCAACGCAGAGGAGTGAGCGTGAACGATTCCGCCTTGCGTTGCTGCCATGCAAGGTTTTGGCACTTTACCAGGTTCAGCGCCGCATTGATGACATGAACTGGGCGATCCGTTGAACCGTCGGGAGCGCTCAAAGCGAGGTTGTCTTCACGATCGAAGTTGGTAAAGCGATCTGGATTCCGTCCGAAGTTGGATGCTCCAAGAAACGCACGGACCAACCGCATCCGATACATGCCATGCAAAGAGAATGTGTTGATGTTGATGCAGAAATTGGCAAGCACCGCAATCAAAACGGCTCCCGCAAAAAGAATCCAGGGTGCCCTGTGGGGCGTAATCTCGAACCCCGCCACGGGCCATGTGCCGATGATTGATTCGACTAATAACCTGTTAAGGCTGCCAATCAGGAGAAAGATGCAGGTAATAGCGAGAAGGGAGAGTGCGGGAGCTACCAGACCGTGGCGCGCCAGGAACTTTCCCCACTTCGACAACTGAGACACATCGACGTGTTTGGTATCTCCTCCGCTGGCCGCACTGCTGCCAGCCTGTGCCGCGAGCACTCCGAACAGCGCCGACCCGGAGCCCCAAAGCGCTGGGCCGATGTCCTGACCAAAGCCGACAATCTTTGCCGAATACCAGCCCACGGATTCCGCTACGATCCAGGCCAGCAGAAAGAGAAGAAATACTCCGCCCGCGCGTCCCCACCACTCACGCTCTTCTTCGTATTCCACTCCACTCAACAATCCAGACAATAATCCGGAGCCAAGCATAAGCAGTACCATGACGATCGGGACCGCCAGAATGTTAAACGCCGGCGAGGGATCGTTTCCTTCGCCATAAAGTCTTGGTCCGAGTGAGAAAGAGAATTCTTCCATAAGGATTGCTACAACCCAACTTACAATCGCAGAAGCCGCGAATGACCACACAACTCTTCCCCAAAGCAGATTTCCCTCGGAGTTTCTAAACGGATCGCGCTCCTGCGGTACGACGCGCAACAGGCGCGTGATGGACATCGGAACCGAGGAGACGAATAGATCCCCCAGAAGCCAATAGAATCGCGTTTGATTGAAGGATTGATAAACCGCCGGATCGTTGTTCCAGCCGGCTATCCAAGCCTCGACAATGAACCACGCTGCGGCAATGGTGACCGCAATGAAGGCCCTTTCAGAACGCGGACCTGACAGAGCCGAGCGAGGACGTGTTTCCGGCTCTTGCACCACCCTGCGGGCGGCGAGAATTCCCGCGATCGCCACCAGCACTGCGCCGCAGATCATCAGAAACTGATCCGGACGTACAGGCCAGTTAATGCCCCAGAAGGCGAGGTCATCCGGCCAGCTAATCACCCAAAAGGCCAGATAATTACCCCCGCTTGCCATCACACGGGGCAGCATGATCGACGCGGAAAGGCACGGCAGGAAGATAATCCAAATGAGCAGCAGGTTACGCAAGAAGATTGCCGCCAACGTCGCCGTATCGACCGAGAATCCCGTTCGCGGAGCTAAGAAGCTGGTGTATTCGCGAAGGTGACGAACGGTGTCAGGCTCCGGATCGCCGGCCGTCAGCCCCGGACTCCCTAATTCTCCAATGGCCGTTTTGAAGTCGCTGCGCCGAGCCCATCCCATGAGCCAGGACCCGATGTATCCTCCCCCGGAAACGGTCGAAAGAAAATCAAGGTTGTTCAAAAATCCGGAACCAGTGGGGCCCTTCAAGCTGAATTTAGCCAGGCCCTGCAGCACGCCCAGAGAAAAGCTTGCGCTACGAATGCCGCCTCCGGAAAGGCACAGCGCAGTTCCTGAGCATTGGTGGAGAAGCGTTTTCAAGGGCCGGTCCGCGGTCTGACAGGCTCGTAACGCTGCCTCTACTTCAGCGTGAGCTGCCGCGATAGCTATTTTCCGGTCTGCACGGGATTTGTAAGACTTGGCGCTGGCGATCCGCTCTGCGACACGTTTTTGATCGAGGTCGCAGTAGGCATTTTCCGCAGCAGTCAGATCGTCGCTCAGCAGACCCTCGGCCGCGGTTCCACTTATAAGCTCTGCCCGTCCCGGTGCGGTTCCCCATTGCTGCAGCATCGTAGTAAAAGCGCCGCCGCGCCGTGCACGGTATTCCTCAAAAATGACGCGGTATGGCAGTTCGTGGGGCCACATGAGCACGTCGGGATCTGTACTATTCGGAGTGGGAGGCGTGGGGTCCATGTTCTTCCTCGCGGATTGAAGTTGCGCGCTCTGGGCCATGCCGCCGGCACGGCTCTCCACAGGTTGCTCCCAGGCTTAGCGGATCCGCACGTTGTCGTGGATGGCCTGGTGGGGAATTGGCCCGTGGCCTACGGGAAAACTGGCTAAAAACCTAGCTCCGCTTTGAAAACCTGTCAAGCGAACAATTGCCCGGATCTGCATTACAAAGGGACAATGGCCTTTGGTAACCAGGGCTTCCAACCGGCCGCGGCGGCGCCAGGGTAGCGCCTTCCCGGGTCTCACGATCGGGATTTTCCCAACTACGCTCGCCTCAGGCAACTACTTCAAGCTGTAGTTGGCGATGAACCTGCCGAGCGTGCGGTTCCAAATTGCGAGCCGTTCGCTCAACGCTTCATAGGTGCCTCCAGGCGAGAGATCGACATTCATTCTCAGCCATGGATCGTTGACGTTATCGTAATAAGCCCGGCACCAGCGGTTGTCGTAGTTCCAGGCGTTGATCTGCGAGATATCGAGTTTGCCGTCAGTAGAAAATCCGCTGGCAAATTCAAGCGAAGCACAGCGCTCGCCCTTGCAGTCGCCCAGGAAGATGTTGAGCGGGGATCCCTGGGTTTTGGTTACGATGTGACACCTGCCGCTTTCGCTGGTATGAAAATCGACCGAGTAGCCTTCGCTCGCGAGCCACGCAGCGACCTCTTCAATGGTTAATCCGCCGTCGGGTATCGGGTGCAGCTCTGGAGTCGCCGGCTGCGGCGCGGCAGGCGCGGCAACGCCGGTCGCTGCACTCGGCGCCGGTTCCGCAGTACCTAGCGGAGCGCCGCAGTTCTTGCAAAATCTCTGATCGGCTCCGGACTCTGTGCCGCACCGAGAGCAAGTCATGTTGATTCCCCATTTTTGAAAAAGGGGATTCGTCGAGCGTCTCTACGAAATATCATTTCCCGCTCCCGCATTCCGCTGCGCTGCTCTCGCTGCGTTCCAACGCGACGATTTTCAGCAAGCTGGACCGGAGCGCCTCCAATCCCCATGAGTTTGCTTGCAGAAAATCGGCCATCCGCGCTGATAATGGATGGGAATGCCATTCACCCTGTCCCACCCTGCTGCCGCGATTCCATTTCTGCGCACGCCCCTGGTTCCGTCTGCATTGGTGATTGGATGCATGGCGCCCGATTTTGAGTACTTCCTTCACTTCGCGCCCGAAGGCGGATTCGGTCACACCTTGGCCGGGGCGTTTGTCTTTGATTTGCCCGCGGCGTTCGTTGTGCTGTGGCTATTCCACGCTTATGCAAAAGACCCGCTCTATCGATGGCTGCCCGAGAGCGTGCGGCGCCGGATTCACCTTGGCCCGGCGGCACTGCCGGTGAAAAATGGGTCGCAGTTTGCGCTGGTGCTGCTCTCCATCCTCGTCGGAATCGCGACGCATATTCTATGGGATTCGTTCACGCACCCGAATTTCTGGCCCTACCAGCATTGGC
>CAWHNV010000085.1:0-9281 GCA_963830785.1 uncultured Acidobacteriota bacterium
ACTCTTTATGAGAGTCGCAAGTGTAACATACAAAAGTGTTGGGCTTGAGTCTCCTGAGGCAGATTTGTGGTGGCTGTGTAAGGCTGCTGTCAAATCCTATGAACTTCGAATATTCGTAAATTCGGTTCGTATCAAGTCGAATCGAATCTTGGATTTACGATTCAAATTCGTATCGAATCGAATACGAATTTAGGTCGATTCGATTCGACATATTCGTCATATATTTTGGAGTATATAAATATATGGTATTTTATTAAGGGGAGTGCGGATTACGTAATTTTGGTTAGGAGTGAAGCCTAAAATGGGAATAAGGCCTAAAGGATACAGGTTTAGTCAGCACAGACTTAGTCTAATTAGGTTTAGCGCCTTCCATTCCAGGACTAGTCCCCCCTTTCAAATCCTACGAATAAGTTCAATCCTGACCCGCTTGAAGTGAGGGCGAAATCCATGCCCAGCCGCACCGTCTATTTAGGATTTGCCTAATAGATTCTATAACTTTATTTAATTTCTTAAGCCCTTAAGTTATATTTAGTTTCCTTATGAATATTTTACCGGTTTAAATAACTCAAATTTACGAATCGGTGCTTACTTATATAGGAGACGCAGATTGCAATCTGTGGTACCTAATCGGAATACAGAATTTACCCACGTAACACTCAGAGCCAACTAGGAATACCCTGAGTCCTAAATACCACATAAGAGTAGGGATTGGTGGGGTGACCTACGCCAGCAATACAGGCTAAACTCAGACCCTCCCGCGCAGATCCGTGTTGCATTTCTTCTATTCTCGCCCACATGGTTGGATAAAAGGCTGCCATCAAAGAGTTTCAAATAACCAGGAGAAGCGAGGAGAGTTTCTTTCGGACTATGCGGGGAAGAATGATGATCTGGAGCACTCTTTAGCCGCGACAAGTCTGTGTCACCGCTAAAGTGCGGAGAGCCTCAAGCAAAATTTAAGCTTAATCCGGTAGACCGACCTTAATAAAATGTATGGAGGAGAAATAATATAGCGAGAGCAGGGGCCGGCGAGGTTCCTGCGCCCGTGGTGCACGAGTTGTTGCAAACGCTGGTCCTGCTTCTCGCCCCCTTCGCTCCATTTCTGGCGGCAGAACTGTGGGAACAGCTCGGTGGCGAAGGCTCGGTATTGCGCGCATCCTGGCCGAAGAGCGATCCGGAATTGGCCAAGGAGGATGAGATCGAGATTCCGGTGCAGATCAACGGCAAGTTGACAGCGGTGGTGCGCGTGGCTGCTGGCGCCGATGCTAAAACCATCGAGACGGCGGCGCTGGCCGACGAAAAGGTACGCGCCCGCACTGCAGGCAAGAACGTTGTGAAGGTGATCGTGGTGCCTGGCAGGGCCGTCAACCTGGTAGTGAAGTGAGGTCGCATAGTGAGGTCCGGCGCCATGGCTGAGCTTCACGCGACGCGGCCAGTGCGCGGAACCCAATTACTCGTTGAGCACATGGGCGATGTTTTCCGTCGCCCTTCGCTCATCGCCATCGAGGTCGCCTGGCGCTGGCTCTTCGGGATTCCGTTTCTTCTTGTCTGCTGGCAACAGGCGCAGCAGATTCTTGCGGCGTATCCGGTCGATTCCTCCGGTTTCGAGTCTCTCGACACGCAGAATCCCTGGCTCGCCGCGGTGCAGATTTCCAACGTCATCGCGTTTTACGCGCCGCCTGTGCTCGCACGTGTTGCGTTGGCTCCTGCCCATCGCCGCCCTGATCTGGATCGTGATTTCGGGCCTGGGACGTGGGCTTCTGCTCTGGCGCATGGATCCACGGCTGCGCTTTCGCCCGTTCACCATCATGGCGACGCAAGGCGCGTGGCTCGGCTTGTTCGCCGTTGCCGTTTGGGGTTGGCTGCGCTCGATGCAATGGACCGCGGCCACTCACATCGCTGTCACCGGCGAGCCGGACCTGGTGGGCTACTTCATCTGGGCCATTTTTCTCTCGCTGGGATTCTTCACCGCGTTTGCGCTCAGCAGTTGGCCGTTTTCGATCGCGCCGATGCTGGTGCTGTGCGAAAAGCGCTCCGCGCTTTCGGCCCTTGGAGAAAGTCTGCGGTTGGGAAAGAGATTCACCAGCAAGCTCGTAGAAATCAACCTGGTGCTGGGCATCGTCAAGCTCGCCCTGATCGTCGTGGCCATGGTGTTTTCTGCCGCGCCGCTGCCGTTCAGCGACGAACTTGGCGAAGGCGCAATGCACATCGTTGCGGCTGCTTCAGTTGTCTTCTACTTCGTGGCCAACGATTTCTTCCAGGTGGTGCGCCTCAAAGCGTTTCTTGCGTTCCGGGAAACGTTTCGGCCGGAATCGACGCTCTAGAACACTTTCATTTGGATGACGAGATATTTCTTGGGATCCTGGCGGATGGCCTTGATGAGCTGTTGCGCCTGATCCATGGTCGCATCCGCGTGCTCGTAAACCGACTTGTTCTTCAGGAACTGGCCGGCCGAACCTTCGCCCGCATTCAGGCTCTTCAAAATGTCATCGAGGTTTGAGATCGTCTCGTTCAGCTTTTTCGCTTCATCCGGGTCCTTGATGAGTTGCCCAACGGCGCCCTTGCCCGAGTTGATTGAAGCCAGCACGCCGTTCAGATTCGACACAGCGGAGTTGAAATTGTTATAAGCCGTTTCGTCTTTGAGCAGTTTGCCGGCAGTGCCCTTGCCGGCGTTCATGTCGGAAACGATGGCATTCAACTGGTCGACAGTTGAATCCATTTTTGTATAGAGAGAGTCGTCAGTGAGAAATTTTCCCAGCGATCCTTTGCCATCGGCCATCGCCTGCGTGACCGTCTGAAGGTTCGCCGCGATCGAAGCGACGTTCTTCTTCATCGCCTGATCGTTGATCAACCCGCCAATTGTGCCGCGCCCCGAACTAATCGCGTCCACCAGCTTTCCAACCTTCTTCACCAACTGATCGATGTCCTCAATGGAGACCTGGCTGCTACCAATCACTTCCTCAATGGTCGGCGACCCGGAGATTTTGAGTTCGGCGTCGTCGGCGGGCTGCGGGCCAGTTGCATGCCGCGAGTCGATATCCACAAAGCTGTCGCCCAGCACGCCTGCCGGTGCAACACGCGCCGTCGAATCCGTGTGCAGGTCCGCCCAATACTTCTCTCCCACCTGCATGGTCACTTCGACCGGAAAAGGATTTCGCTCCGGAACCACGCGGGTTTTCGTCACATTGCCGACGGTTACGCCATCGACCGACACCACAGCCCCGTCCTTGAGGCCGGCGGCGTTAGCGAAGTAGGAGCGGAGACGGATTTTGCGTCCGAACGGCCCGCCACTGGTGCCGTTCATGAGAAAAATCAATCCGATAAGCACGGCCATCGCGGCCAGCACCAGCGATCCGACCTTCAGTTGTGACCACTGAATCTCTTTGCGGCTTGGCACGTTATTCCTTTACGAAAAGGAGCCGATTCACGCCTAGAGAATAGCAGAATGGGCGCAACTACCGCCCATCCTCCAGGACTACGCTGGCCACGGCGAGGTCGGCCGTGTGAGTAAGCGAAAGGTTGGAGCGCACCACCCCCTGGCGCATGGCAATTTCGGCGGCGCGGCCATAGAAATGCAGGCTCGGCCTGCCGCTCGGCTCCCGTACCACTTCAATCTCAAGCCAGTTGACGCCGAAGCTGATGCCGGTGCCGAGCGCTTTGGCGGCAGCTTCCTTGGCCGCGAAACGGGCAGCAAAGCTCTCAGCCGAGTTGCGCTTGCGCAGGCAATATGCTTTCTCCGCGGCGAGGTAAACGCGGTCAAGAAAACGCCCGCCATAACGATCCACGGCGTGCTGGATGCGGCGGATTTCAATGACATCGATTCCCGAACCGGTAATCACAGTATCTTTCACGTTACAACAAGATGCTTTGAATGCGCGTGTCGGCGACGGCCGGGTAAAGCTCTGCAGGCGGGGGTCGCAGGACATCCCAAGGTCGCGCCCAATTACCCCAGCCCGCGACCGCAGGCGGCAGATCTGTGCCAAAGGCGGTCAAGCTCCGTTCGAGTCCGCGACAGCCTTGATGCCGTCACCGATGCCACCGATAAAACCACTGTGAGAAGCCAGACGCAAAACCAGGGCCGGCCCCAGAATTGCAGCATCCCATGGGCGATGCAGATGAAGGCGGTAAGCACCGTGGAACCTTCGCGGCTGGTGCAGTGTCTCACTGGCGCCATTCTTGGGTGCGGGGGTTGGGTGCTGAGCCGCGGCGCCAACGACACCGGCATGATCAACATGCTCTTCGAATTCGAGCGCCAGGCATGTGTCGATGTCTACAGCATCCTCATCGCGGCGGGACTCGAACTGAGCCCAAACGGGCACCTGCGCTTCACCGAACTTTGCCAGTGCACGCGCAGCCACCAGCGCGAATGTGGCACCGAAATCGCAAGCATCGACCTCGAGGTCCAGACCTATCCGCCGGAGATCATCGGCAGCTCGCCGCACACGGGCCCAGCGTAAGCCTGCATTCTAAGAACTTCGAAATTTCCCAGCGCGAATCAGCCCGCTTCGACCAAACCGTAGCGCCGCTGCCAGGTCTGTTTCAATTGCGCCCGCACCTGGGCCCGTTCCTCCGCAGTCACCTCAGGGCCGGGATCGACGGCGAATCGCGCCGCTTCCTGCTTGGCCAGCTCCAGCAATTTTCGGTCGCGCAACAGATTGGCGACGCGAAAATCGGGAAGTCCGGCCTGCCGCGTGCCAAAGAACTCGCCCGGTCCGCGTTGGGCCAAATCCAGCTCGGCCAGTTCGAACCCATCCTGCGTACGCACCATGGCATTCAGCCGCTCCTCGCCAAGCGGAGAAATGCGCTCCCCGGTCATGAGGATGCAGTAGCTTTTGGCTGCGCCGCGGCCCACGCGTCCGCGCAACTGATGCAACTGCGCCAGTCCAAAGCGCTCCGCGTGTTCCACCACCATGACCGTTGCGTTGGGCACGTCCACGCCGACTTCAATGACGGTGGTCGATACCAGGACGTCGATTTCGCCACGCTGAAAACGGCGCATGATGATTTCCTTTTCGTCCGCATCGAGGCGGCCGTGAAGCAAGCCGATGCGCAAACCGGCAAGCGCCCCTGAACGCAGCTTTTCGTACATCTCCACCGCTGAACGCAGACCCGACCGGGCGCTGGGACTTGCCTCCTGCGTCGCGCGCGGAAACAATTCTCCCCGTGCCCCATCCTTTTCGCGTTTTAGACGAGAAGGATGGGAAACATCTCCGCCATCCGGATCGTGGGAAAAATCCAATTCTGGTTGATCATCCCTGCTGCCTTCGATCACGGGATAGACGATGTAGGCCTGGCGCCCCTGTCGCCACCTGCTTGCGCACGAAATCCCAGACCTCTTCAGCGCGCTCACCGGAAACGCGACGCGTCGCGATAGGCATTCGACCCGGCGGCAACTCGTCGAGAATGCTCAGATCGAGATCGCCGTAGAGCGAGAGCGCAAGCGTGCGCGGGATCGGCGTGGCCGTCATCACCAGCACATCGGGCTCGGGCTGATTGGGCTTCTTCATCAGCTTGAAGCGCTGCAGCACACCGAAGCGGTGCTGCTCGTCGACCACCACGAGGCCCAGGCGGTCGAACTCCACTTTTTCTTCAATGAGCGCGTGCGTTCCGATGATGAGATTTGCCTCACCGCGATTGATGAGGCCGCGGTTGGAGCGTTTGCGGTCTTCGTCGAGCGAACCGGTGAGCAGCACGATGCGCGGCTTCCGTGACGAACGTTCCAGCAACTTGCGCGCGGCCAGGAAATGCTGCGTGGCCAGGATCTCCGTGGGCGCCATGAGAGCAGCCTGATACCCGTTTTCCATGGCCACCAGCATGGCCTGAAACGCGACAATTGTTTTGCCTGAGCCCACATCGCCCTGCAGCAGCCGGCGCATGGGACTCGCGTTCCGCATGTCGGTCACAATTTCGCCGAGCGCCCGCTTTTGCGCAGTCGTGGGGTGGAAGGGAAGCACCTCGCGAATAGCTTCGCGCACCTTGTCGTTGGCGGCGAAGGCGATGCCCTGGCGCTCCTTCATGCGCCGGCGCTTGAGCTCGAGGCCCAACTCAAGAAAAAATAGCTCTTCAAAAATAAGCCGGCGGTGCGCAGGGGTCGAGGAACTCTGCAACTGAGTGAACGGTGTACCTTCGGGAGGGAAATGAACTTCGTTGAGCGCAGTTTCGCGCCCCGGGAGGCTGAGACGGTCGAGCATCGACCGTGGCAGGCAATCGGGCACCGCTCCACGCATGGTTTCGAGCAGATTGAAAATAGTTTTGCGCTGCCAGCGCGAGGCCAGGCGGCTGCCGCCCAGCGATTCATAGACAGGTGTGATGCGGCCTACTTCGAGGAGCCGGGTTTCCGCGTCGTCGCTCGCGTCGGGCAGGATCTCAAACTGCGGCTGGATCATTTTGAAGTTGCTGCTGGAGCGCGACGGCTCGATCTTGCCGTAGACCGCAACCGTTTGCCCAGCCTGGAACTTCCCATCCAGATAGGCCGCGTGGAACCAGAGGCACTTCATCGCGAAGCGGCCCTGGCCGAGAGTAATCTCGTAGATCGGTCCGCGCCGAGTCCGCAGCAGCGCCGCGCCGCGCACTTCGCCGACGACGCTGGCCACTTCGCCGGGCACCAACTCGTCCAGGCTGCGCGGGTTTTGCCGGTCCTCGTAGCGGAAAGGGAGGTGGTAGAGCAGGTCTTCAGCGGTCAGGATGCCCTTGAAGTCAAGCATCTCCGACACGCGCGGGCCCACGCCGCGCACAAATTTCACCGGAGTATCGAGAGCTGGCACGTATCGATGCTACAACTGTGCGCTCGTTTTATGGAGTGCTGCGTTCCGCAATTTCAAGGTCGGATGATGCGCCAGGTCTCAGCTAAATCCCAGCACGGGATGTGGCACGTAAGGCTCTTCCAGCGCCGTGATCTCCTCCGGTGTCAGGTTGACAGAGAGCGCCGCCACCGCGTCTTCAAGGTGGTGCGGTTTGCTGGCACCCACAATCGGAGACGTAACGCCAGACTTCGACAACAGCCACGCCAGTGCCACCTGCGCGCGGGGAATGCCGCGCTTCTCCGCAACCTCGCCCAGCCGGTTAACAACCTTGTGGTCGGCATCTTCGGTGTGCGAGTAGAGTGTCTTGCCGAAGGCGTCGGTTTCGGAGCGGTGGTGGTCTCGGCCTTCCACGCGCGCGCGAGCCGCCCGCGAGCCAGCGGGCTCCAGGGAATGACGGCGACGCCCTCCGATTGGCAAAGCCCCATCATCTCGCGCTCTTCTTCGCGATAGAGCAGGTTGTAGTGGTTCTGCATGGAGACGAAGCGCGTCCACCCGTGCCGATCGGCCAGATACAAAGCCTTGGCAAACTGCCAGGCATACATCGACGAGGCGCCGATGTAGCGTACCTTGCCCGCCTTGACCACGTCGTGCAGTGCCTCAAGCGTTTCTTCGATGGGCGTTTCGTAGTCCCAGCGATGGGTCTGGTAAAGGTCCACGTAGTCGGTCTCAAGGCGCTTGCAGACTTTGATCAAGTTCAAATAGGATGGCCTTGCGCGAAAGTCCGCGGCCGTTGGGCTCGTCGCGCATCAATCCCTGCACCTTCGTCGCGATGACTACTGCTTCGCGCCTGACATGTTGCCTTGAGAAATCGCCCGACGACCACTTCACTGTCGCCGCCGGAGTAGACGTTCGCCGTATCGAAGAAATTGATGCCGAGATCGAGAGCCTGGCGCAAAAAAGGCTGGCTTTCGGCCTCATTCAGCGCCCACGCCTGTCGGCCAGGAAGCAGTTTTCCCGTGGCGGGGCTGCCGTAGGTCATACAGCCAAGGCAAATGCGCGAAACCTTCAAACCGGTGCGGCCAAGGTTGACGTATTCCATGTTTTCTCCTGCTTCCAGTGTAGTGCGCTGCACGGTTCCGGCTCGAATTTGTAGGCCGAAGCCGTTTTTGGGATGAGTGTACTCACCGTGAACCGGGTTTGAAGAAAAGCTCGCACGCAGGGTTGGCGCAGCAAGTGCTCCCGGCGTATACCTGATTAGAGGCTCAGTGCCCCGGTAGCGCCTGGATCGCAGGACTCCAAGCGCAGTATTTTGGTGGATAATTTAGTACATTGCGTCCCGCGCAGCTGGAGTCATTGGAACTGTTCTTGAGGGCCTTGCCGGGCAACTTTCAGGTCAGGGAAGGGTCTAAACAAGCATCACCTTGGGGGCATAGCTCGGAAGCGTATCTTCTTTAAGCGCAGGCGTCTACGGCAATTCGCGAGTAGATGCGAATCGCCAGGTAAGCAGGGAAGACGGCCAGAAAGGCGCTCGACGTTCGGAACCGGAAAACGGACGGAATGACAGAGGGTCAAAGACAGGTATCAAATCCCGCGGGCCAGCGACGCAGATTTTTTTTGCGCCAATGGCCTGGGCGTGTGCTCGCTAGCGCAATGCTGCCGGCGCTGGTTGTTCTGGCAGGTTGCGGCGGTGCGTTGGTGAACGGCTCCTCGAACGGCGGCGGCAGCCTCTCGATTTCTCCGGGTACGGCAACCATTGATGCCAACTGTACAGGGTGCAATACCACCACTACGTCGGGTGGGTTGGTCGAGCAATTTTCGGCTACGTTCAGCGGCAGCACCGCCAACGTGAACTGGACACTTTCGGGCGGAGACGCAAACTCCGGTCCCGGAACCATCAACTCGAACGGGCAGTACACGCCGCCTACCTATCTCACGTCAAACAGCGTGCAGGTGACGGTAACCGCGGCATTGGCGTCCAGCCCGGCGACAACCGCGAGCGCAACGCTGATCGTAACCCCTGGTTTCCTGCAGCCGCTGACGCCAGAGAATGTCGCTCTGGGCGCCAACGGAACCGTCACGATCACGGGGTATATCGCGGAAGCCGGCGGCACAACCGGCATCAACTTCGCTGTAGCCAGCAGTTCCACGGGATCGAGCGGCGGACAAGGGTCGCTGGGCAGTTCAATCTGCACGCGCAGCAGCGGCGCATTCACCTATTGCACGGTCACGTACACCGCTCCAGCTTCCGTTTCAGTCACCGCATCCACCTACGTAGTGGCGACCATCGGGACATCGACCTCGAAAGAGGCGGCCAAAGTCCTGTTGAACACTGAAGGGATCTCGAGCAACCCGGCAGCGCACCAAAAGGAATTGGCGACGCCCATCCTGCTGGGCAGCTCCGGCGGAAACAACCCGAAGAAGAAGAAGAAGAAGAAGAAGAAGAAGAAGAAGAAGAAGAAGAAGAAGAAGAAGAAGAAGAAGAAGAAGAAGAAGAAGAAGAAGTTTTTTTTTTTTTTTAGGAGAGGCTGGGAGGTGTTTTTA
>CAWHNV010000086.1:0-28649 GCA_963830785.1 uncultured Acidobacteriota bacterium
CCCCCCCCCCCCCCCACCAGGCCGACCAATGACGCCACCATCAGCACCAACTACTACTATGAGCCACCAATCAACCCACCATCAGCACCATGCACCAGGACACGCCACCACCACGTCACCACCCCACCACCACCTCCGAGCCACCGACGACGACGACGCCACCACGCCACCACGCCACCACCTACTACTACTACTACTACTACTACTACTACTATGACGCCACCACGCCACCACCACCCCACCACGCCACGCCACCACGCCACCACGCCACCACGCCACCATCACGCCACCGGAATGTATTCTCTGGCGACCGCGCATACTCGCGGGCGATGGCTGCGATCCGCTCTTCGCGGTCGCCAAATTCATGGATTCGGCGTTTGCGGTCCAGACAATCGAGCGCCGCGCTCACATCGCCGCCGGCCAATTGTTCGACTGCCTGCTTCAGGTCCGGGTCGCGCTGCCGCAGAATCTCGCTGAGCTTCACCGTCATCATGCCGGCTTCCTGAAGCTGTGCGAACGGACGGCCTGCCTCGACCGATTCGTGCTGCCGCGTGTCTCCTACCAGAAGGACACGATCATTCCAATGCAGGTGTTCGACAAACTGGTGCATCTGCCGCGTGGAGGCGAGAGAAGATTCGTCGATCACATATAGTCGTCTTCTCGCCGGTGTCCGGCTGCTCGCCGCGTGCAAGATGCCGTTGCAGTGTGGAGGTCTCAATGCCTGCTTCGGCCAGCTTCTGCGCAGCTCGGGACGTAGGGGCGAAACCCTCCACGCGGTAGCCTTCAGCTTCCGCACCTTCTCGGATCACGGCCAGCGACCGTGGTCTTACCGGCCCCGGCTACACCTTCAAGGCCAACGATCTTCTGGCGTGAAAGGAATATCTCATCGACGGCGTGATATTGCGATGTATTCAGTTCCGCGTGGCGGTCCTCGATTCTGCATCGCATCGGTGGAGAGATCAGCATCGGATCGCTATAGGTTCGGTGATTGCCGGCCTGCATTCGCTCGATGATCTCTCGCTCCATGCGAACCATCTCGGCGGTGGTGTACTGCGGTGCGGCACGGCCTTCACTGCGCTCAACCGTGAACGAAACTCGCCGGTGGCAACGCGGCGCGCAAATTCCCGGCGTGCGTCGCCATACGTGAGCTGACCCATGCCGCGATCAAGCATCGATCCGAGAATGACTCGTTCGTCCTGAACGGCGGAGCGCTCGAAGACATGCTTCCGCGCGTAGGTGGCGGCCTGCTGCACGGTCTTCTCCGGCTGCTGCTGGTGCTGCTGCGCTTGCTCCCGTGCCTGCGCTACGACGCGGTCAGCCTGATGACCGAATTGCGCCGCCAATTCGCGGTGCCGCCGCAACACTTCTTCCTGCGACTGAATCTCCTTCTTGTCGCGGGTTCGATGCGCGGCGACCTGCGCGGGACCGGCCCCATCCAAGCCGATTTCCTCCAAATGTGTCTTGATCTGCTCGCGCCGCGGACTCGATGCTTCCAGGTATTCGCGCGTATAGCCCTTAATCTCGGGCTGGCCGTGCTTGCCTGTCTCGATCTCGTAACCAAGCCGCTGCAACCGCATGGCAAGCTCGGAACGGTAGATGCTAGTCACATAATGCTGCGACTGGAAAAGGCTGCGCTCTTGAAGCGCGCGTGTCTGCCCGTTGTCGCGCTCGGTCATGTTGAAGATCACGGCATGAGTGTGAAGCTGCGGCGCGGCGTAACCGTCCACGGGCCGTGCTGTGTCGTGCTCGAACGTGGCGGCGACAAACTTTCCGGTCGTTTCCGGCGCGTGAACATTGCCAATGCGCGCCTGTGTGTACCGTTCCAATTCATCAAGCGCTACGCGCACGCTTTCCCGATGTGCCTCGCGCACGCGGAAATCGCCGCCAACGAGCGCGGTGAGCGAAACCGACTTCGGGGCCGAGAATGTCGCATCCCATCCGGCGCGGTGCTCCACGCTGGTGATCTCCTTGCCGTACTCGTTCTCGTAGGTTTTCGCGGGCTGGTGTCTGACAAGCTGTGCGCCGCTCTCAGGGTGCAGATCCTCGCTTAATCGTGCGAAATGCTCTGCTTTAACTGATCCGTGTAAACTCCACTCCTCCGCAAGAGCGCCACGCCATTCACCGTATACCTGCCGCTCGCGGCTCCAGTAGTTCTGCTGCTCGGAGGCAAACTCGCGCGAGTGGTAGGTTTGTGCCTGGCCTGCCGAGAGGGCTTTGGAGATTGTCAGCATGTTGCGGGTACTCCACGACGAGCACATCGCTATCTGGCTGCGGTCTTGCAGAAGTTAGACGAGTGACAAGGCGAAAAAGGTGGTCTCAATTCTTCACTGTCTCTAAATAGAAAATCGCGCGCACCCGCATCAGGACTGCACTTTCTTATACTTTCGCGCACTCTGATGCACTTCTTTGCACTTCGCTGATCTTCGTGGGCATTCATGGGAGTTTGTAGTTATTCATGGACACTTATGGTAATCGTAAGCGTCTCTCGAATGGATTGGGCTTGCACCGCGAAGACTTCCTCCGAAGAGCGTCCGCGAAGACTCGGGAAAGCGCACGAAAGGCCGTGCTCGAACACAGGCTTCGGATTCGGGAAAGAGATCTCTTTGGCACGCGCTTTCGATTCCTATTCGGACGCTGAGGGTAAGCCAATGGGACGGTGAACGGCAGCCCTTCCGGTGCTAATCGAGAGCGGTTCTCCCCGCCATTCGCTCGCTAATGCGAAGCGTTCGCCTTGCGATGATTTCCGGATCAGTCAATCCACTCGGATTCATCCCAGGGTTTCGGCGGCTTCGCGGAGTCGCGAACGCCGGCTCTTCCGGGAAAGATTGGCCGCTTCGTGGGTCTCTTCGCCGCCGGGATCGCAGGTGGATTAGCAGCTCGATGAGCGATCGAATCCGGCCGCTGAACGGTCGTTGAAGCAAGTTGTTGGCCGGCGATTACAGCCGCGATGGGAGGGCGATTGGTTTCGGCTACGCCGGCTGATGGGGTGTCTTTGGCCGGCCTTATCCTGACGCTTATGATCTGCTTCCAGTCGGATAGGAGCCGGATGAGCCACGCTTTCCCCCACCGTTCCGCCGGCGATTGCCAAAGATTCCCCGCCGACTGCGGCTCCATAACCTCCCGCCATACCCGGCTCCATTCAAGCGCAAGCTCCTGCCGTGCGGAGAACAACGCGCAGATCATCGCGATCAGCAGAGCGCAGCCCGCCAGGATTGGCACAAGCATTACGAACCAGATTCCCGCGCCGTCGTAGAAGTCTTCCCGTAAGGTTTCGCTGAGCTTCGCGGAGTCGATCCGTTGCGGCGAACTTTTCTCGATCCCCGTCCGCCCCTGATCGGTGGCAGCCGCGGAAAGCTGGACGGGGAGCTTTCCGGCTCGGCCAGCGATTACGTCCGGCTCGAATGCCAGCTCGCGTTTCCCTCCGGGAGCGGTCTTCAATAGCCATTCGACTCGGGTGCTCGCACCCGGATGCTTCGCGCTTTCCGAACTGGCGATATACGTCCACAAATAGTATTGCTGGAACGGCGGCACTTGCTGGTCAAACCAAAACCAAACGACCAGCGATTGGGCCGCCAAGGTGAAGGCCAACAGCATCGCCGTCGTCCACGGAATGCTGTAGGCGAAACACCGCCATCTCACGGCGAATTCCCCGGCGTTCGAGAGCCCTTCCGCTTTCTTCGGGCCAGGACTTCCTCGGCCTTTTGTTCCTTGATGGCTTCGGCATACTCGGAGACCTTGCGCAGGTCTTCCTTGCTTAATGGTCCCTCGGAAGCCTTGGCAAAGAGGTTCAACATCAGGGCGCGCATCCCGACGATCTCCGCCAATAAGATCGGATCAGTGTCCTGACTCAGCTTGGCGCGGGCCTGGGAAAGCGCCGCGTAACGGAGCCATTCGGCAACCTTCTGCCCGGCGCTTGCCGCCGCTGACTCCACCTCTGCGAACTCGGCTTCCGTGACCCGTGTCGCAATGGATTTGGTGCGGAATGCCTCAACTGCCGGCGCAGCGGGAGCCGCGGGCGGGATCGGCAAGGGCGGCTTGGCGCCGGAAGAGGCCACGGGAATCACCCTGAGTGCGCTTCAGTCCTTGACCCGATTGGATGCAGCCTTTGGGCGGCGCGTTTTTTCATAACCTCTTGCCCGGTAACGTGTTCACGCGCGTAAACGCCTCCCCGATTCATCGACGGCACGACCGTAGTGACGCCGATAGCTGACAAGCGCGGACAGATTCGAACAGATCAGGACGCCATTCGAGTTGGGTGCGACGTTCGTTCGATGTTGGGTTGGTTCGGCTTGCTGGGCCATCTGGCGAGACGGGCAGCAAAGGGCTTAACTGAATGGCCCGGCGCATGTTCTTGGAACATGAGAAGAATACATTCTTCTCATAGCTGGCTCCCACCCGCAGCGAGGACGGCGGTCAAGGGCGCGCCGCTTTGTGCGCGCCGCGAAGCGGGCCCGACCCTTGACGGCCGCCGCAGCGGAGGGTACGCGCGTGAGCGCGCCGAACCGTTCGCACCGAGCCTCGATTCTTTGTTTTCAATACGTTTACGCAATTGAAAGCCTTGCGGATATGACCAACAGTCCAAAGCAAAAAGTTGGCCGCTTAGTCCTACGCTTTCAATGTGTTGACGAACGTAGACGTGTAAACGCCTTGGTTTTCGCGGCTGCCGCCCGCATTCTGCTCATTGCGTTGATGTTCACGCGCAGCGGCAGCGCGTTAGCAAACAGTTACCCAGCCGGGGATGACGTGTCAACGTTCATCCGCTGCGTAGCAGCGCCGCGTGCCTTGCAGGGCTACCGAGGATCGCCATTTAGCATTCTCTCAGGAAACGATCCATGGCGGCCAAGTCTCCACGCGCGGCGAAGGCGAAATCATCTGCGCACACCGAATCGCGGCAATCGAAATGGGCGTCCCTCACCTGGGACGATGTGGCGAACTGGGCAGGATCGCGCTCGGTGTCGCGCGGGCGTGCATATCAGCGCGGCGGTCGTGTGCGCGATCTTCGGATTTCGACGGAGGGCAAGCTGCTGGCAACCGTCACCGGCGGGCATCGGTACGCAACAGGCGTCTGGTGGGAAGCGGACGCGCTTCGCTCCCGTTGCACTTGCCCTGTTGGTTGGAATGGCTGCAAGCACGCGGTCGCAGTCGTCGCCACGTATCTCGAAATGCTGGCGAAAAGTGCCGCGATACCGATTGCGGAAGCGGAAGATCGAAGGTGGGAGGAACTCGCGAGCGGAGTCCCTGAAGAACCGTACGAGGACTTCGAAGACAACGACAGTTGGGAAGACGACGAAGGCCAGCCGCCTCGCCGTGAACGCACCGGAAAGGCGCGCGCCGCCGATGACGAGAAAATCCGCAAACACATTGACGCGAAGAGCCAGGCGGAATTGGCAGAGCTGGTCTGGTCGCTCACGCAACGCTTCCCCGATCTGCGGGAAGAGTTCCGCGAGCGCATTGCACTGGGCGAAGGTGACGCAGATCGCCTGATCTCCGAAGCGCGAAAAGAGCTGCGGAAGGCGACCTCGGAACCGGGCTGGAGGAATTACTGGAGGGGCGAGGGATTCACCCCGGACTTCAGCCGGCTCGCGCGCTACCTGGACCGGATGGTCGAACTTGGCCATGCGGATGCCGTGGCGAAACTGAGCCGGGAGATTATGTCGCGGGGCATGGAAATGATCGGGCAATCAAACGATGAAGGCGAGACCGCCACAGCCTTTGCGGAGTGCCTGCCGCCTCTCTTCCGGGCAGTAAAGGAGTCGAGCCTGACGCCCACGCAGAGGCTGCTCTTCGCGATTGATGCCGATCTCAAGGACGAGTACAGCGTAATCGAGGACGAACACCTGGACACCGTGCTGGAGGGTAACGCCAGCCCGTCCGATTGGTCGGCGGCGGCTGACGAGCTGGCGCGCCGTTTGAAATCCGACACGCGGACCGGCGGCAACTTTCATGACAAGTATCAGCGCGAGCGGATCGCAGACTGGCTCGTCCGGGCGCTCAGGCGCGCCGAGCGTGACGACGAAGTGATCGCCGTCCGTGAGCGAGAAGCGCGCATCACCGGCAGCTACGAGCGGCTGGTCCCGTTGCTGATCGAGCGAAAACGATACGACGATGCCGGACGCTGGGCGGCGGAGGGAATCCGGAAAACAGTTCAGGAGGCTCCGGGCATCGCCGATCAACTCGCAAAATCGATGGGCGAAATCGCCCGGCTGCGGCGGCAATGGAACCTGGTCGCCGCACATGCTGCCTTGGAGTTTTTCGAGCGCCCGGGACGCGAAAAGTTTGCCGAGCTGGTGTCCGCCGCCGAGCGCGCCGGGTGCCGGGAGGCGGTCCAAACGCTGGCCCTGGAATTTCTCGAAACCGGCAAGCTTCCGTTCTCGGTCACCGTCACAAAGGGGGGAGCGCATAGCAGTGTGATTCACCCGGATTGGCCGCTGCCGCTTCCCGCCTATTTGTTGCCCTTATCGCGATTCGGGGAGCCGCATCCGCACTACGATGTGCTGATCGACATGGCCATTGCCGAGCGCCGCCCCGACGATGTTCTGCGCTGGTACGACCTGTGGTGCGCGGCGGCAACAGTCCAGCGCGCCGGTTGGTATTACGGGGCTCGCGCCAATGCCGATAAGGTGGCCGCGGCTGTTGCCGAGTCGCATCCCGAGCGCACCCTGGAGGTCTATCGCCGCTGCGTCGATGAGAACCTGACACAGGCAAGCGTTTCAGCTTATGAAACAGTTGCCGCCTACCTGAAGAAGATGCGCCCGATTCTGAAGTCACTGGACCGTGGCTGGGAGTGGAACGAACTGATGGCCGACATACGCCTGAACTATCGCAATCGCCCGCGCTTCATGGAGATTTTGGATCGGCTGGAGGCCCGGCCAATCCTTCAGAAGCCCCGTTCGCCGAAATGATGGCCGGAAGGCCGGTCGTCCACCTACTGGTCCAGCGCGCCACCTTCGCCCGCGGGTTCCCGGCGCGTGGGAACGAGAGCAACCGGATCAATGTCCAGCAGCAGTGCCCGTGCAACGCTCAGGCGTCGTTCCAGGGTAGAAAATGCGCCCCTTCCTAAACACACAGTTCGAACATCTGCCCTCGATTTGGATTCTTGCCCAGCAGACTCTTAAGGCAGACCCCTGCACCTGCTTGCTTCGCAAGCTCACAGACGATTCTGCCCACCGTCAGAGTGAGCAGGACACGTTCTCATCGAATTGCGATGGATAGAATTGTTGCCATTGCGCTTGTCGCATATTGGATACGAATCCGACCCAGCTTGGTCGTCAATCGAGGTCACCAGCGTAGTAGCGTAGTGTCATGATTCTAATTTCGTCGCAACTCTTTGAGGCATACATCAAGTGTCCTACCAAATGCTTTCTGCGATCACAAGGCGAAACCGGATCAGGGAATCCATATGCAACTTGGATTCATACTCGGAACGCGCGCTACGTAAGCGAAGGAATAAGACTTCTCGGAGAGGAGTCTTCGGTCACAAAATGTGCTACGGGCTCGATTAATAGGGAAGACCTGCGATCTGCTACTTGGGAACTAGCCACTGAATGCACGATGCGCACGCGGAATCTCGAGTGTACGTTCCACGCCGTCGAGCGTTTCTCAAACGACACCGCGGGCAAGTCCGTACAGTTTATTCCGACGCGACTCATCGTCACCAATAAGCTCACGCGGGACGACAAGTTGTTGCTGGCATTCGACGCTGCCGTTCTATCTGAATCGCTGGGCCGCGAGGTATACCGGGGTAAGATTATTCACGGTGACAATCACTTTGCTCGAAGCGTGCAAACCACCCAATTGCTCGGCGAAGTGAGAAGGATACTTCCCAAGATCACGGTGCTGCTCACCAGCGAAACTCCACCCGATCTCGTATTGAATAAACATTGCGCCGAGTGTGAATTCCAGAAGCGGTGCAGACAGAAGGCGACGGAGGAAGATGATCTCAGCCTCTTAGCGGGCATCAGCGCGGATGAGCGTAGTCGAAACCGCAGCAAGGGGATTTTCTCAGTAAAGCAGTTGTCCTATACTTTTCGCCCACGTCGGGCGCCAAAACGCGCCAAAAATCCGGGAAGGCCCAGATACTCCGCACTCCACGCGCTCGCAATCCGAGAGAACACCGTCTTTGTACACGGCAGTCCCACATTACCGAATTTCAAGACCAAGGTGTACCTGGATATCGAGGGTGTTCCCGACAGTGACTCCTACTACCTCATCGGTTCCTTGATTGTTTCCAAAGATCAGGAAATATTTCGCTCATTCTGGTCAAACTGCATCGCTGAGGAGTCTGAAGCGTTCTCCCAGTTCGTCGATGAAATAAGCCGCTTGGATGATTTCCAGGTCTTGCATTTCGGGGATTACGAAATCACTGCGCTGAGAAGAATGCGGCATCAACTGTCCGATAGGCTTCAATCAAGAATCGACACCATTTTGGAACGCTGCACCAATATACTGTCGGTTATCCATCCTCACATCTATTTTCCAACCTATTCAAACTCCCTCAAAGATATTGGCCGATTTCTAGGTTTTCAGCGCACATATGTGGATGCTTCTGGACTGGATAGCATAATCTGGCGAACAACCTGGAACGAGAGCCATGCCGAGGAAATCAAGGCCCGGCTGCTTCAATACAACCGGGACGACTGCCTGGAGTTGAAACATATCACTGAATTCCTGATACAGGCTATCAATCAACCGAAATGCGCACAAACCTCGCCTCTACAAGAGCCTTTCAAAGTCGCATCAACAGAAGGCCTGGCTATCACGAGTCCTCGCCAGCGGGCCTTCGGGCATCGCACGTACGCCTCCGAAGACTTCGAGAAGATTGCGAAGTGCGCGTATTTCGATTACCAGCGCGACAAAATCCTCGCCAGGGCACATCCCCAACTTAAAGCAACCGTCAAGAAGCGACAGCGCCGCACAATTAAGACCAACAAGACTTGCCTTCTGGAGAGCAAACGGTGCCCCGAATGCGGCAGTAAGAGGATCGACCAAGGCAACCAACAGAGCCATGTCGAAATAGATTTGAAGTTCTTCAAAGGCGGAGCGAAGAAATGGGTTACGCGCACTGTCTCATGGAAATATCAATGCTCCAAATGCAAGCACGAGTTTAGTTCCGAAGATCGGGCGCCCAATCCTCAGAGATATGGGCACGGTCTTGTGAGCTGGTGCGTTTACTCTAGCGTTGCCTGTGGTGCCAGTATGTTGGGTACGGCAGCGAGCGTAGGAGACGTCTTCGGTGTGACATTGCCGAACTGTCAGGCATATAGGTGGAAGGAACACATGGCTACTTTCTACGAGCCCCTTTATGCCGAGATACTTCAAAGCATCTTGAGCGGCCCCGTTATTCACATCGACGAAACTACAGTGAAGTTAAGAAAACAGAATGGGTATGTGTGGGTGATATCGAGCTTGGATAAGGTTTACTACTTCTATAAACCGTCACGAGAAGGTTCTTTTCTCCACGAGCTGTTGGAAGGCTTTTCGGGTGTCCTCGTCTCCGACTTCTTTACAGCCTACGATTCACTCAAGTGCCAGCAACAAAAATGTCTGGTCCACCTACTACGGGACATCGACGACGACTTAATGAAGAATCCTTTGGATTCAGAATTTACGACCATTGCCAGAGAATTCGGAGTTTTGCTGCGTGCCATCGTCGAAACGGTGGATGTTCGCGGTCTAAAAAGCCGATATTTACGCAAATATACACGTGCTACGCGTCGCTTCTTAAAGTCAGTCGCGTCTACTGATATGAAATCTCCTTTGGCCGAAAGGTACAAAAAGCGGTTCCAGAAGACTGGTGAGAAGATGTTTACGTTTCTGGACCACGATGGCGTGCCATGGAACAATAACAACGCTGAACATGCTATTAAACGCTTTGCTAGATACCGCAGGGACGCGGACGGGCGGTTCACGGAACACACGCTTGAGGACTACCTCACCCTCGCGAGTGTTTTCGAGACATGTGAGTTGAACAATGTGAACGTTTTGCGGTTCTTGCTCTCGAAGGAGGCAACATTGAAAGGGTTGCTCGGAATGGCCAAGCGCTGAGCGATCTTGCGGCGGGAATACCCGAATCTCCCTACACCTCCATGTATCGAATCCCGGCGTCCGCAAGAATCTCTCCCGTACGGAACCGGATTTGAGAAAGGAGGAATTCGTGCAGAATTAAGGATAAAGGCTGTCGCGCATTACCGTCCCATGCTGAATTGCCATTGACTTTGAAGATATAGACGATGCTGACCCGAGGCATAGATCAACTTTGGTGTGAATCGTCGTGAAGAAGCTCAGGGTGGGCTTCCTTCAACCAGGCCTTTACCTGCTCCCGCAAGGCGGTCAGATCTTTCGTGACCTGGGCGAGTTCGGTCGGCGAGATGCCGCCGGCCAAGTCATAGCTGGTGGTGTTGCGCTTTTGCGAATGGGATTTGATCTTGCGCACCCATTTCTCGCGCACGGTGGCATCCTGCGTTGTCAGCGTGTATTCGAGGCTCTCGATCACGCGCTGGTGATGGCCCTGGCCGAGAGAGACGCGAAAACCGCTGGCGCGGAGAGCAATGTTGGCGAGCGTGAGGATGCCATTGTAAGCGGCCTGGAAGCGCAGATCGTCGGAGATGCCTTCCACCTTGGAGTCCGCCTGCGAGCGGTCCACGATGCTGAAGAGATCGGCAATCTCCTTCGGACTGCTGGGCTCAGCCTTGTACCAACCGAGTTGTACCAACTTTTCTAAACTCATCCTCGTCGCCGATCAGGAAGACCTTCTTGCTATTCTTCAATGATTGTAGAAAGTGGTTGCCTTAGCGAAGCCGTGCTTTCACGTCTTCACAGAATAGATGGTCGGGTTCACGGGACGCCGCAACTGCTTTTCCACGGGACCCACGGCGTCCAGCACCTCGTCGAGCGAGACGGCTCCGATCACCATCAGGTCGATGTCGCTCGTCGCTTTCTCCTCGCCTCGTGCAACTGAACCATATACAAATGCGAGATCGATCCGGGACGAGAGCGGCCCAAGCGCCGTCTTGAGCATTTGAAATACGCCTGTGGTTTTTGCCAGCAGGGCCCGTAGTTCCGGATATTCCGGGTGCTCCTGGTTGGCCTGGTAAAACACCTGATTGCCAACTGTGGAGCGCTTGATCAGTCCTGCATCGGCGAGCAAGTTAAGTTCCCGCTGCACGGTCCCCACGCTGGTCTCCACCTGGCGGGCGATTTGACGAACGAAGAGGGTCTCGTCGGGCGCACCATACAGAAGCGCCAAGACCCGCCCTCTGGTCTGGCCAAAGAGCAGATCGCCGACGGACGTGAGCAGCGTTCTCATTTCGAGAACAATTGTACTCAAAATGAGTACAGGATGGCAAACGGTGCGCATTCATCTCGGCAATGGCACAACTGGGCAGCGTGAACCGTGATCGTGTTTCAGATCCCAATTTCCTGGTCGTAGGCGGCCAGATCGGCGAGGGCCGCGCGGCGTTCAGCCTGGCTTGCCGATTCCCGTGCCTTTGCCTTTGGCTGCATCACGGACTGGATTTCGTCAACATGCCACGGGCGAAACTCGTGAGTATCAACGCCAACATCAAGGGAGAGTGCCAGGGGCTCGTCCGGCAGGTTGCCGTGCGAGTGTCCATAGAGGTGCCACGCGCCTTGAGCGTGATGCGGCCATACCCTCATCGCATAATGGCAAAGCACGATTCTCTGCTTTGCTGCGTGGATCTCGGACAGCAAATTCCAGGACGCAAAGAGATGCTGAAGCTTACGCGCCGTCCTGTCGTGGTTGCCTTCGATAAAGTGGATGGTCCGGCAAACCAGCCGCTTTCGATAGGCGGTCACGCGGTCCGGTCCTCCGAGGCAGAAATCCCCGAGGAAATAAAGAGTATCGTTCGGTTTGGCGCAAGCGTTGACACGCTCGCAGATCGCTTCGTCCATCTCCTGAGAGTTTGCAAACGGACGATTGCAGTACCGAATGATGTTGAAGTGGCCAAAATGAAAATCGGCGGTGAACCATATACTGCTCATGGCATCATTCTCGTTGATCCCGGAGCTTGTCGTCGCCACCTCTCAAAACATTCTCATCGCAATTCGTGAAGCAGCCGCGTTCGATCTCACGCATCCATTCGAGCGCCTGTACAAAGCGCATGGCGGGGCGGCTAGCCAGTTAAGGGCCGCTGGGCGCGGGGGCGGACAGATACCCTGATTTCTCCAAACAACTGCGTTTTAAATACGCTATAACTGCGCTTTCAGTGATTTTTGCTGGAACTTTTCTCTAGTTCGATTGATTCAGCGCGTGAACAGCGGCAAAATCATTACAAGCTAAGGACCGGGAGACTTAAGCTGAAGGAGAATTCCTGTGTCAAATCAAAAGGTACAATTGACCGCTGCATTAGATGAGCTGAGAGCGCGGGCATTAAAAATGGCATCGACCACCCCGCTGCAAGTTGCAGCAAAGCTCACGCAGAACGCCGCATTGCTTCCCTCTAGGTTCGACTTCAATTCAGAGTTTGAATGGAACCACCGGCTTAATGTGAATGATGTCTCGATCTATCCGGATGCGGCGGCGCTGATTGATGAGTTGAGAGTCGTGAGACAGTCAATATACAATCTGGAGTTTGTGGAAGCTCAAGGCGTCGGCCCCCACAACACGGTCAAGGTGAGCGACAAAAGCGACTTCGACTACTAGCCAGGTCCGATTTCAGGGGCCTGCCTGCGCAGACTGCTCTCCGCATGATGGCTATCGACGCGATTTGAGTGTTCTGACGGTGATGGGAACCGGGCCCCTGCGAAGCATTAAAGCCGCAGAAGACAAGAAAAAGCAGGGCAACGATAAGTTGCTTCATTTGCATCTCCGGATGTTTGGTGACCATGGTTTTTGGGGGAGTTTCTCCCGTATCGTCAATCCCGCAGTTACTCCGCACTTTTTCCGCGCTTGACCGCGTTTGCCATGCGTAGCAAGCGAGATGCAAATGGTTGTTGATTGTTTCACCACTACGGCGACCGATATGGAGGAATCAGAAGCCGAACTGGTAAGGTTGTGGAGCGGTCGGCATGGAACACGTTGCAACCTCTACTTTCCTGAGAAGCCTTCGAGGCTCACGACAACTGGCTGCGGTGTTTTGTCGAAATTGACCATTACAAACGCGTTTCGACTTTTACCAGGCCTGGGACTGCTCGAACACTGAGGAACGGACATTGCCCATGGCGCACATCTTGGCAAGCGCATTGCGAAGCTTCTCCGGCTTTCCCAGGCGCGGTTCGTCGATGATCTCAAGTTGAGGGTTCTTCCAATCCAGGCCGATCAACCACGTAACGTTTATCGATCCCTGAGCTCATTCACGTGTGGCTGGGAGCAGGCTCCCTCTCGCCTGCCGGTAGCATCGCGGGAAACGGCGCGTGTGGCTCAGTCTGATACCAATAAACAGTAGAAGAAAACTGCAAGATGCTTTCGGGTTTCGAGAAGTTTTGGCGCCAGCCGTTTTCCGTTGCGCCAAAACCAATAACTACCCGAAGCGATTTGGCAAAGCTGATGGCGTCCTGCGTGAAAAAACGGTAAGCGGCAGCGCCGTTCAGGAATTTGAAATATCCCGTCAGCGGGAAAAAGTTGTCGGTTTCCGGGAAACCCCAACTGAATCCAAACGAATCTTCCAAACCCTGGAATTCCACCGACGGGATCGTTTCTCCGTCAATGTAAAACTTCTCGTTTTCATCCACTGGATAGCTGTTGCGTTCGAGGCTGCGAACTGTAATGTTCCAGCCGATGAACTTTCCTTTGCCCTTGGCCTCAAGGGCAATGTACTCTTTGAGCCCGAGCAGCAAGCTTTGCTGGCGCCAGCTCGCATGAAAATAGCCCGTGTCTTTGGGAAAATGTTCCAATGTCCGGTAACAGATATAGGAATAACAGGGCATTATGCTCTCCAGTTCCCGCCCAGGCGCGACGGGCCCATCGTAAACCAGTTCGACCCTGGCCGACTTCCGGAACGGCGTTGGGAAATAGGCATTGTATCCGCGGCGGACATTGACGAAGGCAGTGTCGATGACTTTGCGCGCGTCGTCCGGGTCGCAGAAAAAGTCCACAAGCGGGCAGTCCACGCTGGGCTCGGATTCGCCATCCCAGTAAATGCGCAGGAGCAGGTCACGGTTCAGGGGCTTGCCATTTCCAATTTGAGCTCTCGCATACGCAAAATGCATCATCGTAATCTCTGCCGGTCCGTTGATCTCGGCGACCACGATTCGCCGCGAAGATACGAACTGCAATGAAAGGGGATTCTCGACCCAAAGGGCGTTTTGGGCGCTCGTGCGGCCCGGCGTGAGTTGGGGAAGGCTTTCCAGTTGCCCGAACGCCCCAAGGGGCATTTGGCCAAGCAATGCACTCACGCCCATCGTTCGAATGAAATCGCGCCTGTCCACCGACTCGCCTTTGCCGTGCGTGACTGTTGCACTTCCGTTTCTGGCGGTGCAATCTCACGCCATCCAATCCAGAATCTTGCCTAGATCGGCACGCGTATCGGAGGTCGCGCCCCTGGCCATCGTCGGACCGATCGCGATCGCTGTGCCGTGGTCTTCGAACCACGCCAGGAACCTGGCCTGGTCCGCGCCAGGCAAGCGGCTCTGGTTTATCCATGTGTAGTACGCGCCCATATCCGCATCCACCAGCGACCCCTCGGCATCGGTTGGTTGCGCGAAAGGATCGCGTGCCAGCAGCTGATTCATCGTGCCTGCTTGCTGGCGCGGCGTAAATCGCGCCAGCAAGGTCAGCGGTCGCGCGCGATGCAGGCATTCCCGTGCCGCCCACTGTACAAAGGTGGTGCTGTACACCTGCGTCCCCGAGCCTTCGGTCAGGATCTCGACCGCGAAGCGCTGCAACACCGGATCGCCCACTGCGCCGCCAAGCCCGAGTTCCAGTGGAGTCAAGTCCGTCATGTAGGCGATCGTACCTTCCGCGTTGGTCGTGTTGCTCGCCGGCGGATTACTTATATACCGATTCAGAAGCACCAGTTCCTTGCGAACCGCCGGTGCAAGTTCGGAATAGGACACAAGATCTATTCTTGGTGTTGCGCGAAGGACCGCGTTGGGTTCCCCGCCATCGATATACCAATGCCCGTGCTCGCGAGGGAACTGCTCCGTCCTGCTTTTGAAGGCAGCGGCAATGGCCGGCCACGCGGAATCTGCGTTGACATTGGTAAAGAGAGTGCCGTGCGGCCTCAAACGGCGGAAGATAGGCAGTTGCGTTTCCTTCACGCCTGCGCCAACGACGACGATGGTTAATCGCGGAGTCTCCGGAGCTTCCATTGCCAGGCTGGCGCTGATTCTCTGCATATATGTTTCAATCGCGCGATGATAGGCATCGATCTGATGCACTGACCAGAGAAACGCGCTCAGCCGATCGGCAAACTCCTTGGGCCGGTTCACCCAGTCCATGTCGCTGATCTGCCGCGGCAGTTGAATGGCTGCGAAGGGTTGCATCAAAGCATCGAATTCTGCTGCAGGGAGTGCAGCAAGACCATCGATCTGCCCTTTCAGGTCTCGTTGTTCGGGTGGAAAAAGCCAGTCGTATTTAATAAGCTGGCGTAAAAACAGCGGCAACAGGGCAAGCGGGATGCGCTGCAACGTAGGAAGGCTGACAACGGCCAAAGCCGACGCTTGGGTCGGGTAACGCGAGAAGGATTCTTTACGCAGACCCGAGGGCAGCATCAGGCTACCTCCGTTATCGGCTTGCCCTGTGCGCGAGGTGTGGGGAAACCCAGTAGGGCGCCGATGGTCGGAACCAGATCGAGGCTTTCAAGCGGCCGACCGACGATCGTGTTCTGCCGGATGTGCGGCCCCAGCGCCATCATCCACGTAGTGCGCGACATGGCATCGCCGGAGCGATGGTGCTGAAAGCCATTGCACGAAGCGTTGAAATCGGAGTCACGCCCAAAATCGGGGAGGATCAGAAGCGAGGTACGGTCCTTGTACTCGGGTTCGCTCTGGATAAAGTTCCAGATCTCGCCGCAAAGCCGGTCGGTGCGGCGAATGCCGTCGAGATAAAGCGAAAAGGCGCCGGCGTGGGCCACATCCATGTCGTGCAGCGTGATCCAGAGTAGGCTTGGCGCAACCTGCCGCATCAGTTGCCGCATGATGTATACGGAAAGCTCATCGGCGCTGGTCAACGTCTTCGCGTCTTTCAGAAAATCGCTCACTGCCAGGTGCAGGATGGAATCCAGCTGATCGAGGTGCCGGTCCTCGTTCCCAAGCGGAGAAACATAAGAAGGATCTTCATAGTTGTCCTGATAAAGGAACGACAGTTTGTCTGCACCCGTCGCCTGCGGCGATCCCAGCACAGTTCGCAGCAGGTGCTTGGGCAGCAGCACTTCCGCGCCATAGCCCGGCGCAATCAGCTTTCCCGAACTTTGTCCGATGCGATTAAAGCCATTGCTCGGAGCAATCACCCACGCATCCTGCGGCGGACGGCCGAGGGCTTTGCGGTAATACTCAAAAACGGTCGGATTGTCAGGCGCAACGTCGGCAAAGTTATCGAATATCTCGTAAGCCCCCGTTGCCAGGCTTGCCGTAGCCACATAATGTCCGAGAATTCCCCGATTGATCACCTGCGTGCAGAAGGTGGCTTGCGGAATTAACTCGCGCAGCAGATGCGGAATATTCTCATTGCCCTCGGGTGCGAAGGTCTCCTCATCGCGCGCGCCACCGCCAAAAGTGACCACCACAACCTTTTGTGGCTTGGGATTCACGATCGCTCGCAGTGAGGCCGAACTGTAAATCGGCCAGCCCGCTCCCGCAACCGCGGTGGCTCTCAGCAGATCGCGCCGGGTGAGAGATCTCTTGCGTGCGATTTCGTATAGCCGGTCCAAAATGCAGCTCCTCAATGAGAGCCAAATGCCTCGCCACAGTACCTTGCGCTCATGAATAAGACGGGGAAGTGGGGATTCAAGCACCTCGAAAAATGGGCGGCTGCCGATACCGGCAGCCGCCCCCGCTGTCTGCATTACGTCAACTAGAACACGTACTTCCCTGACAACTGGAAGGTGCGTGCGTCGATGGTGTTGCTCTGCGCGGACTGGGGCCCGGTGATCTGGGCGCCGGTTCCCGGGTTCGTGCCGGTGTTGCCAGGGGCGCTTTGCCAGCTGGGGTGGTTCAGCAGGTTAAAGGCATCGGCGCGGAACTCCAGGTACTGTTCGTGGAAGGTCCTGAAATCCTTGAACAGCGAGCCGTTCAAACGCCAGTTGCCCGGACCGGAAATGTCGTTCTTCCGGTTGCCGAAGTAGGGTATCACGCCGGCAAAGGTACTGATGTACGGCGCGGGGACTGCGGGGTTGCTGCTACTGGAGGCTTTTCCATTCTGTCCGATGGAGGCGCTGCCTGCGACTCCGCTGGGGCCGTAGATTCCGTCGTAGTACGCCGGATCGTTGCCGACTGGCGGCGTGTAATAGCTGAACGCGCCGGTCTCAGCAGACGACAGGGTATACGCAGCGGCCGTGTCGCCCGGTGGGTCAATAAAGGCGCAGTTGTTATACCAGACCTGTCTGGTCCGCAACGCGTGCCCCGCTTCACCCGAATTCGGACAGTTCGTAATGCCGCTGGCTGTTGGCGCATTGGTTTGACTTGGCACCGGCAGGCTGGTTGAGAACGGATTGCCGATCTTGATGGCGTTGTTGCTGATGCCGCCATTGACGTTCCCATATCCGTTCCCGTACATGTCTGTTCCGTTTCTGTTGATTCCAACCGTGAACGGCTGGCCGTCCTGGCCCCACCACTCCATATCGGTCTTCCATCCGCCGACGATTCTATCCAGAATGCCCGGGTGGTTCACAAACTGCCTGCCTACGCCGAGCGGAAGGTCGTAGTCGAAGTTGATCACCGCGCGTTGGCGGATATCGTACCCGGACTGGCCGTACTCGTACCGGATGGGGATGAGTTGGGCCTGCTTGTAGCCGCCAATGTCCCCGCCCAGCAGGTCAGTTTCGTTATCGAATGCGTGGGCCCAGGTATAGGTACCCACCAAGCTCAAGCCGTTGCTGTAGTGCTTCTGCACCGTTGCCTGCAGCGCATCGTAGGAGCTTATGGCTGTCCATTGCATCCACCCATTCCCGGTGAAGCCCGGCAGCCGCGTCATGCCGTTCTGCTGCTGGCTTTGGGTCGTAATCGCCATGGCCATATTCGCGCCGCTGGTGCCCGTCACCAGGTGGCGTCCCAGGCTGCCTACGTAGCCTACCGTAGCCGTCGTCTGCTTCCAGAAAGCACGTTGCACGCTCATGTTGAAGTTCATGGTGTACGGCATGTGCATCGTCGTATCCCGCGTCTCCATGCCCGGCGAGGATTGGTAATTCTCGATGCCGCCGGCAGCCTGAAACCCTCCCAGACCGCCCTCGAGGGTGTTGTTCACGCTTTGTTGCGAAGCGCAGTAGTTGCCGTTTGCGCAACTGGGCAGAGACGGCAAGCTTGCGCTCGTTACGTAAGGCGTGCCCTGGGTTAGGCCCACACCGCCGCCCGGCTCAAAGCCGCCCATGAAGACACCCGCTCCCAGGCGCGCGACGGTTTTGTTATCGATCTGGTAGGCAACGCCAAAGCGCGGCGACCAGTTGGCCTTGGGGTAGCTGGAAAGGCGCCGATTGGGAGTGTACTCAACCTGCGAATTCTCTGCGGCAAGCAGCGCCGTCAGGTTTGGGCTAAGCGTCAGGCTTTGCTGGCTCATGGGAAACAAGTAGATTGACGATCCTACTTCGCCGTTCGAGGTCATTTCGCCGGTCTCGGGGATCATGTTGTTCCAATGGTCCGACATCTCTTCCTGCGGCTGGTAGTACTCGTAGCGCAGGCCCAGGTTCAGCGTTAGTTTGTGCGTCACCTTCCAATCGTCCTGGAGGTAAGCCGCCATGTAGCCGTACTCGAAGTTTTGATACGCGAACGTGCTGATCGAGCCGCCCGCCATATTATCCGTGCCTGTAAGGCCGCCACCTGGGGCATTTCCCTGGGCGATAAAATCCGCAACGCCATATCCAGTGTTGCTCTGGCCGGTGACGCTCGTGTACGTGCTGCCAAAGGTGTACGCACCGCGCGGGGAGGGAACGGCGGTGTCGTGGAAGCGAATCGGCATGAACTCGAAACCCATCTTCAGCGAGTGGTTGCCGACGACCTTGGTGACATTGTCGATGATCTGGTAGGTGTCCATGCCTTCCAGAGACGGATCGTTGCCGTGAGCTCCGAACGCCTGGATGCCGCCGATGCTTACCGCCGGCAGGCCACCGTTAAGTGGACCCGCGCTGAACGGTACGCCACCCAAGCCCAGGGAGGCAGAGATGTTGTTGCCGGCGTTGTATTGCAGGTTGGCGTAAATGCCGTAGTTAAAACCGAAGCGGAACTCGTTGATCAGCGTGGGCGAGAAGGTGTGCGTCTCGCTGAGGTCGAAGCTTTCGCTCAGGTAGGTCTGGTTGTGACCCTGGTTGCTGCCGGTTCCGTCCAGGATCGGGCCCAGCGGCGCATCGAATGTGTTGATGATGTGCTGGTAGTGGTAGAGTGCGTAGGCCTGGTCTCGGCTGCTGATGTTCCAATCCAGCCGTCCGTCCCATTGAATAGGATCCGACCACGACGGCAGGTCGTAGACATAGTTGTTGTACACAGGGCCCGTGTCGAGAGTCGTCTCGGCGTTGCAGTTGGTTTGCCACTTGCCGCCATTGGGTCCGGTGACCGTTGTGGGGCTCGGCACATTGTTGGGGCAGGGGTACTCTTTGAGAATGGTCTGCGCGACCGTGTCGAGCGTCGCGGGATTGAAAACGTTCTGGCCCGGAGCGAATGTGTATCCGGCGCCTGTCGTAACGGAAGAGCCGTATTGCTGAGGGGAGCCGCTCGGCCCCACGGTTACATGCCCGCCGCTGCATGTGTAGCTCCCGGTGTTAACGTTGGGCTGAAAAAGCACCTGCGGACATGTATTGTTCACCAGCGTGGGGTTCAGGAGCTCGGTGAAATCGCCCTGGCGCTCGCGCGCCGTAGGAACGCTGATAGGGCTGCTTGGGTTTGCCCCATTCGCGTAACGCGACTCCTGAACATCGCCGAAGAAGAACAGGTGGTTCTTGATGATCGGCGCGCCCAGAGTTGCCCCGAACTGGTTGAGATGGAATGCCGGAGCTGGCGAGTTCGGGTTCTGGTTCCAATTCTGCGCATCGAAGATTGTGTTTCTGTTGTATTCCCACACGTCGCCGTGAATTGCGTTCGTGCCCGACTTGGTGGTGGCATTCAGCACCGCGCCGTGACCGCGGCCGATCTCCGCGCTGTAGTCGGTGGTCTCGAGCTTGAACTCGCTGATGGCATCCGGCGGGGGCGCCACGTTGTAGGTCGATCCGTTGATGTAGTCGGTGTCGACAACGTTGTTGTCCACGCCGTCAAGCATGAAGTTGTTCTGCTCCTCGTGCTCGCCATTCGAGGAGAAATCGCCATTTCCGGACCCGCGCCCCACATAAGGCGTGCTGCCCGGCGCTTCCTGTGCAATGAAAATCCAGTTGCGGTTCTCCAGAGGCGCGTCGTTGAGGAACGTGGAATCGATATCTAGGGCCACTTCCGCGGTCTGCGTCTGCATGATCGGCGCCGCGGATGTTACCGTGACCGTCTCCGACGCTTTGCCCGGCTTCAAGGCCAACGGAATGCTCAGGCGGTCTTGCACGTGCACCACGACGTTCTGCTCGACCGTGGTTTGGAAGTTCGCCGCGGATGCGCTGACCGTATAGTTTCCGATCTTGATCGGCGCAAAGAAATAGTTGCCGTCCCCGTTGGATTTGGTCTTCAACACTAGGCCGGTGTCGTTGTCTGTCAGGGTCACGTCGGCATTTGGGATCACTGCGCCCGTGCTGTCCGTCACCAAACCGGTAATGGCGCCTTGGTCAGCCTGGCCAAACGCCGGTGTGCTCTTGAAAACTGAGACCAAAAGCCCAATCAGGCAGAGCGCTTGTAAGGTGCGCCACAGTCCCGATTGACGATTCCTCTCCATCCGGTTGTTCATTTCCCTTGCCTCCTAAGTTCAAGTTGCGTTGCTTTACTGCTTATGGCGGTGTTTATTCTCACGCGTCGACCGCCCGCTCACTCTCAATTCTCGCTTCTATTGATTTGATTGCCATTAACTCAAAGCAATCCGACTCGCCGCCCTTGATTGCTATTAGTTAGAAACCATCCGAATTGGTCGCTCCAGAGAACGGTCTCTCAGCGTCGCAACGATCATAATTCTTCTTCAATAAGATTCGTCAACGTTAAAATTTGGGATAACCCTACAGTACTCGATTGAAAAATATAGGGTTGCTCAATGCCGAATTCCTAACGGTTAGCTACCAGCGTTAACCAGGCCAGATTCAAACCCTCAAGCCGGTGCTAGAATTTGGGTTGCGCAAACAACGCAGAGACCATGAACTCAAACGGCGAACGGGCAGCGATCACGCATATGGCAGAATCCGAGACGTCTGTCGCGGCATTGCGCGATCATCTCCGCGAGATCGTGGGCGGCGAAGCGTTCAGGGGGAGCCACCGAAGCGCACAATTCCTCACGTATGTCGTCGATCATGCGCTTGCCGGTGACTTCGATTCCCTCAAGGAGCGCATGATAGGGATCGAATTGTTTGGGCGGTCCCTCTCCTACGACACGAGCCAAGACGCCATCGTTCGTGTGACCGCCAGCGAGGTTCGAAAACGCCTGTCGCAGCACTACAGCAAGTACGGCTCCGCCTCGGAGTTTCGCATTACACTTCCCCTGGGTACGTATATCCCTGATATCGCCTACGAGCCGCAAGGGAAATCGGCAAGCTCTGTCGACGAAAAACTGCATGTAGATGCGCCGGGTGCTTTTCCCGGCTCCCTTCGGCATCCTGATCCCCCATCAGCCACAATGCCGACCCTGCATGCCGAGGCCCAGGATCCCGCCATTCCTGATCGGGAATTCGATCGCACCCGCGGCATAACTCGCAAGTGGATTGTCTTTGCGGTCTTGTTGGTCCTGATCAATCTCTCACTTTGGGCCTTCTTTGCAAAGCGCTCCTCGACTGTCGCGGCTGCGCCGCCGTCGCTGCTGCCTTGGTCGGTGCTCTTCAGCTCAGTCCGGCCCACACACGTAATCACGAGCGATCCCGATCTTTACTCAATTCTGATTCTTACCCATGGTTCGATCTCGGTTTCGGATTACGCCAATCACCGTTACCTTCCCGAAAACAACACTCTTTCCGCTGAAACGAAGGATGTCTGCACACATCTCTTGGCAGGCGACAAAGCTTCCAACGTGGATGCGCAAATTGCTGCCGAAATTGCGCAACTTGCACAGACCTATTCACGCAAGATCGACGTGCAGGGTGCGCGGAATCTCCAGTTTTCAAACCTGAAAACCGACGATAACTTCATCTTTCTGGGCAGCCCCGCTTCAAATCCGTGGTCTTCCGTGTTCGAAGGGCAATTGGATTTCCGCTTTGCCGCCGCTGCCGTTCCTGGCGGGGGCATCATTCGCAATGTACACCCTGCCGCGAAAGAGCAGGCAACTTACGTCCCCACGGCAAGGGGTGGGGCTACTGGAGATTCGTTCGCCCTGGTTGCTTTTGTCGCGAACCCGGATCAAAGCGGGCAGGTTCTTCTACTCGGTGGCTTAACCCGCGAGGGCACACAGGCGGCGGGAATCCTGGTCACAGATCCCGCGCGGCTTTCCGCGGCAATTCGAACCTGCGGGATCTCGCCCGCCGGTCCCATCTAGCATTTTGAAATTCTGCTCCGCGTGAATGCCATGGCCGGCACCCCCAGCCAGTTCGACGTGATGGCTTGCCACGCCCTGGCGGGGTGAAAGGGCCACTGGCAGCACTGCCACATCGGATTCTATAGATCCGGCAACCAGGCACTGCAGCTTTGTCGCATCCTTTTCCTGGTTTTTTTAGGGACATGTGCGGGTAATGCCCATCTTTTTTCTTTCGCTGGCGCCGCACGAAAGACGCAGGATTGGGCTGATAGTCGCTCCTTCATACATAAGCGCCCGTGGGCGCCCGCGTTGCTGGATCACGGGCGCGTTGGGGGCCAGCGAGTCGGTGACGCTGACCATCAGCGACCCCTGCTATAGGAACTAACCGCACTTAGCACTGTGACATGAGCTCACTTCGCTTGCGACTGGATGACGCACGTATCGCGAATGGCTCCTGCGCGAAGCCATGCCCATTTGGAATCGCCGGACACGAACAGCGTGGCGCTTGCATTCTCGCGGTTATTCCTGACGGTAAGTCGCGTGGTTGAAATGGGGAACGGGCCAACTCTAATTGCAACATTGTCGACAGGTTTGTCCACGGACACCTTGAAGTCGCACTTGTTGCAACCTTTGTCGCGTGTAAGTTCCATTGATAACATCACCATCTCCGATCGGCTCAAGGACGAAACCCGCACCGGCCATTTATGAACTCTAACCCCGGTCCAGCCGATGGGCAGGCGCGGCATCAGCTTAAGGGTGTTCGCATCATAGTCGTCTATGCCGAGTAGAATTTGGCAGGCGATGAGAACTTCTCCCGCCTGAAAACCGTTGCCCAGATCGCCGCGTCTGGCCCACATCGAGCCATCGGACTTCATCATCGCGCACTCCGGAACCCTGTAAGGATGCGGCTGCCGCGGAGCGAAACAGAGCCGGGCTATCCACTCGGTCATCTGTGTCGCATCGTCCATCCGATCCAACAGAAGCGCGGACTGAGTCATGAAGCCCTGGCCATATCCCAGCGTCGCGGGCTCGCAGTAACGAGGGCTGCGTTTGGCGGATAACATGTCATAAGTGCGCCTGGTGCGTTCGGCCCAACCAGCCGGCATACGAGGGGCCGGATCATAGCCGTAAAGCTCCGTGGGGTTCGAAGCTGGCTAACTGGAATGTGGAGTATTCCGACAGCGTTTCCACTTGTCTCAGAAGGTATACGTTTTGGAACGGCTCATTTCTCGTCTGCTTGATCTTCATTGTCAATCAGTTAGAGAGACCGATGTGGCAAGCCTTTTGGAACACGACTCGTAGGCTTCTTCGCACGCCGTCAAAAACGCGGGCACCGCACAGATATGAATCGATGCCACCCGATCCGGATAGTGAATGATAAGTGGGGTGTCACACATAAACGCCACTCGCAGACAGACCGTGGCGCGGCGTCAGGTGCGCCGCAGAGTGTGCCATGCCGCGCGTGCCCAACTCTGTTGAATCAATATTTTGGGCGACCAGGCTAGAGTGCTTCCGTGCGGGCTTTTTCTAAAGGTAAATACTTGATTCGATATTGGCTTTTCCCAGCGTTGCGAGCTCCGATATGCTGATCCGGCATCAGTCTACGTAAGCAGCGTGATATTGAGTTTTGCGATGTCTTGGCGCGGTCAGTGTGCAAAGAGTGTGCTGAAAGGTGGAGTACCAGCCAGGCGGCGAGTTTCGGAAAGATGCTGTGGCAATCCTTAATTGCCGGATGGGATCCTCGGCTACGTCGCCCCGTGTTTGATGGCGGGTATGTCACCGAAAACGTCCGCTTCCGATCAGTCGCCGGCATTAGAGTTCCTCTGTGTCATTGCCGCCTTTGGCGCTTACCATCGGTCGTTCATCTGAAAGCCACTTCGCGCCGGGTATAACCTCTAAATGGCTCGACACTAATGACTTACGGTCGCATATCGCATTATCCCTGACACGTGCATTAATATAACAAAGTATGTTATATTTCCTATAGAGAGGACTTGCAATGACCGGGGCGGAGCTCAAGGACGTACGAGAGAGAGCGAAGTGTACGCAAGCTCAGGCTGCATCCAAACTGGGTTTGACGCAGGCATATTTGTCGATGCTGGAAAGAGAGGTTCGTCCGGTGACCACTCGCCTCGCAAGGCAAGCACAGAAAGCCTTTGATCTTCCACCTACGGCGTTGCCGCTCGAAACAGCAGAATTGACTTTTTTAGGCGAGAACGAGTTGAGGTCGGATCTGGGCGCGCTGGGATATCCGGGATTCAGTTATCTGCGCGGCAAGCCGACACGTAATCCCGCTCAGTTGCTCTTTAGCGCGCTCGATCACGAGGACCTGGATACACGACTGGTCGAAGCGCTTCCTTGGCTGACTTACACGTATGCCAACATGAATTGGAATTGGCTGCTCACGAACGCCAAACTGCATGACCGCCAGAATCGACTGGGATTCGTTGTCACGCTTGCGGGGCAGTTGGCGGATAAGGCAGCGGACAGCGCGCACTCCCAAAGGCTTGCCAATAACCGGGCATTGTTAGAGCGGTCCCGCCTCGTGCAGGAAGATACTCTTTGCCATGATTCGATGACTAAGGTTGAGCGTAAATGGCTACGGACAAACCGTCCTCCCGAAGCCAAGCACTGGAATCTGCTGACAGATCTCGACGTGAGACACTTGGCCTATGCCTCAGCATGAGCAGGTTCCCGAGCCATGGCTTTCATTTTTGCAGGAGCTTGACGCGCTTGTGACCGAGCCTGTGCGACTCGACTGCATTGGCGGTTTCGTGGTCACAATGCTCTATGGCCTGGACCGCCCGACCGCCGATGTGGACGTGCTTGAAATTGCTCCGCTCTCGGCGATCGCGACATTCAGCCGGGTAGCGATGCAAGGCGGGGAATTGCACAAGAAATATGGAATCTACCTTGATCGCGTCACAGTTGTTCAAGCCCCATACGCATCCGTAATCCACATCTCCGCCAAGCTCTGGATGCTCAGATCATTGGCTAGCGCCTTCGCAAGATAGATCGCGTTGATCCCACCCGCCGAGGTACCGGAGAGAATGTCCACCACAAATTTTGTGTGCACTGGCTTGTGCTCCGGCTCTGTCGCCGCGGCCGGTGCGGCAGCTCTCAGCGCCGCGCGTCCCGGCCTTGCCGCCCGCACAGACCTGTCTAGCCCTGTCAATTTCCGAATTTACTCGGCATCCTTCGGCTCACCTACCCGGTAGGCAAGGTCGCGGTAGACGTTCTGCAACTGGGTCAGTTGCGCGCTCGGCCGGGCAGTGGACAACACCATGTTCAACAGCTCTTGCACGATGCCGTTGATATAGATAGTCAGCGAAACTCCGCCATAAATCACCACGGCAAAGCGCACCTCGCGCTCAATCTCGCAGAACTCGTCCCTGACTGCGGTCGAAGCCGCTGCGGCGGGTGTTTCAGTTGACTGCATCTGCAACTCCATGTCGTGGCAACCACGTGTTCATCATAGAATCCGGGTCCAAGGCGTGGTTGCAGTTCAGCAATGCTCCCAGCCAACTGCGGCCTTTCTTTGCCTGCGGGGAGCCAAATTTCGCGGACGCCAGTCTCACAAGGTGCTTCAGGCGTTTCTTGCCGCTTGGAACTCTCGTGAACTTGAAGGCGCCGACGTCTTCTGCGAACGATACAAGAGGGGCCTCGAATCTCGAATGTCACCTCGAAGAAACTCGTCTTTCTCAACGAACGCTTACTTGCCGGTGGTCGTGGTCGTGAAGATCTTGACTGAGAACACTGCTGCAGTCAAGGCCAAGGCCGATGCGATAGAAATCGCGATTCGGCTGCGTCAAAGGCAAAACCCAGGTCGTGCTCGACGGAACAGTAATCGTGGCCGGGGGAGTCGGCGACGAGGCCACGATTGTCGCCGGTTGCAGAATCAGAGGAGAATATTCCTGGTTTCTCGTAAACCGGAGCGCCGCTGAACCGAAAAAGTACACACTCGTTTTCGGAATCGGGAAGCCGACATCGGATTTGGCGACAAAGTGCCTCAACATCCCCCCGTGATAGCTTCATCCTGTCCAACGGCTCAGATCTACGATCATGCGGGAACAAACCCCGACACTGGGTGCCGAAGAGGTTCCGCAGAACGTGGTGCCAGATGCGTTGTATCGCGTAATCAGACGAAGCCCTACCGCGCACTTGAGTAGGAAACTGTTGCGGTCCTCCGGCGCAAAGGCTATATCCGTTTGCGCCGTGCCCGAAACCACCGTTGTCCCCGTCGAAGATGTGATCGTAGTTGGCTGGTTGTTGATGATGCAATACGGGCCGGCAGTCGTTGTCGTTGGGCTTCCCGTCGTAGGCGTCACGGTCGTTGTGATATATGGACTGCTTGGCTGGGCAGGCAAACCGGATGAGCCGGCGCTGGACGGGAATCGGCTGATCAATTGGTTGCACTCATTAGTTCCCCAGGCCGGCACAACATAGGCCGTTGTCGCGTGCTGCGCGCTCAGCGGCGTGGTCGCGCCGAACGACGCTATCGCGCCGAGCGTGAATAGCCCTCGGTCGGGGTTACTCGAGTTCGGCTGGAACCAGTCATGCTCGTATCCGATGGCGTAATCCAAAGCGGTGCCCACCTGAGGAAGCCCCGAGGACGAAGATGAACCCGTGGCAGTCGTGAACGCCGACACGACATTATTGGTGTTATTCGCATTCGCAGCGCCTAGGAACTTGTTGAAATTCGCGTGATCGCAGCGTGCTTCTTTGCGATTTTGGTTCTTCCGGTTCGAACTCTGTTTGAAGTGCGGTTTCGCCCAGTGTTTATAGGGGGCTTGCGAGCCTCAGGGAAGCACTCCCGGAGGCCCGCGACCGTGGCTCAGACACACTGCTCCCTGAGCGTTTCCGGTGGTTGAGCCATCAGTCTCGGCAACCGGATGAGGTTGTGTGCGGCGCAGCTGAAGACGAACAGCCAATCCACTTTCTCTAATCCTCGCAACTTTACTTGGCGCAGCGGACCGGTTTGCTTCAGCCAGCCAAAGCCCTTCTCGACCAGCCATCGCCGGCTCAGACTGACGGCGTAGCCGGGCTGGCGAGTGGTTCTCCGGGTCCAGGTTGCTGGCTCGGCCCTTGTCGTTCTTCGTAACATGCGGCGTCACATTCAACTCCCGCACCGTGCTGACGAAATCCTTCGTGTCGTAAGCCTTGTCTGCGCCGACGGTGATGCGCCGCGAACGGCCCTGCTGCTTTTCCTTCAGCATCAGCAATGCGGCGTCGCGCTCGGCGTAACCGTCAGCGTGTGTCACCATCGCCGCGGCAATCAACCCGTTGCGGTTCTCCACCAGCGCGTGGCCCAGATAACTCAACTTCGACTCCTTGCCGTAGCTCTTCTTGTACAGCCGCGCATCTGCATCGGTAGTCGATTCATGCGTCTGGTTCGTACGCTTCTGGCCGTGAAAATCCGCCCGTCGCCGTCATCGGAGCCGTCTTTCGAACGAAAGCTCTTTTGCGAGGCCCAGGCCTGGATCAGCGTGCCATCCACGGTGAAGTGTTCGTCGCTCATGAACCGCCTGGCCTGCTTGTTCACTTCGGCGAAGAACCGCTGCGCCACATCGGAAGTCAGCAACCGGTCGCGGTTCTTCGAGAACACTGCGTGGTTCCACACCGCGTCGTCCATCCCCAGGCCAACGAACCAGCGGAACAGCAGGTTGTAATCGATCTGCTCGACCAGCAACCGCTCCGAGCGTACCGATAAAAGACCTGCAACAACAAGGCCCGCAGAATGTACTCCGGCGCAATCGAAGGACGACCAGAATCCGCATACAACGCATCGAACTCCGCGCTCAACGTCCGCAGCACCGTGTCCGTCAGCTTGCGAACCGCTCGCAGCGGATGATCCGCAGGCACACGCTGCTCCAACGAAACATAACTGAACATCCCGTCCTGAATCCGCTCGTCTCCACGCATGCCTATTGGATGAACGATCCTTGGTGACCGTCGCAGAGAGAGTACCTATTTCAACAAGTTCCTA
>CAWHNV010000087.1:0-24132 GCA_963830785.1 uncultured Acidobacteriota bacterium
ATGGTAGTTCCGAAGTTCGAATACTTGCAGGCATTGTCGATGTACTGCGTCAGCAGCATCCCGAGCAACTGGCGATCGCAATTCAACTTCAGGTTTTCGTCTTCGATTTCAACAGAGACCTTTGCGCTGGCAAGCCGGTCCTTGAGCCCTTCAAGGGTCTCTTCCATCAGCGTGCCCACGCTGATCTGCTCGACGTGAGTGGCAACTTCGCCTCCGTCGAGTCGCGCCTGGTGAGCAGGCGCGTGGTCAGTTCGCCCAGCAGGCCCGTCTGCTCATCAATCAAAGCAACGAGCTCGGCCTGCCCTGCCGAAAGGCGTCCCATCTCGCCCAGTCCCGTCGAAGCAGCGCGAATCGCCGTGAGCGGAGTTTTATAGGCATGAGCAAGGCTGTCGAGAACCGTCGCGCGCAGTTGCTCGGTACGCCGCTCGGTCTCAATGCGGCTTTCGTTGGCAAACGCGCGATACCGGTCGAAGGTGACAGCGATAAGGGACGCGATGGCGTTATTGATCAGCGGACTGGTTTCGCCGCGAACGACAAGGCTGCCAATGGGCACGGCGCCGAGCCGCACCACCCTACGCCCAATGCCACTCTCAGGATCGTCGTCCGATGTCTCGAAAGAGTAGACATTCTGCGCCAGTTCCTGCGGATCGACGCTCCAGAAGCCTGCCGTATAGACGTCGTGGAGATCGGCGTCGAGATTGAACCGCTTCGAGATCAACAGATCGTGGACCAGCTCGACAAGCTGCGGCCCGGGTTCCATATGCAGATTCATCTGCAGCGTGCGCCGCGTGAACTCGTAGATATTCTGCATCTCGCCGCCGCGCGACTCTTCGTCGATATCGAGGATCCAGGCTTCCTGGTTGGTATGAATGGCGCCGTATGGGCAGCTCTTCTCGCAGACTCCGCACAGAGAGCAACGCTCTGCATTCACCTTGGGGGGGGCGGCCGAATGCGGTGCTCCGCGCTGGCGCATGAGCCGCACCGTGAGGCCGCGAATCTCGTCCACTGAGGCGTAGTTATGCTCGTCGAGAAACTTGTTGAGCTCGCCGGCGATTCTTGCGTAGACTGTGGGCCCGCGCAGAATCGCTTCCGTACAAACCTGCACCGCCGAAGCGCCGGCCATGAGCATCTCCGCGGCATCGCGTCCGTTGCTGATGCCACCAACGCCGATCACGGGAATCCTTACCGCGCGCGCCGCGTCGTACACGCAGCGCAATGCCAGCGGCTTGATGGCCGCGCCGGATAGCCATCCGAATCCGTCCTTGCTGCCCATCAGCGGCAGCCCGGTTTCAAGATCGATGCCCAGGCAGGGCCCAAAGGAATTGATCATCACCAGCGCATCCGCGCCGGCATCTTCGAGCGCGAGGGCGATCTCCTGAATGTTGGGGTGGGGGCTCAGCTTCATGAACACCGGCACGTCCACGGCCTCTTTGGCGGCGCAGAGCGCATCAATAATAGGGGTGATGTTGTTGCCCACGTAATGCGTGGAGAGTTCGAGGGCATCGGCGAAGGGCCTGACGAGCGGCGCCAGCTCGCGAATCTGCGTGGCCGTGTAGCCGAGGCCCACGATGACCGGAAGGCCCGTGGCCCTCGCCAACTTGTACTCTTTTTCGATCCACTGCTCTTTCGATAGCTCGGACCAGAGCTCAGTGTTCAGAAATCCGCCGCGAATCTCGGCCATGCAGGGGCGGGGTACTTCGGCTGGCTGCACGGAAATGGTTTTGGTGACGAGTCCGCCTGCGCCGCCGTTGGCAGCGGCTTGGAGCATGGCGCCATCCTTCGACGGAGGTCCCGCAGCCGGCAGGATGGGGTTTCTGAACCCCAGTCCGCAAATGTTGACCTGAAGATTTGCCATCGTGCTTTCCGTTCAACCGAGGTTCCGAATGCCAGTCGATGGAGCCAGGCACCCCGCCATCAAAGTTGAGTCCCGCCTGTGACTGCAGTGCAGCCAATTGAGGGAAAAACTGCGCGCAGCCACGCGTGGATTCATTGTCCGCCAGCTCGCCTTGGCCATAATGTGATTTGAATCACAACACTTGGGCAAGTGGTTTGGCTAGAATCCATTGCACGATGGAGAAGCCTGGGGTGCAGTGTGCGCAATTGCTGGTCGGTAACGGTCGCCTGATCACAAACGACGAGCGTCAGCCCTTTCTCGAAAACGGTTGCGTCGCGATTTGTGATGGTCTGATTGCCTCTGTGGGTGCGACGGCGGCGTTGCAGGCTGATTTTCCCGGCACGAAATTCATTGACGCGCGTGGCCGCGTGATTATGCCGGGCCTGATCAATGCACATACGCATCTCTACAGCGCGTTTGCCCGCGGCATGGTCTTGAAAGACGACGCACCCGGCAACTTTTCTGAGATTCTGGACCGGCTGTGGTGGCGGCTCGACAAAGCGCTCACTCTCGACGATGTTTATTGGAGCGCGATGGTGGGCATGGTTGCTTCGATCCGCAACGGGGTGACAACCATATTCGATCATCATGCCAGCCCCGGCGCTGTGCCGGGCAGCCTGTTTCGAATCGCTGATGCTGCGCGCCAAATCGGCGTGCGCAGTTGCCTTTGCTATGAGGTTTCAGACCGCGATGGCGCGGAAGTTGCTGGCCAAGGGATCGAGGAGAATCGCGCGTTTCTCGAGCACTGCAAGGATGCAGGCGACGAGCGGTTGCGCGGACTTTTCGGGATGCACGCTTCATTTACGCTCAGCGACGAGACGCTTTCTCGATGCGGCGAGGTAGCGGCGGAGCTCGGCGCCGGGTTTCACGTGCATACTGCTGAAGCGGCATCGGACGCGGAGAGTTGCAGGCGCGAGCATGGTTTGAGCATCGTCGAGCGATGGAGAGATTTCGGTATTCTCGGTGGCCGGACACTTGCGGTGCACTGCGTCCACGTGGACGAACGGGAGATCGGCTTGCTGCATGAGAGCAGGACGAACGTGATTCACAATCCGCAGTCAAACATGGGCAATGCTGTGGGCTGCGCGCCGGTGCTGAAGATGATGCGAAGTGGCGTTCGCGTGGGCCTGGGGACTGACGGCTACACCCCTGACATGTTCGAGTCTATGAAGGCTGCCAATTTGCTGCAAAAACATAGCGCTAGCGATCCGCGCGTCGCGTGGGCGGAGCCGCCGCAAATGCTCTTCCGCGAAAATACCGCCATCGCCTCAGAATGCTTTGGGCGTCCCGTCGGCAAGCTCATTGCCGGCGCCCACGCTGACATTATTCTGGTTAACTACGACCCGCCCACGCCGATGAATGCGGTGAATTTGAACGGTCATATTCACTTCGGATTCACGGGCGGCGCTGTTGAGACGGTCCTCATCGGCGGCCGGATCGTGATGGACTCGAGGCAACTGCTCGACCTCGATGAGCAGGAAGTGATGGCCAAATCGCGCGGCGCCGCGGCGGAGATGTGGAAGCGGTTTTAGTGAGAAACAAGCGGAGCTAGGGGTGCTGGCGGGGTTAGCGGAGCTAGATCCGAGTTTGCGGGTAATCGTGTTTCGTGCGCAGTGGCGCTGTAACAGTTGGGGGACTAAAGACCAAGAATCCCGGTCGACGCGTGATAATGGAAGCTGCGGTCGTCTTCCCCGGCTGCTTGTTCTCTGAGGTCCATCGATGAACGCCTCCAACTTCCACGTGCTGGCCAAGCCGATTGGGCCAATCTGCAATCTCGACTGCAAATATTGTTTCTATCTCGAAAAGGAATTGCTCTATCCGCAGCCCGGTCCGCATATCGATAAGTGGGCCATGCGCGATGAAGTGCTGGAGAGCTACATCCGGCAGTACATCGAGGCGCACGACACGCCGGTTGTAAATTTTGCCTGGCAGGGCGGGGAACCGACGCTGCTCGGCGTGGATTTTTTCCGCCGCGTGGTCGAGATTGAGAAACGCTATGCCAACGGGAAGCAGATTGCCAACGCATTCCAGACCAACGGGGTCCTGCTGAACGACGCGTGGGCGGAATTTTTTCTCGAATATCAATTCCTTATAGGCATTTCGATCGACGGCCCGCGCGAGCTGCACGACGCTTACCGCGTGGATAAAGGCGGGCAGCCGACGTTTGATCGCGTGATGCGCGGCATTGAAACTTTGCGGCGCAACAAGGTCGACTTCAATACGCTGACTACGGTGCATCGCGCGAATGCGGATTCGCCGCTGGAGGTTTATCGTTTTTTGCGGGACAACGGCAGCGGGTATATGCAGTTCATCCCCATTGTGGAGCGGATTGCGCAGCAAGTGACCGAGGAGGGGTTGCGGTTGATTTCGCCGGATTTTTCCGGAGCGGCCAGGGTCGCGCCCTGGTCTGTTGAGCCGCGCCAGTTCGGAAAATTTCTTTGCACGATTTTCGACGAGTGGGTGAAGCGCGATGTGGGCCGAACCTTTGTGCAATTGTTTGACGTCAGTCTGGAGTCGTGGACCGGGATGGAAGCCAGCCTGTGCATCTTCCGCAAGCAATGCGGCGCGGCGCTCGCCATCGAGCACAGCGGCGATCTTTACTCTTGCGATCATTTTGTGTACCCAGAAAACCGGCTGGGCAACATTATGGATTCGGCGCTGGCTGCGCTGGCGGGTTCGGAACAGCAGCAGCGCTTCGGCGAGGCGAAAGAGTCCACGCTGCCGCGCTACTGCCGCGAGTGCGACGTGCGCTTTGCGTGTAACGGCGAGTGCCCGAAACATCGTTTTCTTACCACTCCCGACGGAGAGCCGGGGCTGAACTATCTTTGTGCGGGCTACAAGATGTTTTTTCACCACGTGGATCCGTACATGCGGTTTATGGCGGCGGAGCTGGTGGCGCAACGCGCTCCGGCTAACGTGATGCGCTGGGTGGCTGAGGAGGATGCGCGGGCGCGGCAGGGAAAAATTGGACGGAACGATCCTTGTTCCTGCGGGAGCGGGCGGAAGTTTAAGCAGTGTTGCGGGGCGTAGGGTCGCGCCCCATCGAGTTTCGTGCTTTCCCACGTCTCAGAATCGAGACGTGGGGCACCCGGCGGAATTCTTAGTAGAAATGCCGAAGAACAACCGCAGGTCCTTCGACTCCGTTTGACGCACAATGCGCGTCAAATTTCGCTTAGGATGACAATTTTTTATGATGCGAACGTCAGACTCGGCGGGCTAGTGAAAGTCGTGCGAGCGCAGTTCCAGGCTGGTGTGGGTGAGGGGCGTGAGGCGCATGGCCTTCACGTGAATCACGCCATCCTGATTTTGCAGCGTGCCTTCGACGAGAAGAAACTTGCTTCGCGTCACGACGAGGCGGTTCTGTTCGTACACATCCGGGGTTACGATGACGTTGGCGATTCCTGTTTCGTCTTCCATGGAGATAAAAATGAAGCCCTTCGCCGTTCCCGGGCGCTGGCGCGCGATGACGCAGCCAGCCGCGCGCACCCATACGCCGTCGCGGCAATGGCGCATGTCTTCTGAAGATAAAATGCCCTGCGCGCGGAGTTCACTGCGCCGGTAATGCATGGGGTGTTTGCCCACAGTCAGGCCGGTGCCGGCGTAGTCGGCGACCAGCCGCTCTTCTATTGTCATTTGATGGAGCGGCAGGCTGCGATCGTCTTCGTGCAGATTGTTCTGGGTGAGCAGCGGGCCCTCCGGACGGCCTGCCCACTCCACCTGCCAGAGGGCATCGCGCCGGTGCGCAATTTCATCAATTCGATTCAATGCGCCGATCCGGGCGAGCAGGGAAAGCTCCTTGCGATTGAGTTCGGGGACGCGCAATGCAAGATCGTCGGCGGAACGGAACGGGCCATGCTGCGCGCGCGCGGCGAGCAGCGCTTCTGCCGCTTGCTTTCGCAATCCCTTGGCATAACCCAGCCCCATGCGCATGGAGCGGGTTCCATCGGGTTCGTGTTCTACCGTGCATTCCCACGCTGACACTTGAATATCGATGGGCTTCACGCGCAGGCCATGGCGCTGCGCATCCTTGACCAGCACGGCGGGAGAGTAGAAACCCATGGGCTGGTTGTTCAAAATGGCGCAGATAAACGCGGCGAGAAATTTTACTTTGAAGTAGGCAGAGGCGTATGCGATGAGGGCAAAGCTGGCCGCGTGCGACTCGGGAAATCCGTACAGCGCGAACGAGCTGATCTGCTGCACGATTTTGTCTTGCGTTTGCACGTCCATACCGTTGGCTGTCATGCCCGCGCGCAGCTTCGATTCCAGGTTCTTCATCCGCTCCCACGAGCGCCGCATTCCGACGGCGCGCCGCAGTTCTTCAGCTTCTGAACCAGAGAAGTTTGCCACCGTCATGGCAATGCGCAGCAACTGCTCCTGAAATAACGGCACGCCGAGGGTGCGGCGCAAAACCGGTTCGAGCGAGGGATGTGGATACGTGACGGGCTCTTTGTTCTGCCGGCGCCTCATATATGGATGCATCATCTGGCCGACGATTGGCCCCGGGCGGATGATGGCCACTTGCACGACGAGATCGTAGAAGCGCTCGGGATAATTGCGCGGCAGCGAAGCCATTTGTGCGCGGCTCTCGATTTGGAACATACCGACCGTATCAGCCTTCTGCAGCACGCGGTAGATTTCCTCGTCCTCCGGCAATTGAGCAAGGTCCACGCGCTCGCCGTAGTGCGCGGGAATCAGCTCGAGACAATCTTTGAGCACGGCCATCATGCCCAGACCCAGCAAATCCACTTTGATGATGCCGAGGTCGGCGCAGTCCTCCTTATCCCACTGCACGACGGTGCGGCCGGGCATGGACGCGCGCTCGAGCGGGACGATGTGATTGAGCTGGCCCTGGCAGATGACCATGCCGCCCGAGTGCTGACCGAGGTGACGTGGCAGATCCTGAATGCGCATGCACAGCTCAAGATATTTGGCGATGCGCGGATGCCGGATGTCGAAGCCCGCGTTCTGGAAAGAGTGCGCCATGGTGTCGTTCTCGCCGCGCCACTCCCAGTGGCTCACCAGGTTCGCGAGACGGCCGAGCGACTCCTCATCGAACCCCAGCGCTTTGCCGGTTTCGCGGGCCGCGGATTTGCCGCGATAGGTGATGACGTTGGCGGTCATTGCCGCGCCGAGTTCGCCGTAGCGCTGGTACACATATTGGATGGCCTGCTCGCGCTGCGCTTCAGAGGGTAGATCGAGATCGATGTCGGGCCACTCGCCGCGGCTTTCACTCAGGAAACGCTCGAACAGCAGCTCCATACCGACGGGATCGATGGCCGTAATTTCGAGCGCGTAGCAGACGGCGGAGTTGGCCGCGCTGCCGCGTCCCTGCACGAGGATGCCGTTGCGCTTGGCAAACTGCACGATGTCCCAGACGATCAGAAAATAGCCTTCGAAACCGAGTTTTCCGATCAGCTTGAGTTCGTGTTCCACCTGTTTTTTCGCGCGCTCGATCAGGCCGCGATCATTTTTGGGTCCGTAGCGCTCGGCAACGCCTTCGGCGACGCGCTTGCCGAGAAAGCTCATCATGGTTTCGCCGTCAGGAACGGGATAGCGCGGAAACTCGTAGCCCAGATCGCTCAGCCCGAACGTGAGCCGCGACGAAAGTTCGATGGTGTTGTCGATGGCTCCGCGCACATCGCGAAAGAGCGCCGTCATTTGGCGCGCCGGGCGCAGATGGCGTTCGCTGTTCGTGGCCAGCAGGCGGCCCGCGCGGTCGAGTTCCGTGTGATTGCGGATGGCGGTAAACAGGTCGAGAATCTCGCGGTCGTAGGCTTTGGCATAACGCACGCCGTTAGTGGCCAGAACGGGCAACTGCAATGCGCGCGCAATGCGGATGGCTGCCTGATTCCGCCATTCTTCCTCGCGCTCGCGGTGGCGCTGGATCTCGACGTAGACATTGTGCGAGCCAAAGATGTGGGTGAGTTGTTCGACCACCTTGCGCCCGGCTTCTTCGCCACCGTGCATGAGCGCAGCAGCCAGCGGACCCTCGTCGCCGCCGGTCAGGCACACGAGGCCGGATGCGTATTGCTCCAAATCGGCGAAGTTGGCCGCGCCCTCCTGCTTGGTTGTTTCACGCATTTTGAATTGCGTGATCAACTGGCAGAGGTTCTGGTAGCCCTGGCGGGTTTCGCACAACAGAGTCAGGCGCGCCGGTTCGGGCGCGCACTGATGCGGCAGCCAGGCCGGTGGTTTGAGACGTTCGCCAAAGCTTTTGACCGCGACTTCCGCGCCGATGTGCGCGCGCACGCTGCTGCGTTGGCCGCTGGTGTGAAAGCGTGCTGCGCCGTAGACGCCGTTGCGATCTGCAATGGCCATGGCCGGCATCTCGAGTTCGGCTGCGCGCTCGATCAACGACTCGGGCTGCGAGGCGGCTTCAAGAAAACTGAAGGCGCTGGAGGCGTGTAGTTCTACGTAATCGTTGCTTCGATTTCGAGAAGAATGCACGATGGTGAAGTGCTTGCTGGTTTCCTCCGGTAACGGTGCGTACGCGTCGTTGGGGTGACAGATGGGCGTTCCAGGAGAGCGAGTATTTGGCACGTTGCGATTGCATTCAGTCATAGAGCGCCGCCATCTGCCAGCCGCCGTGCATGCGGTCGCGGACCAGGCAACAGCAGAGCAGGGAACTGTCGCCGGCGCGCGCTACAATGTCCCACTGCTCGTGACCCCACAAGGTCTGTTGCCACCAGTCACCACAGGCGAGCCATGGGCCGTAGGCGCGGTCGACTCTGTAGCTTTGGCCGCGAAAATAAAACTGCGCCGGCCTTTGAGCTTGGAGCGTCACGGTTACGCTTTCGGCGGGCCGCAGTTGCCGCGTGGCTGCGCGTAACGGGGACGAAGCTGGCGTTTCTGCTTGATCCTCCGTTGCGCGAAATGCTTCGATTTTTAACGGCTCTGGTTTGAACGCTTCGATTTTGAAGGCTTCGGGCGCGTGCGTGTCGAGGAGGGCTGCGCGGCCTACATTTTCTTCGCCCACTATGGCCCGGATGCGCGCCAGCGTAACGTCGAGCCGCGAGGCCTCAGGCAATTGCGGTGAGAACAGTCCGAGCTGCACCTTGCTGGTGGCTCCCGGCTCCGCATCGAGCGCGACGGCAAGCACAGAGGACGGCGGCGGATGCGCTTCGAGATCCAAATGCAGCAGCTTGATCCAGAGCTGCTTGTTGTTGGTGGGCAACGCCGGACGCACGGTGCGCGCGTGTGTGCCGCAGCGGTCGAGCGTGAGGGTGATGGTGACTGCGGCGAGCGCAACCAGGCGTGCATTGGCGCGAACGATGAGCTGATTGAGCATGGCGCCGATGACAAACAGCAGCGAGTCCAGCAGTTCCACGGGAGAATCGAGTTCCATTTGTTCTGCCAGCTTGAGTGGCGGCTCAGTAGGTTGGAAAAGATGCGGCCGCTCGCCGCGCGCCAGTTGCCAAAGACGACGGCCCTGCTGGCCCATGCGCGCGACGAGATTCTTTTCCGGCAGCGTGGCGAGCATGCCGAGCGTGTGCACACCCCACGCGGCTAATTTCTCTGTCTGTTCTTCGGTCAGATCCAGAACTGTGAATGGCAGTTCTGCCAATGACGCAGCTTCTTCACCCTGCGGAATCACCTTCACGGTTGCGCTTGGCGACAAACCTCGCGCCATGCATTCGGCCGCATGCAGATTGGCGCTGACGGTTACGCAGGCGCGCAGGCCCACGGAGCGCACCCGCTCCAGAAGCTTCCGCGCCAGCGTCTCAGGCGGGCCGAACAAACTTTGTGTTCCGGCAATATCGATTGCGCAGGTGAAGGCTGTGTCCGGGCTGCGTTCTGCGACGCCGCGTTCTGCGACGCCGCGTTCTTTGACGTTCAGATCTTCAAGGCGAGGCGAGAACGCGCCGGCGCATTCGAGCAAAATGGCACGCGTTGCGGCTTCTTCTTTTTGCGAGCGGGCGAGCACGGCCGATGCGGGAAAGGTGTCCACCTCGACGCGCGTCATGCCGCGCACCATGCCCAGCAACCGGGCCTTCGTGTTCAAGGAGCAGACCTGCTCCTGCGGCGCATCACCTTCCATCACCACGCACGGCTGCCCGCTGAGCTCTGGCCGCAGACGGAGCAGCGCCTGCGCGGGAAACTCGCGGGCATAGAGGCACGCATACAATTCGCGCGTCATCGCAAAGCCGCCCATGCTGTGCGGCTTTGCCAGTTGGCCGCATTGGCTCTTTGCGGAGGCTTGCGCAGGGGCACTACGTTGTCGGCTGTGCCGGTAAAGCGGCGCCGCACCACTTCGACGCTGTGCGCAACGCCGGTGAATACTGTGGCTTCGTCGCGCAAGGCATCGGCCGGCTGAAGGCGTAGCGATAATTCCGCGCTGCTCTTGGCGCAGGCGTACTGGGCAAGAAGCAAAATGCTGGCCTGGGTTTTCTCTGCTGCTGCGCGGTAGCGGAACCACGTGGCGAGGGGCACGCGCGAGGCAAGCTCCGGAGCCAGGCTGCCCAGATCCAGCACGATTGCGCTGAATCCTCCCGCCTGCAGCACGAGATCGGTCGCACGGAGTGCCTGGTCGAGTTGCGCCCAGATGCCAGAGCGGTTGCTGCGTTCGCGGGCACCAAACGCGCCGAGAGAACGTCCCTCAGGGGCTAAAGCCCCGTTCATTTTGTGGGCCTGATCGGCACGACTAAAGTCGTGCCCCTTCAAAACCAGCTCGCGCCCAAGGTGTTTATTAAAAGCCGGCTCGCGCCCAACGTGTTCGTGCAAAATTGACTCGCACTCAACGTGCCCTTTCAAAATCGGCTCGCACTCAAGGTGCTGTTTCGAAGCCGGCTCGCGCCCGGGTGATTCGCTTAGAGAGGGCACATGCTGTATTTCTGTTCGGCGAGACTGCGGCTCGGCGCAGGGCGGGGCAAGGTTCTTCAGTTGCGGCGTCTCCGGCCGCAGAAGTCCGCTTACGGCGCGGGCGAGTCCCTTGACCTCGCCACGCGGGTGACCGCCGCAGCCCCCGCCATGCAGTCCTTTCTTCGCGGGCGCGGGCGTTAGATATTTTTCCGGCAAGGAAAAATTCTGAGGTGGGTGCGACGTTGCGGATTTTGCTGTCCCGCACCGCACCCACAACAAACGCTCGAGATCCACGCCTGCCGCGGCGGCCGAAGCTGGATCGAGCGCGTTCGAAACATCGATCCACGCGCACACGCGCCCAGCTTGCGTCAGGCCGGCCACGAACTTGAGCGCAACCGAGGTGCGGCCGGAGCACTCCGGACCCACGAGTTCTGTCAACGCTCCGACGGGCAGGCCGCCGCGCAGGACCTCATCGAGCGCGCCGATTCCCGTGGCCGCGACAGGTCGCATGATCCTTGGCGCGGGCGTTAGTGCGGAAGGAATCCTGGCGGCGAGGGCGGACTCTATTTGAAGGCGGATTGCGGAGGCGGCGGGCATGGCGCAATAGTTTCGCCTTATATTCGCCTTTTCTCGAGCAACCTGCAAGCCCTGCCTGCACCAATCCGTGTGCAAGCTCGTGCTAATTCACTGAAATATAAGCTGTTAATTTTATGGTTTGAGATCAGCAGGGGCTAAAAGTCCTTTTCTCCTCTCACCGCTGTGCGGCTGGCTAAAGCGTGGCCCTTATTACAGAACTTGTTCTCCAAGCTGATTCAACCTGGCCTTCGGGGCCACCCCGGCGGGCAGGCTGCGGAAGAAGACGTCTTCGCGAGGAAAGAATCGCGCTGGGGCTAAAGCCTGCCCTCATTTTGAGGGCCTATCGGCACGAGTGAAGTCGTGCCCTTTCACGAAACCATTTATGAAACAGCTCTATCAACTTTGCATCGTCCCTACGGGACTGGCGAGGTGTTTGATGCCCTCCCCAACACAGAAGTGCTGGGCTAACGTCCACCGCGCCTCCGGCGCGAGCGGGGCTGAATCAATCAACTTGATCTTTGACCGCATGAATGGTACTTGTGCATCCGAGTTTCCCAGGTCTCAAAATCGAGACCTCGAGCACACAAATCGGTATAAATTCAAACGGTCATGGACCTAGTTGGGTTGAATCAACAAACTTGCCGGACTGGATCAATAAACTAAAGCTATGTGTGGCCGCTACGGACGCCGGGCAGACAAGCAGCGGATCGCGGAGTGGTTTCGCACGCGCGATACCGATGTCTTCAACGAAGAGTATTACGAGAGCAACGCAGTCCAGTTCGCGCCCTCTTACAACATTGCTCCTGAGAGTGTGCAACCGGTGGTGCGGCTGGACCGCGATACCGGCGACCGTGTGCTTGCGCTCATGAAGTGGGGCCTGGTGCCCTATTGGTCGAAAACGGCGAGAGCCAATTTCAGTTCTATCAATGCGCGGGCCGACAAGCTGGCGACGAGCGGCGCATGGCGTGAGCCGTGGAAGCATCGCCGTTGCCTGATCCCCGCCAACTTTTTTTACGAATGGGAGCCGCTGACCAAGGACGAGGAGAAAAAGAAGATCAGCAAACCATGGGCGGTTTCACTGCCTGACGAGCAACTCTTCGCCTTTGGCGGCATATGGGACCGATGGAAAGGCCAAGACGAACGAAAAAACGAAATTGTTGTGGAGAGCTTCAGCATCATTACTACCGATCCCAACGAACTTCTGGAACCCTTTCACAACCGGTGCCCGCTGATTATCAAACCAGACGACTATGCGCGATGGCTGGCGCCGGCTGAGACCGCCCAGCTACCAATCGACCTAGTGCGTACATGGCCTGCGCAAGACATGAAGGCCTGGCGCGTGGCCAAGCTCCAGGGCAATGGTCCGCATCTGCTCAGTCCCCTGGGCGAAACTTCTCCCTGACCCGAGTCCACCGCGTTAACGCACCGATCTGTTCGTCCGGGTAAGAAAAGCGATGCTGTTCGCCAGCCATCTCTGCTGCAATGGTGCGCTGAAATCCGGAGCGATAGCCAACAGAGGAGTTCCGGCTCGCAGGGCAGAGAGAACTTCTTCCGCGATCTGCCCGGGAACTTGTGGCGTCGATGGAGCACTCCTGGTTGGAATTATCTCCAATCCTGTCTCATCCCCAATGGTGCGATCCAGCATCGACCCCGCGACAACGCCCGAGGAAACGATGAGATCGTAATGCTCTTGCGCTGAAGATTCCGTAATTTCGACGCCGATTAATTGAGAGAGCTGTCGCCGGACCGCAGGTAATACGCGACTTACGCCGATGGAAAATTTACGCGCGAATCCTGGTTGGGTATTTATAACCCAAACGTCGCGGGTAAAGTCAGCTTTCGGGGCTGCATCGCACTTGAATTGGAAGCGATAAATGCCATTGCGAGAGAATACTGGGGCGGCGAATGCTGTCTGGATGGTGTAACTGAGTTGGTCGGCGATGTTAGGCGGCACTGGCCATGAGGCCAGTTCTGTGGACTTACCTCCCGGCTCGATGATAGAAAAGTGCAATCTGCCAGAGATAGGTAGAGAAGTGTCGTTGAGTAAGTAAAGATCGAAGAGAGCGCTTTCTCCGAATGCGTAACATAACTTATGTTGCTTGACGACTGGGCGGATGGGTTGCAGACTGGAGGCGATTAGTTCGGAATTGCCCTTGAAGTTACGGAGATTGTCGACAATGCCGGAGTGATTCTCGATCGCAATGGATTCCCAGCCGCTGATGGCAGCGAAGTCAACTTCATCGCAGATGCGCACATTTTCAAGGTATTGTTGCCAGCTTTCGTAGCATTTGTCGCCGAGCGCGCTGTAAAGATGCGCCGCGGTTGGGAAGGCTTTGCGAAATCCGCAGCGATCCAGGAATTTATCGCACCCAGCGGCGATTTGCTTGTGGTCTTCGAGGTCGTTGCTTTTTCCATTGCCACCGAACTCCCCGCTTTCAATCTGGTGAATCATCAGCGGGTGGTTATCTGCAACTTCTGGAGGGCGCAGGGGGTCTTCGACGGTTGCTGTAAGTGATTTTTCGATTCCAAAACCTGTTAACGTTCACATTCCAATGATCTTGTAGAACGCCCCATATTCATAAACAGCCATTGAGGCATTTGTGACTTGACATCGTGTTTTCTAAGGTTAACGATGAGCGTCGAGTTTGTATTTCTTGCGGGAACGCAATAGAACCGAACGGCCATAACCAAGGCGGCGCATTCTTCCCATTCGATCGACAAAAAAACAGGGCGCCAGCAGCGTAACAGCGCGACGAACGCGTTCCTTTGCGAACACAGCAATGCCGGTAGATCCAATCACAGGAAGGGAGACGGGGGATGACCACTCTTATGATGCTTGACGTGAATACGGATACAAGAGGCAAGCATGATTGGAAAATGTGCACCAGGTTCATTGAAGTGAGGCAAGTGGTTTACCTGGCCGTGTTACTTCTCGCGCTGCCCTGGTCGCAAGGATTCGCCGCAGCCCAGGTGGACACGGGTTCCATTGTTGGAACTGTCACCGAAAGTACGGGAGCGGCGGTTCCGGGCGCGTCCCTGACCATTGAAGACCAAGCAACCGGACGCAAGCTGACACAGCTTTCAGGCCAGGACGGAAGTTACACCTTCAGCCCGGTGCAAATCGGAATGTATACATTGACCATCGCCAAGCAAGGATTTGAGACCTCGATCCAGCAGCACATCGAAGTCACGGTGCAGGGACATCTCGAGATCAATCCCAAGCTGCAGGTTGGCGCCGTGACACAAGAGGTTCACGTCAGCGCAAACGGTCCTATCCTGGAGACGCAAACTTCCTCCATTCAGCAACTGGTCAATCAGAGAGCGATCAACGATCTCCCGCTGAATGGGCGCAATGCCGCGTTCCTGGCGCAGCTATCTCCCGGCGTAACTATGTCGCAGAACGACAGCCGCAATTTGCAGGCCAGCGGCTCCTTCACGGCCAATGGATCGCGGCGCACGCAGAATGATTATCTGCTGGACGGCATGGATGACAATGTGGCCATTGCCGACCTTGTGAACCAGAGCCAATTTGTCATTCTGCCTCCACCCGATGCGCTGCGGGAATTCACCGTGCAGACCAGCGACTATTCGGCCGAGTTCGGCCATGCAGCAGGCGCGGTTCTGAATGTGACTACAAAGTCGGGATCGAATGCGTATCACGGCGATCTTTGGGAGTTTCTGCGCAACGATTTCTTCGATGCCAAGGACTACTTCGTTCTCAGCACGCAGCGCAAACCGGAGTTCAGGCAGAATCAGTTTGGCGGAACACTTGGCGGCCCGATTCTGATTCCCCACTTTTACAACGGCCGCGATAAGTCATTCTTCTTTTTCGATTATCAGGGAACTCGGATCGTTCAGGGAAAGACGTTTACCGAAACCGTGCCCACGGCCGCGGAAAATAAAAGTGGATTCACCAATCTGCAGGATCTGATTTCGTTGCAAACCGGCACCAGGACGGACCTGCTGGGGCGCGTATTTCCCAGCGGGACGGTTTTCGATCCCGCGACCAGCCGACCCGTGACCGCGAACGTGACCGATCCCGTGACCGGACTAACTGCCACAGGCACCGGAGACGTGCGCGATCCGTTTTATAACGGCTCGATTGGGAGTATGACCAACTTTACCGGCGCCGCCGCTGAAGCACTCATGAACCAGGTGCCTTCCACGCGGATCAACTCCGATGCAGTTGCTCTGCTCGATCTGTATCCCACTCCAACGTCGGCCGCATTGACCAATAACTACACAACCAGTCCGAGGGCCACCACGGGCATTAACAGTTTCGATCTGCGTCTCGATCAGATATTCAGCGCGAAGGATTCGGCGTTCGCCCGCTACAGCTACGACTACAACAATCAGTTCCAGCCCAGCCCGTTTGTGGGAGTTGCCGATGGGGGCGCGTCCCGTCCTGGCACCGGCTGGACTGAGTCGCAGAATGAAGCCATCGACGAGACCCATATATTCACGCCGAGACTTGTACTTGAAGTGCGCGCCGGCTACAGCCGCGTTGCCGATTTGCGCATTCAGTACGACGCCAATGTGTTGGGGATTCCGGCGCAGTACGGCATTCAAGGAATTCCGCAGATCCCGACCAATGGAGGGCTGCCAACGCTCAACTATGGAATTCTCTCCGCCATGGGCGCGGCAGGCACTTTGCCCAGTAGCAAGGCAAGCGATATCTTCCAGGTTTCGGAAAATCTTTCCATCGATCTGGGGCACCATCAGCTTCGGGTGGGAACCGAGTATCAGTACATTGTCTTTCCGACTCTGACGCCGACCACCCCGCGCGGCAGCTTTACCAACAACGGCATCTACACTTCCGTCGTGAATTCAACCGATACTTCGACCGACCGCGCGCAGTTCGTAATCAACCCTGAAAACGCAACTGTGACCAACGGCATAAACGATGTAGGCGCGGCCGAAGCGCTAAGCGCCTCTAACTTCCCGCCCGCATTCCATCTGGTGCGCCCGGTCTTCGGCGCATATGTGCAGGATAACTGGCGCGCGCTTTCGAAACTTACCCTTAACCTCGGCTTGCGCTGGGATTTCATCGGAGCGCCTGAGGAGTCGAATGGTCATTTCGCGAATGTAGTGCCCGCACAAACGGGCCTCGCGCCAAACAACACTTCCACCTTCTATATCCCTCAATCGCAGGTGGCGAATGTGCCTGCGGCTTTTCAGGCATTGCTGGCAAAGGACGGCATCGCTTTTACTCCGATAAACGGAGATAGCCTGGTACTGGCGCAGAAAACCAACTTTGCGCCGCGCGTCGGATTCTCCTGGCAGACCATGCCCAGGCTGGTTGTTCGCGGTGGATTCGGCATCTTCTACCAGGGCAACGAGAATCACGGACTCAGCGTTAGCAACTACGTCAATTTCCCCTTCCAGATCACGACCTCCTATAGCGACAGCAACGCGGTTACCCCGCTCACACCGACGAACTCCGTTGGAACGTTGCAGAACGGACTGCTGAATGTGCCGCTGACTGCCGCGACTGCCGTTGCCTCATCGAACACGAGCCTCTCGCTTTTGGGAGAGCCGCGCAACGCGAAGACCTCTTATGCGGAGGCTTACAACCTGCAGTTGCAATATCAACTGACGCCCAACACTGTTCTTGAAGCCGGGTATGTTGGTACGGCATCGCGACATGTGCAGGTTGGCGGGGTCAACACGAATACCGTTAACACTATTTTGCCGCCGTCGGCGAATTACAAGGCTAACTCATTTTTCCCGGACTTCGCCACGGGTGGAACCTTTATTGCGCGAGCCGGGGAAACAAGTTACAACGGCCTGCAGGTGAATGCGGAGCACCGCTTCAGCGCCGGGTTCAGGTTGCTCGCCAACTATTCGTGGTCAAAATGCATGGGCGATACCCGCGATCTGCTCGACAATAATATCGGCGGCTATCGAGCCCCCTACGTTGCAGGCATGGGCATGGCTGCCGACTATGCCCTCTGCGACATCAACGCGAAAAGAATTCTTCATGCCAGCGGAATCTATCAGCTTCCCTTTGGCAACGGTCAGCGCTGGCTGACCGCCGGGCCCGCTGCATGGATTGCCGGAGGATGGTCTTTCAATGGCATTCTTACGGCGGAGGATGGTCAACCCCAGACCGTTGGTTGCACCACCACCAATGCTGCCGGCCTGGGTTGCAACGCCTTGTTAGTCGCGGGAGTTAGTCCTTACGCGGGCAGCCACAATGCGCAGCAATTCCTGAATCCATCCGCATTTGCCAATCCACCTGCGGCCACAGCCACGTCCGCCAGCCCGGCTAACCTGGGCGGAAGTCCGACCCAGGTCAGTGGGCCTCCCTATCGCAGATTGAATCTGTCTATGTTCCGGGAATTTCCAGCGGTAGCCGAGACGCATTTCGAATTTCGCGCCGAGGTCTTCAACCTGACCAACACTCCGAACTTTTCTCAACCCGGCAATCTGACTTTTACAACGCCGAACACCTTCGCGTCGATCAGCTCGACGCGCGACAATCCCAACGATCCGCGCGAGATTCAATTGAGCCTGAAGTACTATTTCTGATCCAGGCCCGGGCATTTAGACTTCAATGTCAGGAGCCGAATTTGACGGTCAATAGACGGAACTTTCTAGTCGGGACGGCGGCTGCTGTTGCACAGGCGGGTGTGGCAGCAACTCATCCCATATCTGCGCAGACCAACAACGATGCCATAAGTCCGCCAGCAGCGCAGAAACCGCTGCCCAACATCGTTATCTATCACTCTGACCAATTTCGCTGGGATTTTGTGGGTGCCAACGGTTTGAACAGTTCCACCCACAGCCCAAACCTTGACGCGCTGGCTGCTGCGGGAACAAACTTCTCCCATGCCGTCACCAACCAGCCCGTCTGTGCCCCGTCGCGCTCGGTTTTGCTCACCGGCCGCTATGCGACAGGCACCGGAGTCTGGCGCAACGGCCTCGGTCTCAGAGAAGACTTACCCACCCTCGCCACGGAGTTGCGCAAGGCGGGTTACACAGCAAATTACATTGGCAAATGGCACCTTGCTCCCGGCACTGAAGCCGAAGGCGGAGGCCGCGGCCCCGTGAAACAGGAACATCGCGGCGGTTTTCTCGATCTCTGGGAAGCCTCCAATGCACTGGAGTTTTCCACCCATCCCTATGAAGGAACCATCTGGGACCGCGATAACAATCCGATCGAATTCAAGGATGAATATCGGGTTGACTTTCTCACTGATCGCGCGGAAAAGTTCCTGCGCCAGAAACAGGAGAAGCCGTTCCTCCTCATGATCTCGCAGCTCGAACCCCACCAGCAGAACGATCTGCACCGCATGGTTGGCCCCAAAGGTTCTGCCGAGCGCTTCATCAACGCCTATGTGCCGCAGGATCTGCGCAGCTTACCGGGCGACTGGCATGAGCAACTGCCCGATTACTATGGCGCGTGCGAAAGCATCGACGCCTCGGTCGGACGCATTCGCAAAATCCTCGAAGAGGAAGGTCTTGCCGACAACACCATCTTCGTTTTTATGAGCGATCACGGCTGCCACTTCATGACTCGCAATCAGGAGTACAAACGCAGCACCCATAACAGCTCTCTGCGCGTGCCGCTTCTAATCGACGGACCGGGATTCGAAAGCGCCCGGGTCATTCAGGAGGTTGTGGGCATTGTGGGGATTGCACCCACACTGCTCGACGCGGCCGGCGTGACAATTCCGGATTCCATGCAGGGCAAGAGCTTTCTTCCGTTGGTTCACGACGCCAAGTCAAGAGCGGCGTGGCCGAATGCGGAATTGATTCAGGTCAGCGAATCGATGACGGGGCGCGCGATCCGCACCAGGGACTGGACCTACTGCATCGCTGATCCGACGGGCGCAACGAGCCAACCATCGAGCACGAACTATCACGAATACCAGATCTACGATCAGCGCAACGATCCGCATGAGCTGGTGAACCTTGCCGGCAGGAAAGAATACCGCGAGACCGCTGACCAGTTGCGCGACCAGTTGAAGAAGCTGATGGTTTCAGCGGGAGAAGCCGATCCGGAGATTGCCGCGGCGAAGTTATATCCGTAAATGGCAGGATAGGTGTTTTCCCATCTGGATGCACAAAGAAAACTCTCCGAACAGCAGCATTCGATAACTTCCTAACTTAGCAGGAATACTTTGAATTGAGTTACCGCCAGGATTGTGACCTACCGGGATGACGTCAGCGTGACGTACTCGTGCCGCGCCTGCTGAGCAAGCGGCAGGTCAGGGTCGGCGTTTTTCCACCTGTCAAGGAATGCCTCGTATTCGGCGCGCGCCTCCGCGGTCTTGTTCTGCCGCATCAGAACCCGCGCCAGGTAAAGGTGAGTGAGCGTGTAGGCGGGCCACGTCGGTTCGATTCCGGGATGCGCGAGAATGAGCCGGTAGTCGGCGGCTGCCTGGTCGAGCAGCCCCGCCGCAGCTTCTGCTTTTGCAAACTGCCAGGGCGCGCCGTAGTCGCGCAGTTGATATTTGCGGGCAGGCTCGAGATCGGCCAACGCGGCGTCGGGTTTATGTGCCTGCAGGCGAGCAATATAGCCAGAACAACACGCGCAGCACGCTTCATCTCTACTTCGATCTGCCGGAGTTGCGCGGCCTTGAAGCGCTGGCGACGGACTGAGATTCGCGTGGAACGGCGTGAGGTGACGGTGGTACGCACAGGCGAAGGAACGGCTAGCTGTCCGCTTTGCGGTCCCGCCTCAGCCATGATTCGCGCTGCTGACGTGGCGGCGATCCTGGGCCTAGGTACGGAGGTTATTGAACGGTGGCTGGCAGAAGGATTACTGCACGGAAGCAGGAATGGGGAAGGGAATTGGCTGGTCTGCACCAATTCCATGCGCGGGATGGCTTGAATTCGGCGGAGTTTGAGCTTGCTGTCCCAATGACTTTGAGTAGAGATTCTACGACCCAGATTAGTGAGTGTGAAGCTCATTCACTGGTGATTCCGGATTGCTGGAGGGGCTGGGCTGCCAGGTAAGCAGGGCGTCGGGTGCGAGGGTCCGCCGCGGTCCCCATTCGGTACTCACGGTTCGAAAACTGCCGGGGCGAATTCATGCCTCTTGAAGAGACAATTACTCACGTAAGTTTCGCAAGCCAAAGGCGAAGCGCAAACTCCTACTCAATAGATTCAACAGGTTTGATCTTGTGACAAACGGTTTGTCACTTGACAAGCCTGCCTAGCGACTGGGTAGCATCGACACGCTCTGTCAAAAGAGCGTTTCAGGCACATCTCCGAAAACGATAACGTAAAGGCTCACGACGCTACATCGAAAACTCTAGCTTTGTTTTTGCTCCCAGTTCGCGTGCAAAACGAAGTTCGGTTCGGGGATCTGGGCGGGTTTGGAGCGACTTGGCAACGACGGGCGGCGCATCTCTCAAGCAACAGAAAAGAGGTGCGTTGAATGATGTAAACAGTTACAAATCAACGGGGGTTTTGCCCCGCGGCAAGGGAGCACCCCAGGTTACCGTCCGCGCATGATGCGCGGAAAAACCGACACTTTTTCATGGAGGTTCAGATGCTTTTCAAGAAACAATCAATCGTATTGCTGGTCGCGGTATTGCTCTGCGCCAGTTCACGTTTGCTTGCACAAACAACAACGGCCGAAGTCAATGGCGTCGTGCTCGATACCACGGGTAAAACCATTCAGGGCGCTTCGGTGAAGGTCGCCAACCAGGAGACCAACATCGTCAGCGCCATCCAAACTAACCAGGACGGTACGTTTACGATCGTCAATCTCCTGCCGGGCACGTACGTTTTGACCGTGGAGAAATCCGGGTTCAAGACCATCACCCTGCCTGTGTTCACTTTGGATGTGAACCAGATCGTGACGCAAAAGTTGACGATGCAGGTCGGCGCTATGCAGGAGACGGTGACAGTGACCGGCCAGGCGATGCAGCTTCAGACCTCGTCGGCGGAATTGGGCACCACGGTGGACCCGCAGATGGTGGCGGCGCTGCCCATGAACGGACGCAACTTTACTGAAACTGAGATCGATCAGCCGGGCGTGACCCCTATCTCTACGGCACAATCTTCGGGCGTGGGATCGGGCGACGGCACCATGATCGGGATTCCCGGAACCGTGACGTACAAAGTTTCAATCAACGGGCAGGTGAACCGCTCCACCGAGTATTTTCTCGATGGCATCATCAACAGCGATTTCCGCATCTCGGCCTATGCCTACCTGCCGATCGAGGACACGATCGACGAATTCAAGATTCAGTCGCACAACAGCGATGCCGAGTACGGAGGGGTGCTGGGCGGCGTGGTGAATCTGGCGACCAAGGGCGGCACGAACAACTTTCATGGTTCGGCCTGGGAGTATGCCAGGAGCCAGATTTTCGACGCCCGGAACCCGTTCAGCGGATTCTGTAACGCAGCCCAATGTCCTGCGCTCGCCGCCGAAGTAGCCGCAGGCACGATCCCTGCTTCGGTGCTTTCAGCTACTCCAGTGTCGCCGCTTGGCTATTCGCAGAATGAATTCGGCGCCACCGTCGGCGGACCTATCTTCAAGAACAAAACATTTTTTTACGCCGGCTACGAAGGCTGGCGCTATTCGAAGCCGAGCAATTCCTTCGCCATCACTCCCACCAGCCAGGAGCTGAGTGGAGACTTCAGCGGCGAAGTGTCTCCTGAACTAATCGGAACAGTGAACAGCTCGAAAACTGCAATTACGCCGAATCAGCTCTACAACCCGTTCGCAGAGTCGGGCGCCAGCTCCGCCGTGCCGTTCACTTGCTTGTCAAACACGGTCGGCATCGCCGGCCAGGCGCCCACCCCGGAGCCGCTGCTTAATCCTGGCGCCGCTTTCGGCTCAGTGGGCTATGGTCAGCAGGTGTCAGGCGGTACGCCTTGCAATGTGCTTCCTGCGGGACTGATCGACTCCAAAGTGGCGGCATTGGCGTCGGCCTACACGAAGCAAGATGCCGCGGTGTGCTTGTTCACTCCGAACTACGCAACCAACGTTGACAACTGTCTGGATAGCCGCCTGACGACCGACGATTCTGAAAACATGAATGTGCGCATCGATGAGCATCTCGGGAATAAGGACACCCTTTGGGGGCGCACATCGATGTTCTGGGATACGGACACGGGAATCGTTGCGGGCACCACCTCGATAAGTCCCACTTCATATCATGCGTGGAACTATGGCGGCGGGTGGGACCACGCCTTCACGCCGGATTTGATTCTTGACGTTCACGGCGGATACAACTCGAAACCTTATCAGATCAACCCCACCAATTCCGCGGGCTACACGCCGGAGACCACCGCGGGGCTTTCCGGACTCGATACGACGCAAGGCGTGTATCTGAGCCCATCCAGCTATCCCAATATGGGCAACATCGGACCTGAGCTGCGGGGCAATCCGATCGGAAGCGGCACCGGCAGTATCACGTGGATACACGGCAGGCACAACCTGAAGGCCGGCTTGCAATATATTTACGAGCAGCGATTCCAGTCGAATTTGTACTCTCAGTTCACTTACAGCACGAGCCAGACGTGCCCGACGAACAGTTCCGGGAATTTTACCTGCTCGGGCGCCGAAGGAAATGCTCTGGCATCGGCTTTGCTGGACCTGCCTTCCGGTTACACTGCCGATTTGCCGAAATACGATGTGATCCATTTGAGGGTGCAGAGCTGGGCCGGCTATGTTCAGGACGAATGGCACGCGCGGCCCAACCTCACCTTCAACCTTGGCCTGCGCTACGATTTTCTCCCTGCCGTGGCGAACATTTCCGGCGACGGGCAGACCTTCAATGCGCTGGATCTGCCCGATCGTGAATACATCATTCAAGGTTCCGCGTCGAACCCGGCCTATGCTACCGGTTGCGGTTCGCCGGCAGTTCCCCCTTGCATTCCGAATGGACTGTCGGCCGTCGCGGACAACACATCGATCGTTTTCTCTGCGAAGCAACCCGTGGCTGGGGCCATTAAAGACAATGTTGGCCCGCGCCTCGGCGTAGCATGGCAATTTACTCCTAAGATGGTTCTCCGCGTGGGGTACGGCTGGTACTACGACACCATGAGCGCGCGCAGCCAGTGGGTGCAAAACACACTGCAGGGATCGCTCTGGCCGTTTACCAGTGGAGTGACCGACACGTTCAACAACGCTCCCATCGGGGCCACGCCGAGCAGCACCACGTTCCCGATCTGCAATTCGCTGGCGTCCTGTGGCGCCTCGACTGCCGGATACTCTGGATCGTCGTTTGAGGACGCGATCGGTTTGTCTAACCCCGTGGTGAATCCCACTCCGTGGTCGACCACGAGCTACACCAACGATCCACACTACTCCAATCCGCGGTCGCAGCAATGGCAGTTCGACGTTGAGCGGCAACTGGGCCCGAATGCTGTAGCTTCGGTGGCCTATGTTGGCAGCTCGACGCAGCGACTGGACTTTACCGGCCAGGGCAACGAGCCCGTCGGGCCATTCTGCGAGAACACCGCGCAGTGCTCCACTCCGGTGACATCGACCCAGGCGGAGCAGACGGAGTACCTGCCGTTTTCGTCAACCGGTTGGCACTACGCCGAATCTACCGGTATTTCGAACTACAACGCCCTGCAGGCCTCATACCATCAGCACTTTTCGAGCGGCCTGTCTGCGCTGGTGGCATATACCTGGTCGAAGTGCCTGTCGACAAGCAACGGTTGGTTTAACGCAGAAAACGGTGACCTGGGCGATCCCATCGAGGACTTCTTCAACACCTCGCTCGATTATGGAATCTGCGGATTCAATACCCCGCAGGAGTTCAACGTTAGCGGCGTGTACAACCTGCCCTTCGGAAAGGGCGAGCATTGGCTCACACACGGACCGCTGGCATGGACTCTGGGCAATTGGCAAACGTCCGGATCCTTCCTGATGCGTTCCGGCCAGGCATTCA
>CAWHNV010000088.1:0-4584 GCA_963830785.1 uncultured Acidobacteriota bacterium
TATTTCTGTGCCGTCTTCCAATCGGCCTATTGGACAATCTCAGCTGAAGCGCAAGTTCTCCCTGCCAAAGCTCGCCCCGGGCACACGAGCTTTTGTGCATTTCGAGGCCATCAATTATTACGGCCGGATATCGGTCAATGGCATCGCCCTTGGCGCGACGGGGCCGTACACGCCTTACGAGTTTGAATTCACACCGCACACGAGAGAAGGCACGAATTCAATTTCGCTCGATCTCGCTGACCTGGTGCCGTTCGCTGACGGCTCGGGAACAGACGCGATCGCCCTCGGCGTGAATCCTGGCTGGGAGGCGTCCAGCGGAATCATTCGCGACGTCTATGTGGAGATGCGCCCCGCGACGTTCATCGACAATGTCCGCCTGGCATACACGCTCACCGGCGATTTCGCGAAGGCGCGATGCACGGCGCAGGTCATGACTTCAAGCGCTACGTCAGTTAGCGCCGAGATCACGCTGCACCTGATCCGAAACCAAATGGGAAGGGGCCACGCGGAAGCAGCGCACGCGACGCAAGTGACGAAGCTGCCGCCTGGCGCAGGGACCGTGGAGTTTACCTTCGACGTTGACAATCCGGCGCTATGGTCGCCAGCCACTCCAGATCTCTATCGTCTTGAAGCGTCGCTCAAGTCCGCCGATGCCGTCGATCATTGGGTCTGCCGCACAGGATTTCGCGAATTCAAGGCGACCGGCCGCGAGTTCCGCTTGAATGGCGACCGTTGCATCTTGCACGGAGTGTGCCGCCACGACATGTGGAAGGACCAGGGTTTTACGCTGACGCGCGCGCAGCAGCGCCAGGACATGAGAATGATCAAGGACCTTGGCTGCAATTTTGTGCGCCTCGTTCACTACCCGCACGACCGGCACATTGTGCAACTTGCCGATGAATTCGGCCTGATGGTGAGCGAAGAACCTGGATTCTGGCAGGTGGACTTTCGCACTCTGCCGCGCAGCGAACTGGAGCTCGGCTACGAAATCCTGGAGCGAACCATCCGGCGCGATTGGAACTCGCCCAGCGTAGTTGCGTGGTTGCTGGCAAATGAATGCTCCCTTACGACGGAATTCCTGTCGGAGGGCAAGCGGCGCTGCAACGCCATCGACCCGTTGCACCGGTTGGTCTCATCCGCAAACGATCGCGGCGCGATAATTACCAAGCCAATGTACGAAGAGGCCGGCATGGACTTCTTTGACCGGCACCTTTACACATTCAATGTGACCGAATTCGAAAAGGAGACGGACCTCTATGGCCCCGGCAAGCCGCTCACGTTCACAGAGTGGGGCGGCAGGGCCATCGGCCAGGGACTGCCCGAAATGCAGGACACTGTGAACATGCTCCTGAAACTCGAGCGCGAAGAAAAAGTTGCCGGGACATCGTTCTGGTCGTGGCAGGATCTGAGGCAATACACGCGCGATGATCCGGAAATGCACGACGGAATTCTCGAGTCCGGTGCGGTGACGGAATCGCGCGAGCCGCGGCCCGAAGTCTGTGCGGAATTGAAGCGGCTGTTTGAAGGGCGTCCGCAGTTTGCGCCCGTTGAGCCCACGCCGAAGATCCTTCCGCTGCGCCGCATTCCATGGGCGAATCGCAGCACCCTCACGCCCGTTCCGCTCGACGGCGCATTGGCCGCGAATGGTGCAGCGTGGAATGCGTTTGAAGCGGCCATGCAAACGTATTGGCCCACCGTGCGCGCCGCGGATCAATGGGCGCGAACCGGATCGAAATTCGAACTGTGGCGGCAAGGCGCAGACGAAATCCGGCTGGCCGGCGCTCCGTTTCGTCCCGCGCTTGTGGAGCGGCACGTTCGGCCACTCGTCGCCGGCGATCGATTCCCACTGGAGATTCCGATTGCGCAGCGCTCGACGCGGCTCCATATCCTGGGCGGCATCTCTCTGCCATTGGGATATCCCATGATCGGCAAAGCGGAAGAAGTAGCCGCAACCTGCGAGCTGTTCTTTGCAAACGGGAAGGCGACTGAGATTCCGCTACGCTGGGGATTTGAATTGGTACAAGGCAACATGATTCACGATGGCACCCGCATTCTGCCGGTTGCCGCCAAATCTCAGGCGGCAATCGAGTACATCAAGGATGCCGCGCGTGAACAGTATCAGATCCTGCTCTACTCGACGCCGCAGTTTGAAGCGGACACGATTGCATCCATGTGGTGCAAAGTTGCGGACGAGCGGAATTGGATTGCGATCTTCGCGGTCACTGCGGAACAGGAATAGCCGGCTGCCTGGTTGTTCGGAATGGAGAAACAAATGAAAACCATGGAACGGTTCAAAGTTGCGCCGAGATCCAAAGTGAAACTCAAGAGGATGGACCCCGCCTTCACGGACGGACACAAGAGCCACAAGTCCGCGGCAAAAGAGATCGCTCATTATCAGGAGAAACTCCGAGAGCTCCAGGACCTGCTTTACGCAGAGCACGGCCATTCGCTGCTCATCTGCCTGCAGGCTATGGACACGGGCGGAAAAGATGGCGTGATCAACCACGTGCTCGGCGCGATGAATCCGCAGGGGTGCCGCGTGGCGGCATTCAAGCAGCCCTCCGCGGTGGAGGCTGCGCACGACTTTCTATGGCGCGCGCACAACGCCGCGCCTGCGCGCGGCGAAGTGGTCATCTTCAATCGCTCGCATTACGAGGATGTTCTGATCGTCCGCGTGCACAATCTCGTGCCGAATGCGGTTTGGTCGCGGCGTTACGACGAGATCAACGACTTCGAGCAAAACCTGGCCGCGAACGGAACGCAGATTCTCAAGTTTTTCCTGCACATCTCCAAAGAAGAACAACTCAAGCGCTTCAAGGAGCGGCTCGACGACCCCAGCAAGCACTGGAAGATCAGCGAGGCCGACTACAAGGAGCGCGCCTGTTGGGATGATTACATCGCCGCCTACGAAGAAGCGCTCTGCCGCTGCAGCACCTCCCATGCACCGTGGTTCGTGATCCCCGCCAACCACAAATGGTTTCGCAACCTGGCGATCGCGCGCATTGTTGTGGAGCATTTGGAATCGCTGAAGATGCAGTATCCCAAGCCAACGGTAGATCTGAAGTGTATCCGCCGCGAGTATCATGCCGCGGAAAAAGACGCGTAGGCCCGGGAAGTTGAGCCAGCAACCCCCTGCCGGTCTCGACCACGACGAGGCAGAATGGCCCCGCATCGCCCGTTTCTACTGTGTAAGAAACACTCACCCTGAAGAAATTACATAGCCAGGAGCGGGCGAAGAAGCTCGAACTGTCTTTATTCGAGCTCGGCCGTGGTGTCTAAGTCGAACCAGATGAAATGGATCGGTATTTCGGACTGCGGAAGGGCCAGATTGGTGCGCGGATTGCATAGCAAAGGGTCGATCCAAGTATTAGTAGCCCGGCAGACGGAACAGCTAAGAGATTTCTGCGATTTTTGCGATCGCAGTGATGCGACGCTGGCGCATCCGGATTTGTCTGGCGCGACCCGCATCCACGATCCGGATCCACGATCCGCGTCCAGGCACTACTGCGTCATTAAAAAGGAGTTTTGTATTGATAGGCAATTTATTCGACACCTCGGCTGCCAACCGGCATAAGGAATTTCGAGCCCAATCCAAAGAAGCAATAGTTCTTGCGGAGATCGACGAATGCCGCCGTGCAGTTCTCGAACGGAAGCGACGCACGGAGGCGTACCACGCACCTCGAAACACACAGGGCGAGTTCAGAGAAACTCTGCCGGGGGTCGTGGGTACGTTGGCTTCGATTATGGAGGCGTACGACCGGGATATCGCAGACCACCAAGTCCGCGTGGCCTCGATCGCTTGTGACCTTGCCGGCGAGATGGGATGGGATGAAGAGCACGTTCAGGCATTGCGCGTGGCATCTCTTCTTCACGATGTCGGGAAGATGACCGTTTCTCGAGAAATATTGAACAAACCGGGACGGCTGGACGCGGAGGAAGTTCTTTCAAATGAAGTTACATGCCGAGGCTGGTCACGCCATATTGAAAGACATACGGTTTCCCTGGCCGATTACCGAGGCGGTTTTGCAACACCACGAGCGCATGGACGGCTCGGGTTACCCGAGAGGTTTGAGAGGCGATGAGATTCTGCCTATGGCGCGGGTTCTGGCGATTGCCGATGTGTTTGACGCGATGATATCCGCCCGTTCGTATAGGCCGGCATTGGAGCTGGAGGTTGTGCTCGCTGAGCTTGAGGGGCAGGCTGGAACACTTCTAGACGCGAGGATGGTCAAGACGTGTGTTTCTCTGTTCCGCGAGAAGCAGTGTGAGCCTCCGTGCCGAAACGTGACTGGGGGACGTTCAACGTCCGATCCCGACTGTCTTATAAGAATGGTCGCAAACCGGCCGGCGCTCAGGCTTGGGAATCTTTGATAAGAAGCTGCAAGTGATTCGACACGCACAGAGAGGTACGGGCTTGCGGCAGCAGAAGCTCATGCACTCGGCGTTCCAGATCCTGAGTTGTCGTCCCGGGGCTCATGCAGATGAAGTCGTGCCCTGATACTTCTTGCAGTCGTTCAGGAGTAATCGAGCCGCGAACTGGAAGGGCCACGGCGTTTTCTTCCGACTCGCTCACTTGCCGACTTA
>CAWHNV010000089.1:0-143467 GCA_963830785.1 uncultured Acidobacteriota bacterium
TTCCTGCGGCGCTTTATGAATCGATCGAACGGAATCGCGTGGCGCTGAAGGGGCCGGTGACGACGCCGATCGGCGGCGGCTTCAAGAGCATCAATGTCACGCTGAGGAAGAAATTCGATCTGTTCGCGAATCTGCGGCCCATCCGCAATCTGCCCGGCCTCGATACGAAATATCCGGGTGTGGACCTGGTGATTGTGCGCGAAAACACCGAGGGCGAGTACGTGGGGCTGGAGCATGAGGTGGTTCCGGGCGTGGTGGAAAGCATCAAGGTGATTACGGAGAAGGGATCGACGCGCATCGCGCGGTTCGCTTTCGAATACGCGCGCAAGCATGGGCGCAAGAAGATTCACTCCATTCACAAAGCCAACATCATGAAGCTGTCGGACGGGCTGTTTTCTGCGCTGCGCGCGGAAGGTGGCCGAGGAGTTTCCCGGACATCACTTATGGCGAGCACCTGATCGACAACACCTGCATGCAGCTGGTGATGAATCCGTTTCAATACGACACGCTGCTGCTCGAGAATCTCTACGGCGACATTGTGAGCGACCTTTGCGCGGGGCTGGTGGGCGGGTTGGGACTGGCTCCGGGGGCGAATCTCGGCGTGGACTGCGCGATTTTCGAGGCGGTGCACGGATCGGCGCCGGACATTGCGGGCAAGGACGTGGCGAATCCGACGGCGCTGTTGCAGTCGGCGATTTTGATGCTGCGGTATCTGGATGAAACGGCGGCGGCGGACAAGGCGCAGAAGGCGCTGGAAGCGGTGTACGGCGAGCGCCGGGCTTTGACGCGCGACGTGGGCGGGACGGCGGGGACGACGCAGTTCACTGAGGCGGTGCTGGCGGCGATGGTCTGACGTCTGGCACTGATTTTATAAATCGGGCTGATGGAGTTCGTGCTATCCCACCCTTTCGGCGATGAGATTGCCGAAAGGATGGGGCACCCCGGCACCCAGTTTCCCAGGTCTGAAAATCGAGACCTGGGGCACCCCGACATTGAGGCGAGACCGGCGTCGAAAATGCAGGTCCTTCGACTGCGGCCGCCGCGGCGGACTCCGCTCAGGATGACCAGATGTGTGTTTAGATATTTTGCGAACGCAACATTCGGGAGTCAGTAGCCGAAGATCTCAACAAGCATGCGGTTGATCTCGGGATCGGCGCGGTACGCGTCGAGGAATGAAGCGCAGGACGCGGCGTAATCGAATGCGGGAGTGGATTCCGCCATCGCTCGCGGACGCGGCGACGGCTGCGCGTACACTCGTCCTCTTGTACACTAGAAAGAAACAAGCGGAGCTGGCGGGGTTAGCGGAGTTAGCGGAGCTGGATCGGCTCCTGGAGGCGATCAGGTTTCACTCGTGCCGGGCGAAAAACGCGGTGAGGGATTCAACAAGCAGGCGACAATGAAAACGAAAATTCCTGTAGGCATTTTGGGCGCGACTGGAATGGTCGGCCAGCGTTATATTCAACTGCTCGAAAACCATCCCTGGTTCGAGGTGACCTGGATTGCGGCCAGCGACCGTTCGAGTGGAAAGGCTTATGGCGAGGCGGCCAAGTGGCGTTTGGACACGCCGCTGCCGGAGCGGATCGCGAAGATGGTGGTGTCGCCGGCGGAGCCGGATGCCGCGCCGAAGATTGTGTTTGCCAGCGTAGACGCGGCGATTGCCCGCGAGATGGAGCCGAAGTTTGCCGCGGCGGGTTGCGCGGTGATCTCGAATTCGAGCGCCTTCCGCATGGCGCCCAACGTGCCGCTGGTGATTCCTGAAGTGAACGCCGATCATCTGCACCTGATCGAAGAGCAGCCGTCACGCAAGGAGTCGGGCGGCTACATTGTGACCAATCCGAACTGCTCGACGATTGGGCTGGTGATGGCGCTGAAGCCGATCGAGGAACGCTTCGGGATCGAGACGATTTTTGTGACCACGATGCAGGCCGTGAGTGGCGCGGGGTACCCCGGCGTGGCGTCGATGGACATTCTCGACAACGTGGTGCCGTTTATCGGCGGGGAAGAAGAAAAAATGGAGGCGGAGACGCTGAAGCTGCTGGGCCATCTTGAAGGCAGCTCCGTGGCCCCGCTCCATGCAAGGGTTACGGCGCACTGCAATCGCGTGCCGGTGGTGGACGGGCACACGGAGTGCGTGTCAATTAAGCTCGGCAAAAAGCTGGGCAGGGAAGTGACGCGCGAGGACATTCTGGCGGCGTGGGCGGAGTTCAATCCGCTGGGCGGGCTGGGATTGCCGTTTGCGCCCGCGCAGCCCGTGGGATGGACGGGGCAGAATGACCGGCCGCAACCGCGGCTGGACCGCAACTGCGGCAACGGCATGGCAGTGACGGTGGGACGGCTGCGTCCGTGCAATGTGCTGGACTGGAAGTTTGTGTTGCTTTCGCACAACACGGTGCGCGGCGCGGCGGGCGCAACAATTTTGAATGCCGAGATGCTGGTGAGCATAGGGAAATTGGAAAACAGCTCTCAGCTGTCAGCCGTCAGCTCTTAGCTCGTTGTGCGGGTGGTGGGCTGAATTGGCTGACCATGGGTCTTTAGGCCGAGCGGGCGAGGAAGCAATTTCCTGCGTAGACTTCGGGAGCCCGCGGTAGAAACGAGATAGCTGAAGGCTGACGGCTGAAAGCTAGTTTGGGATTTCGCATGAAGCTAGTAGTGATGAAGTTTGGTGGCACCTCGGTGGAGGACGCGGCGGCAATTGGGCGCACCGCGGAAATTGTGGCCGGGCGCGTGGCCCTGGGCAAGAGCCCCGTGGTGGTGGTGAGCGCCATGGCAAAGGTGACCGACTATCTATTGAAGGCGGCGGCCGCGGCGGCGCAGGGCGATCGCGCCGGAGCACTGGCCATCAGTTCGCGATTGCGCGCGCGGCATCGCGACACGGCGAGGGACCTGGTGAAGGACGCGGCCGATTGCGCAGCGTTGGCCTGCACGATCGAAGAAAAATTCGCCACGCTCGATGAAGTGCTGCGCGGCCTGGCGGCGATTCGCGAGCTCACGCCGCGCATTTCCGATCTGATTGTCAGCTACGGCGAGCGGCTTTCGAGCCGTATCGTGGCCGCGGCTTTCCGCGAGCGCGGCCTGGACGCGGCGCATGTGGATGCGCGCGAAGTTATCGTCACGGACTCGGAGTTTCAAAAGGCGGCGCCGCTTGACGACATCATCGAAAAGCGCGCGCAGGAAAAACTGCTGCCGCTGCTTGGCCTGGGCAAGGTTCCGGTGATGGGCGGCTTTATCGCGTCGAACGAAGCGGGGCTGACGACGACGCTGGGCCGTGGTGGGTCGGATTACACGGGCGCCCTGGTGGGCGGCGCGCTCGATTCCGAGACCATCGAAATCTGGACCGACGTGGACGGGATTATGACTGCCGATCCGCGCGTGTGCACGGACGCGTTGCGCGTGAAGGTGATCAGCTTTGAGGAAGCGGCGGAGCTGGCCTACTTCGGCGCCAAGGTGCTGCACCCGGCGACGATTCTGCCTGCGGTGAAAAAGAACATTCCCGTGCTGGTGCTCAACAGCCGCAACGCCGCGTGCGAGGGTACGCGCATTGTCTCGATGGCGCCGCACTGCAAGAGCCCGTTCAAATCCATCGCGGTGAAGAAGAAGTTGACCATCATGGACATTGTGGCCAGCCGCATGCTGCTTTCGCACGGGTACATGAGCAAGATATTCGCCGTCTTCGACAAGCATAAGTGTGCCGTGGATATGGTTTCGACCAGCGAAGTTTCCGTGTCGCTGAGCGTAGACTCGAACGCCAGCCTGCCGGAGATTGCCGCCGACCTGCGCACCTTGGCGGATGTGACGCTGGAAGGCAAGAAGGCGCTGATCTGCATGGTGGGCGAGGATATTCGCGGCCAGAACGGTATGGCCGCGCAGGTGTTCAACGCCATCCGGCACATCAACGTGCGCATGATTTCGCAGGGCGCAAGCGAGATCAACATGAGCTTCATGATCGAAGAGGATGATGCAGACGAGGCGGTGCGGTCGCTGCACGCGGCGTTCTTTAAACAGCCCGATCCGGAGATCTTCGACGTGGAAGCGAGGAAACAGCTTCTAGCTTCTAGCTCCTAGCTTCTAGCTGTTGTCTAGGCGCCCCATCGCTTTAACGTCTCGTGCGGAAGGGGTGGGGGGCCGCCGCGAATGTTTGTTAGCAGTTTTTCGGGGTAGTGGCTAGAAGCTAGAAGCTGGGAGCTGTACTTCATGCTGATTCTGGTTCTGGGCAAGGGGAAAACCGGCTCGCTCGTTGCCGAAGTGGCGCGGGAGCGCGGCCACGGCGTGCGCGCGCTCGACATCAACGACAATCCGCATGCTTCGGCGTTGACGGCTCCCAACCTGGCGGGCGTGGATGTCGTCATCGACTTCACCGCTCCTGAAGCGGCCGCGGAAAATATGCGCGCGGTGCTGGCTTTGGGCGGGCATATCGTGGTCGGGACTACCGGCTGGTATGAAAAGCTCAACGACTTGAAGGCGCTCGCTGTGCAGCGCGGCGGTGGATTGCTTTACGGTACGAATTTTTCTATCGGGGTGCAAAAGCTGTTTCAGCTTACGGCGGAACTGGCGAAGCTAGAAGATTATAAGTTTTCCATCGAGGAGACGCATCACGTGACCAAGATCGATGCGCCGTCGGGTACGGCGATTACGCTCAAAGAGATTATTCTTGGCGTGCGGCCGGGCATTGATGTGCCGATCGAGTCGCATCGCGTGGGCGATGCCAAGGGCGAGCACGTGGTGCGCGCGGCGAGCGACTGCGATGTGCTGGAGTTGCGGCACGATGCGCATTCGCGGCGCGGGTTTGCGCTGGGGGCGGTGCGGGGTGCGGAATGGCTGGCTGGAAAATCCGGGGCGTGGGAGTTTCGCGAGATCTTCGCGGAGTTATAATTCCGGGCAGAGATCGACTTATGTCTAGGCAGTTTGATTGCGGCCGGCGCTCGCCGGCTGTGCTGCTTGTCGCCGTTCTGGTTTTGAGCGGCGCGGCGATATATCTACAGGCGCAAACGAAGGCGGCGGCTCCGCGAGACACCAACGTGAGGGTTCCGGCTTACGATGTCGCATCCATCAAGGCTCATAAGTCAGACCGTGATGCAGGAGGGTGGGGATTTTCGCCCGACGGCTTCGACTACAGCGGCGTCACGCTCGAGTTGCTGATCACTTCCGCTTACGGCATCAGGGAGAACCAGGTCTTAGGCTTGCCAGGATGGGTGGGGTCGAAATACTACGATATTCAAGCCAAGGTCGATGCGGACACAGCCGAGGCCTGGAGAAAACTTTCGATCAGAGAGCTAGCCGCGCGGCAGGAGCCAATGCTGCAATCGCTCTTGGCCGACCGCTGCCAGTTGAAGGCGCATTGGGAGACAAAAGAACTGCCCGTTTACGACCTGGTAATTGCCAAGGGCGGCTTGAGGATGAAGGAAGCTCCTGCGGACGAAAAGCACGACGGAATGTTCGCAGAGGGCCATGTGAAAGGGCGCTCAACGTTGCTGGAGGCTGTCAGTCAGAACCTATCGAACTGGAGCGGCCGCGTAGTCGTAGACAAAACCGGGCTCGGCGAGAAAAGATTCGATTTCGAATTAACGTGGACGCCGGAAGACCAGCGCGACGCGGATCCTGCCAATGCGGGGCCGTCGATTTTCACTGCATTGGAAGAACAGTTGGGTCTGAAGCTGGTTCCGTCTCATGCGCCGTTCAAAACGCTGGTGATCGATCACATGGAGCGGCCTTCGGATAACTGAGGCTCAGAGCGTGGTGTATTCGTCGAGCAAGCGCAGATAGAGGCGGTAGTCGTCGATGGAAACGGCGGGCGGGGTCTGGTGGTCGACGCTGGGGATGAAGCCGCCGGTGCGCATGATGGGGGCGAGGCGTTCGAATTCGGCGCGCATGGCGGCTTCGCCTAAATGCATGACGAGCTTGTTGTAGTGGCCGACCATGCGCAGGGTGGGATAGGACTGGCGCAGCGTCATGCCGTCTACTTTGGCTTGGCGCTCGAGCGGTAGAACACCCTCTACGCCGACCGACTGCAGCCACGGGACGAGCTTCGTGACGTCGCCGTCCGAGTCCATGATGGTGAGAATGTTCATCTCTTTCACGCGCTCGAGGAGGCGGAGGTAGTAGGGGGTCATGAACTGGTCGCAGATGCGGCGCGAGATCATGGGGCCGTGGTTGTAGGACATGTCCTCGGCGATGGTCATAAAGGTGGGGACGCAGGCTTTGCCGATTTCTTCGAGCAAGCCGAGATTGAAGTTGAGAAGATCGCTGTTGATGCGGTGCAGCAACTCGGGCTGATCGGCGTAGGCGAGCATCATGGTTTCAAAGCCGAGCAGGGTGCGGGGAAACCAGAAGAAGCCTTCGAGGGTGATCCAGACGACGGCTTGACCGCGCGCCTGGCGGGCAGCCCACGGGCGCATGGAATCGATGGCCGCGCAGTGATTGGGATAGAGCGAGGGCAGAACGCGCAGATAGTCGTCCATGTTGGCGACGGTGCCCTCAATGTGATGCTGCACGGCTTCGATGGTGGGAGCGGTGGTGGAAAACCAGAACTGCTGATAGGGATCGAGGCCAAAGTATTCGGCGATTTCAAAGACGCCGGTGAGGTTGGCGGGGAGGCCTTCGGTGTGCCAGCGATCGATGGTCAGGTCCCACCACATGGCCCACTCCCAGCGAGGCAGGCGGTCGACGGGCTGAAAGTTCATGAGGGCGCGAAAACGTTCAACGTGGTTCATGGCGTTTGTGTTGTGAGTTCTTGCGATCATGTTACACGAATTGGCGAGACCGGTCTCCCGAAGAATCCGATTGCGGAGCGCGGTGACGTCGTTCGATTGCGGCGAACGATTTGCGCGGGTCTGGAGACCCGCGCTACAGGCGGTCCCCCACCCCAAGAATCAAAGACCAATTCTTGGGGACCCCGGTCCGGAGACCGGCGCTACGTTGGGTCGGAGAGGCCCTGCCTTTACTTCGGCTTCCTCGAACCGTTATACACTTGACCTGATATGGAAATGACTGGCTGTGGTACCGCAATTGTGACGCCGTTTCGTGCAGATGGATCGGTGGACGAGCCGGCGCTTCGGTCGCTGGTGGATTGGCAGATCGAGTCGGGGATTGATTTTCTTGTGGCGTGCGGATCCACAGGCGAGGCTGCGACGCTGGACGAGGAAGAGTGGCTGCACACTATCCGGCTTGTGATCGATGCGGCGAAGGGGCGCGTTCCCGTGTGGGCGGGTTGCACGCACAACGCCACGCGTGTGCTGCTGCGGCAGGCGGCGGTGCTCAAGCGCGTGCCTGGTGTGGCGGTGGTGCTTTCGGCCAATCCTTATTACAACAAGCCGACGCAGGAGGGGCAGTTCCAGCACTTTCTGGCGCTGGCGCGCGAGGTGGACCCGCTGCCGGTGTGCGTGTACAACGTGCCGGGACGCACGGCTGCGAACCTGGAGCCCGAGACCGTGGCGCGACTGGCTGCGGCGGCCAAGAATATTGAGGCCATCAAGGAAGCCAGTGGCAGGGTTACGCAGTTTGCCGATCTGTGGCATCAACTGCCGCGCGGCTTCAAGATTTTTTCGGGCGACGACAACCTGGCGCTTGCGGCCATCGCTGTGGGCGCGCACGGTCTGATCAGCGTGGCCTCAAATGAAGCGCCGGCGGAGGTGACGCGCATGATTCGCGCAGCGCTCGAAAATCGCTGGGACGAAGCGCGCGAATTGGAGCGGCGGTTTGCGCGGTTATTCGAGGCGAATTTCTGGGAATCGAATCCGAGCCCGGTAAAGACTGTGTTGAGCTTGATGGGGCGGTGCGGCGATACGGTTCGATTGCCGTTGGTGCCTCCCACGGCGGCCACGCGGGACAAACTCGAGCGGCTGGTTGGGGACTTGGGCCTGTTGAAGAACACGGCGGTTCCGGCGGGAGTGCGGGCGGAAGTGTATTGAACGAGAGCGAGCGGAGTTAGCTGGCCTTGCGGGGTTAGCGGAGTCAGGTTGACGGCCGTGCTGAGCTGGTCTTTTCGGAGCCTCTTTATGCGACATGCGTTGGCGTCTGCTTCCGGACGGTCGATGTGCGCGATGGCGGGGGCGATGGTTTTATTCGCTGCACTGCAGATGACGGCGGCACAGAGCCAGTCGAACGCGGCGCAAAGCCAGCCGAGTGCGGCGCAGGCTAATTCTGCGCAACCACAGACGACCACGCCGCCGGACCGTACGGAATTGCTGAAGGTGAAACCGAATATTTCGGGGCAGCGCAACGGAGTTTTCATCGAGCCAGACCCGATGGATTTTGCCGATCACGCGGGCTATGTTTCGCTCTTCGACGGCCGAACATTGACGGACTGGGACGGACAACCCGGCGTGTGGAGCGTGGAAGACGGCGCTATTGTGGGCGTTTCCACCAAAGAGCACGTGGCCGGCAATTCCTTTCTCGTGTACCACGGCGCGGAGGCGAAGGACTTCGACCTGAAGCTCGAGATCAAGGTGGAGTGGGGCGGAGGCAGCGGCGTGCAGTACCGCAGCAGCACCGGCATTCCGCCGGGACGCGTGGCCGGCAAGGGCGAGCCGCCGCTCGATCCGCGCTGGGTGATGATTGGGCCGCAGGCTGATTTCTGGTACCCGGTGAATGAGCACGCGAAACAATACAGCGGGCAGCTCTACTCGCAAAATACTTCGCTGGGCATTGTGGCGTGGCGCGGGCAGGTGGTGGAGTCGGAGCCGGGGAAGTTCCAGCGGCTGGTGGGAACGATCGGCGACCGCGCGCAGCTGGGCACGTTTGTGAAGGACGGCGAGTGGAACCAGTACACGATTATCGCGCGGGGCGGAGTGATTCTGCACATTCTCAACGGGCAGCTGATGGCGGTGCTGGTGGATGACGATCCGGCTTCGACGAACAATGTTTCGGGGTTGTTCGGATTGCAGATCGAGGGCACGCCGTGCAAGGTTTCTTTCCGCGATATCTGGCTGAGAAAGATTAACTGAAGCGCATTATGTATAGACGGGGAAAAGGGCTGGACGAGATGACATCTGCTGTGTGACGAACGTTGCGGCAGAAATAGTTTCAACTTTTTTCGCAACTTTCTTTCGCTCTTTGGGGTCATAACTCATCGACGGCAGAATAGTGACTTCAGTCTCTCTAAAATGCCGCCGTACCCAAATTCAGACGGCGGCTCCGTGTGTGAGCTCGTCCTGGAACGGTTGATTGTTTCACGCTAACGTTGAGAGCCAGTGTTCGTTCATGCGTGCGCGATGTGACCCGCAACCTTAGCGCCGTTCCGGATAACGCGGCCGGGAATCCGGGTTCGCCCGGCGGTTGTTCAGCTTACGACGCGGATGTCCGCGGAAAGCGACAGACCTTATATGTCCCCCAAATCACCTGGAAAGCTCTTGAAGTTGGCGCTGCTGCCTGTTAGCGCAGCGCTCCTCGCGACGACGGGCTGCGGCGGCTCCATGGTCGCAAGCAATGGCGGAACACAATCCAACGCAAATACTGGGCCGGCGTTCGTGGTCGGCACCGATGCGCCCGCGCCATTGCCCTCTGTAGTTGGCGTCAAGATTCAGCTCGAAAGTATCGTGCTGACCAACGGATCAACAAAGTCGAACAACCTGCTTGTGAACCCCGTCACCGTGGACTTTGCGCGCTACAACGGTTTGCAGGGCCTGGTGGATATGAACGATGTTCAGAGCGGAACCTACACCGGCGTAACCATCACGTTGGGCACGTCGAATGAAATCGACTACCTGAACACGAGCGCCGCGCCGCCGACCATCTCCATGATTACGTCCGACGCTGACGACTTCGACTGTCAACATTACGCTGAACAACTCTCTGACAGTTAACGCCACGGGCGGCGTGCCGGTGGGTCTGCGCATGGACCTCGACCTGGGGCAGTCAATCGAGACCAGCGGCGGAGACATTACGGGCACGATCAATCCGACGTTTGACGTGACCACGGTGGCGCGCACCGACCAAGGGGCACACATTGACGAGTTCATCGCAGCAGTGACCACCCCGCCTTCCAGCGCGACAGCCACTTCGTTCGTGGTCACTGGCCCGCACGGCGAAGCGTTCACCATCAACATCTCCAGCTCGACGGAGTGGGATGGAGGCGCAACGGAGAGCCAGTTGCTCAGTGACGGCTACGAACGCCGTCGTGACGGTGGCCGGGCAGTTCGATCCGGCGGACCAGACGCTGGATGCGGACGAAATTGCTATTGTCTCCGACACGGGCTTTTACGCGGGCGGCCTGGTGACTTACGTGACGCCTACGACAGGGGCGGCCACTGACATGCAGTTCTACGTCGGTCACGTGTTGCCTTCGGAGCTCTCTGAAGTGCCGCTGGGCGGGATCGCCAACGTGAACATCACCGGCAATGAGAACTACGGCATCTACTGGATGCACAATGCGTTGACCAACCTGCTCTTTAATGACGCAGCGTTGACGCCCGGTCAAGAAATCTCGGTGGGCGGCCCCGATCCAACCGCGACTCCGTTCGATGTGAAACGCATCCACTTGCACAACAGGGGCTACAACGGCACCGTGGTTGCGGGCAGCGAGAAGTCGGGGCAGGGCACTTTCCAGATGAACGTGACGGGCTTTGCGGGGCAGGTGATTGCTTCGCCGATCACCGTTTACCTGGGCACCGGGTGCGATTTCCGCTACGGGCTCGGTTCCTTTAGCGACGTGACGGATAATACCTCGATTCGCGTGGTGGGACTGCTGCTCAAATTCAACGGACAGACAGTGCTGGTGGCTCGTCATATCGATGGGCTCACGCTGACGGACATGACTGTGACTGCCTGGCAGTAAGACATACGCATGAAATGCAAGTGCGCCGGGGCCGCGGATCAAGCGGCTCCGGCGATTTTTTGTGGAGGGAATTCGGTTTGTGTTTTGCGCCGCGCTCAGAACAAGTCCGCGATGGGCGGAAACGTGAGCAGCAGCCCTAGAATAAGCAGTGCGAACGCGACGGTATTTACGCGCGTCAGAGGTACGCTGCGGTGGCGCCAACGCGCATGGAGAACAGCCCACGCCGCAAGCCACAACACAATCGCGCACGTGGTAACGCCGGAGAGCGGGCCGGTGGGTTTTGAAAAAATCATCAGGCTTTTGATGGCGGCGGATCGATCGGCCAGGATGGCGAAGACGGCCACGAGAAATGCGCCGATGCCGGCCGCGAGAATGGCCGCTGCGCCGGCGCCGTTGGGGCGAGTTGCGGATAAAACGGACGTGGTGGCGTTTGGTGCGCTCATTTCGTTTCTCCCTGCGTGATGCGGATGACTGGGCCGCCCTCGACGGGCGCGTTCTTGTTGAGCATGGCGCCGAAGAATCCCGCGACGCCCGCGGCGAGAAGCGAAGTCCACACAAAGACGAGAATCGCGGCGCGGAGCTGGGGATGATTCTTGAGATCGCGTCCGTATTGCATGACCACGGCCGCGGCCATAGTGATGGAGATGGGCGCGATCCAGGCCACGTGCTCCTTCCACTCCATGCCGATGGAGTGCCAGCCGCGGGTTGTTGGGCTTGCGAGAAGCAAGCGCTGCGGAAATGCGGCGAGATTTGCCGTGCCCGGCGGAGGAACGGCACGATACCAGGGATAGATGATGTATGCGCCTGTTAGCACGGCCAGCCACGCCAGCGCGGCCATGGAAACGAGATAGATGCGGAGGAAGTTTTCGTCGCGCTCCGTGGGCAGCGCCGGGTTGTGCGTGCAATAGCGGCGGTAGAGTTCGACCAGGACGCCGGAGCAGGCCAACAAGTAAAGCGCGCCGAAGCCCATGCCGTGGATTAGGGTCCAGAGACTGCGTGACGTCATTTCCATGTAGATCATCCTTTCATGCCGTCGGTTCCGGGTGCGGCGCGGTTAGAGGCTGCGGAAGAAGGCCGGGGCTGCGGCTGATCGTGAAGAGAGTCGCAGGGGCTAAAGCCCATACTCATTTTGCGAGGCTCACGGCACGAATGAGCTCGCGCCCTGATACAGGGCTCCTTGCCAAGCGCGTTTTTCTGTAACCGTTACAATCCGTTTCTGCCGGGCGGGGTGGGGAAGAACACGCTGGTCCGCGGATGCCTTTTGCTGGCCGGGCGATGCGTCCTTGTTGTCCTTGCCCCACGTCCAGTACATGCCTACGTAGGCGTAGTTTTCGGTTTGCCCTGCGACGGAGTGGCCGTAACAAAACAGAAATTGCTCGTTGGTATTGTGCTTGAAGTGGTAATAGCCGCCGAAATCGATCATGGCTGAGCGCTCGGTTTGCGCGGCGGCAAGGCCTTCGCGTCCGTGCGCGAAAATCTCTACGCCCAATTCCCATTGCTCGCTCAACTCGCGCTTGATGAGCCAGCCGGTGTAGGGAAAGTCGCGGTAATTGCCCTGGGGAACGACCTGGTAGCCGCCGCCTCCGTCAAAAAGCCATTTGCCGGAATTTTTCTGCAACCAGATGGGCAGCTTGTACCAGACCTTGCCTACGCCGAGGCCTTTGTCGTAGTTACCGGTGGGCATCTCAAACATGGTGAAGCTGCCGATTTGCGGAATGTGCTTTGTCTCTTTGATGAACGCGATCTTGGCGCCCAGTTCCATATCGGTGAGTCCGAATTCCGTGGGCCCGGCGCCGCCAGGAAGATAGACGGGATTGTTCGACGGAGCCACGACGCCCCAGGGCAGGATGGCGTGGAGCTGCACGCGGGGAATGGCGCCCCAGTTGAACTCGAATGGCCGGACCAGTGGAGTCCATCTCTGCCGGAGTGCCGTCGACGCCGCCGAAGATGTAGAACTCGTAGTGATGCAGGTCGACCGGGACGGGGTCGTCGGTTTGATAGGGCGGCCCCTGCGCGCAGAGTCGTGGGACCAGACAAACAAGGATCGCGAGCGCGGCGAGCCCGAGGCGCATGCCGGTGTGCGGCGGCGTAGACTTCTTCCGGACACGGTTAGGGTGCGCCGCCAGGGAAGCCATCTCCCAAAACCGTATATCGAATATCGATATAGGTCAAGGAAAAATTGTGCCAACGCCTGTATAGTGGGTTTTGTGATGAATCAAAAGCGCGAGCTGTTTTACGGCCTGATTCGCATCCACGTGCTGCTGCACGCGCACGAGGAGCCGATCTTTGGCCTCGCGATGATGAAAGAACTCGCGCATCACGGCTATCGCATTGGGCCGGGAACGCTCTACCCCCTGCTGCACGGATTGGAACGCGCTGGGCTGTTGAAAGCCGTGCATCGGGGCGAGGGAGAACGCAGGAAGTTGTACAGAATTACGGCTCTGGGAAGAAAAGCGCTGGCGCGGGCACGAGAGAAGGTCGACGAGCTCTATCGCGAACTGCACGAGGCGCACCCACGGCGAATTAGCACGGCATAAGGAGCGAGTGAGCCGGGTTATCGGCGTTCGGAGCCGCCGTAAATGAAGAAAGCGGTTCGTTTCTCCGCAGGTTGGCGTCGCTTCGCGAGATGGCGAGTTGGCAAGTTCGCGCGATAACTTTCTTTACAAATCCGCGGGCTGGCTCACGTGAGGGGTGGAAAGATTTGCTAGCGGCGACGCCCGCCTCCGCCGCTGGAGTGGCTCATTTTGGGAGCCTTGGGCGCTTTTTCGTGGCCGCCGCCGTAGTTCCTGGAAGCGCTATATTTTGGAGCGCTGTACTTGGGTTCCTTCTGGCTGCCGAAACCGCGAAAGCCGCCGGGATCGTTGCGCGCTATGGTATTGCCGTAGGGCTGATACGAACGGCTGGAGTACGCGCGCGGATCGGTTTGCGGTGCGCGATAGGACGGATGCGAATTCGCGTACCCGTTGCCATACGCGTATCCGGGCCGCGCCGCGTAATTCTGCTGCGTGGGCCGGTTGGCATAGCCGTGGCCGTAAGTCGGATTGCTGAAAGTTTGCGAGCGGTTTGCGTACCCCGGATTCGAATACGTCTGCGCGCGGTTGGGGTAGGTCTGCGGACGGTAGGCGTAGTTCTGCGCCGGTGCGCGATTGCTGTACGCGCCGCTGCGCGGGCTCGAATTCTGATACGCGTTTTGCGACCCACCATATGACCGATAGGAATTGTTGTACCCGCCGGGGGCGCGCGCATTCTGACGCCACCCTCTGTAGGCGCCGTTATAGGCGCGCGGACCGCCGCGGGGCAGGCCCCAGTCGCGCACCGAAGCGCTCGCGGTGAAATAGCCGGAGTGGTGGAACAGCACGGCGTGCGCGAGCCAGTCGAGGCCCCATGCCATCATGCCGAAAGGCGTGTGCTCGAAGGCGCCGAGCGCGAAGCTCAAGCCGTACTGGATCGGTAGTCCGCCGAAAAAGGAACCCAGCGCGCCGACCAGCGAGAAGCCGGGATACGGTGCAATGGGCGCGCCGTACACGTCCCACGGGTCGTAGGTGGGAACGTAGACGACTTCCGGGTTGGGCGGCGCAATGTCAATGTAACCCTGATTTCCGGTTACGTCTTCCTGTGGCGTGGTTTGCAAGTTGCCGGCCTGTTGGGCGCGATCGCGCAGCACCTGGACGGTCTGCATCACGTCCTGCGGCTGGTTGTAGTAGGCATCGCCGAGGGCCGTGGTCCAGTCGAGATCGTGGTTCAACAGGTCGAGCACGTCGGGGAAGGCGGTGAGCGCCTTCACGCTTGGATCCCAGTCGCCCTGCGCATCGGCTCCCGCGGCAATTTGATCGGGCGAGCCGTACCCCTGCGCGCGCATTTGCTGCACCCATTGGTCGGCCACGGCTACCTGCGCGGGATAGGTGGATGCGGTGAGAATCTGCGCCAGGAGTGCGTCGGGATAGAGTGCGATGGGTGCGAGAAGTTGCTCAAGCTGGTCGGCGCTGAGGGCCTGTGATGGGGCGGCGGGCTGGGACAGTTGCTGATCGGGATACGGCGTTGCGTAAGATTCTTGCGGAGAGGGCTGCTGAACTTGCGGCTGTTGATATTGCGGCTGCTGGTACTGCGGTTGCGCGTAGCCGTATTGTGGCTGCTGAACTTGCGGCTGTTGATACTGAGGTTGCCCGTAACCGTATTGCGGCTGCTGATATTGTGGCTGCGCGGCGGGGCCGTAAGGCGAGGCCGGATAGGGGTAGGGTTGATAGGCCTGCTGAGCTGGGAGGGAAGCGGGTGCGGCGGCCAGAGCGACGACTGCGGAAACGATTGTTGCGCCTGCCACGCTTGAAACAAGAGCGCGCAGGGTTGATGCGGTTCTCATGGTTCCTCACAGTCCGTTCCGGGCTGGGGCCGCCGGGTGATTCGCTTCCCATCGCAAATGGGAGTCGCGCACAGCCCACCTTGCGGCGCCGGGGGAGGGCTAATGATTTTGACCCGGATTGGGGGGATTTGTTTCGTGAGGGGGAAGAATAGTTGCGGGGCCGCGTGGGCATGGGAAAATCCCAGGCGGTGCGAGTGTTACGCCCGCTATGCGGGCGCACTGTTCTGGCTACCCGGCCAGGTTTTTCTTTACCAACTCGCTGACGGCTTTGCCATCGGCGCGCATGCCTGCGGCTTGCAGCTTGGCCTGGACGGCCTTCATCGCGGGGCCCATCTCTTTCTGGGTGGGCTTGCGGCCGAGGGTGGTTTCTAGCTCGGCGAGGGCTTCGGAGACGAGCGTGGCCAGGCCGGCTTCGTCCAGGGCTTTGGGCAGGAACTCTTCAATGATCACGATCTCCGCAGCTTCTTTTGTGGCGAGATCGGGCCGGTTGCCGTTGGTGAACTGCTCGATGGAGTCGCGGCGTTGCTTGATCATGCTCGAGAGAACTTGTTCGGATTCGGGCTGGGTCAGTGAAGCGTCGATCTGCTTCTGCGCCGCGCGCTTCTCGATGGCTTTATTCATGAGCGCGGATTTGATGAGGCGCAGGGTGCCGAGGCGCTCCGCGTCGTGGGCTTTCATGGCGGTGACCATTTGCTTGCTGATGAGGACTTCTAGTGCGCCTTGTTCCGACATTCCAGCTCCTAGCTGCCAGCTTCTAGCTCCTAGCTAAAAGCCTTCAAGGTCAGCGTTCGCGGAAGCGACGCCGCCCAAAGGGAAATTGTAACGAGTTTGACTGATGTGATGCACGAGGGGCGCTGAGGATGCAGGTCCGGCTGCATTCGATTTCATCGAACGAAAGCGAATGCACGGCGTGCCGAAGACTTTTGCCTCGCTGCCGCATTTACATAATTGAACGTGCTTGCGAAGGCATACAAGCGGAGGAGAGTTATGAGGCAATGGAGGGTTTTGATCGCGGTGGCGGGGTTGGGGATTGCAGCGTTGCCGGCTTTCGGCGCCAATCCGGCGCGGCCCGGTACCGTGAATTACATTGAGGGCGCGGCGTATTTAGACGGCAGACCTTTGCAACAGCAGAGCGTGGGCAGTGTCTCGCTTGATCCCGGCCAGGTGCTCACTACGAATATGGGTAAGGCCGAGATCCTGCTTACGCCAGGCATCTTTCTGCGCGTGGACGACCGCAGTGCGGTGAAGATGATTTCGCCCGATCTGACACAGACACAAGTGGCACTGGAGCGCGGACGTGCCGGCGTGGAAGTGGACCAGATTTTTCCCCAGAACGAGATCCAGGTTGTCGACAACGGTGTGACTACGCAATTAATCAAGCCCGGCTATTACGAGTTCGACGCGAACCAGCCGGAGGCAATGGTGTTTGACGGCCGTGCCGAGGTTGAGTTGGGCGCGGGCAAATGGGAAACGGTAAAGGCTCACCACGAACTGGCGCTGATGGCCGACGGCGCGCGCGAAAAGACGGTCGGTTTCGACTCGCATCCAACGAATGATGATCTTTATAACTGGAGCAGTCTGCGCTCCCAGTACCTGGCCGAAGCCAATAACCAGATTGCCGGTGAATACGCTTACACGACGGGATTCTATCCGGGGTGGTACTGGGATCCGTACATGTACGGCTACACGTTTCTCGGGTTGGATCCGTTCTATAGCCCGTTCGGATGGGGCTTCTATCCGTGGGGCGGGTATGCGGGCTTCTACGGCGGCAGGTTCTATGGTGGTCGCGGATTTTATGGCGGTGGCCGGGCATTCGTGGGCGGCGGCTTCCATGGCGGCGGCGGATTTCATGGCGGCGGAGGGGGTCGGCGGTAATAGTGCCTGAATGAGACGGGCGGAATGGCCGGATTCGAGAGGATCTGGCCATTTTTTTGCCCGCTTATTCCTTTTTGTGCCAGACGGATCGATTTCCACAGCAAGAAGTAACCACAAAAGTCACAATATTGTGTATTATGTGATTTACCGGCGGAAGCTTGCTCTGCCACGAATTTGCTCCAAAACGAGAAATACGAGGGAAACCATGATCCGCAAAACGCGCCTTTTTACTCCCGGTCCGACGCCACTGCTTCCGGCAGCCCAGTTTGCCATGGCTGCGGCCGACATGCACCATCGCACGGCGGAGTTTCGCGCCCTGTTTCAGAAGGTTTTGGCGCAGCTCAAGGTTTTTGTGGGTACCAAGAACGATGTGCTGCTGCTGTCCTGCTCTGGCACGGGCGCCATGGAGGCGTCGGTGTCGAATCTGACTTCACCGGGCGACAAGGTGCTGGTGCTGACTGCGGGCAAGTTCGGCGAACGCTGGACGGGACTGGCGAAGGCGTTCAACTGCGCGCCGGACGTGCTGACGGCGCCCTACGGGCAGACCTTCGACTTGGCGCAGGTGCGCGCTGCAATCAAGCCAGAGCACAAAGTAATTTACACGCAGGCCACCGAGACTTCGACGGCGGTGCGTCACGATATCCAGGCGATCGCGAAACTTCGCGACGAGATGGCGCCGAATGCCTTGCTCGTGGTCGACGGTATCACGGGCCTGGGGACGACGCATTTCGATGTGGATGGATGGGGCATTGACGTGCTGATCGGCGGCTCGCAGAAGGCGGTGATGATTCCGCCTGGGCTTGCGTATTTAAGCGTGAGCGAAAAGGCGTGGGCGGCGATGGAGGCGACGAAGAATCCGCGCTACTACTTCGACCTGCGCAAGGAGCGTAAAAACGCCGTCAAGGGCGAGAGTGCCTACACGCCGGCGGTCGCGCTGGTGGCGGGACTGGGCGCTGCGCTCGATTACATTGCCGGGCAGGCGGGCGGCGACCTCGAAAAGGGACGCATCGCGCTGATCGAAAACGCGCAAGTAAACGCGGAGGCGACGCGCGCGGGCCTGGTGGCGCTGGGCTTCACGCTCTTTGCGCCCACGGCGCCGGCGGCTGCGGCTACGGCAGTTGCGGTGCCGGAAGGAATGGATTCGGGCGCGGTGGTGAAGGCGCTGAAGGCAAAGTTTGCGCTGGTGACGGCTAACGGCCAGGGCGAAATGCAGGGCAAGATTTTTCGCGTGGCGCACCTCGGATTCTTCGACTATCTGGATACCGTGGCGCTTCTGGGCGCGATGGAATTTATCGCAAAAGACACGCTGGGGCTGCCGGTGAAGTGGGGGCAGGCGGTGGCGGCGGCGCAGGAAGTGTATGCGAAACGAGTTAGTTCTCTGACCGCATGAATTCGCACCTTTAGCTTCGGTGGTTTCCCACCCATTCGCCCGAAAAGGCGAATGGATGGGGCACGGAAGGGTTCTTCTTCAATCGGTCAGAGACTTAACGGTGTTGGCGGAGTTAGAAGCCGACGCGGTCTTTAGCTAACATCGATCGCTAGCATCGCTCAAGAGGATTCATGCCGGAATTGACTTTCGGAGAAAAGCTGCTCATCGCGCGCCGGCAGCTCGATCTCTTTCAATACGAAATGGCGGAGCGGTTGGGCGTGCATCCCAACTCGCTGACCAAGTACGAGCGCGGTGAGGGCAAGCCGCACGCGGCGGTGGTGCGCATGTTCGACTTGCTTTGCGAGCAGGAAGGCATTCGCTTTGACGACTACGAGAAAGCGTCCGCCCCTGCGGACAAGGGAGCTGCGATGAAGATCGTACTGGCGGAGAAGGTTTCTCCGGCGACGCTGGCCGTGTTTGCGGCCGAGCCGGGATGGGATGTGATTACGCACGACCAGTTGCCGGATGGATTGCCGGCAGCGCTTGCCGAGGCCGACGCGCTGGTGGTGCGCAGCGCCGTGCAGGTGGACGACGCGCTGATGGCGCAGGCGCCGAAGTTGCGCGTGATTGGCCGCGCCGGCGTGGGCGTGGACAACATTGACGCCGAAGCTGCAACGCGCCGCGGCATTGTGGTGATGAATACGCCGGGCGCGAACGCGGTGGCCGTGGCCGAGCTGACGATTGGCTTGATGATCGCGCTGGCGCGCAAGCTGCCTGCGGCGAACTCGACGATGCACGCCGGCAAGTGGGAGAAGAAAAACTTGCAGGGCCTGGAGCTGCGCGGGAAGACGCTCGGCATTCTCGGTCTTGGGCGCATCGGTCTCGACGTAGCGCGGCGCGCACGTGGCTTCGGCATGGAAATTATCGGCAGCGATCCATTTGTCTCCGCGGCCGTGGCGCGCGAGAACGGTATTTTACTGGTTTCGGTTGACGATCTTTTTGAAAAGGCGGATTACCTGACGCTGCATGTGGGCCTCACGCCGCAGACCCACGGCATCATCAATGCCAAGACTCTTGCGACCATGAAGAAGGGCGTGCGCATTATCAATTGCGCGCGCGGCGAGCTGGTGGTGGAAGCGGATCTGGCGGCTGCGCTCAAGAGCGGCCAGGTGGCTGGCGCGGCGCTCGACGTGTTTACTGTTGAGCCGCCCAAGGAGTCGCCCTACTTCGAGCTCGACAACGTGATTCTTACGCCGCACATCGCCGGATCGACGGCCGAGGCGCAGGAGGCTGTGGGCATACAGATTGCGCAACAGGTGCGGGAGTATCTCAAACTCGGCGTGGTGCAGAACGCAGTGAATCTGCCTTCGCTGAGCCACGAGGAGTACGTGAAGTTGGCGCCGTTTATCGAACTCGCGAGTCGGTTGGGTTCGTTTCTTGCGCAGGCGGGCAAAGGTGGCATCGAGTCTATCGCGCTCATTTACGGCGGTGCGCTGGCGGATGTGAAAACCGAGCTGGTGCGCAATGCGGCCATTGCCGGCTTGCTGCAGGGGTCAGAAAATGTGAACCGCATCAACGCGGCGGCTGTGGCCGCGGAGCGCGGCATCCGCGTGCACGAGGAAAAGGAAGAAAGCCATCGCGGTGGCGCGGCTACGGTGCTCACCGTGGTGTTGCACACGGCGCAGGGTGAAAGCCGCGCCAGCGCGACCGTGATTCACGACGAGCAGCCGCGGCTGCTGGCGTTCGACGGCATCGATGTGGAAGCGCCGCTCGAGGGCACACTGGTGGTTTGCCGCAATCTCGACGTGCCCGGCGTCATCGGGCGCATCGGCACCATTCTGGGCCAGCAGGGCGTGAACATCGCAAACTTTGCGCTGGGCCGCGAGCGGGGCGGCAGCAAGCCCGTCAAGGCGCTGGCTGTTGTGCAGGTGGATGAGCCGGTTTCGGAATCGGCGCTGGAAGCGTTGAAGGTGATCGATGCGCTGCTTGAGGCACGCCTCGTCAAGTTGACGAACGGAAAGTGAAAGAGCCTGGGCCGGCCGTTCGTGTGAGTCATGGGAAGTGTGCTGCGTGAGCGCGGAAAGAACAACCGCAGGTCCTTCGACTCCTCGCTGCGCTCGTCGCTCAGGATGACAACTTTATTTTTGTTGCCGACGATGGAGTTAGATTATTCGTGAGAGAGAGATTGTTCGCGCGTTTTAGTTGAGTAAATACTATGGCCAGGATCTCAGGAACGAGACACGGGCTACACTATTTATGGACGGCTGTTAGTCGACATTTATGGCAGGCTGTTAGTCGACGCGAATGCTTCCTGAGCCAGTTTCAACGCGGACTTCCGGGCCGCCGCCGTTCAGTTGCGCGCGATAGCGGTGATGGTCCTCAGAGCCTTGAAGGGCCATTGGATCGGGGCTGTAGCCGGAGCTGAAGCGCGGGCCCGTGGAGATTTTGCCCGATCCGGTGGTTGCATCGAGATCGATGGGCGCGTTGCCCGTCGATAGCTCAATGGATCCGGATCCAGTCTCAAGCTTCCAGGGCGAAGAAGGAGTTCCAGAGGCCTTGATTGTGCCGGAGCCGGTCTGGGCGATGAGCGATCCATGCACACCTTTCAAATCGATCGTGCCTGAGCCGGTTTGCGCTTTTGCATCGCCCTGGCCGGAACCGTCGATCGCGATGTCGCCGGAACCGGTCTGAGCCTTGAAGCCGCCGTCAATTCCGGTGGCCATGATGTTGCCGGAGCCGGTGCTCAATTTTGCGTCCTGGCCGACGCCGGTGTCGGCGATATTGCCTGAACCCGTCGTGGCATTGAGGGCTGTGTTGGCCGGGGCTTCGATTACGTAGCTGATGCTGATGTTGTGCAGGTTCTCCTGGTGGCCGCCAATGCGAATGGTGTTTCCTTTCTGCTCAATGGGAGGGTTGGCGGCGATCTGTTGCGCCTCGGCTGGGTCGCCGTTGCCATTCACTTTGACGATGCCGTGAATATGGATCTGATTGGCGGGGCCGCGCGTGATCGTCACGTTGCCCGAGCCGGTAGCGACCGAAAGATCCAGATTGCCGCTGAAGGTCAAGTTGCGATCGAAGGTGGTTTCGGCTGCGTCGGCGACACTCGCGCGGAAAAACAATGCATGTCCGAAATTATTGAGCATGGCGAGCAGCTCGCCGCCAGGAGGGTTCGATGCACGTCCATCGGAGCCGCTGGGCGCGTTGGACGGGGGCACATCGATATGAATGGCGGGAATGTCAATGTGACGGGCGGGAATGTCGATTTGCTTCGCTGGAATATCGATTTGTTTGGCGGGAATGTCGATGTGCTGGGCCGCTACGTCGATGTGCTTCGCCGGAATGTCAATGTGCTTGGCTGCTATGTCGATCTGTTTTGCTGGAGTGCCGATATGAACCGCCGGAACCACCACGTGCACAGCGGGCACGTCGATATGTTGCGCCGGAATCTCGAAATGTTTGGCGGGCACGTCAACGTGGACGGCTGGAACATTGAAGTGTTGCGCCGGCACATTCACGTGAACCGCGGGCACATTGACGTGAATGGGAGGGACGTCGACGTGCGCGGGGGCTGCAGGCGGCGCAGGCGATGCGTTGGGACTGGGCGCGGGGGCCTGCGACGAAGCGGGGACGGCCTCGGGTGCGGCGACCTCTGCAGGCGTGGGTTCTGGATTTGATGGTGCTGCGGCCGGTGTGGGGCTCTGGGTGGACGTGGTTTGTTGCGGCGTCTGCGCTGCGGCGGTTACGCGTACCAATGTGGCGGCGGCAAACAGGACCACGGGCACGAGCAGTGCGGTGACAAGAGTGCGACGGCTTGCGGTGAAGGCCTGGCGGAATGCGCTTTCGTTGAAGAGGCGCTCGATGCGATGCGAGAGATTCGATGAACGGGCCATGGCTACTCCAATTTCGGTTAGGTGCGGCGCGGCCGCGAATTCGAGGAGGATCTGGGCGTAGGAGGCGCGGCTGGCCGCTTGCTCGAGACCGGAGCGGTCGCTGATGGCCTCGGCCAGATCGGAGAGTTTGCGTTTGAGCCACCATCCCAACGGGCTGAACCAGACGATGGCGGCGTAGAGGCCGGCAAGGGCCTGCAAATAGAAATCGCCTTGGCGGACGTGGGAGCGCTCGTGGGCGAGAACGATGCGAAGTTTCTCGCTATCCCATGACCTGAAGTCTGCGGGCAGGATGACTGAAGATCCGATGGTGACGGGTGAGCTGACGGCCGCGCTCGAGCGCAGACGGAGGCCGTGTGTGGCCGACAGATTGGTTGAGACCGGTCGAGCCGAGCGCCAGAGGAGATAGGCGGAGACGAGGCCGTAGAGGAGCCGAAACAGCAACAGGCCGGAAATTGCTAGATAGAGAAGCGCAATTGCCGCGAACACTGAGAAAGCTGGAAGCGCGGGCGCTTGAGGAGAAGGTGCTTGAGGAGCAGGGAGAGCGCTGAGTTCGACGGGCAGTGCTGCTGCGGCGACAATGTGATGCGGGCGGGATGTTGCGGGCGCTGCGAATTGATGCGGCGCGGGCGGTGCATCGGGCTGCGGAGGTACATTCTCTTCGGAACCAGATGCGGACGTTGCCGGCGCGGAACGATGCATGAAGGCGGGCAGGACCAGCGTGGCGCGCGGCAAGCGCGATGCAACGGGCAAAAGCAACGGCATCAAAAAGGCTGCGGCCAGCACCAGCGTCCACGCGCATTTGAGGGCGAGCACGTTGCGGACACGGAAGAGGCGGAGAATTATCCAGACGCCGATAGCGAGGGCGAGTGAGCGCAGGGCGGCCTGGGGCAACTCAGAAACGACTTTGGCAAAGATGATCTGGGCTGAGGTGACGTGGACAGGAATGATGGGGCCAGAAATCAACTTGCCGTAGATCAAGGGATCAGGGACCATGGGCGCGACGGTCATTTGCGAGCCTCCTTGGCTTTGGGGTGGGCGGCGTGGCGCGTGCGGTCTTCGTGTTGCCGCGCTTCAGAGATACGCGCGGCCAGGCGTTGCAGTTCCGCGCGATCGAGGACCTTGGAGTCAACCATGCCGACCAGCAATTCTTCGACAGAACCCTCGCAGAACCAGTCGACGATGCGTTGGACGGCGCGGCCGGCGACGAGTTGGCGCGATTCTGCCGGGCGATACAAGAAGGTGCGATTCTCGACGGAGTGCGCGACGTAGCCTTTCTCTTCAAGACGGCGCAGTACGGTGCGGACGGTGGAATCCTTGAGAGGGCGGCCGAGCTCTTCGCGCACTTGCTCCGCGGTGACTGCGCCGAGGCGCCACACGATGGAGAGGATGTCCCGTTCGAGCTCTCCCAGTTCCGCGGGGTCATGTTCGGATTGAGTGTTACTTGCCATAATGTTACTGAATGTAACACACAGAGCGAGACGCCTGTCAAGAGGGATTTCTGAATTTTTGAGAAAAGCTGTGGCGGGGTTTTGTTTTTGGCGTGATTTTTTGCCGAATCGGCGATGCCGGTTGCAGGTTGCTGCGAACGGCGCGAGAATGGTTGCACCCCTTTGGAGGCGCCCATGAAAACTTCTGTCCCCACAGAATCCGGCTCTGCATTCATCGACGCGAAGATCAAGGAACTTGGCGACTGGCGCGGCAAGACGCTCGCGAAGGTGCGCGCAATCATCCTCCAGGCCGATCCTGAGATTGTGGAAGAGGTGAAGTGGATGGGAACTCCCGTCTGGTCGCATGGCGGGATTGTTTGCACGGGAGAGACTTACAAGAACGTGGTCAAGATGACGTTTGCCAAAGGCGCCGTGTTGCCCGACCCTGCAGGCCTGTTCAACTCCTCGCTCGAGGGAAATGTACGGCGCGCCATCGACGTTCACGAAGGCGAGAAGATCAATGAGGCGGCTTTGATGGATCTCATTCGCGCGGCGGTGGCGCTGAATCTCAAGTCAAAAGACAAGACGAAGGCGAAGTGAGTTGCCAGCCGCACACATCCAGTCGGGAATCGGGCGGGATGCGCCTGTTCGAGTGAGTCTAAAGCTCGTTGAAGAACAAATGCAGGTCCTTCGACTCCGTTTGGCGCGCAAAACGGGCAAACTTCGCTCAGGATGACCGATTATTATGACGCGATCTTCTGACTCAGGACAATAGTGGAGTTTCCATGCCGAAGAATGATTTCAAGCTCATTGCTTTCGTCATTTTTGTTCAGCTCTGCGCGCCCGGCGGAACATGCAAGACGCGGGCGCAGGCGGAGAAGGCTGCGTATCCGGCGATGGCTCCCTTGGATGCGTATTTGATCGTCGACCAGAATGTGGAGATCGCGTTGGCCCGCAGTGCGGCCCCGGCGTCGATTGCAAAAGAAGCGGAAGTGATGGTGCTGGGGAGGAGCGGATTCACGACTGCAGTCAAAGGCACGAATGGCTTTCTTTGTCTTGTGGAGCGATCGTGGGCCAATCCAACCGACGATCCGGAGTTCTGGAATCCTAAACTTCGCGCGCCCATTTGCTTTAATGCTGCGGCCGCAAGAAGCTTTGTGCAGATCTTCCTGATGAAGACTAGACTTGTGCTCGAGGGAAAATCGAGGACGGAAATCCTGGCGGCGACTGCAGCGGCATTGGATAGTAAAGAACTGCCCCCACTGGAACCGGGCGCGATGTGCTACATGATGTCGAAGCAGCAGTACCTGAACGACGGCGTCAAGAGCTGGCACCCGCACGTAATGGTTTTTGCCTCGGGTGACGCGGCCAAGAGCTGGGGGGCCGACAAGGATGATTCGCCGATTTTTTACTCGAATGACCCTCAGGAGCGGGTGACCGTCTTCATGTTCTGGGTTGACAAGTGGTCCGATGGGTCGCCGGCTCCGGCGATGGAGCACTGACGAACTGCTGCCGCGCCGCGGCTTCGCATGATCGTCAGTTCGTGGGGTCGGTGACGCGGCCCATGAAGAGGATGGCTCCGCTCGCGTTATCCCGGATGAGGAACAGGAAGGGATGGTCGGCGGTGAAGTAAATTGGCGGCGGAGGGGTTCTCTGTTGCATGGCCGTGGCCATCCTCATGACCACAGCAGTGGCGGCCGCGGCCTCGGTGCCGTTCTCGTCTACGTCGATATATGCCTTGTGAATGGCGGCGGAGATGACGAGGCTTTTGTCGCCCGTCATTGCGGAGAAGTCGGCGGTGTTGGGGTCGAAGGCGGTTTTCATTCCCAGGCTTTCGAGCGTGGAGCTGAGCTCGAACTGCTGGGTGATTTTGAAACGCGGCAGCGAGACGATGACCTCGTGTTGGTAGCTGAGTGCTGCGCTCCACTTCTCAAGATTCTCGGCGGAGAGCGAGCGCTCCAGGGCGGCTAAGCCGTCGACGCTGTCGGGAAGCAGGATCAACATCGAGATTTCATTCTTCTCGTATGGCAGGAGGAGCGCCTGGAAGGATGGAGCCTTGAAGTAATAGTAGCCACCCGAGTTGTACATGGTGGGGGCTTGAATGGTTTTGCTTTCGGACAGATGAAAATCCTTGTTCTCGGTTGCGTTCTTGTTGAACTGATCGGCCCACGCGGCCTTGAAATAGATGGCGTTGGTGAGAATGAGGCGGGAGAGCGGCGTGACGGTGCCGGGACCGAGAAGGTTCTGGATTTTGTCGTTGGTCTGTTTTTCGACCCACTGATTGATGGTGGCGCGCACGCTTTCGGGGGCGGTCTTGAAATCGACGGGGTGAAATCCCGCACCGTAGTTGGTCTGGACCAGCTTAAGATAGGCGGGCAGAAATTTTTCATCCTTCTCGGCCCAAAGCGCGTCGGCCACGCTCAGAGCGTAGCCCTGTTGCGGCGCATTCATGCCGGCCAGCAATGCGCCGATGGCGGGGTGCAGGCGCTCGGGCGGCAGAGTGAAGTGAAAGACGCGCGCCATCTCGGTGGCCGTCTGGCCGTGCGCGCCGGCGTAGGTCATGGCGAAGGCGGTGGAGATGCTTTCCGGCGAGAAGAAGAGATTGCCGGGTTGCGCGCTGAGGCGGCCGTAGAGATCGACGGCGAAGGCATTACTGCCTTTGACGGCTTCGGCCTGATCGGCAGTTCGCAGGGGGCGGCGCCTGGGCGGAAACGACAGATCGGCCACCGAATAACGCAAGAAGAAGAGAAAGCAGCGGCTTCATTGAAAGCCCCCTGGGTTGATGTGCAGAAAGACACCAGCTGATCGTAGATCGCGGAGGGCAGCTTTTCTTGCAACAAAAAATTGTGGCCTGCAAATGCGCGGGCGCAACTATCCCATCAGTCCCTTGTGTCCCAGCCAGCCACGGAGATAAGACGCCTGTCCGATGTGGTAGGTCTCGTGGATGGCGAGGAAGTCGACGATGCCGCTTTCCTTGCCGTCGGTACTCGGAGGCCCCTTTGTTACGGGTTGCGCGAGCACCTCCTCCGATACCGCGTCGAGTGCGCCGGCCAGAACGGCGGAGACTTCGCGCCAGGCATCGAGCAGCGTGTCGGGCGAGGGATAGGCGGCGCCCTCCTCGCACTTGGCACCGCGCGCGAACATGCCTAGCCAGGGCTCGGACCACTCCGTGCCCAGCCGGCCGAGCAACGCCTTGCGCGTCCACACCACGTGACCCACGATCCACGCGATGTGATTGCATTTATCGTCGGGGCGGCGCAGCCACTCTTCCGGCGAAAGATCGCTCACCATCTTCACTAGAAAATCGGAGTTGAAGCGGTAATTATGCGCGGCTGTTGCGATGACTGCGGGGGCGGGCATGGGACCTCCTGATGTTGGCTGCGCGCGGAACCTCTAGGCGCGGCTCAGGTATGCGCCTTCGCTGGTGTCGACGCGAATCTTCTCTCCTTCGTTGATGAAGGGGGGAACCTGGACCACGAGGCCGGTTTCGGTCTTGGCGGGTTTGGTGACGCTGGAGGCTGTGGCTGATTTCAATCCCGGCTCGGTTTCGATGACTTCGAGGTCGACGGTTTGCGGCAGCTCGATGCCCACCGGCTGGCCGTCGAAGTAGCTCACGTGAATCTGCAGGTTGGGAGTGAGGTACTCGACGGCGTCGCCGAGCGTGGCGCTCTTGAGCACGGTCTGCTCGTAGTCCTGCGGGATTCATGAAGTAGTAATCGTCGCCGTCGGCGTAGAGGAACTCCATGAGGATTTCGTCGACGACGACTTTCTCGATGGCGTCGGCGGAGCGGAAGCGGTGCTCGAACATGGCGCCGGATTTGAGGTTGCGCAGCTTGGCCTGGATGAAGGCGCGAAGGTTGCCGGGCGTGCGGTGCTCGACCTTGAAGACCGTGTGAAGCTGGTCGTTGTGCTTGATGATCATGCCCGGACGAAGTTGGGTGGCGGGAATCGCCATAGAGGGTGCAGCTCCTTGCTGGATTTGCGCGCAGTGCGCAATGAATGATGCCGTTTGGCCTATGTATATTGTAGCCCAGCGGGTGAAGAGACGGGGACCAAGGGAGCGAGGGAGCGATTCGGCGAGCCGGCGAAAGGCAACCGCAGATCCTTCGGCTCCGTTTGGCCCGAGAGTGGGCCAAATGTCGCTCGGGATAACAACGCTGTTATGGTTGCGCACTATAAAAAACAGGACACGAACAGGCGCGATATAGAATAACGATGAACCTGCGAGAGAGATCGCAAGGGAGAAAACATCGACGTATGAGCGAGCCAGTTTCTATCTGTGTGATCGGGTCGGGATACGTGGGGCTTGTGGCGGCTGCGTGTTTTGCCGAGATCGGCCACCGCGTGGTCTGCGTGGACAACGACGAAGCCAAGGTGAAGCAACTGCGCGAAGGCGGCGTGCCCATTTTCGAGGAGCACCTGCCGGAGTTGCTGGCCAAGCACCGCGGGCGCTCGGTGGTTTTTACCTCGGATCTGAGCGAAGCGGTGGAGAAGAGCGAAGCGGTGTTTATCGCCGTGGGCACGCCGCAAGGGGACAGCGGCGGCGCAGCGGATTTGTCGTACGTTGAGGCGGTGGTGGCGGAGATTGCGCGCAGCATTTCCAGCTACAAAGTGATTGTGGAGAAGAGCACGGTTCCGGTGTACACCAACGATTGGATTCGGCGCGTGCTGCACCGCCATGGCATCGGACCGGAGAGCTTCGATGTGGTGTCGAACCCTGAGTTTCTGCGCGAAGGCACGGCGGTCAGGGATTTTCTGCATCCCGACCGCATCGTGGTGGGAGCCAACAATGAGCGGTCGGCGGAGGTGCTCACTGCGCATCTACGAGCCGCTGACTGACGGCAGCTATTACGACCAGCCGGGCACGCTTCCGGGAATGTGCAGCAGGACACGTCCAGCGAAGCTGATCGTGACCTCGACGCAGAGCGCGGAGATTATCAAGCACGCGTCGAATGCATTTCTGGCGATGAAGATCTCGTTCATCAACGCGGTGGCCAACCTGGCCGAAGCGGTGGATGCGGACATTGAAGATATTTCCGCCGGCATCGGGCTCGACAGCCGCATCGGTCTCAAGTTTCTGCGTGCAGGGCTGGGGTATGGCGGCTCCTGTTTCCCGAAGGACGTGGCCGCGTTCCACTGGGTGGCGCAGGAGCGGGGCGTGGATTTTCAGCTTCTCGAAGAAGTGCGCAAGATCAACGAGACGCAGAAGGAAGTTTTCTTCAACAAGGTGCGCTCAGCATTGTGGACACTGCGCGGCAAGCGGCTGGCCGCATTGGGCCTGGCATTCAAGGGCGAAACCGACGACATCCGCGAGTCGCCGGCTGTCAGCATGATTCAAACGCTGCTGCATGCGGGCGCGATTGTGACCGTATTCGATCCCGCGGCGATGGAGCGCGCCAAGGAATTGTTGCCACCCGCGGAGAACATGCGTTATGCGAGCGATCTGTATAGTGCGGCGAAGGATGCCGACGCGGTGCTGATTCTGACCGATTGGAAGGAGTTTGCCACCATGGACCTGCCGCGGCTAAACCGGGCAATGCGCTTCCCGATCGTGATCGACGGGAGAAACCTGTACAAGCCGCAGGAGATGCAGAGCCACGGATTCACGTATGTGAGCGTGGGCAGACCGACCGCGTATCATGCGCAGGAAGGCAAGCCGCGCAAGGCGTAAAGACGGTGTGAGCGTGAGTGCGCCGACGACTGATTACGCACACTCGTACTCACACTTACACTCATCACTAACTACTACTTTTGGAGCACGACAACTTGAGCATGAACGTTCTGGTTACCGGCGCTGCCGGGTTTCTTGGTTCTCACCTTAGCGACCGCTTGTTGAGCGACGGCCATACCGTTGTTGGCGTGGACAATCTATCGACGGGAAATCTGGAGAACCTTGCCCATCTCAATGGTCATCCGCGCTTTCGGTTTGAGGAGCGGGACATTTGCACGAGTTTCGATCCGGGTGCGGTGGATTATGTTTTCAATCTGGCGTCGCCGGCCAGCCCGCCGGAGTATTTGCGCCTGGGGATCGAGACGCTGCGTGTCGGTTCCGTAGGCGTGGAGCATACGCTGGAAATTGCTGCGCGTTACAACGCGGGGCACCTGCACGCCTCGACTTCAGAGTGCTACGGAGATCCGCTGGAGCATCCGCAAAGCGAGAGTTATTGGGGCAATGTGAACCCGGTGGGACCGCGATCGGTTTACGACGAGGCCAAGCGATTCGCCGAGGCGATGGTGATGGCTTACCACCGTTCCCGCGGAGTGAATACGCACCTGGTGCGGATTTTCAATACCTACGGGCCGCGTTTGCATCCGGGCGACGGGAGGGTGATTTCGAACTTCGTGATGCAGGCGCTGCGCGGCGAGCCGCTGACCATCTACGGCGACGGCCAGCAGACGCGCAGCTTTTGTTATGTCGACGATCTGATCGAGGGCATCCTGCGCCTGTCGCAGAGCGAGGAGCACTTCCCGGTCAACATCGGCAATCCTGTGGAGTTTACGATTTTGGAGTGCGCGCAAACGGTTTTGGAGGTCACGGGATCGCAGAGCAAACTGTGCTTTGTCGATTTGCCGGTGGACGACCCGACGCGGCGCCGGCCCGATATTACCAAGGCGAGGACGTTGCTGGGATGGGAGCCGAAGGTGCAACTCAGAGAAGGGCTTGAGAAATCGCTGGATTATTTCAGAAGCAAGGTTTCGCACGGCGCGGCGCCAAGTTCTTAGATTTTGCACCTAAATCGTGTTTGGAAGAGCGCGGGTTGCAGATTGACCCGGCATTCTTACGCCCGCTAAAGCGGGCTGGTGGCTCGGGGTTCCGCGCTTTACCGCCAGGCTTGCGCCTGGGGCTACCGTCTGCCGCCCGCCACGCGGGCTCTATCGCGGCGAAGCAGAGCCTCAGGGGCTGAAGCCCACGATCATTTTGCATGGTTTTCGGCACGACTGAAGTCGTGCCCCTTCACGCGAAGTCGTGCCCTTTGACGCGAAGCCGTGCCCTTTCACGCGAAGCCGTGCTCTTTCAGGTGAGGCCGTGGTCATTCGCCCGAAGGCAGGCGAAGAATGGGGCACGAGCACACGTAATCTGGCGGCGTGAACGCCGCCAGTACAGCCGGTCACGAGACCGGCGCTACAGTTTTCGCGGCCCGTGAGAAATCTGTTAGCGCGGGGGTTCGTAGGGCTCGGCGCGCAATAGATTCGACAGGATGTTGCGCTCATAGGGCGAGAAGGTGCTCTGGTAACGCGCGGAATTGAGCACGGTGTCGCGCTGATCGAGGGGCACGGCACTCAGATCGCGGAAGGCTTGCTTCACCATCTCCTGGCGGCCGGGCGGCAGCGCTTGATAGCTGCGGCCGGCCTGGCGTACCTGCATCTGCTCCTGCGGGGACATACGCTCCAACATCTCGCTGCGCGCCAAACGGCGATCGCGTTGCTGCTCCGGCATCTGGTTCAACTGGTGCAACTGCTGAACGAGCCGCTGCTGGGTGGCCGGAGCTAAGCGGTTGAAGCTGGGATCGCTGCGCAGCAGCCGTTCCTGTTGATCGACAGGAAGACCCTGATGCTGATTGAGCCAGTCGCCGAGATGGCCTGGAGGGGCAGCGCCCGGATAGGCATTTTGATAGGCGTTTCCTTGACGCGCAGCGGGAGCCTGGCCGCCATATGCGCCGCCATTCTGTCCGTACCCGGGCGCAGGACGCTGGCCGCTGTTATATTGCGGATTCTGCTGATAGGGCCGCTGCTGGTTCTGATACTGCTGCTGGTATGGTCTCTGCTGATTCTGATATTGAGGCTGCTGGTTCTGAAACGGCCGCTGCTGGTTCTGATACTGCCGCTGTTGATTCTGGTACGGGCGTTGCTGGTTGGGGTTGGCGCGCGGCGCATTCTGGACCTGGCGGGGAGGGCTCTGCTGCTTTCCCGCACGGGGACGATTTTGACCGAATCCCGCGCGCATGGCAGTACCGGGACGGAAGTCAGCTCGCCGCTGAGCGTGCAGGCCAGCCGCGGACAGACAGAGAAGCAGGACCGCAGCGGCGGTCGAGGCCGCCGGACGCATTCTTTCCGCGTTCCAGGTCCATTTCACAAGTCGTTCTCCCGTCTGTAAGCCAACATCTCAAAAATCAGTCTCCGCTCGGATTGCTGGAGAGAGCTTCCATCTGGTCCAGCACTTGAGCATTGCTATCGAGGGTTTGCAGATCGTGCACGGTGGCGGCAAGCGGGGAGGGCTGCGCGGGCTGCATCCAGTCGGTAACGCCAAGATAGGTGCCGCCGCCCAACAATAGCACGGCGGTCAATGCCATCGCAGCCAGAGGACGCACGTGCAAGCCAGGACCATAGGCAATGCTGGCGCGGATGCGCGCGACGCCGCGGGCCAGCCAACCGGCTGGCGCAGCCTGGCGCTCTTCCCGCATCTTTGCGCCAAGCCGCGTAAGAAAGTAAGGGCGCGGTTCGGGAGCTTCCCAGGTATCGAGCAACTGCATGGTGGCCTCGAGTTGCTGAAGCTCAGCCTGGCAGTCGCCACACTCGGCAACATGCGCATGAACCTTGGCAGGTACAGCATGCGGATCGAGCAGCAGATCAGCCAGCTTCTCGTCCACCATTTTGCAATTCGTGTTTGTGTGTTTCATAGCTTGCCACCCCACTCTCTGCCGGTTGGTTCCGGCTTTTTCGACTTTTCCAATCAAACAAAATCCTTCAACTTTTCCCTGAGCGTCTGGTAGGCGCGGAAGAGGAGCGACTTGGTTGCCGACTCGCTCAGCTTGAGCACCTCGCCGATCTGGCGGTAATCCATCCCCTGATACTTGTGCATCAGCACTGCCATGCGTTGCCGCTCAGGAAGCGCCATCACATGCAGGCGAATGGCGGCCATGCGCTCATCGCGCAGCAGCCGCTCTTCCGCCGAAGGCTCGTCGTCGGCCAGATCCGGAGACGTACCGGTTTCGGGGTCTGGCTGGTCCAGGTAGACGGTTTGCGCCGATCTCTCGTTCTTGGTGTCGCGCGCGTAGTTCACCGCCAGGTTGGTCGCGATGCGATAGAGCCAGGTGGTAAACCTGGCCTCGGCCCGGTAACTGCTCCTGGCACGATAGACGCGTAAAAACACTTCCTGTGCCAGTTCTTCGGCAATCGCCTGGTTGTTCACCATCCGGAAGAGGAAATGAATCATCGGCCGATGGTATTTTTGCGCCAGGTAGTTAAAGCTGGTCTCGTCCCCCTCGGCCACGCGGAGCATAATGGCGGCGTCGCTGGTGGGGTCCAGTCCCTCCCGAACGCCCATGTTCGGGTCAGGTGCCGTGCCCGGCCGAAGGGCTGGCCCGGCATCCAAGGCAGGACCGTTAAGGACCATGGTTGCCATATCTTCTGGAACCCCATCTTCGCCAGAAGGTTGCGGCCCGTAACCGGTTTCCTCGCCGGAATTGCCGTTTTCCCGGGGCTCTGGACCAGGGTTTGGGGCGCCATTCCGAGCGAGCACGGTCATGTGGCTCTTTCGGCCTGAAACCGAGGGGGATAACGCGGAGCCTGCCAGGCCGGAAACGGGGCCGAGCACGGCTTGCCCGTCGAAAGGCAGCCGATTTTCCTGGCGGATTGAACGCGTTCTCCTGAACATACCCGGTTTCCCGCCCGATCCCCCTGAGCCCAGCCGCGTTGCGCAAGGGCAAACCGCGTCCGAAATAGCCCCCAGATTTGGACGTAAATCCCTGCTGGTGTTACTCTACCCTACGGGAAGCCTTCTGCGGCGACCTTCCTGTGGCGGTGGTTCCAAACTGGTTTTTGGGCCGGTTTTCCGGGAGGGGGTCACCGGTTGGCCACGCCTCTCGGGGACGGGGAGTTTTCCCTTGCCGGGACGGCGATCGCAGCCCCTCCAAAAGCCCATTCCGGGCGGTTAGCTCAGTTGGTTAGAGCGCCTGCTTCACACGCAGGAGGTCGCAGGTTCGAGTCCTGCACCGCCCACCAGCCTTCGCCTGCTGCGCAGGCTTCGGCTCGGCAAGCCATTCGAGCGGCGAAGGCTGTCGCGCTGTAGCTTTAGCGGAGGCGGCATGCCAACCAACCCAATAGTCTGATAAGCTCGAACGTCCGAAAACGGGCGAAGGCTGTCGCGCGGAGCCTTGGCGGAGGCGGACATGTCGTGAAATATGTCTACATTCTTCAAAGCCTTGCCGGAGAGCATTTCTACGCGGGCATCACCGATGACTTGGACGCCCGATTGTCGAAACACAATGCAGGCGCTGTGAACCACACTTCAAAGTTTCGCCCTTGGAATGTTAAGAGCTATATCGCGTTTACGGACGAGGCAAGGGCTATCGCTTTCGAGAACTATCTGAAGTCCGGGTCTGGATGGGCTTTTGCCAAAGCAAGGCTGTAGATTGCGCGGCGCGCTCCGGGTCGCAGACCGACGACCGAATTCACAGCCGACAAGCAGCTGAAACTGCGTGAATAGGTATCATGTCCCCCTATTGCCCATTGCCCCTCGGAGGAGTTTGATGTACAGCTTCAAATGGCTTGTCTAGCAGAATTCACTTCAGCGAAACTCTCAAGCATTCACGTCGCATATCGGCATCATTCTGTCGCCATTCACCCGTATGTGAGAACTGAAGAGTTTTCACAGTCGGCTTGGCATTAGCCGCAGCAATGCTCAAGGTCAACCGCCACGATCCGGGTTTTAGGGAATGGAACTCAGAAGGTAGTTCAACTTCAAACTGCAGGCGACCAACCGTGACGCCCGCTGGGGTACCTGCTAGCCTGGGCCAATGAGGGTTCGCGGGATTGCTCATCGCTATGATGTCGCAGAGAGCCGACATGCCTGGGGAGATCCCGTCTAGTATTGGCACACCGACGTGACTCCACTTCAAATTAAGCGGAAAGTGCTGCCTCGAATCTTCTAAGAAGTCACCATCAACAGCGGGTTTGTACTCAAGGTTCGAAAGACTAACTTGTACTTTTTCAGCTCGAGTTCGACCCTCGTTCGTAACCTTGACGCGCACCCAGTAGCTATCACCCGTCCAGAGAAGTGTGCCTGCAGCGTCATGGATAAAGAGTGGCGTTCTGACGGTCCATGGGGGCGAGTTTTCGCAGGTCGTGATTAGGTCGGGCTTCCGCCACCACTGCAGGATTGTGTCTTTAAGGAGGGCTACGATGACGGCACAGATCGTACCGACCGCCGCAAACCATTGCGCAAGAGTCGATGCCGCTAGGCCGGAATACCACTCTGCGAGAGTCGATGTAATCATGGCAAGTATTGTACTTGGCTCAGTTGCGCTGACCCTGTCAATTCGGTGAGTCGCTAGATCGCCTTTTTGGCGGAAAATTCGCGGGGGCGGACGGGATACACGTGAGGCCGGGGTGTGCCGTCGGGGGCAATGGGTCCGCCAGGAAGGAATGCTTAGGTACAGTTCCGGCAGCCGCCGATTTCGCAACAAACACGTCTACAGTCCCCGCAGTTTTCACCGCAGTTTTGCTAGTGCTGAGGGCAAACCTATGAAAAAACAGGGGAACGTACCTGCGCCTTTCTGCTGACTACGCAGAAGGCAAATCAGAGAGGGTACAAAAAAACCTCCTGCGGGCTGGCCGAAAGAGAAGTAGTATTGTCGGCATGAAAGTCGCTGCTGTTTTGATCGCTTCTCTGATCGCGTTGATGCAGACGAATGGCTGTGATGAGCCCACCAAGCCGGTTACGCCTAACTCGACCGCGAAAGAGCCAAGGCTCCCCCCGCTGCACCGTTTCGTAAATGTATCTTCTCCCGCATCGCCGGGCATTGCGTTGGATACGGTAACGGGGCAGTATTGCAGAACCTGGGAGTGGTCCTATAAAGTCGCCTCGATGAATGGCGGTCTGGATACTGTACCAACTTGCCTGAGGGTTTTTCAGAGCATCCCAGCCGGAGAAGACCCCAAAGACCCGCTAGGAATTCTCCCGTCGGACCCTAAACAATGATTCTTGCGTAAAGTTCATACTTTCGCTTTTTTATAGTGGCGCTTGCCTGTCCCGGACTGGTCCCCTTCAGAAATTGCGCATAGCCAGCCAGACGAGAGAAATCATCGCCGTGGACAGCGCAGTGAGGCACACAGCTTCCGCGTATGTGAATTCGCGAAGAAGGCGCTTGTGACGTCTTTCTTTCTTTTCGATTGCTTCCCCAATCCGCGTTTTTTCCGCGTTGGCTTCTTTAATCCATTTCTCGCCGTCGATTCTCTCACCTGTCTGCCAAGCAATCGCATCGGGCTCGATTTCGAAGCATTCTTTCTTGCAATCCTGTTCTTGAACTTTTGCGTGAACCCAGCTCAAATCCTTAATAGCAAGCACATAGTAGGGATAGCGAAAGTTTCGATACAGTGCCGACACCATTGATAGCGCTAATAGTGCTAGCGCAGTCCGCATCAGCCATGGCGGATTGAGGTCTTTCGCATGCACTCCCAAAAACGAGACCAATGCGGCCAGGGCCGCCCCTGAACCTATCGCGAGCTTCTCGAAGTATTGCGTTCGCTCGGAGGAAAAGGCGAGTTGAGTTTGCGAGATGTCGTCAGCCGTTGTCTTGACCCATTCGCCCGCACTTTTTAGGCGCTCTCTACGTCGATGTAGCTCCACAGGATCGATCATCGAACCCCCAGCCACTGCGGTGGATTTTGCGGGTAGTGTACCAAGAAAATGGAAGATATTCGTAGAAATCGAGAAGGAGAGAGATGGGCTGTAATGTTCTGGATTTGTAGTGCTTTTGAGATAATGGTGGGCAGTGGGAGAAAAACTCCCGAACGCCCCTACAAGCGGAAAGTCGGGGGTTCGAGTCCTGCGCCGCCCGCCGATGCATGCCATTGCATGGAGCAGCGGTTCGCTTTTCGCTCGCAAATGGCCCTAATCCCCCAGGCACGTCTCTAAGCGGCGGGCTGCTTCGATCCATGGATGGTCGCGGGGAACGGATTTGCGTTTGCCTGCGACTTGATCGAGCGGGACCGGCTCGGCGTATTCGCCGCGGGACGCTACCATTACGCCAAACTGTTCTTTGGCGATGAGATCGGCGCAGGCTGTGCCGAGGCGCGTGGCCAGGATGCGATCGGCTGCGCTCGGTGTGCCGCCGCGCTGCACGTGGCCGAGAATGGTTACGCGCGATTCGAGGTGGGTGAGCCCCTCGAGCTGGTGGGCCAGGCGCAGGGTGTTGTCCTGGTGGCGTACTTCAAGGGCGGCGATGGCGTGCTTGGCTTCGATTTTGTCGTTCAGGCTCTTGGCGCGCTCGAGTTTTTTGTCGGCGGAATCGAAGACGCGGGCATCGTCGCGGCTCATGGCGCCCTCGGCCACGGCGACGATGCTGAAGTTGCTGCCGCGCTTGCTGCGTTGGCCGATGGCTTCGGCGATCTTGTCGACGTCGTAGGGGATCTCGGGAATGAGGACCACGTCCGCGCCGCCGGCGAGACCGGCGCCGAGTGTGAGCCAGCCGGCGCGATGGCCCATGATTTCGGCCACGATAATGCGGTGGTGACTGTGGGCGGTCGAATGCAGGCGATCGATGGCTTCGGTGGCAATGTCGAGGGCCGTGGCGTAGCCAAAGGTGGCGTCGGTCATGGCCACGTCGTTGTCAATGGTTTTGGGCAGGGTGATCACGTTGATGCCGGCCTTGTGCAGGCGCAGGGCACTCTTCTGCGTGCCGCCCCCGCCAAGACAAACCACGCAATCGATTCCCCACTTTTTAAGGTTGTCTTTGATCACACCGGTCATGTCCTTGGTGCGGCCGTCGATTTCCATGCGGTGGGGCTTGTCGCGGCTGGTGCCGAGAATGGTGCCGCCCACGGTGAGAATGCCGGAAAGAGCAGTGCGATCCAGGTTGAGGCGCCGGTTCTCGACTAGACCGCGAAAACCGTCGCGAAAACCCACGATCTCCATGCCGTAGGAGCCCTGTGCGGCCTTGCCTACGCCGCGGATGGCTGCGTTCAGGCCGGGGCTGTCGCCGCCGGCAGTGAGAATCCCGATGCGCTTGATCTTGGTGGCCATGAACAACAAATAACAGACGGGGCGGCGTCTTTGTCGAGCGGGGATGTGGGTAAGCGGCACGAATCCTGCATTCGGGGCAACCCGGACCAGATGCTGGGAATACAACTTGCGAGCATTCATCCATTTTTCTCGCTACATCGTCCATGAATCAGGTTGGATTGTGTGAAGGGATCATGCAAAACCACTCCCGAACGAACGGAGAGGATATGAACGTGCCTTGTTCTCATCGTCCTATTCTGATTTCTCATCGCTATCTTCTATTTCCGTTTTTGCTGGTCTTCTTGTCGTTGCTTGCGGGGTGTATGGGCGGAGCGGGTGGTTCCGGCGGCCTGGCGGACAAGTCGAACGCAGATGTATACGTCAGCGCTTCCACGGTGAGCGTGACGGAGGGCCAGCCGGTGACGCTCGAGGCAAGCGTTAATCCGCTGGCCACGGGAACAGTAACTTTTTATAACGGATCGACCGCGATTGGGACGGCGCAGATTGCCGAGGTTGGAAGTATAGGAATCGCTCTGCTCGAGACTACGTTTAATTCCGTCGGTGCACAGAGCATTACGGCGCAGTACAGCGGGAGCGATTTTTATTTGGCGAGCACGTCCGCGCCCATGACGATCGGCGTGTACAACGAAAATTTGACGGCCTCTTCAGTGAGTCTGCAGGTCTCGACCACGACTCCGCAATACCTGACCAACGTGACGTTCACGGCCACGGTTTCTCCTGCGGCAGCTACGGGCACGGTGACCTTTTATAACGGGTCGACGAGTATGGGCAGCGCAGCCGTGAGCGCGGGGACGGCGGTTCTGACAGCTCAATTTGCGGCGGGAGGCACGGATTCAGTCCACGCAGTTTATTCCGGCGACTATAACTATCTTTCCAGCACGTCGAGTTCGCTGACCATGAATGTGAGCGGTCCGCTGGTGACGTCGACAAGTTTGCAGGCTTCAACTAGCAGCATCGCGATCGGCGGCGGCGTGACTTTGACGGCCAATCTGACGCCGGCAACGGCCACGGGTACGGTCACGTTTTATAACGGAGCGACGGCGATCGGCACGGCGAATGTGAACGCGGGCGCGGCCACGCTGAATACGACGTTTGCGGCTTCGGGCAATATTACGCTGAAAGCGGTTTTTGGCGGAAACGCTTCGTGGGAGACGAGCACTTCGAATCAGGTTTCTCTCTTTGTTACGGGTGACACGGCCTCGACGGTCGTGCTGCAGGTTGCGCCTGCTTCGCTGATCATTGGCTACTCCGCGACGCTGACCGCCAATGTTTCACCGGCTGCGGCGACGGGCACGGTGAGTTTTTATGACGGAAGCCAGGCGATCGGCAATTGCACAGTTGCTGGGGGCACGTGCACGTTCGTGAACGCCTTCATGAGTGCGGGCACGCAGAATCTTACGGCCGTTTATAGCGGAGATACGACGTATGTCTCGAGCACCAGCAGCGGTGTTCAATTGCAGGTGAGCAATCCGGGACCGACGCCAACCACGACTATGCTGGAGCTGAGCGAAACCTCGGGCTACACCGGAGATGCGGTGACGCTGACTGCCCTCGTCAACCCTCCGGCGGCGACCGGGCAGGTGAGCTTTTACGATAATGGCGTCTTGCTGCAAAGTGTTGCGCTTTCATCCGGCAAGGCCGCTTGGGCGCAGTTCTTCATGCAGGAGGGCGAAAACAGTATCACCGCGGTTTACGACGGAGACACGACTTATTCTTCGAGTGCTTCCAGCGCGCAGAATCTTGAACTCAGCGATTCGGATGATTAGTGCGGCGTCTCCGAGGTTCGTGCCACGAGTCGAGGCGGCGAATTGCAGGTCCTTCGACTCTGTTTGGCCGAAGAATCTGCCAAACATCGCTCAGGACGACAGTTCTATTCATGTCGCGAACTTTAAAGACAGGACGCTAGGAGCTAGAATCGACCGGCTGCAGTGCCGCGGCGAGGGCTTTGATTCCGCGCAGATCCATTTTGCCTGTGCCCAGCACGGGGATGGCGTCAACGTGAACGAACTGGGCGGGTTTCGGTTTCCATAAGGCGGGCAGGTCGCACTGGGCGAATTTTTCGAGCACCGGCGCCAGTTTGGATTCGGGAAGGGCGTGGATGACGACGATGCGCTCGCCCTTTTTTTCGTCGGGCACTGCGGTGATCGCGAAGACCTGCTCGGTGGATTCGGCCAGCTCATTCAGTTTTTCTTCAATGAGAATGTGCGGCACCATCTCGCCGCCAATTTTGCTGAAGCGCGAGAGCCGATCGGTGATGGTGAGGAAGCCGTCCTCATCCATCATGGCGACGTCGCCGGTGGTGTACCAGCCATCGTGGAGAACTTCGGCCGTCTTCTCCGGCTTGCCGAGATAGCCGCGCATCACATTGGGGCCTTTCACGAGCAGCATACCTGAGGTTCCGGGCGGGACGGGCTGGCCGGTGTCGATGTCGAGGATTTTGACGCTGACGGCGGGGAGCGGGTGGCCGATTCTGCCGCGCTTGGCAGCGACCTGGCGGTATCCCGGAGCGCGAAAATCCTTGCCATTCACGGCGACGATCGGCGAGCACTCGGTGCAACCGTAGCCCTCGAGAGGGCGAATGCCGAACTGGTCTTCGAAGGCAAGGGCGACGCGCTCCTGCAGCTTCTCAGCGCCGACGAGCACGTACTGCAATGAGCCAAAGCTCTCAGGCTTGCAGCGGCGCATGTAGGCTTGCAAAAACGTAGGCGTGGCGACGAGGAGTGTGACGTTGTACTTCTCGATGAGCGCGCCGACGGTCTGCGCGTCGAGGGGATTGGCGTGGAAGACGACGCCTACGCCGTGCACCGCGGGCAACCAGAGCCCGGCCATGAAACCGAATGAGTGAAAGAAGGGCAGGATGCCGAGAATCTTGTCGCGGCCATCGAGCATGAATACCTGCATGATCTGGCTGATGTTCGACGCGATGTTGAAGTGCGTGAGCATGACGCCCTTGGGATCGCCGGTGCTGCCGCTGGAAAAGATGACGGTGGCGAGCTGATCCATTTGTGCAGCGTGACGTGCTGCGCGGCCTTTTCCGGTTGCGAATTTTGTCTGGAGCTTTACACGATTGGCGCCGAGTGCTCGTTTGAGCAGGCCGGCCGGCATGAGCCAGGCCATCGCCAGAGCGGAGAGTTTCTCGCTAAGACGCGGCGCGGCGAGGGCGTCTTCGAGCAGCAGGGTCCGGCCCGGAATGATCATGTTGGGAAAGCGATCGAGAAAGGCGCGGGACGTGATGACGACATCGATATCGCACTGTTGCGCGCTGCTGGCAATGATTTCGTTGGACGCGGTGTAGTTGAGGTTGACCGGCACGCGGCCTGCGAGCATGAGTGCGTAGTTGGTGAGCGCGCCGCCGACGCTGGGGGGAATGAGGAGGCCGATCATAGATCGCTCGCCGACCTGACCGCGCAACCGGCGGGCGATGAAAACAGTTTTGCTGAGCGCCGATGCGAAAGAGACTCGCGGGGTTTTGCCATCGGCCATGAAGAACTGCCATGGGTGCAGGCGGGCGGTGTGCACAAAGGCACGGTCGAGAGTCTTCATTTGCGGCTTGCGCGCTTCAAATGCTACGGCCTGCAATTCCTGCACTGCCGCACGCACTGCAGTGGCCGTGGACGTGGGCGGCATGGGATTTCCGAAGCTCACCGTGACATGGTAGGGAATGTGATGCGGTATCTTCCACAGAAAGCGTCCGCGCGCGAAGCTGAAGATGCTGCCCCACACGCCGTCAAGGTTGACCGGGATGATGGGAACGTCGACGTCCTTCATGATGCGTTCCAGGCCGCGGCGGAAGGGAAGCATTTGCCCGGTGCGCGTGATCTGTCCTTCAGCGAAGATGCAGACGATCTCGTCGTTGCGCAGCGCGTCGCTGGCTACGTGCAGCGAGTGTAGCATTTCGCGCGGACGGAGCTCGCTCGAAATGGGGATGGCCTTCAATACTTTGGCGAGGGGTTTGACGACGGGGTGGTCGTATATGCCTTTGAACATCAGGAAGCGGATGGGGCGATCGGTGGCCGCGACGAGAAGCGCGACATCGACGAACGACATGTGATTGCAAACCAGCAGGGCGCCGGATTTCTCTGGAAAATTGTCGCGGCCGATCACGCGCACACGATAGATGGTGCGCGTGACGAAGAAGAGAATGAGGCGGCCGAACCACTCGGGGAGCAGGTAGAGAACGTAGACGGTGGCGGCCGCTGTAATAACGGAGCCAGCGACGATGACGCCTTGGGGATTGAGGTGAACGTAGGCGGTGAAGATGAAGTAGACGACGGAGGAAAGTGCGATGCCGATGAAGGAGAGTAGGTTGGCGGCGGCGATGATGCCGCCCTTGTCTTCTTCCCGCGGCTTGTGCTGGATGAGCGCGTTGACCGGCACGGAGAAAAATCCCGACCAGAAGCCAAGCAGACCCAGCAATACCGCCGATGCGACCATTCCGTGGGGCGTGACGCCGAGGATGAAACCGGTGACGGTCATGCCGATCGAGCCCAGCGGAATGAGCCCGTACTCGATCTTGTTGTCGCTCACCCATCCAGCGACCATGCTGCCAATGCCGATGCCCACGGCGAGCATGGCATTCAGGTAGCCGGTTTTCGTCTGGCTGACGTGCAGGACTTCGGGCCCGTAGACGACGATGGATGAGAAGAGCAGGGAGCCGAGAAACCAGAAATAGGTATTGCCCATTACGGCGAGAAACAGCGCCTGGTCCTTGCGCATCTTGCCGATCTGCACCCAGAGATCGCCGACGAAATTCAGGCGGAAGGGCTTTTCCGGTGCCGCGGCAGGCACTTTGTCCACGCCGAAGCTGGTTACGAAGCCAACGGCCGATAAACCGAGCAACACGTAGCCCGCAACCACTTCGCGCCCGGCGAATTGCTGACCCATCCACGCGCCGACGACGGTGCCGATAATGATCGCGAGATAGGTCCACAGCTCGATGACGCCGTTGCCCCAGGAAAGGCTTTTTTCCGGCAGCAGTTCAGGCAGCAGACCGTACTTCGATGGTCCGAACAGCGCGGCTTGACTTGCCACCAACGTGAGCGCGACCAGCGAAAGCGCGAACAAATGCGTTGCCAAGCCCAGGGTCGCAATCAGCATGGAGCCGAACTCCATCACCTTGGTCCAGATCGTGATTTGGCGCTTGCTGAAGCGGTCCGCGAGCCAGCCACCGGTCATGCTGAAGATGATGAACGGAACGGAGAAGAGAAACGTTACAACCGAAATAAAGATATCGCGCTGAGTCTGCGCGATGTTCATCCCGATGACGATCGAGAGCAGGAGATTGCGCAGGATGTTGTCGGAGAATGCGCCCTGGAATTGCGTGGCAATGAGCGCCCAGAAACCGCGGCGGCTGCGCGGCGGTATTGCGATGGGCGAAACGGCGGGTTCCGCGACAACGGGATCAGTCGACACAGTATTCATCGGCTCAATGTCACAAGGATCGCGAGGTCTCCTCGAATTTGCCTAATTCTACTTGAAAAGAGGGAGAGAGCCGCGCCGTCAAGCACAAATCGTCCGACGGGCATCCGGCAGGGCGCGAAAAAACGCTGTGCTAGTCAAGAATCTCGAGGTCACGAATCAACTGGGTCAGTTGCCGCTGCGCGCGAGCGGGGGTTCAGGAGACCCCCGCTGCAGCCGATCGGGAGACCAGCGCTACTTTACGCGTTCAGAAACTTCTCGATGTTGGTGTAGCTGATCTGGAGGCTTTCGAGGGGCGGAAGATCGGTTTGATCCTGCTCGACATACATATTAGGGATGTGGTCCTCGCCGGCGAGATGGAGGATCGTGGTCCAGTCGAGCGTGCCGGTGCCAACCTCAGTAAAGTGCGCAGAGCCGGGGCCGGTGTCAGTGGACGTCGGGAAGTTGGGTTTGCGGTCCTTGAGGTGGAGGGACTGCATGCGCTTGCCGTGTTTCTTGAGCATCTCCACGGGATCCTGGCCGGCCTGCGCTACCCAGTAGCAGTCCATCTGCCATTGGACGAGCGCGGGGTCGGTGTTCTGAAGGAGGATGTCGATGCCAGTGACGCCGTCGAAGGCTTTGAACTCCGTGTTGTGGTTATGGAAGCCGAAGTGGAGGCCCATCTTTTTCGCCTGGTCGCCCCAGGCGTTGTATTGGTCGGCGGCACGCTTGAAGCCGTCGGCCGAATTGCCCACCGTGCCGGGGACCGAGGAGCAGACCACGCACTCCACGGCCAGCTCTTTGGCGTAATCCATGCGCGTGCCGAAGTCGTTGTAGGCGAAGTGCGCGCTGGGCGCGACGAGGCCGGCATCGAGAATGGCCTGGCGCAGGTCTTTCGCGGCCATCTTGTATTCGGCGACATAGGTTTCTACGGTGCGATAGCCGATTTTGCGAATGGCGGCGAGGGTGCCGGGGAAGTCTTTGTCGACCAGGCTGCGCACGGTGTAAAGCTGCACGCCGACAGGGCGATCCATTTTTCTGCCGAAGGCGCGCGGCGCCAAGGCCAACGCGGCCGCGCCGGCGGCCGCGCCGGTGACAAATTCACGTCTGGTAGGCATGGTGATTTCTCCTTAGAACTGTTCAGTTAACAGGGTTCGATCAAGCGACTGGGGGCCGTGTACAGGAAGGCCCGGAAACGACGAGTTAAACGGCAGGAGAAATCTATTACGATTGATTGCAAGTGTCAAGAACTACGGAGGTTCGGCTCCGATGAATCTTGGGGGCGCCGGTGAATCGAGATCGAGCGGGGCTTGGCGGGGAGGCTCGCGTTTATGTCCATCCTTCCGGCATTTATCTTGAAAGAGCACAGGCTACAAATAAGCGCTCAGGCATCCGAGCGAGCGCGGATTGTGCGATAATTTGAATTGACAATCGTTTGCAATCGATAATACTATTCTCCTTCATTCTGGAGAGTAGAAAACTCCTCGTCTGGCTCTTAAACTGAAGAGTTTTGCGTTGTCGATCAGCCTGAAAACTTCGATCTCTCAGCGCCAGACGCATGCAAACGGAAATTGAACATTCGCGGGAGGAATCATGCCGCAAAACCTGCTGGAACAACTTCGCAAGCATAGTGTGATTGTCGTCGACACGGGCGACATTGAAGCCATGGAGCGGTTCAAGCCGCGGGACGCCACCACCAACCCCTCACACATTACCAACGCGGCCAAGATGCCGAAGTATCAGCCTATTTTGGATGGGGAGTTGATCAACGCGCGCAAGGAGCTAGGCGCAAACGCGAGCGATCAGGCGGTTGCCGACCTGGCATTTCGGCGTCTGGGCATTGCGTGGGGAAAAAATATCCTCGCCGTCGTTCCCGGCCGCGTATCGACGGAGGTGGATGCGCGCCTCTCTTACGACACCGACGCGAGCATTGCGCAGGCACGGAGCATTATTGCGCAGTATGAAGCGGAAGGAATTTCGCGCGCGCGGATCCTGGTGAAGATTGCGGCAACATGGGAAGGCACACGGGCTGCAGAGGTGCTGGAAAAGGAAGGCATCCACTGCAACCTGACGCTGATTTTTGGAACGTTCCAGGCCGTTGCGGCGGCTGAGGCCGGGGCCACGCTGGTTTCGCCGTTTTGCGGCCGCGTTCTCGATTGGTACAAGAAGGAAACTGGAAAAGAATATTTCGGTGCTGACGATCCTGGCGTGATTCACGTGACCGCGGTCTACAACTACTTCAAGAAATTTGGTTACAAGACAGAAGTGATGGGCGCGAGTTTTTGGAATGTTGGCCAGGTGCGCGAGTTGGCTGGGAGCGATCTGCTGACGATTGCGCCGAAGGTGCTGGCGGAACTGGAAGCGGTTGAGGACGAACTGACGCGAAAGCTCAGCGTGGAAGCGGCGAAGGTGATGCCCATTGAGAAAATCGTTGTCGACAGCAAGGAAAGCTTCGAGCGGCAACTCGCCGCCAATCGCATGGCCACCGACAAACTGAAGGAAGGCATAGAAGGCTTTTCTGCCGCTCTGGTTGAACTGGAGACGCTGTTGGCGAAGCGCCTTGCCGAGCTGGAATCGCGCGCTGTGGCGACCGCGTAATTACTGCGCGCTGATAAAACGCAGCTTTGAAGTTTGGCTTGGCTCGCGGTTGGCGAGAGAAGGACGCGAATGGGCGTGGGCAATCTGATGATCGTGCAGGGCGGCGGACCCACGGCCGTTTTCAACGCCAGTTTGGCGAGCGCGATCGCAGAGGCAGTGAGCCAGCCAGAAGCGGGCCGCGTGTTTGGCGCGCGCTACGGCATGCGAGGGCTGGTCGAGGACGACATTGTCGAGCTTGGCCGGATGAGCGCCGGCGAACTCGAACTGTTGCGCAATAGCCCGGGCGCGGCGCTCGGTTCCTCCCGCTTCAAGCCCACTGAAGCTGACGATGATCGCGTGGTCGAGAACCTGCGGCGGCGCGAAATTCGATCGATAATTTTCATGGGCGGCAACGGCACCATGAAGGGCGCGGGGCTGGTGAGCAAGCATTGCCGCGACGCAGGATTTTCCGTGCAGGTGATCGGCGTACCCAAAACTGTGGACAACGATATTGCCAAGACCGACAGGTGCCCGGGCTTTGCCAGCGCGGCCCGGTACATGGCGCAGACCACGCGCGACCTGGGAATGGATATTCGCTCGTTGCCGCAGCCGGTGACGATTCTTGAAGTGATTGGGCGCAGCATTGGCTGGCTGGCGGCGGCAACCGCGCTGGCGAAGGCCAGAGAGGCCGATGCGCCGCATTTGATTTTTCTTCCTGAGAGACCGTTCTATGCGGAGAAATTTCTGGCTGACTTGGATCAAATTGTGACGAAGCACGGCTGGGCTGTTGTGGTGGCAACGGAAGGCATTCGCAATCCCGATGGAAGCCTGGTGTACGAACTGAAAGATGCCACGCATCTCGATCCGCTGGCGCGGCCCATGACGGGCGGTGTGGGACAGTTTATGGCGAACCTGGTGGGCGAGAAGTTGAAGATGCGCTGCCGCACGGAAAAGCCGGGGCTGATTGCGCGGGCCGCGATGACGCAGGTTTCCGCGCAGGACAGGAAAGACGCCGAATTGGTGGGCCTCGCGGGAGTTCGCGCGCTTGCGGCCGGGGAAACGGAGAAGATGGTGTCGCTGCTGCCGCTTGGAACTGAGAACGAATACGAGCTGGTTCCGTTGAGCGAAGTGGCCGACGCGGAACGGCCGCTTCCGGCGGAGTGGATTGTGGACGCGCCGATTCCTGTGGGCGACAAATTCTTCAATTACGTGAAACCATTGGTGGGCGAACTGACGCCGTACTTCGTCCGCTATACAAATTAATGCGTTGTGGGGAAGGGATGAACATGCAGAAGTCTGAGACAGCAGCCGCGAAGAAACCGATTGGCGTGCTGATCCTGGGGCGCAAACGCCCGGGTTTTGACCAGGAATGGAACCAGATTATTTGTGGGCGCGCACTGGCCGCGCTGAAAGACATGGGCTACGCGACGGTTGGGGCCGAGACGCCGGTGATTGACGATGCCACCATCGCGGTGGCGCTCGACAAGATTCGTGCAGCCGATTGCCAGGCGCTGGTGATGCTGCATCCGTCGATGGGAAATGGGCAGCTGGCATTGACCGTGGCGCAGCAGTGGCCCGATCCGGTGGTCCTGTGGGCCACGCCGGAGCGGCCGGGCGATGGCAAGGTGAGCTCGTGCTCGCTGGTGGGGCAGCATCTATGGGGATCGACGCTGCGGCAGGCGGGTCATGCGTTTGAGCTGGTGTATGGCGATCCGGATGACAAAACAATGCGCGCGGAAATGGTGCGCGCGATTGCCATTGCGCGCACGGTGGCTGTACTGCGCAGTGCGAAGGCCGGCGTGATTGGAACGCATGCTCCAGGGTTTATCGATCTCGCTGCCGATCCGTTTCTTTTGCAGAGAACCATGGGCACACAGTTGCACCCGTTGAGCCTGCCGCAATTTGTGGATCGCGTGCATGCAATTTCCGACGATGCCGCGCGCAAGGATGTGGAGCGTGTGCTCGATCTGAAGTTGCCGATGCGCGACGTGACGAAGAACGACTTGGCGATGAGTTCGCGCTGCTACCTGGCGATGCGGGAACTGATGGAAGAGGAGAGTCTGGACGCGATCACGATTCAGTGCTGGCCCGAGTTGCCGAACATGATCGGGCAGTGGCCGTACCTGGCGGTGTCGCGGCTGGGCACAGAGAGCGTTGCGGTTGCGATTGAAGGCGATGTGGATGGGTCGATCGGCAGCCTGATGAGCCGCGAGTTGGGAGCAGGAACGGGATATCTGAGCGACTGGCTGGAGCATGATCGCAATTCGATTTTCTTCTGGCATCCTGGGATGGCGCCGATGGATATGTGCTGCCCGGTGGGTTGCGAGGGCGGTCCGACGCTGGCCAAGCACTTCAATATCGTGAAGCCGATGGTGGTGGATGGAAGCTTGCGCATCAACGAGGACGTGACCATTACGCGGCTCTGGAGGTGCGATGGCCGCTACCATATGACGGCATTTGAAGGGCGGTCGGTGGCGCCGCGGCGCAAGGTGACCGGCAATATGGTGCTGGTGGAGATTCCAGAAGCAGCGGGCAGCGGTGATGTGCCGGCGCGTTTCGATCGCCTGGTTCATGCGGGGATGCCGCATCATGTGCTGCTGTCGTTCGGCAAGCAGCAGGAAACGTTCCGGCGACTGGCTAGAGCGTTGGGCGTGGAGTGGTGCGAGTAAGGTTTGGAAAGTGTGGTCGCGGCAGTAAGCGAGCGCGGGCGTGGACGCCCGCAGTCGCCACGGCGACCCGGTCGGGAGACCGGCGCTACAACTACGCGGGAGACCGGCGGTACAAAAGAGATCGGGGCTACAGAGAAGATCGGTGCTACGAGTGAGGCGAAGCGGATGAGCGGCGAGCAGCAAAAAGCGTACAAGGTGTATTTGGGCGGGAAGTGGATTGAGACCGGCGAGAAGATTCAGGTCACGAATCCGGCGACGGGCGAAAAGTTTGCCAGCGTTTCCGCGCTGAGCCGGGACCAGGTACGTTCAGCCTTTGATGCGGCGCAGGCGGACTTCGCGGCGTGGCGCGGAATTACGGCCAAGGAGCGCGGCGCATTTCTTTTTCGCGTGGCGGACGAAGTGCATAAGCGCGCCGAAGAAATTGCGCGCCTGATCACTCTCGAAAACGGCAAGCCGCTGGCGCAGAGCAAAGGCGAGATGGCGATGACGGAAGACCATCTGCGCTGGTTTGCCGAGGAAGGCCGGCGGGCCTACGGACGGGTGATTCCGCACCAGGCGCCGGGCAAGCGCAACATGGTGGTGAAGACGCCGATTGGCGTGGTGGGCGCGATTGCTCCGTGGAATTTTCCGCTGGTGCTGGGCATTCGTAAGGCCGCACCGGCGCTGGCTGCGGGTTGCCCCGTGGTGTTGAAGCCGTCATCCCAAACGCCGCTGTCGACAATTGCTTTTGCCGAGTGCGTTGAAGCAGCAGGAGTTCCCGCCGGCGTTTTTCAGATTGTGATCGGCAGCGCGCGCATGATCGCCGAGGAATTTCTTACCAACCCCATCTGCCGTAAGATCACGTTCACGGGTTCGACCGAGGTGGGGAGGGAATTGATCAAGGGAGCGGCGCAAACGATCAAGCCGCTTTCGCTCGAGCTGGGTGGATTGGCTCCGCTGTTGGTCTTCGACGATTGCAACCTCGACCAGGCCGTGCAGGAAACATTGATCGCGAAATTCCGCAACACGGGGCAGTCATGCATTGCGGCGAACCGCATTTATGTGCAGCGCTCGATTCACGACGAATTCGTGAAGCGTTTTGTAGCCGGAGTGCATAAATTAAAGACCGGGCCCGGACTGGAGCCGGGTATGGACATTGGACCGCTCATCAACCAGCAGGCTCTGGACGCGGCTTTGGCGCAGATTGAAGAAGCCGTGGGCCGCGGCGGAAAAGTGCTATGCGGCGGTAAGCGAATGGGGACAACTGGATATTTTCTGGAGCCGACGGTGATTGACGGAGTCGGGGGGACATCACTGTGCATGCGCGAAGAAACATTTGCGCCGGTGGCTCCGATCACGACGTTTGAAACCGAAGATGAGGCTATCGAACTCGCGAACAGCAGCGATTATGGGCTGAGCGCTTACGCGATGACGCGCGACATTGCGCGCATCTTCCGGCTGGCGGAGCGTATTGAGGCGGGGACGCTGGGCATCAACGACGGCGCGCCGACCACAAGCAATGCCCCCTTCGGCGGCGTGAAGCAAAGCGGATGGGGACGCGAATTGGGCAGCGAAGGACTCGAAGCTTTCCTCGAGACGAAACATGTCTCGTTTGGTGGGATGTGACATTTTCACGGAAGGAAGAATGAAGGAGCAAATACGATGATTCAGTTTCTCGTTCACGATACAGCGGACACGGTTGGCGTGGCCGTCGTGGATATTGCGGCCGGAACAGAGTTGACCGGCCGGGATCTCTCAACCAACAAGCCGCTGACGGCAAAGGCGGCACAAGATATTCCGCTGGGCCACAAACTGGCGCTCAAGGATTTGGCCGTGGGCGATACGGTGATCAAGTACGGCTGCGAAATTGGAAAAATCGTGCAGCCGGTCAAGGCGGGGCAACACGTGCACGTGCAGAACCTGAAGACAAAGAGGTGGGCATAATGAAGGACCAGACAATTCATGCGTATCGGCGTGAAAACGGACGCGTGGGCGTTCGCAATCACGTGATTATCCTGGCCGTGGACGACATTTCGAATGCCGCGACCGAAGCCGTGGCCAACAACATCAAGGGCACACTGGGCCTGCCTCACGCATACGGACGCTTGCAGTTCGGCGAGGATCTCGATTTGTTTTTCCGGACCATGATCGGTACCGGCGCGAATCCTAATGTGGCCGCGGCGATCGTGATTGGCATCGAGCCGGGCTGGACGCAGAAGATCGTGGACGGAATCGCCAAGACGGGAAAGCCGGTGGCCGGATTTTCCATCGAGGGTCAGGGCGATATCGCGTGCATCGCGCAGGCTTCAAGGAAGGCGAAAGAGTTTGTGCAGTGGGCGACGGAGCTGCAACGCACGGAGTGCAAATTCAGCGAGCTCTACATCAGCGTGAAGTGCGGCGAAAGTGACACCACCACCGGGCTTGCAAGCTGCCCCGCGGTCGGCAACGTGATTGACAAGCACTGCGCCAACGGCGGCATGGCCTCTTTTGGAGAAACTACGGAACTGACCGGCGCCGAGCACATTGTGGCCTCCAAGGCCGCGAATGAAGCGGTGCGCGCGCAGTTCCAGGCCATGTTTGACGACTACCAGAAGCTGGTCTTCGGCCAGAAAACCGACGATCTCTCCGAATCGCAGCCGACCAAGGGCAACATTGCCGGCGGATTGACGACCATCGAAGAGAAGGCGCTGGGCAACGTGGAGAAGCTGGGCAAGCATACGAAATTTGTCGGCTGCCTGAAACCGGCAGAGATGCCCACAGACAAAGGCTTGTGGTTCATGGATACGTCGAGCGCCGCGGCGGAAGCCGTGACGCTGTGGGCGGCCTCGGGTGCGGTGGTGCACCTGTTCCCGACGGGGCAGGGCAACGTGATCGGCAATCCCATCGAGCCGGTGATCAAGCTCACGGGAAATCCGAAGACCGCGAAGTTGATGGTCGATCATATCGACCTGGATGTGTCGCCGGTTCTGCAGGGCGAGATGACGCTCGACCAGGCAGGCGACGCGCTGATCGAGATGATCGTGCGCACCGCAAACGGCCGGAATACCGCGGCGGAGGCGCTGGGCCATCGCGAGTTTGTGATGACCAAGCTCTATCGCAGCGCGTAGTTCGGCGACGTCGAACAGTTGTGGTTTCCCTGGTCTCAAAATCGAGACCAGGGGCACCCCGGGATCTTGCAAGAGCAGCAATCGTAAATTTAGTGGTGCCTTTATGAATCGTTATTCCAAAGAGGAACTCGTCGGCGTGGTGACGCACCTGGCGGCCGCAATGGGCGTGCCTGTTGCAGATGCGGCGCTGTTTGCCGAAGTGTTGGTGGATGCCGACGTGAGCGGCGTGTCGACGCACGGCGTCTCGCGGCTGAATATTTATCTCAAGCGCATCGAGTTGGGACTCATCGATCCCAAGGCCACCCTCAAAATCGAGCGGCAGGCGGGGAGCGTGCTGGTGCTCGACGCCGGGAACGGGTTGGGTCAGATTCAGGCGCGCAAGGCGCTCGATCTGCTGTTGCCGATGGCGCGCCAGAATGGCGTGGCGACCGCGACCATCCGCAACTCGCAACATTTCGGTGCGCTGTCATGGTACGCGAACTTCGCCGCGAGCCAGCGTATGGTTTTGCTGGCCATGACCAACTGCGAGCCGGCTATGTCGCCTGAAGGCGGATACGAAGCTTTCTTTGGCACCAATCCCATCGCTGCTTCGTTCCCCACCGGCAAGGGATTTCCGGTGAAGATCGATCTCGCGACTTCTGGGGTGGCGCGCGGCAATATTATCGCGGCACAAAAGAAAGGGCAGGCAATTCCACTGGGCTGGGCGCTCGATGCCGACGGGAATCCGACGACCGATGCTTCGCAGGCGTTGCTGGGCACGGTGCTCACGATGGCCGGGCACAAGGGATATGCATTGGCGATGATGGTGGAGCTTTTCAGCGGCGTGCTTTCGGGTGCGGCGATCGGGCCTGACGTGGGCTCGATGTACAAGAATCTCGATCGCAAACAGGATGTAGGGCATTTCTTCTGTCTCTTCGACGTGAAGGCGTTTCTCGATTACGACGAGTATCTGCGGCGCATCGGCGAGACCATCGATCGCATCAAGGCCTCGAAGAAGCGTCCTGGCGTGGAAGAGATCCTGGTGCCCGGCGAGCGTTCCTCGCGCAAGGCCGACCTCAACAACGTAGAGGGCGTTCCTGTTTCGCCCGAGACTGTCGCGGAGATCGAGCAGTGGTGCTCCCGCTTGAACGTTGCATTCAATTGTCATGAGGTGGTGGGCCAGCTATGAAGGATACTTTGACCGATATTTTGATTTCAGAGAATATTCAGGGCGCTGCGGTCGATGCGTTGGGCGCGCAGTTCCGCGTTGCTTTCCAGCCGGATCTGTGGAAGGATCCGGCGTCGCTTGCCGAAAAAGTGAAGCGGTGCCGCGCGCTGATCGTGCGCAACCAGACGCCGGTGACGGCTTCGCTGATCGACGCGGCGCAAGAGTTGCTGGTGATTGGCAGGGCGGGCGTCGGGCTCGACAATGTTGATTACAAGCACGCCGAAAAGGCGGGCATTGTGGTTTCGTTTACGCCCGACCAGAATGCTATCAGCGTGGCCGAGATTGCGATCGGCATGATGCTGTCGCTGGCGCGATTTATTCCGGCCGCAGACGCGGATACGAAAAAAGGCAATTGGAACCGGCAGCGTTTTGTGGGCACGGAACTCTACGGAAAAACGCTGGGCATTGTGGGTGCAGGGAAGATCGGATACCTGACGGCGCGGCGCGCGATGGCGTTCGGCATGAAGGTTCTAGCTTACGATCCGTTTCTGAGCCGGGACAACATTCTTCTGAGCGAAGTGCAGGCAGAGCTGGTGGAGCTCGACGAGTTGCTCACGCGTGCGGACGTGGTTTCGTGCCATTTGCCGGCTACGGCGCAGACCGTGGGAGTGTTTAATCGCGAGCGCTTCATGAGCATGAAGCCGGGCGCGTTCTTCATCAACACTTCGCGCGGCAAAGTGGTTGTGGAGGAGGATTTGGTAGAGGCGCTGAAGGCCAAGGTGGTGGGCGGCGCGGCGCTCGACGTGAGGGGCAAAGAGCCTCCGCAGGTGGGCGAGCTCGAGGCCATGCCGAACGTGATTCTGTTGCCTCACATCGCGGCATTTACGCGCGAGGCCCAGGACCGGGTGACGGCGGCAATCTGCGAGGATGTGGCGCGGGTGCTGGACGGAAAGCCGGCGGTGAATGCGGTGAAGCGGGCTACTCCAATGCCGCGCGTTACTTCCTGAGCTGGATGGGTTTTTGGCCGTCGGGCTTGGGAACAAAGATGTCCTGCCAGACTAGACCGCACTCTTTCACCATTTTGATCGGATATTCTAGACGGCCCAGCTCGGCTTCGGCGTTATTGGTGCCGAAGGAAAACTTGCAGCCGGCAGCCTTGGCCATTTTGAGAAACGCGGGACTGGGAATCTTGCGGCGATTGTTGATTTCGATGGCCACATTGTTGCGCAGGGCGGCGTTGATCACGCGTTGCATGCGCGACGGCGTCCAGAGGGTGTCGTAATCCGCGGCGATCTGGTCGGGAATATACGTCGCGTTGGCGTAGATGTCGATGGGCTCGCGCATCACGCCTTCAATGCGCTTGACTAACATTTCCATGAACGCCTGCTTGTCGGCGATGACGCCGATCTCCTCGGGAACCCAGATTCGCATGCGTTTGCCGTTGTCGTCAGTAAAAGTCATGGCGTCGGTGAAAACGTAATCGAAGCGGGCGACGGATTCGGGCGAGACAAGAGTGCGCCATTCGCGGCCTTCTGCCTGCATGGCAACGAAGCAGGGCTGACCCTTCATGCTTTCGAGGTAGTCGCGAATGCTGGCGTCGTCATGCACCGGGAAGCTGAGGCCGCAGTTGATGGCGATGCCGTAGCCGATGCCGACGCGCCGCGAGTTGGCGAGGGCTTGATCGAGGGTTAGGCCACCTTTGAGATGAGTGTGGTAATCGACTACGGGAATGTTGGCTGCGCCGAGGCGGATGATGTCGCGATAAACTTCGTCGACTTGCGGGGCTTCGCTGGAAAGCTGCGGGACGGCATTGGGCAGCGGGCGAACGCGGAGGTTACGGATGAATGTGGCGTCTTGCGAGTTAATTGCTTGCAGCGCAAAGGTGCCGTGGCCGATGCGGCAGTCGAATTCCGGATTCACCGAGAAGGGATCGTCGGGCTCGATGTAATCCACCACGAGCATGTTGTCGATGCGGACCTGAATCTGCTTCTGGCGAACGAGAATGTTCAGCGTGAACCATTCGTTGTCCCGGATGAATTGTTTCCATACATGGCGAACACCCTGGAGAGAGCCGGTCTTTCTGCGCTGGATGAAGTCGTTAGGGCCGCGCGCGTCATTGGCTAGCAGGACCTGGAAACCCGGTGCGGGCGATGCATGATTTGCGGTGTGGAAGCAGATGGCGGACTCGGCACCAAGTTCGAGCATTACCTCCGCGCTGAATTCAAAATTCTTGAAGTTTGCATGGCCTGATTGGCCCGCGTAGAAGAGACGCGAATGATCGCCGCGCACGGTAATCTGGCCGTTTGCGACTTTGAACGCGTCCGCGCGGCCGGCGGTGCGCCATCCGCGCAGAGATGTGCCGTCAAAAAGGGAGATCGATTCCGTGGATTGGGCGGGAAGGGAACGGACGGCAGCAGGCGCGGCGAAAAGCAGCGCCAATGCATCGCGTCGCGTGAGAGCGGGCATGGAATCCTTTCGTGCGGGGACTATGCTGCTGCAGCTACGGGGCGATCGAGATGGCGATATTTACGGCCGACAGCGAAGAGTGCAACCGTGCCGGCAAGCGGCATGACCCCGACCAGCAGAAAGACGGGCGTGTAGGAGAAGCGGTCGACGAGAATGCCCGTGAGCAGCGGAAACAACGCGCCGCTCAAATCTCCGGCGATGCCCATGAGGCCTGCAGCACGGCCTACCTGGTGTTCGGGAAAGAGATCGGTGACGGCCGCGAACATGTGCGCGGAGAGAAAATTGTCGGCTGCGATGGTCACGGAGAGCAAGGTCATGACCAGAGCGATGCCGCGAAGAAAAGGCACGCCGAGGCTGAGCAAGCAGACGAGCGCGCTGCCATACATCAGGATCCGCCGCGTGTTGCGCACCGAGAATCCGCGACGAATCATCACGCCCGCGGCCCATCCTCCTGCGATGCCGCCGACGTCGCCCATCAGAAATGGAATCCAGGCGACGATTCCAATCTGCACCATGGTCATGTGGCGCGCACTGAAGAGGTAGATGGGCGTCCAGTACCAGTAGAACTGCATGACAGGCCCGATGAAGAAGCGGCAGAGGATGACGGCCCATGTGGAGGAGTTGCCGAGAAGTTCGCGAGCGGAGATCGAAGGCTGGCCAACCGGCGCCGTCGATTTCGGCTCCTTGCCGTACATGAACCACCAGGTCGGAATCCACAGGAACCCGGCAATCGCGGGCACAAGGAACGCGATGCGGAAGCCATAGTGCTCGAGGAGATACACCATGATCGGCACGGCGAGAGTCGCGCCGATGACGCTGCCGCCATTGAAGATGCCGATGGCGAGAGTGCGGTCTTTCTTTTCAAAAAGACGCGTGATGGTCTTGACTCCGCCAGTGTAGGTGCCGCATTCACCAGTGCCTTTCCAGTATTGCGAGAGGCCCAGCGAAAGCCCGGAGCCGGCGAGCGCAAACGAGGCGGTCGCGGTGGACCACCAGGCGATGGCAGCCGTGAGTCCGAGGCGAGCGCCCAGACGGTCCATGAGATAGCCCATGGGGAATTCGCCGGTCATCATGCCGAAGCCGAGCGCGGAGACGATTCTTCCGTAAGCGGTGTTGGAGAGATGAAAAACAGTGCGCAGAACAGGGGCCATGACCGAAAGCGCCAGGCGGGCGATAAACATGATGACGGTGAGAAAGAAAAGCAGGCAGAGAATCAGCCAGGCGCGCGCTCGACTCGAAGGTTCGAGTGCTGGCCCGCTGTCGGTCCCGACGATCTCTTCAGCGTGCGGCAAACTTCCTCCAGGCCCTAAGAGCGTCGCGCGGGGTGCAGGCCGGCGCAGAGCTGTCCTTGGCAGAGTTCAAAAGACCCAAGAAACCATCCCTCAGGGGCTAAAGCCCTGGCACGTTTGCGGCGCTTACGGCACGACTGAAATCGTGCCCTTTCACGCCTGCAACCCGCGGGCCTCATGCCAAGGATACGCGGACTCGAGTATTTTGTTGATCTCTTTCACATTGTGCAGGCCCGTGGTATTCAACCACGCTTCGAGCGCAGATGCGCCACCTTTGACGTAGACGGGAACACCGTCCTGCCAGGTGGCGCGGCCGGCCAGCACGCCGTGAAATTGTGCGCCGCTCTCGACCGCCAACTCCAGCGTCTCAAGAAACACCTGGCTACTGACTCCAGCGGAAAGGAAAATGATGGGTTTGCCGGTGAGCGCCGCTTCAGCGCGGATGAACTCCATTGCATCAGCGCGCGAGTGGAGCTTCTGGCCCTTGAAGGCGCGAGTGCCTTCGACGTGCGCCATTTGCATGGGAACTTCGATCTTGAGCACGTCTGCGCCGTAGCGCTCCCTGCTGAACTCCTCCATGGATTTGAGGATGATCTCAGGCTTGCGGCGCGCGTACTCGATGCTTTTCTCGCCTTCGCCGTGGACGTCGTAAGGAAGGAACTCGAGGAAGAATGGAATGTCGACGGCCTTGCACTCGGCGCCGATGCGCTCGACCCAGGCGCGCTTGCGATCGTTGACCCAATCCTTTTCGAAAGGGTTGTAATAGACGAGAATTTTAACGGCGTTGGCGCCCGCTTCTTTGATGCGCAAGGCAGACCAGCCTTCAAACAGCGAAGGCAGCCGCTCCGGTTTGTCGGGACTGTATCCCGCGTGTTCGTAGGCGAGCAGCAGGCCTTTGCCGTTGATGTGCTTTGTGGCCTCAAGGCCGTACTCGATATCGAGCAGAATGGACGAGGCCTCTTTAGTCAGGGTCTGCGCAACCAGAGTTTTGAACTCCGACACCATCTCGGCGGGCGGCTCACTGCCCCCCAATTCTCTTGCCAACATGTTCCTGAGCAGTCCACGTTGATCCATGGCCAACGCGGCGATTACACCGCGGCTATCGGAGACGGCCTTCAATCCGGCAATTTTACCGGGCGTCAATTTGCTTGGCATGTACTTCTCCCACTTGGAGATTCTCGGCACCGATGACGCGCAGGAGACTGATGCGGCGGGAAAGCGCAAAGAACTTGAGAGTTCGGGCCTGATCCAACGAGTCGCAAGAACTATATCGGACTGGGTTCGGAGGTGTCAATCGATGATAAATGATAATCAATGATTTTATGTTGGCGGCTGCCGCATGAAGTATGAATTACTGAGACAGATATTTTCAGACTATGGAGCGAGGCGCGGCGTGTAATTGGCTCACAACTCCGACTGCTCAAAGTTTATAAAACGTTATATTTCATTTATTTACAAAAAATCTATTGAAATTGATTGACAGATGTTATCGTCTCTGCCTATACTTCGCCCCGAATCAGAGACCGTAGTTTTTTTGCCCTAGATCAGACTGCAAAACTCTTCGACGTTGCCGTGGGTCGACGATCTGCCTGCTTGATGCCGGCGGTTGCCGATTCAGATTCGCAATTTCGAATTTTGCGGGGTAACTAGCCATTGCTATGAAGCAATCTGAGCAGAAAAACCGGCGGCACTTGACAGGCCTTGATGCAGGCCTTAGATTAGCCGTACCCGAACGGGGGCACGATGGAATTGCCAGCGAACGAGAAAATTTCTCAAGGCTACTGAGCAATGATTTCCGGATTCACTCCCGCGATGTGTATGTGTCGCTGCAACTGCGGCGCAATGCGGGCGTGTTCCAGGGGATAAGCTCAGAAGCGAATTCGGGATCCCGGCAACCCACCCGCCATGAGGCGCGGTGGGTTTTTTGTTTCCGGAAGATTCTGAAATTCCCGACCAATTTGAGCGGTACGGAATGTTGGAGTGAGGGCCGAATTGTTGGCGCGTGTATCTGAACAAAGGAATTGGATGATGGCATTACCGAGAACGGCGAAATCGAAAACGCGAAGGGAAGTTCTTGAGGCATTAGGAATGCTTGCGGCCGGCGGGACGATCTCTTCGCTGGGTTCGGCGCGCGGGTTCGGGCAAAGCGGCCGGGTTCCGGCGGGGATCCGGTTCGGCGTGCAGTTGAATGCATTTCCGATCGACCCGAAACGTTTCGAAACTTTTACTGCCGCGCTTGAGCAGGTGAAGCAGATCGGGTATCAGGGATTCGAGGCGGGCTTCCGCTTTCTGAGCGAGCAGTTCGCCGCGCCGGAGATGGCGCGCGGCAAGATTGAGCAGACAGGCCTGACGTTTTTCGGCATTCATATTTTTTTGCCCACCTTTGGGATGTACGACCCCAATACGAGAATCGCGGCGCCATCAATTTACCAGCCAGTAGCGCGCGGTGGTGCGGCGCTGGGCGCGAAACATATGATCCTGAGCGGCGCGCCGGCGGAAAACGCGGATCAACTGAAATCTAAGATTGACGGGCTGAATGCCGCGGGCCGATTCGCGCTGACCTCCGGACTTACCGTTGCTTATCACAATCACTGGTGGGAGTTCGAATCGAAGATTGGCGAAATTGAGGCGCTTTATACCCAGACCGATCCCGAGCTCGTGCATTTTGTGCTCGATGCCGGCCACGCATTTCACGGCGGCGCCGATGTTCCGGCATTCATTCGCGCGCATTCGCAACGCATCGTCGGATTCCACTTGCGCGATTTCAAGAACAACGAATATGTCGAACTTGGCACGGGCGATTTTCCGCTTCGCCAGGTCGCTGCCACCATCGAGCAGATCGGCTGGAAGGGCTGGGTGGAGAACGAAGAGGAACGCGCGGATCATTCGCAGGGCGGGGTGAAGGTGATCGCTCCAGCTTATAAGGCGATGAGGGAGGCATTCACATCGTGAACCGCCGAGAGTTTCTTTTGACTGGAGCAGTAGCCGCTACGGCCGCGGCTCGCAGCATGGATGCGCGGGCCTACGCAGCCATTGCCGGCGCGAACGATCGCGTGGGCCTGGGCGTGATCGGCCTGGGGCGTCGCGGAACGATCGTATGCGGCGGTTTTGTGCAGGACCCTCGCGTGCAGATCCGGGCGCTGGCCGACATTTACGACAAGCAGGTTGCGGACTTTCAGGGCCGGTTCAAAGAGCATGTGGCCGAGGCCGAGGTTTCGGTCGAGTACCAGAGGATGCTGGATCGCAAAGATGTGGATGCGGTGCTGGTTTCTACGCCGGATCACTTGCATGTCGAGATCGCCAAGGACACGCTGGGAGCGAACAAGCACACGTATCTCGAAAAACCGACACTGCATCGCTGGAGCGAACGCGGGACGCTGCTGAAGGCCGCGGCAGCGAGCAAGACAATTCTGCAGTGCGGCACGCAGCAGCGTAGCGGCGCACATTATCAGCGCGTGAAGCAGGAGATCTTCGACGCGGGCAAGCTGGGTCAGGTGATTTTTGCGCGCGCGGTGTGGAGCAATTTTCCATGGCAGCGACGCGTGATCCCTAATGTGCCCAAACCCGCCGGACTGCGCTGGGACCTTTTTCTCGGGCCAGCACCGAAGGTACCCTTTGAATTGTCACGGTACAGTTCGTGGCGCTCCTATCACGACTATGGCAATGGCTTGCTGGCCGACATTCTCACCCATTGGGCAGATGTCGCGCAATGGATGTTGGGCGACGATAAGCCTCAGACTGCGGCTGCGTTGGGCGGGGACTTTGAGCTCAAGGGCGATCTCACCAATCCCGACACGGTGAGCGCGGTCGTCCGCTACAAGAATTGGAACCTCAACTTTGAATCGTCGGTTCTTTCGATTCGCAATCCACGGCCTTCAGTTTATTTCGAAGGCACCGAAGGGACGCTCGACCTGAGCCGTGAAGGATACACGCTCACTCCCAACGACGGCGCGGCCACCCAGTTCGATTCGAAACAGGATCTGGAACGCGCGCACACGGGAAACTTCATCGATGCCATTGTGAATGGCAGCAAAGTGAACGCGCCGCTCGCAGCCGGAATGGCCGCCAGCGTGCCTGTCATGATGGCGCTCCAATCGTATTGGTCGCGCAAGCTTTGTACGGCAGCAGAACTTTCATAGAGGCCCCGCACGGCTTTCACGGCATGCGGAAATGACAACCTTTGAACCAGGACGTTTTCCCCGATGAAAGGACAAAATGAATAACACAATTCGCAAACTACTCTTCGCCAGCTTCGCAGCACTCCTGGCGCTGGGCGTGGCATCAAGCGCCTTCGCGCAATCCACAGGCAGCATCCGCGGCACGGTGAGCGACCCGAGCGGCGCTGCCATTGCCAAAGCGGCAGTAACGGTGACAGACACCGGCACCGGTCTCGGCCGTGATACCGTGACCAATGACGCCGGCATCTTTGTGTTTCCGGATCTGCCCATCGGTTCGTACACACTGAAGATCTCCGCGGCAGGATTCGAGACGGAAAATCGTCCTGGCCTGACATTGCTCACCGGCCAGGTGATCGATTTGCCGATTGCGATGGCGGTGGGCTCGCAAACCCAGCAGATCACCGTCACTTCGGAAACGCAGCAGATCGAAACCAGTATTTCGACCGTGGAACAATCGGTGAGTCAGCAACAGATGCGCGACTTGCCGTTGAACGGCCGCAACCCGCTGCAACTGACCACTCTGACGGCCGGAACGGTTTTGACCACGACCGGAACCGAAAGTGGACAGGAAGACAACACCGGCCTTTCAGTGAACGGACTGAGAGCGACACAAAACACGTACACGCTTGACGGCACCATCTACGTCAACCGTTTCTTTGACTCCGTGCCGACCATGCCGAATCCGGATGCGTTGCAGGAGTTCACGGTCCAGTCTTCGAATTACAGCGCCGACCACTCGGGCGCGGGCGCGCTTGTTCAGCTCTCTACGCGCTCAGGAACCGATCAACTCCACGGGTCCGCATGGGAGTACTTGCGTAATACAGTGCTCGACGCCAACAACTTCTTCCCGGCAAAGAACACGAAAGGCGTAATCGTCAAGCCGCCCTTCAAACTGAACCAATTCGGTGGCACCGTCGGCGGACCGGTATTCAAGAGCAAGAAGGCCTTCTTCTTCTTCTCGGCTGAAGATTTGCAGCAGCGCTCGGCGCCATCGACCATCACCACGGAATACCCCACGGCGGCCGAACTCGCAGGCAACTTCTCGGCGTTCCTGCAGAAGAGTCCTACTCCCGTGCTGCTATATAACCCTGCAACAGGCTGCGGCTTCGGCCAGGTTGCAACGGCTAACGGCAGTGGCGGTTACACCTGCAGCGGTACTATCACCGATGATGTTTCTGCTGCGGACGCGGCCCCGGGCGCCGCTATTACACTCGATGCGCTTTCGAAGGCGGTGAACACGCAATATCTCGCCCCCGAAGAAGCGCTGGCTACTCCCTTTGTGAACGCCACCTATCCGGTGGCGACCTACAGCACATTCACCACCACCACGAATAACAACATCGATAACACGCAGTACCTTACGCGCTTGGATTACGCACTGGGCCAAAACGACCACGTCAGCGGCCGTTATTTCTACAACCAGGACAACTTTCAGCGGCCATTTACAGCGCCTCTGGGCTTTTACGCCGCCAACCTTTTCCGTAACCAGGCCTTCAATGTGAGCGACGCGCACGTATTTTCGCCGACGCTCACCGGGGCAATGTACTTTGGCTTCTACCGCGGAGCGCGCACACAGATTCCCGAAGCTCCGGGCCTCAAGACGCTGCAGCAACTAGGGCAAATCGCTCCCTACGGCAGTCCCAACGAGAGCCTCGTGCCATTCCCAGGCGTGCGGGCACAAATCTCCGGATACGTGGAAGCTTTCTCGGGCGGCGCCCTCACGCAGGATGCAACTACGTTTGATTTCCATGCCCAGGCAGTGAAGCTTTGGCATAAACACACGCTTGCGATGGGCTTCGACCTGGAACGCAGCCGCATCGACATGGACGATTACTCCTACACTCCTGGTGACAGCACATCGCCCGGATTCAACGGCACGAAAACGGCAAATCCAGCGACGATAAGCTGCCCAACTGGGAACAGTTGCGGCAACGCCCTCGCCGATTTCTATACCGGCTACGAGCAGGACTATTACATGGACAATGGTCGCAAGGCGTATCTGCGCGAATGGCGTCCGGGCGCCTATTTGCAGGACGACTGGAAGGCGACGCCGAGGCTGACCCTGAATCTTGGCTTGCGCTGGGATCCCTGGATGCCGCCGATCGACGACAACGGAACCCTGGTGGGCTTTAATCTGGCGAATCCCAGTTTTCAATCCACAGTCGCCCCTGGAGCGCCGAAGGGCATGATGTTTGTCGGTGATCCCGGGCTCTCGAACACGGTGTTCAATAACAACTTTAAGGATTTCGCACCGCGGGTGGGCTTTGCCTACAACATGTTCGGCAACAACAAAACTGTGGTGCGCGGAGCCTACGGGCTCTTCTACGGGTTCCCAGAAGGCCTGCTCTACCAACGGACCGACGCCATGCAACCGGTCGATCTTTACCTCGAACTCTTGCCGTTCAACGTGCCGTGGGATCAACCGTTCCTCGGCTATTCGGGTGGCGATCCGTTCCCGCGCGGCCATGTCGGACCTTCGCAATTCAAGAACTATACCTTCCTGTTACCGCTTGCCGGCGGGGTGCTCAATCCGGCCTCTAAGGTTGAGTACACGCAGGCGTACAACTTCGCCATCGAGCAGGATTTGGGCAACGGGTTTGCCATCAATCTGGGCTATGTGGGCAACCGCGCGTCACATGTGATGGCTTCGCGCCAGTTTAACCCGTTCATCCCGCCAACTTCGGCTACGACGATTGAAACCACCCGCACCTTTAACGGCCTTGGCGCAGTCGAGCTAGCCGACCCCTACGACTGGGAAAGGACGAACGCGGTCGAAGTGAATGTGACGCGGCGCTCAGCGCATGGGTTGACGCTGCTTTCCAACATCGTGTGGATGAAGACGATCGACATCGGCTCGTCGGGTACTGAAGGTCAGGACGGACCGTCAAATCCTTACAATTTCAATGCTTATCGTGGCGTCGCTGATTTCGACCAGGCGCTGCGCGTCACGGGCTCAGTCAACTATCCGTTACCGAAATTCCACGTGAACGAATTCGCGGGAGCCGTCGTCAATGGATGGCAGGCGAACGCCATCGTGACTTCGCAAAGCGGCCTGCCCTTTAGCATCACCAGCAGCCAAAGCGACAACTCAAAATCCGGCGTCGGCAATGATCTTGGAGTTTACGTGGCGGGCGTCAGCTCGGCGCGGCCCGCCGGCGCTCCCAAGACGGAGTGGTTTAACCCCGCAGCATTTACTACAAACCCCGTCCCTTCGGCGGCGAACAACTGGACACAGTCGTTCGGAAACGTCCCGCGCAACTCGCTACGTGGACCTGCCTTCGAGGACACTGACCTTTCGGTTTTCAAGGACATTGGTTCGGAAAAGCGCATTCACGGCCAGTTCCAGGCAGAAGCTTTTAACGCCTGGAATCATACGAACTTCGCGAATCCTTCAAATAGCGCCGGTTCCGGGACTTTCGGAACCATCACCGCCACCAGCACCAGCACCGGTACCGTCAATTCAGCTACAACTGCGGGCGCGCCGCGCGTCTTCCAGTTTGTGGTCAAGATTATCTTCTAACAGCACTACGCCGGAGCCCCCGGCTGCAAGCCCAGCAACGGATTGCGATCCCACAGTGAGATTGCAATCCGTGGGCTCGCAGCTGGGCTCCGGCAATATTCTTTCGCTTGATATCTACAGATGAATCCAGCCGCCGCGGATCAGCGACAGCGACGCCACAGCCACAATGATCCATAGAACCACGCCTTGCAGAAGTGGCCGCGCGCCGACCTGGCGAATGGTCTTCATGGAAAGCCCCGTGCCGATCAGATAGAGCGTCACGGTAAGGCCAATCACGCCGAGATGCTTGAGCACAGGATAAGCCGGTTGAAAGGTGTGGAGATAAGTATTGCCGACGGCCGCGAGGCAGAAGAAGAGAATGAACCACGGCCATTGCACGCGGGCGCTGCTTTTTCTGGCCACGGCAGTGCCCATGGAGATGGGTACAATCCAGAGTGCGCGCGCCAGCTTGACCGTAGTGCCGACAGCAAGAGCCAGGGCGCCGAACTTGGCCGTCGCGCCCACCACAGAGCTTGTATCGTGAATGGCCAGCGCCGACCACAGGCCGAACTGGGTTTGCGTCATGTGCAACAAGGTTCCGATGAGAGGAAAGGTCAGCAGGGCGACCGAGTTAAGGACGAAAACCGTGCCCAGCGAGACGGCAATCTCTTCTTCGCCGGCATCGGTAATGGGCGCGATGGCGGCGATGGCGCTGCCGCCGCAGATGGCGGTGCCCGCGCAGATCAGGAAAGACGTTCCGCGACTCACTTTGAGAAACTTGCCGAGAGCCCATCCCAGCGACAACGCGAAGGCGATACTGATTGCCGTGTAGACAAACCCGGAGCGGCCGACGCTGATTACCTGGTGGAGATCCATGCCGAAGCCGAGGCCAATGACCGAGGCTTGCAAAAGAAATTTGGAGAGCCGCTTGGATTCCGAATTGTACGGGTGGACGAATGAGAATCCAAAGACAAGGCCGCCGGCCAGCGCGACTGGCGGGGAAACAAGACCCGTTGCAGCGAGAATCAGACCGAGGAAGAAGAGGGTTTTCGACACACATTCAGTGTGCGGTGGGGCGAGCCTGCGCGTCCAAGCAGAACGAATGATGGGGCATTAGCCGCGCTTATTGGCTGTGGACGGCCTTCGTGCGGAGGTTTCTCAGGCCTTGACCGCGGTACGCCTCGCCCCAGCGCGCGCGGCAAGGAACTTGCGAAACTCCTGGGCCAGGCCTTGGGGCTGGGGGCCTTTAGCGGTGACGAGCAGAAAATCTCGATGGATGCGCAGGCCTTTGATTTCGACGATCTTGAAGCTGTGTCCCAGGCGCAGATCCTTGGCAATCGCCCAGCGCGAAACGAACCCCACGCCGAGGCCTGCTTCTACGGCCGACTTGATCGCTTCAGTGGAGTCGAGTTCCATCACGATCTCGAGCGCGCGGCGCTTGATCCCCTGCCGCTCCAGCGCCATCTCTGTAATTCTGCGCGTGCCTGATCCGCGCTCTCGCATCAGCAGCGGGGCCGAAGTGAGATCGGCGCTCGTGATAGAGGCCCGCTCCGTCCACTCGTGCGCGGCGGGTGCTATCAGCAGAATTTCGTCGCGCAGAAAGGGTTCGGTGCGCACGTCTCGGGTTCGTGGCGGTCCTTCAATGAATCCGAGGGCGATTTTCTTGTCCCTGATTGCGTCTACAATATGTTCGGTATTGCCGCTGAGCAGCGTGGGCAAAACTCGGGGATGTTCCGCGCAAAACTCGCCGAGCAGCCTCGGCAAAACGTACTGCGCGATGGTGGTAGACGCGCCGAGAGTGAGCCTGCCGGCGTGATCCCCGGTGAGAGCAGAAATTTCGTCCTCGGCTTGCGCCACAAGCTGATGTACGCGCCGCGTGTACTTGAGCAGCACCGTTCCCGCAGCCGTCAGTCCGGCATTCGGTCCGGAGCGATCGAAGAGCTGAACGCCGAGATCTTCCTCAAGAGCCTTGATCTGCAGGCTTACCGCGGGCTGCGTCAGGTAAAGCTCCTCCGCAGCTTTGCGAAAGCTTTGCTGTTCCGCGACTGTGCGGAAGACAACCAGGCGGAAGTTCTCGAGATTCGCCATTGATCCATTAGAACATCTGCGAGTTGGATTTGACGCCGCTGCTTTTGCGGTCGGCTCAAGAAAGAAGCGGCTGTAGAATGTCGTGGGTCTCTGCGCGTTGAGCAAATTGACGGGCAGCAGTGAGAATGCCGACAGTCCACTGTGGGGTCGCGGTGGCATGAAGATGCGTGTATGCGGCGAAGACGTTCTGCGTGACAATGCCGTCGCGGCCCGCATCGCATCCAGTGCCGCGCACGACGGCGCAGGCGGAGGTTACGGATTCAAAACCGCTGACGATGCGCGAATAATGGAATTCGTGTCCGCGCAGAACTGCGCCTTGCGGAAAAAATGGATTGGGTGCGTCGACGCGCAATTCAGTGTAGCCGTGACCTTGCGGCGTGCGAAAGGCTTCGACATCAATGGGAAACACGTTGGACATGGGAGATCGGACGTCTTGCCAGGTAAGGCTGCGCGCAAGAAGCATAAGGCCGCCACACTCGGCGTAAACGGGAAGGCCAACAGCGCACGCCTGGCGAAGCGAATGCAGGAAACTGGTATTGGCGGAGAGCGCATGGGCGTGCGTCTCTGGAAATCCGCCTCCAATATAAAGAGCGTGCAGGCCGGTGGGGAGGGAAGTTGCATGGAGTGCTGAGATGGGCACTAACTCGGCGCCGGCGCGCTCCAATTCCTCAAGATTCTCGGGGTAGTAGAAGGTGAATGCGGAATCCCGAAGATATCCAATTTTGAGACCGTGCGCATCCGGTAAAGGCGGGCGTTCGGCTGCGCGGGCCGCGAGTGCAGGAGCGCTCCGAGCGATGGTGAGCAGCGCGTCGAGATCCACGCGATTCTCCATCCACTCGAGAAGATTGCGCTCCACACTGCCCATGGTCTGGTGTTCGCCTGGAGGGATGAGGCCGAGATGGCGCTCGGGAAGGGGATTCTCCTCGAGACGGGGCAGCGTGCCGATGACCGGGATGGCGCAGACTGATTCGATGGCTTCGCGGAGAACCCGCTCGTGCCGTTGGCCGTTGACATGATTCAGCACCACGGCTTGAATTGCAGCGCTTGGATCGAATTTCTGGCAACCGAGGACCAGCGCGGCAGCCGTGCGTGTCGTTTTGGCCGCGTCGAGAACAAGCACGATGGGCGCGTCAAGGATTGCAGCGAGGTTTGCGCTCGAATAAGTGCCTGCAGCATCGAGTCCATCGAACAACCCGCGATTGCCCTCGATCACATTGATGCCGCCGGGAGTTCCGTGACGCGCAAACGATGCGCGCACCGCTTCGGCGCCCATCAGAAATGCGTCGAGATTGCGAGTGGGATGCGCCGAGGCCCACGCGAGCCACGCAGGATCAATATAGTCCGGCCCCTTTTTGAAGGCGCGCACGTCGAGGCCCGCGCGGCGCAGCAGCAACAACAGGCCCAGGCTGACGATGGTCTTGCCGGAGCCACCGGAGAGCCCTGCAACGAGCAGGCGCGGCATGGAAGAGTTGGCGTTCACAATCGAATGCAGCTGACCTATTCCGCGCCTTCCTTCGGAGGAAGCTGAATGTATGAGCCCCCGAGATAGCTGTAAATGCAGCGTCCGGAGTCGATGAGAATCCGGATGGCTTTCTTGCATTCGTCCTTGCTGCAGGGTGCCTCGCTATGCCGCGCGATCATCTCCTTGGTGAGGTCGCCCGCTTTCAGATTTTTCTTTCCGGCGCATTCGGCCACCAGTTGGTACATCTCTTCCGCCAGAGTTTCGATGGGAACTGCAGCCATTTCTGTCATACCTCTACCTCTTTCTGCATTGCATGCAAAGCCGCCAATTGATGCAGGCGTTCGCGCAGGCAAACCACCTCGCCGACTACGAGTGTCGCGGGCGGCTCAATTTTTGCGCGCCGCACTTCTGCGGCGATACTTTCAAGCGTGCCGATGACAACGCGTTCACTTTCGCAATAGGCCATCTGAATCATTGCCGCCGGCGTGGCCGGAGAGCGGCCCGCGGCGATTAACTTGTACGCAATGGTCTCGATGTTGTGTACGCCCATGAGAAAGACCGCTGTGCCGATGCGTGCCACGGCCTCCCAGTCTACGCGATCCCCGCCGCCGTCTGCACTGTGCCCCGTCACAATGACGACCGAGGAGGATGACTCGCGATGGGTGACTGCGATGCCGGCGCTGAGCGGAGCCGAAAGGCAGGATGAGACGCCGGGAACGACCTCGAAGGGGATTCCGTGCTCGGCCAAATATTCCACCTCTTCTCCGCCGCGGCCGAAGAGAAACGGGTCGCCGCCTTTGAGACGAACCACCATCTTGCCTTGCCGCGCCTTTTCGACGAGAAGAGCATGAATATCGTCCTGGCGCGCGTGATGGCCGGGTTCCTTGCCCATGTAGATTTTTTCTGCGGAGGGTTTGACCAGGGCGAGAACTCCATCGTGGATGAGACGGTCGTAGATGAGAACGTCGGCGGCACGAATACGCTCGGCGGCGCGCAGAGTGAGAAGGCCGGGATCGCCTGGACCGGCGCCGACCAGAATCACTTTCCCGTGACGATCGTCTTGCGTGGCCGGGGGAGCGTCTCCCGCAGCGGTTTTCAGAGGTCGGTCTACGAATGCCATTCAAGTTTCTCCGCTCAGCCTGATCTTTGACTAGGTTTCTACTTCCCCTCGCACCGAGAGTACGACTTTGTAAAACACTGTGATGAGGAACGCTCCGACCGACCAGATTCCTGCGACAATGGTCCACTCCGGCAGGGTAGGCGCATAGTGTGCGACCTCACCCAACGGCGAGGGCACAAAGCCGCCGACGATCAAGCCCAAACCTTTCTCTAGCCAGAGCGAAATGAACACGAGGATACACGCGAGGGGCAGTTGCGTCCGGCGCAGGACGGGTGTGAACAAAATGATGAGCGCAGCAATCGCGAAAACTGCGGAAATCCACATCCAGGGAGCAAGATTGTGACCGCCGCCGAGCAGGTAGAGGTATTCAAAGTGCGCGATGTGTTCCGGGATCGCGGCGTAAAACACCGTGAAAGCTTCAACCAACACGAAAAAGACATTGATTGCCATCGCGTAGGTCATGATGATGGCGAGCTTGCGGATGGCTTCGTCCGCCACGTCGTACCTGGTGAGCTTGCGCAGCGCGAGGCAAAGCAGGATGAGCAATGCTGGGCCGGAAGAGAATGCAGATGCGAGAAAGCGCGGCGCAAGAATCGCTGTGAGCCAAAACGAGCGGCCGGCAAGGCCGCTATAGAGAAACGCGGTGACGGTGTGGATGCTGACGGCCCAGGGAATGGAGAGGATCGCCAGTGGCTTGATCCATCGCGGCGCGAATGTTTCCTCGTGTTCCGCGCGCAGCGTGACGAAGGCAATGATGGCGTTCAGCAACAGGTAGCCGCTCAAAGAGATCATGTCCCAGAGCATGAGCGAGCGCGGCGAGGGGTAAAGAATGATATTGAGCACGCGCGAGGGTTGACCGAGATCGACAAAGATGAAAAGGATGCACATGATCACGGATGCGATGGCGAGAAACTCGCCAAGAATCGTGACGCGGGCGAATTGTTTTTCGTGGTGCAGGTAATAAGGGAGGACAACCATGACGGCCGAAGCGGCGACGCCCACAAAGAATGTGAATTGCGCGATGTAAAGTCCCCAGCTCACATCGCGGCAGAGGCCGGTGATGCCCAGGCCCAGGTCCAGTTGCCGCAAATAAAAGTAGAAGCCGGCAACGATGATGCACAGAAGACAGAAGAGCCACATCCAATAGCGGCGGCTTCCTTTGAGCGCTTTGTCGAGCATCAACATGGCATCAGACCAGGTAAAAAATTGACGGACCGGTTCCCAGTTCCGGTTCGCGTTGAACAGCAAAGTGCTCGCGCAGGAGTTGGCGCGGTTCGGAGTTCGGGTCTGCGAGATTGCCGAAGGTGAAGGCGCGCTGGGGGCAGGCATCGACGCAGGCCGGCTTGAGGCCATGCGCGAGCCGCTCCTCGCAGAAGTTGCACTTTTCTACCACACCCTTGGTGCGCGTGGGGAAATCGGGATTGATGTTGGCGATGCCGGGGCGGGGGTCTTCAAAATTAAAACTGCGTGAGCCATAGGGGCAAGCGGCAATGCAGTAGCGGCAGCCGATGCAGCGATGCCAATCCATCATCACGATGCCGTCGTCGCGTTTCCATGTGGCCTGCGTAGGACAGACGCGCGTGCAGGGCGGATCGGTGCAGTGGTTGCAAAGTAGCGGAACCACGGTGTCTATGACGTTTTGCGGAGCGTAGTCCGATTGCGCGGATGGAAAGACGGTAGCGTACGGTTCGGTCCAGAGCCATTTCACTTCGTGCGCACGGTTGGCAATTTGCGGAATGTTGTGCGTGGCGTTGCAGGCATGGATGCAGGCGCTGCAGCCATTCCTTTCGCGGCATTTGCTGAGATCGATCACCATCCCCCAGCGCGTGGTTTGCGCGGGCGCGATCCCTGCGGCCGCTGCAGGCTGGTTGGTGGGTTGCACGGCCTGCTTGCATCCGGCTGCAAGGAGCGAGAGGCCGGAGAGGCGCAGAAAATCTTTGCGCGTGATCTTCATGGCGTGCTCCGATTTGTGCTGAGGGCGATAGATTGCGGATCGTTGTGGCAGTTCCAGCAGTTCGGAGTGGAGACGCCGGAGTACGCGTGGCAGCGATCGCAGAATCCGGCCTTGCTGTGACAGCCGAGGCAAGTACGCGTGAGGCTTTTTTCGTAGACCTTGCCGTTGATTGCAACGAATCGGCGGTCGCCATGGCGCACCACATCTTCGCGCCATTGGATCAGCATCTTCATGTGTGCGTTGCGCATGGTGCCGGCGGGGGCAACGCATTCTTTCTGATTAGTGGGCAGCTCGAGGCTAGGAGGCTGGCTCGATAACGTTCTATTCGCGAGCGCATACCAGGCAGGGCAGGTGAGCGCCGCGACGAAGACGGCAAGGCCAGCGATGATGCACATACGATCACGCATGGCCGGCCTCGCTCGCAGTGGCTGCCACGTGTGCCTCGGCCACGAATGGTTCGCCGCGCAGATCGGCAACGCGTTCTTTCTCGCCGGTCATCACCAGCGCGTTGCCTACGAGCTCGTGCACGCCGGCGACTTCCACGCCCGGCACCCAATATTCCAGCAGCGTGGGCAGCGTGGCCTTGTCGATGGCGCAGATGCAGGTGAGCAGGTTGACGCCGTGCTTTTCCTTCACGTACTTCACGGCGTTGGCGCGGGGAAAGCCGCCGCGCAGGCGCATTTCGAGGTTTTCGTCGGTGCCGAGACCGGCGCCCGAGCCGCAGCAGAAAGTTTGCTCGCGGATGGTGTTTTCCGGCATCTCGTGAAAGTTGTTGCAGACGTTGTTGAGAATGTATCGTGGCTCTTCCAGCAGGCCCATGGCGCGCGCCGGGTTGCAGGAGTCGTGATAGGTTGCGATCCAGCGATCATTGCGCCGCGGATCGAGCTTGAGCTTGCCGTGATGGATGAGATCGGCGGTGAACTCGCAGATGTGGACCATTTTTGTGGAGCGGGCATTGTCGAAAACAGTGCCGGTAATGGGCGATATGGGCGCCTCAAGAAAATCGGCCGGCCCGTTCATCGTATCCATATATTGATGGAGCACTCGCCACATGTGACCGCACTCGCCGCCGAGGATCCATTTCACGCCGAGACGTTTGGCTTCTTCGTAAATCTTGGCGTTGAGGCGCTTCGTCATTTCGTGCGAAGAGAACAGCCCGAAGTTGCCGCCTTCCGAGGCGTAGGCGCTGACCGTGTAATCGAGGCCGATTTCGCGGAGGAGCATCAGGTAACCGAGCAGCGTGTAATAGTGCGGCGTGCCGAAGTAATCGGCTGAGGGCATGACGAAAAGAACTTCGGCGCCTTTGCGGTTGATCGGAATGTCGAATTTGAGGCCGGTGATCTCCGCAGCCTCGTCGGCGGCAAAGTCCAGGCTGTCTTTGAATCCGTGCGGCTGGATGCCGAGATGATTGCCGACGCGGAAGCAGTTGGCCGCGGGCTCGAGCACCCAGTTGGTGTTGCAGCCGATGAGATTGAGCAACTCGCGGCCCATCATGGTGATTTCCGCAGTGTCGATGCCATAAGGGCAGAAGACGGAGCAGCGGCGGCACTCGGTGCACTGGTAGAAGTAGTAGAACCACTCCTTGATCACGTCCTCGGTGAGTTCGCGGCCGCCGGCCAGCTTGCCCCCAAAAATTGAGCCAAGGACGCGACCGGTCAGCGTGAAGTAGCGGCGATATATGGAACGCATCAGCTCAGCGCGCGCCACGGGCATGTTTTTGGGATCGGAGGAGCCGAGGTAGAAGTGGCATTTATCGGCGCATGCGCCACAGCGCACGCAAATGTCCATGAAAAGGCGGAACGAGCGGTACTTTTGGAGCCGCTCCTTCATGCCGTCGAGGATGATGCGCTTCCAATCAGGCGGAAGCTTCCAGTCGCTATCGAGCGGTTGCCAGACGCGCGGATTGGGAAGGCCGAGAGCGGTGAGATTTTTGGGCGCGGCGCTGTAACAGATCGAGCCCTTGCGAAATCCGACGTGCGGGTCGCGCCAGTCGCCATGCGGCGGTGTCAGCTCAATTTGTACGAGAGTGTCCGGCATCTTCTGTCACATTCTCGATTTCAAGCGGAATTCCTGCCGCCTGCATTTTGTCGCGGAATTCATCTTCCCACTCCGCGTAGGTGTGCGTTTTTACTGGAGCATTCCACGGATTGATATGCCGCCGGCTGCGGCTGTTGTTGGCCAGGTTGCGGGTCGGGCTCAGGAACACGCCGCCCATGTGCATCAATTTGCTGAAGGGGAGATACGCGGCGAGCGCGCAGACCAGCAGGAGATGGCACAGAAAGAGCGTGCTGAGCGCTTGTGGGCTTCCTGGCCGGAATGTAGCCAGGCCAAGCGCAAACTGTTTCACGCTGAAAATATCGACGCGTGTGAAGTAGCGCATGAGAATGCCCGTGGTGGCAATGGCAAGCAGCAGAAAGAGCGCGAAGTAGTCGGAGAAAAGCGAGATGTAGCGCAGAGCCGGATCGCGAAAACGCCGCACCAGCAGATAGGTCAATGCGGCCACCAACATCACGTCAGACAGATAGAGTGGCGGCGCGCCGATTTGGAAAAAGCCGTCGAGCCGTTCGAGCGCGTTAATGAATGCTGGCACCGGTTCGAGAAACAGACGCAGGTGGCGGAGGAGGATCAACAGCAGTGCCCAATGAAAGGCCAAGGAACAGAGCCAGAGGCCCGCGCTCTCACTCAGAATCAGTCGTCCGCCGGAAAGGCGTGCGCGATTATTGCGAAAGAGTGAGCGGAAAAGCAGGATTTCGGCAGCCATGCGAAACACAACGCCCCATGATGTCGAGGGGTTGTCGATTTTTGCAGACCGGATCCAGGGGAGCGATCGTTGCTGGCCGCAGGTGACAGGAATATGGAAGGGAACCGGCGTGAATGCCCAGCGCACGACGCGCCAGCAGAAGCCGACGAGAAGGGCGGTGAAAGCTGCGTAGGGAATGAATGTGGTGAGAGCCATGCGCGACGGTGCGCTTTGTGCGCCTGCAATGCCGGCCAAAACCAGGGCCAGCACGGCGAGGAGCGAATAGAGCACATTCATGGTTGGTCCCTTCACCTTGCCGCGCTTTGCATGCGGAAGCGCAACTCTTTTTCGCGCAGGCCGGCAATCTGATCGCGGCAGGCCGTGTACTGGTCGAAGGCCATCAGGGCTAGTTCGTCGATCCGGCTTTCGAGAGCTTGCGGGACTTCGCCAGAGACTTCAGCGACGATATTGCTTAGGTTGAAGATGAAGCGCAGCGCGTCGGAGGGGCGAAAGTCCTGCACGGCGCGAAGGCGGACCAGGGCGTCGAGTGCGGGCGCAATCGCTTTCTCATCCATCTCGCCGAGCAACTCACGAGCCAGCGTGGTCAGGCTTCCCTTGATGGCGTGGCCTGCGGGATTACGAAAAGGGTCCTGCTCGCCGCTCAAGAGCGCATGCGTCTCCGCGGGGTAGGACGCGAGAGTCTGCTCGATCCAACGCTCCGCGACAATCTCCGCGATGGCCCCGCTCACGCTCATGAGAACCTACACGCAGCCTGTGGGCTTGGGAAGTCCCGCGAGCTTGCAGGCACCTTTGGCCGGGCCGGATGGAAAGAGCTGGTAAATCTCACTCAGCTTGTAGCCGGTCTCTTTGCAAACCTTGCGGACCATGGGCGCGATGCCAAACTGAAGGTAGTAGTTGCGAATGTAGTTGATGACCTTCCAATGGCCTTCAGTCAATACAGCGATCGACTCGGAGTTGGCAAAGTCCTTGGCCACGTCCTCAGTCCAGAGAGCGGGCTCCTGGAGGAAGCCATCCTCGTCGACATCGTATTTCTTGCCTTCCACTTCAAACGTCGGCACAGTTCACCTCACAATCAGTTCATTGCTATGTATCCGCACGGACACGACTCCGCGCATTTTCCACAGCCGTTACAAAGATCGAGCTTGATTTTGTAGTGCTCGCCTTTGGGCAGCTTGACGAAACAATTCTTGCTGCAGTACATCCAGCAGGTTTCGCAGTCCATGCACATGCCGCAGGACATGCAGCGCGCGGCTTCGGCGAGCACCTCAGCTTCGGTCATGGCAGCGGCGCTGTCTACGCGCTGAGCTGCTGGGTACCAATCGAGTTTCAACTTGTCGGAGCGAATGACCGCAGATGCTGGAGATTGCGCTGCGCTGTGGCCTTCAAGGTGCGCGGAGATGGCTTCTGCTACCGCGCGTCCCTGGGCGATGGCAACACTCACGGTGTTGAGCACACGCGGGACGGCCTCGGTAGCTTCTTCAACGGGAATCTCCGGCAGCTCCGCGGGCAACTCGCCGATGAGCGCTGCGCCGCCGTCAGTGCCAGCGCGCAACTCCAATTGCGCCGCTTTTTGCAGGCCCATCGCGAAGAAGACGACCTGGTAGCTCCGCTGCAACTCTTCGAGCGAAAGATTCTGGCCTACGATGCAGCCGGCGCGCAACTCGATACCCAGACCGAGAATGTTTTCGATTTCCGCATCGAGGATATCGGGGGGAATGACGGAGCGGGGAATGCGAGAACGCATCATGCCGCCGGGACGTGGCGCGGCGTCGATGACCGTGACCGCGTAACCCTTGCGCGCAAGATGCCAGGCGGCGGAAAGACCGGCAGGACCTGCGCCGACCACGGCAATACGCGGCGCATTATCGCGGACCGGAGCAAGCTTCTCGGCACGTAGTCCCTGCGCAATGGCAAAATCCCCGACGAACTGTTCCAATTTGTTCACGGCGAGCGGCGAGTCTTTTGCCTTGCGATTGCAGTTCAGCTGGCAAGGATGCTGGCAGACGCGGCCGCAGATGGCAGGGAAGGGATTGTGCTCCAGAATCTTGCGCCAGGCGAGTTCAAAGGCTTGCTCCGGCGTGCGTCCGTAGGCTTTATGCTGGGCGAGGGCGACGAGCCAGCCGCGCACATCGGTTCCGCTGGGACAGCTATAGATGCAGGGAGCCGTTTTCGCAATGTAGGCGGGATGACGAGAAGGGCCACCGGCGCCGTCAGCGACGCTGTGCTTGATCACCGGTTTCTTCACTTCTTTGAATAGCCCCATCAGTCGCCTCTGCTATGGCTTGTGTCAGGAATGATTATTTAGGTTCCAGTTGTCGTCGTTCAGGGGCTAAAGCCCCGATCTTTTTCCTGCCTTTTTCGGCCCGGCTAAAGCCGTGCCCTTGTTACAAAGCCCATTTGTGAATCACACTCTAGTCGTCCGCAGTGTCCACATTAATAGCGGATATGGGTTGAGCGCGCGAAAGTCATGCCGGCATGCTTGAAATCGTCAATGTGATAGCGCGTGAACTCAAAGCCGGTGAGTTCGAAGAAGCGCGGCCAGCCGATGCGGTCAATCCATTCGCCCACGCGTTCGTACTTGCGCGCATCGCCGCGATAGACATCGACAATCTTGACTACTGCCTCGATCACCTCAGGCCAGCGCGGCGGATTGTTGGGCAGAAACGGAATGGCGAGACGCGAAAAGCGCGGAGCGCTACGCGCATTGCTGACCTTGCCGCCGACCCAGATGGAAAGCCCGTCGTTTTCCGCGTCGGCCATGCGCATGGCCGGGCACACGCTGAAGCAGTTGCCGCAATACATGCACTCTTCCTCGAGAACTTCAACGGATTGCTTGCCTCCCACGCCGGGCACGGGACGAATTGCGCCGGTGGGGCACGAGGCAATCAACGTGGGCACCTCGCAGGATTTCGAGAGCAGCTCACTTTGGACCTTGGGCGGACGGCGATGCACGCCGAGGATGGCAATGTCGGAGCAGTGCACTGCGCCGCACATGTTCAGGCAGCAGGCCACGGCGATACGTAGCTTGGCGGGCAAATCTTCGTGCGTAAAATGATCGATGAGAGCGTCCATCATGCTCTTGACCAATCCCGAAGCATCAGTGGCCGCGGCGTGGCAATGCACCCAGCCCTGAGTGTGCACGATATTGCTGATGGAATTGTTGGTGCCTCCGACGGGAATGCCCAGCGCGGCCAACTCCTGCTTGAGCGGCTCGATCAGCGCAGGATCGACAAGGAGAAATTCAACATTGTTGCGGCTGGTAAAGCGCAGATAACCGCCGCAATATTTGTCGGCGAGATCGGCGTACTTGCGCAGGGTTTGAATGCTGAGCAGACGAGGCGTGCCCGCGCGCACGGTGTAGAGCCGGTCGCCCGATTCGGCAACATGGCACAGAACGCCGGGCGCCAGTGTCTCGTGATACTTCCACGTGCCGTAGTTTTTGAGCACGATGGGCGGCAGGAATTTGTCGTAGCGAGGAGGGCCGACATCGGTAAGCCTTGGCTGCACGGGTGTAGTTGTCATGCCTCGTCCTCCTTCGCGGGTTGGTAGTAGATGTAGGGGTTGTCGCGCGGCGCGGAAACCATCTCCGGTGCGGGATCGAGCCCGATCCCATCGAGAAATGCGGAGAGCCCGACGCGCTGAATGAGTTCGCCGATGCGCTCGCGGTTGGTGCCGTACTCATCCCAGAAATCCCAAATGCGCTGAATGAGTTCCTTGATCGTGTCGAGCAATTCATCCGCGGCGACAAAGGGAATCAGCACAGAGGAAAGTAGCGCTCCCTGCAGAATGGGGGCTTTGGCGCCGATCAAAACCACCGCGCCCTTTTCGACACCGGGCCGCAGCGCCTTAGGCATGGCGTTGATGCAGTGCATGCAACGTACGCAGTCGCGATTGTTGATGCTGAGCTGGTTGCCATCCCAATCCATGCACTTGGTGGGACAGTTGCCGCAGATGTCTTTTTGGATATCGACTCCGGCAACGGCGTAATTCGCTACTTCTGCCTGGTCGATGCGAATGTCGTCTTTCCACGTGCCGATGACGGAAAGATCGGCGCGGGCGATGGCGGCGACACAATCGTTGGGACAGGCCGCGCACTTGATCTTGAATTTGTAGGGCAGCGCAGGCCGGTGCAACTCGTCCTGATAGGCCATGGTGAGGTCATAGCAAAGCTTCATAGCATCGAAGCAGGCCCACTCGCAGCGGGCCATGCCCACGCAGCAGGAAGGCGTGCGTACCGCAGAGCCTGAGCCGCCCAGATCGAATCCGGCGTGGGTAAGTTCCTGGAAGGTGGGTTCAAGATGATCGGTCGTGGTGCCGAGCAGGATGATGTCGCCGGTTGAGCCGTGCATGTTGGTCAAGCCCGAGCCGTGACGCTCCCAAATGTCGCTGATGGTGCGCAGAGCCTCACTGGTATAGAACCATCCGGCCGGCTGATTGACGCGCAGGGTGTGAAAGTGTGCGACCTTGGGGAATTGCTCGCCCACATCGCTGTAACGGCCGATGACGCCGCCGCCATAACTCAGCACGCCCACGAGGCCGCCGTGCTTCCAGTGGCTCACTTTGTCTTCGTAGGAGAGTTCGAGTTGGCCGAGCAGATCTTTGGCACCACCGGTAACTCCGCTGGCGGACTTGATCTCTGTGACGAAGCTCGGCCATGGGCCATTTTCCAGTTCGTCGAGCAGCTTGGTTTCGGGTTTGCCGTTGGAGGGTTTTACACCCTTGTCAGCTTCTGCCATGGCCTTGCTCCTTTCGCCACAATGCGCCGGTTTCTTCGGCGGCGCCACCCATCGAGTTCGAGGGACTGCTCGTTCAGCAAAGCGGGCCGCAGTGCGGCGGAAGAGGACGGATCGCACGCCGGTCGCACCGCACCAATCTCCTGTCCGCGAAGAAAAATCAATCACCATCGATTGAACGCTTCGTACAATTGCTTTTGCCGTGATGAGTGTCACAACGAGAGACGGTTGGGTGTGGGAATTTGGTTCGAGTCGCAATGAGATGGCAGAGAAAGTGAAATTCACAAATTGCAAGGCCGCGTTCTTCCCGATGCTGGTGAATCTGACGGGGCGGAAGTGTCTCGTCGTGGGAGCCGGAAAGGTGGCCGCGGCCAAGATTGAGGGTCTGTTGCTCTGTGGCGCCGATGTGGTGGTCGTGAGCCCGCGAGCGGTGGCGGCGATTCAACGTCTGGCACGGAATGGGAGGCTGGTCTGGCGGCGAAAAGCTTTCTCGCAGCGAGACGTGCAGGGGAAGTTTCTGGCCATTGCCGCGACGGATTCTGACAAAACCAATGCGGCAGTGTTTCGGGTATGCACGGCGCGGGGCGTTATGTGCAACTCTGTGGACGATCCGGAACACTGCGACTTTATTTATCCCGCAGTGGCGCGGCGAGGGGCGTTGCAGATTGCGATTTCGACCGGTGGACGTAGTCCCGCGCTTGCCGCCAGGCTGAGGCGGGAGCTGGAGCAGCAGTTCGGGCCGGAGTGGAGCGCGTGGGTGGAAGACCTTGGGCGGCGGCGCGATGAACTGCTGCGGGGAAAATTGTCCGAGAAGAAACGCCTGAGCCTACTGCATCAAATGGCAACGCCAACAGCGTTTCGTGAGTTCCTGCGCCTTGGAAGCGCGGCAACGGAGCGGAAGAAGCCCGCGCGTCCCGGCTTGTAGCGCCGGTCTCCCGACCCACGCTTTCGACGCATTCCTCAGCGCCACTCCCAATCGATGAACCCTGGCTTGACGTCTGCCATGGCGTTCACCACCAGTTCCACGAGCCCACCGTAGAAAATGCGGCTTTTCTTCCACAGGTCGTAGTAAGTGATCATGTCGCGGAATTGGCCTTTACAATTGCTGCAAGGCGCGCAAAGATATTTCGGCGTCTCCGGGCCCGGGTGATCGGAGAAGGCGTTCAGGATCTGCTCGAGCTTTTTGCGCCCGGAAACGTGGAAGCGCCAGTCGGGAAAATTGTTGCCGCTCATGATGGCGAAGCCGCTGCCGCCGCCGCAGCAATAGTTGTCGACGCCGTGCGGCTGCATCTCGCGAAACTGCGGGCAGAGAGCGCGAAGAATCTCGCGCTGGGGCTCGACCACGCCCATCAACCGCACCATGTTGCAGGGATCGTGGAGAGTGACGGGAAAATCATTGCGCGTCGGATCGAATTTGATTTTGCCTCCGAGAACGATGTCGCGTAGCAATGGGAGATAACTTTCCCGTGGGATGTTGAGGTCGCCGGTTAGAATGCGGTCGGCAATCACGCACAGGGCTTTGTTGGCGTGTCCGCACTCGCCAATCACGATGCGCTTCACACCGAGTTTCTTGGCCGCTTCCATTTGTTTCAGCGCCACGCGAGCAAACTGTGCGTCGTCGTACCAGAGACCGTAATTAATGGCGTCGTAGGCCGCGAGCTCGGAAGACATCGTCCAGTTGACGCCCGCCATGGTGAGGATCAACGCAAATGCGCCGGGGTTCTCAGGCCAGGCCATGATCTCGCCGGCGTTGTGAATGAGAAGCACGTCGGCGCCCTCGACATCCCACGGGGTGTGGACTGCAATGCCGGTGCGCTCGCTGATATCTTCGTCGACGAAAGCTACATTGTCTTTCACGATCTCGGCGGTCATGCCCGTCGACGAGCCAGCCTTGAGTTGCAGCATCGAGCCATTCTCGTGAATCTCGCGCGGCGCAATGCCCATCTCCTGACTGAACAGCTTGCGCAATTCGCGCGCGACCAAGCCGTTGTCGCATCCAATAGGGCAGGATTGCGCGCAGCGCCGGCAGAGATTGCATCTGTAGGAAAGCTCGATGAGCCGCGCTACAAGCGGCCAATTCAGATGGATGTCTCCATGCTGCCATGCCGAGAGAAGGCCGCCGCGTTTGACGTGCTTGAAGTAGAGGCGGCGCAGAATCTCAGTGCGGAAGGTGGGACGGTAAAGTTCGTTGCGGCCGCTGGCTTCGAAGATATGGCAGGATTCGGCGCAGGTCTGGCAGCCGGTGCAGTGCTCCATGGTGAGCAGCAGCGGCTCGAGGAAGGTCCAGTTATTTTCCTTGTTGAAGAGTTTGTCGAGGCCCGTGAGAAACCGCGCGACAAGAGCCTCCTCTTCTTCCGGCGACTTCGGTTTGGGGATGTTGACGGCGCAGGTATCGTCGAGGCCGCATTCATAGCGGGTTTGGCATTGTTCAGACAGCGCAGCCCAGGCGTGGTCCTTTTCCGGAGTTTCCAGCGGCGCGGGCAAGGGCATTAGCTCTTCGTTCTCGAGATGGATCAGAGGCTCGCTGCCGGGCCGCGAAACATCGCGTAATTCGATTTTGCCGCTCATTTCTGCGCCTCTTTGGTGGGATTGCTGGTGGCAATCTCTGCCCAGGTACGCTGGCCGTCAGCGCCCATGTGCGGCGCTGACCACGTGGGCTTGTAGCCGAGCGACCCGGCCACCTTGCCTTCCATAGCGCTGCCGCGCTGGTTGCGCCGGTCGTCCCACCGCACCGCATGCCAGGTAAAGTATTTGGCGATGAAGTGCGCCATGTGCGTGAACGGAATATACGCCACGAGCATTGAGGTCAGAATCAATCCCGCGCTAAATGCGGTGCCGATTCTTAAGTCGCGATCGAAATGTACGGCGCCGCGCGCGAATTCACCAAGCGATGCTGTGCCAGGCGCGCGCAACGGGTAACCGCCGATGAGCAGCGAACTTGCAGCGATAAAGAAGAGAAGGTTGAAGATGTCTCCTGCGTGCGTGGAGCTCTTCAGGGCCGGATCGGTAGTGCGGTGCATCAGCAGCCAGCAGGCTCCGGCAAGAATGAGAACGGCTGCGACAGCTCCTGCGAATTTGGAAATCGGAGCCAGCACTTGCGCGAGTGCGGCGATGTGCGGCCGCGAAGGCAGCAGGGTGCAGCACAGAGCGAGAGCTGCGCAGCTAGCGGCGGAGACAGCGATATAGAGTCCGAAATGAAATAGGAAGGATGGGAGCCACAAGCGGCGATTGAACTGGCGCAAGCTCTTGAGAAAGAGGATTTCTTCGATCATTACGCGCCATTCGCCGCGCCGATTGGTGACTTGCGGCTGACGCCACCATTGCTGGGTTTCGAAATACGATCCGCCGTACGCCGCGCGATAGGGATGCTCATGGGGCAGAGGATAGATTTCCCAGCGTAGGTGCAGTGGCGTGCGCGCATAGACGAGAATTCGCCTTAGGCATCCGGCCAGAAAAATGAACAGGCCGAAATACATCGCAAGATAAACCGCGGCGGTCAACTTTCCCCTCCGTGCAGCCGCTTCGCATGCGACAAGCTGATGAGTGAATGCTACGGGGATTGTACACCGAAGTTGAAAATCCGCGAGTGTCTCGGATCATGCGGGTTGCGAGCGGGAAACGGGCCTTGGGGCTGCGAGCTTGAGCTTGCAGAAGATGAAGGGCGCGAAAAACATGCCTGCGAAGCTGGCCGCTATCAAGCGAAGATAGTCGAGCGCCGAAGCAATGATGGACGCGTTGCCAATCGGCGCGAAGGCTGAATCGAGGACAAACGAGACGGCCATCATGATGCCGATCGACAATAAATAGCGGAGCAGCTTGGCGGCCGGCCTTCCGCTGCGCGGGTCGAAATTCACGATGCGCAACTCGAGCGGGCAGCCGATCACAATACCGGTGAGCCAGCCGCAATATTTCGTCACTTCCCGCACCTGGCTGTCGATTTGCCAGCGATTGAGAGCGGCTGCAAGAAGCCAGACCGCGGCGCAACCAACAACTGTGATCGCGATTTGAAAGCCATACGGCACTTCGCGCCAACGGCTCGCCAGGTGTTCGGTGTAGCGGATTGCAACGAGGCCGAAAGGAAGGCCGAGGGCCCAGCCAAGCAAAACATCTTCAACGTAGTGCACGCCGAGATATGGCCGCGAGACACCGATGAGGACAATGAGAACCACTAGTCCCAAGCGGATGAAACGGTTCCTGGTGAAAGCGAACAGGCAGGAGTAGAAAGCGGCGGAGCCCATAGCGTGGCCCGACGGCGTTGAGTATTCAAGAACCAGCGCCTTAGCCTCGAACGGAGGAACTGCCCATTTTGTCTTATAGGTTCCGTCGGCCACGAAGGGCCGGGGATTTTTGATGAAAAGTTTCAGCAGATCGTTGAAGGCCATGGTGAGCAAAAGCAGCACGAGAAGGCGCACTGCGAGACGCTTGTCCCACACCAAGTAGATCAGCATGGTGAAGAAGAAATAGAAGTATGCGGTGCCGAAGAAACTTATGGTGTGAAGAAAATGAGAGAGGTAGATGTTTCTGTGGTCGGCAAGAAACTCGACCAGGGCCAGGTGAAAGTGCGGATGAATCATGGCGTGGTTTTCATTTCTTGCGAGTGAGCCGGCTGGTTGCCGCTACAGTCATTCGCGACGCCCCAATTGACGTAAATGGGATTGCCGATGAGCCATAATTTTCCGTCAGGCCCGGAAACCTGCGCGCGGAACCAGTGACGGCGTCCGTCGCTCGTCCATGGCAAAGTCTGGGTGGCGTCCGCGGTTGAGATGGCGGCGGCGGGAACGACATCCTGGCTATCCTCAAGCCAATGCAATGTTCCACCTGCGGCCGCGGCCACGTGCGCGGAAAACTCAAGTCGATCGCCCGTTGCTGCGTTCAGCATGTCTCCTGCAGATAGGATGCGGCCGCCCGCATGTGCGGTCACTTCGAGAAGGCGGTCGTGGGTTCCCACCACATCGATGAAGACATGGCCGGCGCGGATGCCGTCGAGAATCGCGGGCGTGGAGAGATCCGCTGCATACACAACGGTTGTCGGGCTGCCGATGGAGCCGGTTTGATCGAGCGGTTGCATGGGGCGGTGATTGTCGCTGCCGCCGATTCCCGTGAGCCGGCAGCCGCGATTGAGTTCCTGATCCCAGAAGGGAAGGTCGGAGAGACCGCCCCGCTCGCTGCCGCCGTTGACGGCTTCAACACCGGTGAGCAGATGCATGTCGACCGGCGTGGAAGGCGTCCATCCGCAGCCGAGGCAGATTTCGCCGCTCGGAGACAGAGGGTGATTGATGGAGGTGATGGCGCCAACCGCGGCGGCGCTGCGCAGCAGCGTGTTCACATCGGGAACGCTTTTGCTACCAAGGCGGAAATCGATGTAATCGGTGCTGCCGAGGAAGTTGATGTGGCCATGAAATGTGGTGATTTCACGGCCGGGAATCAGGAGCACCTTATCGAAATACGGTTGCAGTTCGCGCATCACGTCGTATTGCGAGCTGGCATTGTGATCGGTGATGGCGATGAAGTCGAGTCCGCGGCGGGCGGCGGCATCCACGGTGAAGAAGAGCGGGCAGGGAACCATTTTGCCGGTCTGGCTGGGGCATTGGCCGTCGCTGTGCGCGGTGTGCATGTGCAGATCGCCGCGAAACCAGGCGGGTCCGGTGCGCAGCGGTTCGCGGAGGATTGGCGGCAACGCAGCTACCGCGCCGCTGCGCGTGAGGTAGACATGAATGGTGTAATGCGACTCGACGCCGACGCGAATGTTGGGGACGCCGATGAGAACATTCCAGGTGCCGGACGGAATCGCGCCCGGAAGGCAGGATGGCGTGGCGTCCATCTGTCCGACGGTCAGCGTGGATTTGTTGCCGCCGCTCCAGCAGCGCAGCCGAGTGGGATCGAGTAGACCAAGATCGAGGGCGGTGTGCTGTTCCTTTTCGGTATAGCTGAAGGTGATGGTGACGCGTTCCGTGCCGGCGGGTACTTTGAACGGGACTTGCACATAGCTCTGGTTCTGAGAGCCGCGCACGACGCCCTGGAGGACGAAATCAGTGCCGGAAGAATCGCCGGCGGGAGGTGCTTGTTGCGCGGGCGACGGCGAGAGGAACAACAGAGAAGAGGCACCAGAGGGCCGCGCGGCAGACGGGCGTTTTCGAATGAGTCCGCAGGTTGTGCATCCATTTCGAAACGAAAAGCAACCGCAGATCCTTCGACTTACTCACGCTTCCCCTCACTTCGTGGAGGGAAAGCGTCCGGTCGCTCAGGATGACAGGCAAGTGAGGGTTGGATCTCGAGCAGAGTAGTCCCGAATTTGCGCGGACAGACGGCGGCAGGATTCTTTTCATATAGGACATTATCGTCGCTGATGCATGGCTCGGGACGGTGCGGGTTTAGATTGCCGGGTTGAACCGCGGCTGCGGCGCAATCACAAAGAAAGACCCGCATCCGGCGCGCTGATCTGTGCCGGATGCGGGAAGCTAAGACACTGAAATTGGGAGGCCCCTGTGTCTTAGAAAGCTAGTTTGAGCGCGAGCTGAATGGTGCGCGCGCCATTGTTCCCGTTGCTGTTCTTCGTGGCCACGATGCTGCTGAAGCCGCCGCCCTGGAAATTCAAATTTGCCGGCTGCGAGAAGGGCGGCGTGTTGGTTGTGTTGAAGAATTCCGCGCGGAACTGCAGAATGTCGGATTCCGTGAATTTGAAATTCTTCAGAAGTGACGAATCCAGGTTGTTGAAGTGCGGTCCGCGTACCTGCTCGATGCCGCTTGTGCCGAGCGGCGAGTAATCGACCTGTCCAACCTGGGTAGCCGTAGGCGGCTGGGCGAACGCAGTCGGACTGAGCCATTGCGTATAGTTGTGCGGGCCGGCATAGAGACTCTGCCCGGCCACCACGTTGGCGGAGCAACCGAAGTCGGCCGTTGTGCCGACGGGGCAGGTGACCGTGAACGGCTGCCCGCTTTGGAAGGTGTAGAAGCCGTTGAGCTCCCACCCTCCCACGATGAGATCCGCGGCCTTGTTCATCGAGGAGCCAAATTGCTTGCCACGGCCAAAGGGCAGGCCGTAGGTGGCGGCAGCGTGCCACAGGTCGGTGGCGTCGGCATCGCACAGGCCGTAGTCGCCCTGGATGCCGAAACCAGCCAGCCATTGGGCGCGGTAACCCGCGGCGAACTCCGAGTTCTGCGGCGCGTGCTGGTCGCCCGTGCACCGCGACAAGGTGTAGTTGGCCAGCAGCGTCAGCCCAAGGCTCATCTGGTGCTGATACGTGATCTGCATGGAGTTGTAGCTGGTGTTGGCGTTGGTGGTTTCGTAGGTGCCGTTGCGCGCCATGTACGGGTACGGAATATACAACTGGGTGTTTTGGCCGGGAGGCAAGATTACAGAGTTGCTGTTCGAAGTCCCCAGAATATCCAGGTGACGGCCTTGCGTTGCGACATATCCCGCCTGGAGCGCGTCGTGGGTCGTGAATTGATCCTCGACGGTGAAGTTCTCTGTTTGTATCATCGGCGTCTGGTAGTTGAATTGGCGGCCGTTAAGAGTCGCGCCGAGATAGTCGCTACCGATGTATTGGCCTCCCACGCAAGTGCTGAGGGGCAGAGTGGAGCAAGAGACCGGTGTCGTTGTGTACGGGGTCGGGCTTTGCAGTGCGGTCGGACTGGCGAAGTTGTAGTTATTGAAGGTATTTTCCAGGGTCGCCGGCCCGTTCGAAGTACCGGCGAGCAGCGGATGGTTGGAGTCGGGAGCGGGGACGGTCTGCGTGTAGCCAAAGGGATAGTTCAATCCCAGCGTGCCGCCGTAGCCGAGGTTGCCCAGCGCTCCGTAGGCCGTGCCGAAGCCACCGCGTACCACCAGCGTAGGCCGCAGCTTGTAGGCGAACCCTACACGCGGTGCGAAGTTGGTCTTTTGAGCGTTGCCAAGTGCGGCGTTTCCAGAGCACACAATGTTGATACTGTTGAGGGCAGCCACGGTATTGAAGATCGTGGCACGCGGGGTTGAGCAAGTGCCGTTGGGAATATAGAAGTTTGCGGTGAGGCCGTTGCCGCCCACAGGGACGAAATTGGACTGGTAGCCCCGGGTTTCCTGGTAGGGCGTGAACAGATCCCAGCGCACGCCGAGATTCAGCGTCAACTTGGGATTCACCTTCCAGTCGTCCTGGAAGTAGGCGCCGATGTACCAGCGATGGTCGTCGGTGACGGGAAGGTTGGAGGCGGAAAAGCCGTTTTGCCCGCCAACCAGGTTCACGCCAACGCTTGACGGAACCGACGTAGCATAGGCGTAATTTGTTGGCGCCACCAATAGGTCACTGATGCCGTTCAACCCCGAGCTTTTGTTGGAAATGTCGGTGTACTGTCCGTTGAAGCTCATGTCGCCACGGCCTTGCGGCGGCTGCGAGATGTTGCCTTCGAGGTCGTCTATCTGGATGCCCGTCTTGAAGGCGTGGTTGCGCCAGACCTTGGTGACCCCATCAACGTACTCCAGGCTCCATACATATTGCAGCGTGGGCGAGTAGTTGCCGACGCCAAGTGCCCTGAGCTGTGAGCCGATGGAGATGACAGGCAAACCTCCGTTGCCGGGCGCCTGCGGAACGCCCTGAATGCCGTACTCGAGGGGGATATTGCAGGAACCCGGACCCGGATTCACCGTTCCAGAACAGGCTGCGCTTCCGAAGTCATTGCCCCAGACGGATACCTGAAGCTTGTCGCTGTGGACCATGCCTATGTGGAATTCATTGGTGAGCGTGGGAGTGAGGATGCGCGTGTAGCCGACCGCCCAGGCCCAGGCCGGCAACTGGTCGACGCGTCCGCCGCTATCGCCCGCGCCTACCCCCGGGAAATACGAGGGCACGTCGGCGGTCAGGTAGCTGCGGTCATAGACGCCGAACAGGACATCTTTGGAGCTGATATTGGCATCGATGCGAATGTCGTAGGTGTTGGTGTTCTTGTCCTCGATGGGAACGTAGCCTTGGAAATCATTGACGAGGCCGGAGGTTGTCGCCGCGGGATAGAGGCCCAAAATCTTGACTGCGTTCGGATCTTGGCGGCTGGTTGGGATGACGTTCAGGGCGGAGAGAAGAACGCCGCCGGTGTCCTGCGTGAAGTCGGTTCTGGTAACGCCAACGAAGTTGGTACAGCCGCCGGCTGCGGTGCAGTTATAGAACGGATCGCGTACAAAGCCGGTGGTGTTTGCGACCAGGCCCGTGACTGGGTCCGCAACTCCGGCGGTCGTGGCGCGCGTGGTGGCCGGATCCAGGATTGTGCCGTTCGAGAAGGCACGGCCCAGGTAGTCGGTGTGGCAGCCGGTGGTGACGCTGGCGTTGCAGGTGCTGGAGGTGTTGTAGGTGATGTTGTCCTGCAAGTTGGTGAAATTGCTGCTGACCATGCCCTTGCTGGGCACGGTTAAATTGCCGTCCGGCTCCGGCAGCGCGTAGCGGCCTCCCTGGTAGTCAGTGAACCAGAAGAGCCGGTTCCTGCCATTGATAAGGTGTGGAATCAGGACCGGACCGCCGGCCGTGAAGCCGAACAGATTCTGGTGATACGAAGGAATCCGATTGCCGGTATTGAAGAAATAGTTCGCGTTCAGATCGTTGTTGCGCACGTACTCCCATAGGTCGCCGTGCACTGAATTGGTGCCGGATTTGAGCGACGCGTTAATGACGCCGCCGGTGGAGTGGCCGAATTCGGCGTTGAAGTCGCCGCTTTGCAGCGTAAATTCCTGGACTGCATCGGGCGGCGGGACGATGGCTGCGTTGGTCCCGGTATAGTTGCCGCCATAGAACTCGATATTGTCGTTAATGCCGTTGAGGCGGAAATCGTTTTGCCATTCGTCCACGCCATCCACCCTGAAATAGGCTGACGAAGAGCTGCCTGCGTCGGCGGTGCCGTTCCCGCCGCTACTGTTTGAGGGCGCATCAGTACTGACGCCGGCGGACATTTGCGCCAGCGAGCCCCAGTCGCGGGTGACAAGGGGCATATCGTTCACGGTGACGTTGGTGATGGATTGGCCGACCTGGGCGTTCTCGGCTTCGAGAAGGGGCGCTGCAGCGGTCACAGTGACGCTCTGCTGCACATTGCCGGTGGCCAAATGAATATCGATGGTTTCGACCTGCTGTACCTGCACGATGACTCCGTGCACGACATACTTCTGGAAGCCGGAGGCCTCAGCCTCGAGCGTGTACTTGCCGGGAAGCACGTCGTCGAAAACATAGGTACCCGTAGCTGTGGACTTGGTTGTGATTCTTGCAGTGGTGTCGTCGTTGATGATGTCGATCGTGGCCTGTTGTACGACCGCCCCGGACGGATCCTCCACCGTTCCGGTGATCTCTCCTCGGTCTAACTGGGCCGCCACGCGTCCCGGAAGGCACAGAGCAAGGAGCGAGACCACGAGAGTGAGCCATGGTCCTGCAATTCTGAATTGTTGTTTGATGTTCATGATGCTTTGCTACCTCCAATTTGAAGATTTTTCACACGTTTGCACTCACCCGCAGTTTTGCGAGCAGCGCAACAATATTCCACTTGCAATACGAGCGGGAGTGTTTACCCTAGGTGCACGCCAGTGTATACACTAGTGTTTAAACGGTTCAATTATTTGATTGAAAAGGACTTGTTGACTGCGTGAAATGTTGGTAAACTGTGAGAATCGTTCGGCTGGAAGACCGTTCTCCCGGTTGTTTTCGAGGGGGACGGGCGCGATAGATGAAGCGGCGCGTGAAACGACGTGCAGACTTCGGTTGCAATCGGTTTCGAAGCGCGAGCGTGAATGCCTTTGTGATGCATTCCAAGATCGCCGGGAGAAACCGGCTTTATGCCGTCAGCTCGGCCGGATTCTTCCGGCGTTCACGGATTTGAAATGGAAGTCAGCCCTGCACAGTACGAGAATGTGTTTGCAGGAAAGCCAAGTATTGGTCAATACATGCGTCACCCCCTGGTCGTGCGCCATTCCTTAACCACTGAACCGGAGACCGCTCTCCATCCGCTGATGGCATTCTGGAGATAAGGCTCATGGATCAAATTTCCGCCGTGCAATCCAAGCCCAAGGTGCTTGCTCTCGAGCAGGGATGGCGAGCGAGTCTGCAGGAAGACCCGCGTTGGGCCCTGGCGCAACGCGTGATCGCCGGGCCGAACTTCGCACGCTCCCCTTTGCTTACGAAATTTCTGTTGTTTGTGGTGGCGGAATCCCTGGAAGGGCGGGGAGACGAGATCACGGAGCACCAGATCGGTGTGCACGTCTTCGACCGGCCGGCGGATTATCGCACGCTTGAGGACAATATCGTGCGCAGCTATGCGCGCCAATTGCGCAAGCGGCTGGCAGAGCACTTTGCGGACCAGGGCAGCTCGGAACCGATGCGAATTGACATTCCGGTGGGCGGTTATATGCCGGTGTTTCTTCCGGCAGCTCAGGAAGATAGCAAAGAAGAAATGCCGGGTTCGCCGGCGGTGGCTCCCGGGCAGATCCAGCCTCATGCGCCGCCCGCACCCAGCGCGGAAGCAGCGGCGACGGTGCAGGTCACGGTTCAGGATTCGGTCCAGGCAAAGGCAAGCCGCTGGGTGCTGGGCGCAGTCCTGGTTGTGGCGTATAGCGCGGCATTGATTGCCGTAACCTGGTATGCCGCCAGACGATCGCCGGCACCGCCACCGGTTTCAGAGGAACCGGCGCATTTGCTGTGGGCTCAACTGTTCAGCAGTGCTGAAAACAGCTATATCGTTCCTTCCGATGCAGGGTTCAATCTTTTGGAAGACATTTCGCGCCGGCCCGTACCGTTGGCGGAATATATTTCCGGCAGCTACCAGGGATTGCCGCTCTCCGGAGTGGATGCACATAGCGCCTCGGACCTACGCTCGCAGCGCTTGACCCCTTACGTCGATCTGCAGATTGCGGCGGCGTTCGCCCACTTGACGGAGGACGATCCGCAGCGCGTCTTCATCCGCTTTCCGCGCGATCTGCGGCTGGATGACCTGAAAAACGCCAACGCCGTCATCATCGGATCGGTGGGCAGCAATCCCTGGGCTGCGATTGCCGAGAGCAACGCCAACTTCCGCATTGTCGACCGGCCCGGAATGAGTGGAGCGCAGATTATCAATCTCAAGCCGCAGCCCGGAGAGTCTGCGACCTATTCAAGCCTCTGGAACGAGCCGGCGCATGAGACCTTCGCGCTCATCGATTTCCTTCCCAATTTGAGCGGCAGAGGACATCTGCTGGTTCTGGAGGGACTGGATGTGGCCGGAACGCAGGCCGCGGCCGAGATGCTTTTGTATCCATCGGCCATCGATCCGATTCTGAAGCAAGCCACGCGACCGGATAAATCCATGCGCAATTTCGAAGTGCTGTTGCGGTCAACGAGCATCGAGTCGAACGCCACCGGGACGCAGGTGATTGCCAGCCGGATTTATTGAAGCGTGTTCCATAAATCAGGTTTGCAACAAGGGCACGGCTTTTGCCCGGCCAACAGAGTTTCTGTTTTGTATCAGGGCGCGACTTCAGTTGCGCCGAAAAGCCCCAAATAGAGGCGGGCTTCGCCCACTGAGCCAGGCGCATCAGCTATAGTTTCCAAGGAACATCATCGCGACGGTTGCGGCCCTTCTATTGAAACAGGCCGGGACCGGCGAGCGGCCCATCGGCGCAGGCCGAAAGGCAGAGGGGTAAACCGTGAAACGAGCAGTTAGTGTGGTCGCAACTTTGATTGGAATGGCGATGGTGCTTGCGCCCATCGCACAGGGAGAGGTGAAGATGTCGATTTGGGGTCATACCGCGGATGGAACCGCCGTGCCGATTTATACGTTGACCGGTGGGCAGATTGAAGTGAGAGTGACAGCGTATGGTGCGCACCTGGTGAGCGTGAAAACTCCCGATCGCACCGGCAAGATGGCGGATGTGGTGCTGGGCTTCGGCGGACTGGAAGGCTACACCACCATTCCGAATAGCTACCTGGGAGCCGTGGTGGGGCGCTATGGCAATCGCATTGCCCTGGGCAAGTTTACGCTGGACGGAAAAACTTACCAGATTCCTGTGAATAACGGCGCCAACGCGCTGCATGGCGGTCCCAAGGGATTCGACCAATACGTGTGGCAGGCGAAGGAAGTGCCGGACGGCGTCGAGTTTACGCATGTGAGCCCCGATGGCGACATGGGATTTCCTGGAACGCTGACCGCAACAGTGCGCTACACGCTCAAGGGCGATACGCTGCGCATCGACTACTCGGCCAAAACAGACAAAGATACGGTGCTGAACCTGACCAACCACGCGTACTTCAACCTGCACGGCGACGACAAGGGCAACATTCTCGACATGAAGGTTGAAATCAATGCCGACCGCTATACGCCTGTCGATGCGGGGCTGATTCCGACCGGTGAGTTAGCGCCGGTTGCGGGCACGCCGATGGATTTTCGCAAGCCGGAAGCAATTGGCGCGCGCATCGATGCCGACAACGAGCAACTGAAGCGCGCGGGCGGTTACGACTTCAACTGGGTAGTGAACGGCAAACCGGGAACGCTGCGCCTGGCCGCGATCGTGACCGATCCCGTGAGCGGGCGCAAGCTCACGGTGGAAACAACGGAGCCAGGCGTGCAGTTTTATTCCGGCAATTTCCTGGATGGCAGTTTGATGGGTTGGAGCGGCGTGAAATACGAGAAGCATTCAGGATTCTGCCTGGAGACGCAGCATTTTCCGGATTCGCCGAATCATCCGGATTTTCCGAGTACCGAGCTAAAGCCCGGCGAGACCATGCACTCGACGACGACGTTCACGTTTGGTGTGGAGAAGTAGGTTTCAATTCTCATCGAGAAAATGGTGCCCCCGGTCCCTCGCATTTGGGGACCGGGGATTGCATACCGCAGAAACGATCCCGACCTTCTATTTCTCCGCGCCCTTCCATTTACCAAACCACCCCAACCCCTCTGAAGTTCCCGCGGCCGGAATATACTCGCAGCCGATCCAGCCTTCGTAGCCGAGCTCGTCGATCAGATCGAAGAGATACTCGTAGCGAACTTCGCCCGTGTCGGGTTCGTGCCGCTCGGGCACGCCGGCAATCTGGATGTGGCCCACGCGCGTCTGTTTCGGGTCCGCAAGATATTTGCGAATCCTGATGGCCAGATCGCCTTCTTCCACCTGGCAATGGAAAAGATCCATGAGGATTTTGAGATTGCGCGCGCCGATTTCCGCGACGATAGCGTGCGCTTCTTCCTGGCGATTCAGGAAAAATCCCGGCATGTTGCGCAAGGCGATGGGCTCGATGAGCAATTGGATCCCTGCAACGCGTGCCTGATCCGCGGCCCAGGCGAGATTTTCGGTGTAGACGCCGAGCAGATGCGCGCGATCCACTCCCGGCTGCGAAATTCCGGCCATGGCGTGGACGCGGGGACATGGCAGGACCAGCGCGTACTCGAGAGCCTGCAGAAAGCCGTCGCGAAATTCTTTTACCCGGCCAGGCAACGCCGCAATGCCGCGCTCGCCAGCCTTCCAGTCGCCGGGAGGCGAGTTGAAGAGGATCTGGCGCTGTCCGTGCTCCTTGAGCAGCGCGGCCAGCGTGGCGGCGGGATGCTCGTAGGGGAACAGGTACTCGACAGCCGTGAAGCCATCGCGCGCAGCCGCGGCAAAACGGTCGAGGAACTTGTGCTCCTGGTACATCATGGTCAGGTTGGCGGCAAAACGAGGCATGGCATCCGCTCCGTAATCAAATTGTGATCTGCATTGAGACGCCGGAATTATTTTGCACGGCTGCCGAGCTGATCGAGCACGCGCTTCAAGTCATCGAGTTTCTGCCCGGCTTCGGCCAGTTTACCCTCCGACGTCAGACGCTGATAATCGGCAAAATCTTGACTGGCCTGGCTGATGAGCGCATTGACGTCAGTTGAAGGTTTCGGCGCACCAGCGGGCGCGCCGGAGGACGTAGCTGCCGGCGCAGGTTGCTGCGATTCCGCACCGGTGAGCGATGGGGTCTGCGATCCGAAGAGCGAAGCCAGCGCGGACTCGAAGGTCGGCCCATACGCCAGTCGATCCTGCAAAGCCAGAACCACCAGCCGCAGTTCCGGCATGGGGCTCTGGTTGGCCTGCAGGTAAATCGGCTCCGCATAAAGCAGCGCCTGCCCGCAGGGAATCACCAGCAGGCTGCCTCGGATCACCTTCGAGCCATTCTGATTCCAGAGGGTGAGCTGTCCTGAGAGCTGCGCGTTCTGATCGATGCGCGCCTCGATCTGCTGCGGCCCGTCGACCAGACGCGTCTTGGGGAAGTTGAACACCACGGCGGTTCCGTAATGCGCGCCGTCGCTGCGCGCGGCGATCCAGCCAATCATGTTGTTGCGGCTGATGGGCGTGAAGGGAAGGATCTCCACAAACTCGAGGCCGCCCGATTCACCGGGTAGCGTCATGAGCACGAAGTTGGGTTGCATGGGCTGCGCGGGCTGGTCGCTGCCCTGGCTCGAACCATTTTCGGTAGCCACGGTCCACTGATCTCCGCGATTGTAAAAGACCTCGGGGTTGGTCATGTGATAAAGTCCGTACACATCTGCCTGCAGACTGAGAAGCGCTTCAGGATAACGCACGTGGGCACGCAGCCACGCGGGCATGGCGGAGGCGTCCCTGAACAATCCTGGATAGATGCCGCGCCATGCGGCGAGAATGGGATCGGAAGAATCGAATACATAAAACGTGACGGTGCCGTCGTAGGCGTCCACCACAGCTTTCACGCTGTTGCGTGCGTAATTGACCGATTGCCCATAGAGATCGGCCGCCGCGGAGTAAGGATAAGTGGATGAAGAAGTGTAGGCATCAATGATCCAGGAGAGGCGTCCATCGTCGCCGACGACGATGTAGGGATCGTGATCGAAGGTGAGGAACGGCGCCAGGGCGGCAACGCGTGCCTGGATGTTGCGCCGCATCAGCAGACGGCTATCGGACGTGATGTCGTCGCTGAAGGGGACCTTTGTCACGTCGCCGCGATCGAACGCCAGCATCACGCGGCGCATAAAGCCGCCCATCGCAATGCCGCCTGTGCCTTCGTATGTGGAATAACTGTCGTTCTGGCCCTGCGAGTAATTGAATTCCTGCTGCTTGGTTTTGACGTAGACATCGGTGTCGGTCATTTCGCCGAAGTAGATTTCCGGGCGGGTGACTTTGAGGCCGGGCACGGTGCTCTGCACCGGCATATTCGAGAGATAAAGCGTGGGCAGGCCCTCGGTTGAAAATCCGTTGACGGGATTCATGGTGATGCCGTAGCCGTGGGTGTAGATCAGCTTGTCGCTGATCCAGTTGCGGCTGCTATCAGGCAGTTTGCTAACATCCAACTCGCGGACGGCGAGCATGACCTGCCGCAACGATCCGTTGATCTGGTAGCGATCGATATCGATGCCGGGAAATGCATAGTAGGTGCGAATCTCCTGCAGCTGAGTTAGCGTGGCCTGGAGGGCGCCCACATCCCAAAGGCGGATGTTTTCAAGCGTCGCCTGATTGTGTTCCGGGTCGGCTGCGGCAACCGTGGTCTCAGCGGGAAACTCCTGCTGAGCGAAGCTGTCGATGCCATAGGCCTGGCGCGTAAGGGCGATGTTGTCTTCGATGTATGGCCGTTCCTTGTTGAGCCGGTTGGGCGCGACGATGAACGTGCTGTTGTACCAGCCGACCATTGCGACCACGAGCCAGCAGGCTATTGCGGGAGCAATGGCCGCGAGCAGCCAGCGCACGCGTAACTTGAGCAGACCGCAAGCAAAGGCAACAACCGCGCCGATGGCGAGCGCGATGCTGATAAAAAACATGCCGATAAGCGTGACGTGCGCATCTGTGTAAGAAACTCCGGAAAAAATCGCATGCGGCTCGAAGAGGAGATCGAAACGGCCGACGTATTCGCGAATAGCCAGTGTAAAAAGCAAAAAGCCCGCAGCCATGGAAACGCCACGCCATATCGAGGAAGGAGCGCCGCCGAATCTGCCGCCGCGCATTTGCGCGCCTCCCGCAGCGATCAAAAAGAGCACCGCAAGAATCGAGATCATGACTGCCAGCGTGAGCAACCAGCCGGCAATGAGTTCCCAGGCGGGTAAAGTAAAGAGATAAAAGCCAAGCGGGCGCCCCAGGACAGGGTCGACAGGATTCGTGGCCGTGGCGGGTGCGTACCAATAAAGCGCCAGCGTGGTCCACTGCGATTCCATGGCGAAGCCGGTGGCGATGGAGATGAGCAGCGCGGCGATCACGCCGACGGAGCGCAGAAACTTTGCTATCGGCAGCTCGACGGGGCGGCCGGCGAAAAAGATGGTCTGCGTCTCAGGCAAGTCGCCGGCGTGCCCATGGCGGAAAGCGAGGAAGGCGCCGAAGAGGACAAGAAAGGTAAGCACGGCAAAGACTGCGAACGTGCCCCACTCGAGGCCAAATGTTTTCCAGAAGACGGGAGCGTAGCCAAGCGAGCCGAACCAGAGCAGGTCAACCCAATAAGAAATGGCGGCGCGGCCGCCGATGATGATGACGACGACCAGGGCAATGGGAAGATAAACGGCCAGGTTTCTGCGCCGCGGCTTTGGCGACGGAGGCCAATCGATGGTTTCGGGCATTTCTTGCTCCCCTCAGGCGAATTGCGCGCACTGAGATACGCAAGAATTGTACAGCGGTGGAATCAAACAGGCTCTAGATCAGCTCGGAGTGGCCGGTGACGCCCAGCTCTTTCACGATCTTGCCCACATCCTGCGAGTGGTTGCGGTGAGCAATCAGCAGCGCGTCTTCCGTGTCGACGACGACCAGGTTCTTCACGCCCACCAGAGCCACAAATTTTTTGGGGCTGAAGATGTAGTTGTCCGTGGCTTCGATGGTCATGTGACCTCCGGTGTCGGTCACATTGCCTTCGGCGTCGCCGCGCATGCGCGTTTCCAACTGGTACTCGTAGAGAGAGGACCATGAGCCGAGATCGTTCCAACTGAATTCGGCGGGAATACAAAAGAGATTCGACAGGTGCTCGCCCTTGGCTGAGCGGGGCTCGAGCACCGCGTAGTCGACGGAGATGTTTTCGCACTTGAGATACGTGGCGCGGAAGATGTCGTCGAACTGCGGCGTGCCCCAGGCGGCGGCGATGGACTCGAGCAGCGGAGCGGTTTCAGGCAGGTGTTCGCGCACGGCGTTGGCCAGCGTGCGGGCCGACCAAAGAAAAATTCCGGAGTTCCAGTAGTAGTTGCCTGCGGCAACAAACTCCTCGGCGCGGTTCTGATTGGGCTTTTCGATGAAACGGCGCACGTGCAGGGCGGAGTCGTCCTTGGTCAGGTCGCCGGTTTCGATATAGCCGTAGCCGGTTTCAGCGCGGGAAGGCTCGATGCCCAGCACCACGATGTTATCGCCTGCCGCGGCCGCGGCAATGCCTTTTTGCAGGGCCTTGAGGAAACGCGGCTCGTCGCTGATGACATGGTCCGAGGGAAAAACGCCGAGCACGGCGTCAGGATTGTCGCGCTCGATGAGGAAAGCGGCCAAGCCGCAGGCAGGCGCGGTGTTGCGGGCCACCGGCTCCTGCACGATGTGCGCCGCGGGCATGCCGGGCAACTGGTCGGCAATCTCCTGGGCAAGATATTCGTTGGTGATAATCCAGGTTTTTTCGAGCGTGGTGAGCGGCTTGAGACGCTCCACGGTTTGCTGAATCATGGAGCGTTCGCCGTCGAGAGCGAGCACTTGCTTGGCGCGGGCACGCCGGGAACGGGGCCAGAAACGGGTGCCGCTGCCACCGGCCAATATCACGGGACGAAAATCGATAGCGTTCAACATTGAAGAAACATCCTACTTGACGAAGATAACGTTTGCACAGGGCAAAGCGAATTATTTTCAAGGAGGAAAATCGCCGGAGGAGACAACCTGCGCCGGATGCGACAACTGTCACTGCATCCAGCAATTCGCTGTCATCAACGGCGGCAGATCGACCCGGATCGTAGTTACTTCAGGCTAGTCAGGAACTCGCCCATGCGACGCGTGCCCTCGTCGATGTTCTGCTTGGTTACCGGGTAGGAGATGCGGATGTGCTCGCCGGTTCCGAAGGCCTCGCCGGGCACGGTGACGACGTGGGCCTCATGGAGCAGGCGCGTGGCCAGTTCTGTGGCCGTCTTGATGCCGCCCTTGCCCAGGTAGGCCGAGATGTTCGGGTATACGTAGAACGCGCCTTCCGGCTTGGTGCAGGTGACGCCGGGAATCTTTGCCAATGCTGCCAGCATGTAGTCGCGCAGGTCGATGAACTCGGCGCGAAACTCGGCCACGCACTCCTGCGAGCCGGTCAGCGCCGCGATTGCCGCCTTCTGCACGAAGCTGGTGGCGTTCGAAGTGGATTGCGACTGTAGCTTGCTCAAGTTCGCGACCACCGGCTTTGAAGCGAGCGCAAATCCCGCGCGCCAGCCAGTCATCGAATAGGTTTTCGAGAGCGAGCCGAGAATGACAATGTGCTCCTTGGCCCAGGTGAATGAGCCGCCGGAGACAGGCTTGCCCGCATAATTGAGGTACACGTAGCACTCGTCCAGCAGTAGGAAAATTCCGCGCTCGTGAGCGAGGTGGACGATGCGCTCCAAATCGTGCGCCGAAACCACCGAGCCCGCCGGATTCGACGGCGAATTCAGAATGATGGCCTTGGTACGCGGCGTAATGGCGCGCTCGATGGCGTCCGCGGTGATGCGGAAACTCTCCGCCTCGCTGGTTTCGAGAAAAACTACCTTGCCGCCCGCGTACTGAATGATGTCCTTGAAGCTGACCCAGTAGGGAACAGGCAGAATGACCTCGTCGCCGTGGTCGACAAGGATTTGCAGGGTGTTGAACAGCGCCAGCTTGCCGCCGGCCGTGAAAATGGCCTCGTCGATCGAGTAGTCTGAGCCGAAGTCGCAGGCGTGGCGCTCGACGATGGCTTTGCGCACGTCGGGAATGCCCGGAACCACGGTGTAACGGGTGAAATTGGCCTCGATTGCGGCAATCGCGGCATCCTTGATGTGACGCGGAGTGGCGAAGTGAGGCTCGCCGGCCCCGAAATCCACCAGGTTGGCGCCCTGAGCGCGCAGTTTAGCCGCCTCGGCGGCCACAGCCATGGTCGCGGATACTTCAATGCGGCCAATGCGATCGGCAAAAACTTTTGCTGGAGCGGTAACGGTCATGACACTTCTATCTTGACAGATTTTCTGATGGGCGCAAAATCGGCGGTCTGGCAGGAGAACGCGATCAAATGCCGTTGCCGCTCTGGATGCGCGCGCGCAGCCGCTTGAGGACATTGGGAGGGACGAGACCGGTGACATCGCCGCCGAAACTGAAGACCTCCTTGACCATCCTTGAGCTGACAAAGGAGTAGCGGCCAGCCGGCTGCAAAAAGACAGTCTCGACGTCGGGCGCAAGGCGGCGATTCATCAGCGCCATCTGGAACTCATGTTCGTAGTCGGAGATGGCGCGAATACCGCGCAGGACCGCCGAAGCGCCCTGCTGACGGGCGAAATCAACCATCATACCGTCGAACGTGGCCACAGAAACATTGCCGATTCCGACCGTAGCTTCCTTAAGCATCTCGACGCGCTCATCGACCGTGAAGAGAGGATTCTTGACCGGATTCACGAGAATGGCGACGGTCAGATGATCGAAAAGCTTCGCCCCCCGCTGGATCAGGTCGACATGACCGTTGGTCGGCGGATCGAAGGTGCCGGGATAGAGGGCTTTGACGGGCATGGGCTCACTAGGGATTTTAGCAGCGAGTCCCAGAGAAGGTCGGACCGCGACGCGGAGATTGTACTTCGAGTTGCTCAGAACATCTTGCCATCAAGGTCCGCAAAGAACTTGATACCAGGAATCGAAAGTTTAAGAAGGTCTCCGTCGTTGGTCATAAAAACATCCACGCCAATTTCTGCCGCCGTCGCAAGATGGATTCCGTCTGCCTGGCTTACCTTGTGCGCCCCTCGAATGCGGCTATATCGATCGGCGGTTGCCTCTGTGAACGGCAGGATTTCAACCGCCCCGCTGAGAAAGTATTGCTTCACCGCGTCGACGCCAGAGGTCGAGCCTCGCCGGCGCGGTCCGGTGAGGATTTCGCCGATGGAAAACACGCTTGTGCTCAAGACATCTGCCCTGCTCACGACGCGACTCAAAGTCTTACGAACCTTCGGGCCGAAAATTGGGTTTCCTTCCAGCAGATAGATGAACAGCATCGAATCCCAATAGATTCGGGTCACTTCTCGTTCTCCTTCCGCCTTCGTTCTTCCTGTTCATATTTGTCCCACGGGTCGGGACCCCAGTTTCTCTCAGCCTTCAGGTATGCTTCTCCGCCTCCAAGTTGCTTAAATTCATCTGCGAGGATGCCATAGAGTTTTTCCAGGCCGGCGCCGTTTGGAATGGTTCTTGATTCTCGCGATGAGGGCGTCTCAGCCGCACTTTCGTCAAGAATGCGGTAAACAAACTGCACAGTGGTGCTGGGGCCACCGGACGGAGGCCCGCCCCTCTTTTCAATCAACTCAACGCCCGCTTCCTTTTGGAATTCCTTTGACCGCAGAGTAGAGAAAACCGACGGCGTTCGATTCGTCCAGCCGAGTTCTTTTTGCACAGTGCCAACTCGTACTTGAACGACATTCGCACCCTTCAGCCGCGCTGGTTTTACGTAGGTTGCGATTACATATTCCTTGGTTTGATCTGTAGGATTCATAGCTGATCCTCCATACATAACCATACATACATTACTTTCCGGCGTCAAGTCTCCTATCGCGAGTGGCAGCGCCTATTTTGAGTCACTTGCATCTCGTCAAGGTCAAGTTCGAAGGCCTGCCGCGCGCCAGGAAACCTGCTCTCATCGCTCGACGCGACGCAAAACCATCGCAACGGGTCCCGGCGGACGGGACAACGGACTGCGCGAGGGATCCGATCCATCGGGCGGTGGCCCGACGGCCGGACGCTCAGCTTCAGGCTCGGCTGCGGGCTGCGGCGGACGCGGGTTGAAGTTCGGAGCGCGCTCCAGCTCGATGGTATCTCCGTTCACGCGGCCGGAAAACGCACTGCTTCCGGCCTTGAAGCTGACAAGGGCCCCATCAATTTTGCCGTCGGTAATTGGAGTCGGCGCGTCGTATCCGCCCGCCCAGCCTCCGCCGATGCCTTCCGCGGTTCCTGTCAGCGTGCTTCCATCCTGGCGCAGCACGAAGAGTTGTGTGCTGCCCTCCGGCGCGGGTCTCCACAGGCCGGTGATACCTGAGCCCTTCGGCGCTTCGCGTTCCCACACGGCCACCTGTGGACGCAACGTGACCGCGCCTGCCCAAATAGTTACCTGCGCGGGAGTGAGACCCGGCGACGTGGCTTCGACCGTGACGCTATCTGCCAACTTGGTGGATTGCACGATGGCCATACACCTGCCACTGAACGCCTTGCGCGACGCACCCTTGTCGGATTCCTGATCGGTGGGATCGCCGTTGCCCACGCCAATCAGTTTTCCCGATCCGATGACTTTGAATGTGACCAGATTGTCGGTGATGGGCACAATGCGGCCGTGCGCATCGCGGACTTCGACCGCGAACATGGCCACGTCTTCGCCATCCGCGGCTATGTTGGCGCGGTCCGCATACATGGCGAGCGCGGCTGGAGCGCCCGTGGTCTCGCGCCGGGCCGTCATCACGAGTTCGCCATCCTTAAATGCCGCGTGCCTCGAGGACTCCGGGTACGTAGCCCACGTTCCAGGCAAGGTGCGAGTCCTTCTTCATCTCCTCCTCGCCCAGGCTCTCGTCGTTCAGGAAAAGCTCGACCTTCTCGAGGTTTGAGTGCACCCAGACCGCGATCTGCTTGCCCTCCATGCGCGGCCAGTTCCAGTGCGGAAAGAGATGCAGCACGGGCTTCTCCGGTCCACCACGACTGGTAGTAGTAGAAAGTGTCCTTGGGAAATCCGCAGGTGTCGATGATGCCGTATTGCGAGCTGATGTTGGGCCAGCCGTTGGGCGAGGGCTCGCCGCGATAGTCGAAGCCGGTCCACACAAAGCCGCCGGCCAGCCATGGACGCGCGTTGCAAAAGCTCCACCAGCCTTCTGCCGAGGCGCGGCCGGTCGTGGTGTACGGATCGTAAGAGCCGACGTAGCCCTTGTCGTAGTCGGTCACGTAGATGCCGCGCGTGCACACGGCGCTCACGGTTTCCGTGCCGATGACGGGCTTGTCGGGATGCGCCTTGTGATAGGCCTCGGCGCCGGGATCCGCGTAGTTGTAGCCGATCACATCGCAGACCGCGAGGCCGCCGGTTCCGATGGCGCCCGTAGGCGCGATGGAGACAGGGCGCGATCCATCGTGCCGCGTGGCGACTTCTTTCATCGCGGTGAGAATGAGCACGCCGCTCTCGGTGTTGGCCGTGGCTTCCTCGTTGCCCATCGACCACATGAAGACGCTGGGATGATTGCGGTCGCGCCGGACCAGATTTTCAAACTGGCTCAGGCCCTCGGGATTCGACGACATCATGCGCGTCTCGTCCAAGACCAGCATGCCCAGATCGTCGCAGGCATCGAGCAGCGCCGGCGTGGGCGGATTGTGCGAGGTGCGCAGAGCGTTCGAGCCCATCTCCTGGAGCTTGCGCATGCGGTAGTACTGCACCGCGTCGGGCAGCGCCGCGCCCAGGCCCGCGTGGTCCTGGTGATTGCAGGTGCCTTTCACTTTGACCGGCTCGCCGTTGAGCAAGAAGCCCTTTCTGCGCATCGAATTTGATCGTGCGAATGCCGAAAAGTCGTCTCGTAGCGATCGACCACATCGCCGCCCACGCGCACCTCCGTCACCAGCGTGTAGAGGTTGCGGTCTTCGAGCGACCAGAGCTGCGGCTTGCTCACCGTCATCTTCTGCTCGAAGTCTTTGCTCGGCGCCCACGGGAATGGCTGCCGAGGCCGTCACCGCTTTGCCCACTGGCCTTCCTCCGGGATCGAGAACGGTGGAAACCACGCGCGCGTTGCGCAACGGCCTGGCTGTCGTTGCTCACTTCGGTGCGGATGGAGAGCGTAGCCGCGCCCGCTTTGATTTCTGAACGGACGAAGGTTCCCCACTGCTTCACGTGCACGGGGTTGGTCTTCACCAGCCACACATGGCGGTAGATGCCCGCGCCCTCGTAGAACCAGCCGTCGCTCTCGGTGGCGTCCACGCGAACCAGCAGGACATTGCTTCCGCCGGGATTGACAAAGTCGGTGACATCGAAACGGAAGGGATCGTAGCCGCCGCTGTGCTGGCCGATGTAGAAAGCCGTTCAGGACCACCATGGTCTCGCGGTAGGCGCCGTCGAATTCCAGAGAGATGCGCTTGCCCTTGTCCGATGCGGGCATTTCGAAGACACGCCGGTACCAGCCGATGCTCGTGGCAGGGTAGTTGCGGCCCAGAGGATAGAAACCCTTGCTCAGAAGCGCAGGATCGTTTGTGAAGGGCAGTTCGATGGCCCAATCGTGCGGCAGATCGACCGGCTTCCAGTCGCTGTCGTCGAAGGCGAGGGAACTCGCCGCGAGAAAGCCGCCCGTTTTTTGAAAGTTGCCGGCTCTGCCGCTGCCGAATCCGAAGTCCTTGGCCGCATCGCTCGCATCGCCGAAATGAAAGCGCCATCCGAAATCGAGCAGCAGGCGTTCGCGCGCCGCGTTGGGCTGGGCCGGTTTTTGCGCTGCGCCCGATTTGTCCGCCGGAAGCGGACCGGCGGTTTCTCCGGCAACTTGCATCGCGGCTGCAACGGGGCTCATGCCGCTGGCCGCAGCGGCAATGGCCGGCGCCAGCAGACTGCCTTTGAGCATTTCTCGGCGTGAAAGGGCTTTCATTCCCAAACTCCTTCGAATCGGGGCTGCGACAAGATTCTAGTCGATTGGGAGCGGAAGTTATCCCTTGCGGCCGCGCACGACTTCCTTGGCCTGGACTTCGCCGCCTGCCGGCACCTCGGGCACGTCGGCCTTGGCGGCGCCTATGCCGAGCCGCTTGCGCAGCTCCGCGTCCATCTTGGCGAAGATTTCCTTGTTTTCTTTGAGGAAGGTGCGGGTGTTTTCGCGGCCCTGGCCGATGCGCTCTCCAGCGTAGCTGTACCATGCGCCGGACTTCTCCACGATGTTGTGGGTGACGGCCAGGTCGAGCACGTCGCCCTCTTTGCTGATGCCCTCGCCGTAGAGAATGTCGAACTCGGCCTCGCGGAAGGGTGCGGCGACTTTGTTCTTCACGATCTTGACTTTGGTGTGCGAACCGACCACGACGTCGCCTTCCTTGACAGCGGCGATGCGGCGAATATCGATGCGGACCGAGGAGTAGAACTTGAGCGCGCGGCCGCCCGTGGTGGTTTCGGGGTTGCCGAACATCACACCGATCTTTTCGCGGATCTGGTTGATAAAAATAAGCGCCGTGCGGGATTTCGAAACCGTGCCGGTGAGCTTGCGCAGCGCCTGCGACATGAGCCGCGCCTGCAGGCCCATGTGGCTAGTCGCCCATCTCGCCGTCGAGCTCGGCCTTGGGAACCAGCGCGGCGACGGAATCGACGACCAGCACGTCAATCGCTCCCGAGCGCACCAGGGCTTCCGTGATTTCCAGAGCCTGTTCGCCCGAGTCGGGCTGCGAAACCAGCAGGTTGTCGACATCGACGCCCAATTTCTTGGCGTAACCGGGATCGAGTGCATGTTCGGCGTCGACAAACGCTGCAAGACCGCCAGCCTTTTGTGCTTCGGCGATGATTTGCAGAGTAATGGTGGTTTTGCCTGACGACTCCGGGCCAAAAATCTCTGAAACCCGGCCTCTCGGAACGCCACCGACGCCCAGCGCCGCGTCGAAGCTGATGGATCCGGTGGAAATTACGGCGATGGGCAGCAGCGCCTCGCGCGAACCGAGCCGGACAATCGACCCTTTTCCGAACTGCTTCTCAATCTGTGCCAGGGCTAGTTCTACGGCTTTGGCGCGGTCGTCAACGATGGCCATTTGGGAGGGCTCCTCATAAATGCTCGCCCTGCGCATCTCGTGCTTTCCCGGCAGGAAACGGCGAGGGGCTTAATTTGGATTTCGAAGGGATTGTAGCAGGATGAGACACAGAAGAATAGGAGAAAATGGCGAAGAAAGGGAGAATATTAGAGGCTGCTATCCGATCAGGCGTGACTTGCATCACAAAACACGCCTGCATCAACAATCGATAAGCGCATCAAATGACAAGACAAGCATCAAAATAAAAAATGATGTAGGATAAGACCATGAGAACCACGATCACACTCGATGACGACGTCCATGAGTTCGCAACGTATTACGCTAATGCCCGAGGAATCACCCTCAGTGCCGCGATGAACGAACTCGTCCGCAAAGCGGAGAAGCCCCCGAGCACGGAACCTCCCATCGTGTTTTCTCCCGAAGGGTTGCCGATGTTTCCTCCTGCAGGTAACGGCAGAGTGCTCACTTCTGAGATGGTGAAACGCCTTGACGAGGACGAGTATGACCCGAAGAAATTTGCCTGATGTGAACGTGCTGATCGCGCTGACCGACCCGGAACACCAGCACTATAGCAAGGCGCGGGATTGGTTTCTATCTAGGCGGGAATTTTGGGGGCTATGCCCTCTGACGGAGGCGGCCTATATCCGCATTACCACCGACCCTGCCATCCATCCATCCAAGCGCACCATAGAGCAAAGCATCGCGATTCTCCAATCGCTAAAGGGGCATTCCAACCATTTCTATTGGGAAATCAAAGAAAGTTGGGTCAATCTCACCGCGCCATTCGCGGCGCGCATCTCAGGTCACCAGCAGGTGACCGATGCATACCTGCTCGGCCTCGCCATCAAAGAAAACGGCGTGCTTGTGACCTTTGATCGCCATATCAAATACTTGGCAGGCGACGAATTCGCCGACAATCTTCATTTCCTGCAATAGCTGAAAGCAGGCGCGTCAAACCGTATACGCCCCCACCCGCGTTTCCCGGCTGGTCAGGGCGTCGCACTGGCGGTCCAGAACCTCATACTCACTGTCGTGGTCCTTGCGGAAGGCGCGGAAAGCCTCCTCGCTGGTCCAGCGATCGATGGTTAGGTAACTGCCTGGAATATAAGCGTCCCGGAGCAGTTCCGTGCCCTTGTAATCGGGTGATGTGCGGAAAAGCTGGGCCCAGGCGCCGTCGGGCCCGTAAGCGGCCTCAAAGCCGGCCACTTTATCCTCAGCAATCTCAAATTGCCAGACCACCACAAACATGAGGAACCTCTCAGCGGTTCTCCCGTTGCCGCAGGTCGAAGTCACTACCGTTAAGTGGCTCATTTCTCAACAAAGAGACACCTTGCAGGAAGCTTGACAAGAAGCATGGATTAACACATAAGAACTGGAGATCCGCTCGAATCTTGTCTTTATGGTAGCGCAACGGCGGCCCTCCACGATCACATGCGTTCCTGGCTGCTACGGACGGGGGCGGGATTCAGTACCAAATAATGGAATACCGTCTCTATACAAGGCGCATACTTAGGATGGCTGTACCCGCGTGGAGTAACCTTCCCCTAAGGTCTCCTGATTGCTACTCCAGCCGTTCCGCTTGCAATTCTTTGATAAGGGTTACTGACTATTGACGGACTGCTGACGCACAGGCAGACGCGCACACGCACTGCACATCTTTCGCCATGGACGCCTGATGGGGACGCTGGTCGATTCCCGCCTCCGCGCTCCGATGTCCGCAACGTGGTCTGACCAACTTGAAATCACGACTCATTGTGAGGGACCTATGAAAGCTGCTCGCTATCCAGGCATCCGCGTTACCGCCAACGGAAATCAACTGGTTTCGTACCACACCGAAACCCGCATTGCCGATGCCGGTGTGTTTTATCCCATCACGCCTTCCACTGAGGGCGGCGAGCTCTTCCAGCAGGCCTATGCCGAAGGCAAACTGAACGTGTTCGGCGGCAACACGATTGCGATCGAAACGGAAGGCGAGCACGCGGCCCAGGGCGGTGCCATTGCGCACTCCGTGTGCGGCAAACGCGTGGTCAACTTCACCTCCGGGCAGGGCGTGGTCTACGGTGTGGAGCAGTACTACCACGCGCCGGGCAAGGCATCGACCATGGTGCTCGAGGTGGGCGCACGTGCGCTGACCAAGCACGCGCTGAATGTGCACTGCGGCCACGACGATATTTATGGAGCCCTCGACACCGGCTGGATCATGCTGTTCGGTAAAGATGCGCAGCAGGCCGCCGACCAGGCGCTGATTCTGCGCCGCGTGACAGAACTCTCCCTCACGCCCGGCATGAACATCATGGATGGCTTCCTGACGACGCACCTGGAGCGCACGTTTTATAAACATGAGTCTGAGCTGATCCGCGAGTATCTGGGCGCTCCCGACGACATCATTGACTGCCCCACCGAAGCGCAGCGCGTTCTGTTCGGGGCCACGCGCCGCCGTGTGCCCAAGATGATGGATCTCACCAATCCCGTCCTGCTGGGCCCGGTGCAGAACCAGGAACACTACATGCAGGGCGTGGTGGCGCGGCGCAACAACTTCGCCGAGCCGATTTTGCAGTTTCTTGAAGACGCCTACGCGGATTTCGCCGAGCTTACGGGGCGGCGCTACGGGCTCATCAGCGAGTACAAGACCGAAGACGCCGAAACGGTCTTCGTTTCGCTTGGCTCGGCGGCCGAAAATATCGAAGCCGCAGTCGATTATCTGCGCCAAACGCGCAATTCGAGTGTGGGATCGATTCACGTGAACGTGATCCGGCCTTTCCCCGAGGCTGCGCTGGTAAACGCGCTTAAGGGCAAAAAGAACGTCATCATCTTGGAGCGCACCGACGAAGCGCTGGCCGGCGACAATCCACTCGGCCGCGACATTCGCACCGCATTCTCGAAAGCGGTGCAGGGAACCGAAGGCCTGCCCAAAATTGAGCTGGCTGAAGTTCCGCGCTTCATTGGCGGCAGCTACGGTCTCGGCTCGCGCGACTTCCGCCCCGAGCACATTATCGGCGCATTTGAATACGCCACCGCCGGCCGCAAGCGCAAGGACGGCAAGACTGCCGCAGACGGCGCGAACTTTGTGGTTCTCGGCATCGACCACCCCTACTCGGTCATCGCCGACGAAATGCCCTCGCTGCTTCCCGAAGGCGCAGTGGCCGTGCGTTTCCACTCCATCGGTGGATGGGGCGCGATCACCACAGGCAAGAATCTCGGCGCGATCCTCGGCGATCTGAACGATCTGCTCTATGAGCGCGATCACGAAGTGGACGCCTTGGGTAACCCCAAGGAAGTCATTCACGTCAGCGCCAATCCGAAATATGGATCGGAAAAGAAGGGTGCGCCGACCAGCTACTTCATGGTCGCAGCCAAGGATCGCATTCGCGTCAACTGCGATCTGCGCCACGTGACGGTAGTGCTGTGCTGCGATCCCAAAGCGTTCACGCACACCAACCCGCTCGACGGCATGCAGGAGGGCGGCTCGCTGGTGTGGGAGTCGGACGTGGACGGCGAGCGCGCGTGGCAAAATCTGCCCATCTGGGCGCGTAAGCAAATTATCGATAAAAAGATTCGCGTCTTCACGCTGCCCGGCTTCGACATCGCGCGCAAGGCCACGGACCGCGCCGATCTGCAACTGCGCATGCAGGGCAATGCATTCCTTGGTGCGTTCTTCGCGGTCAGCCCCATGTTGCAGGAGTTCGGCATTACGCAGGAACAGTACCGCGACGTGGTCTTCAAGCAATACGTGAAAAAATTCGGCAAGCTGGGCGACGCCGTCGTGCAGTCGAACATGGAAGTGATGACGCAGGGCTTCGAGCTGGTGAAGGAGATCGCGATCGGCGAGATTGCCGCGGCCGATCACTCCAGCCTCCGCGGCCAGGCACTGCTGCCGATCTTCGAAGCAGTAGACATCCCCGAATTCGCTGAAGCGGCCTGCACCACCGGCGCCGGCTGCCGTTCTCACGCCGCGCCCGCAGGTCAGGGCCCGCGCACGCCGGTTTCGAGCGTCGCCACTTTCGATGCGGAATTCCGCTCACACTACGGCTATAACCAGCCGTCCACGCCGCTCTCCGCAATGGGCGTGATTGCCGCGGCCACCGGCGACACTGCGTCGAAGTACGTCGCGCGCCGCGAGACGCCGCTCTACATTCCTGAGAATTGCACGCAGTGCATGGAGTGCATCTCGGTCTGCCCGGATACGGCGCTGCCCAACTGCTCGCAGGACCTCGGCACACTGCTCGGCACCGCGGTCACGCGCTACGTGGCCGATCCCGCAGAGCGCCGCAAGATGCTCTCGAAGCTGCCGGAGATCGAAAAGCTCACGCGCCAGCGCATGTTGGCCGACATCAAGCAGGGAACGCCGCTACCGCAGATCATTCGCGAAGTTACTGAGAGCGTCGACGGATTTTCGATCGAGGCCAAGGCGCAGTTCTTCAACATCGTTGACAAGGTGCCGATGGCTTACCAGAAAGTGAACGCCATCTTCTCGTCACCGGAGCGCAAGGCCCCGGGAACGGGCGGCATCTTCTCAATTTTTGTGAGCGATCTGTGCAAGGGATGCGCGGCCTGCGTCACGGCATGCGGCGATCACCAGGCGCTGAAGATGGTGCAGGAAACCACAGAGGTGAATGCCGAGCACACTACCGGCACGGCCTTCCTCGATCTGCTGCCCGATACCTCGCAGAAGTTTCTCGGCCTCTACAACGGCGCGAATCCGGCAGACTCAAAGACCGCGACGCTGCGCAACATGCTCATGGTGCGCACCAACTACGACGCGCTGGTTGCCGGCGACGGCGCCTGCGCGGGCTGCGGCGAAAAGAGTGTGCTGCGCTCCATCGCCGCTGTTACCGAGGCGTATATGCGCCCGGTCTACCACGCCAAGAGCGACCGCTTTGTGGCTAAAGCGGGCGAGCTCGAAAAGAACGGCGCCGGCAGATTAGCTGCGCTCAAAGCCGCGGACGAAGAGGGCTACACCCGCCTGCGCCAGGGCATCGCTCACCTCGTCATGGGCCTGGGCGGCGAGAACACTGCCGACACCAAATCGCGCATCGCGGACTATGAGAAGGAACACGGCGAAATTACCGACGCGCAACTCGTCGAAGCGATTGCCGCGGTACTGCTCACCGAAGCCTTCAATCACAAGAACCTGCAACCCATCGATGGACGCCTGGCCAACGGCATGAGCGTAATGGCCATGGCAGCGCACACCGGTTGCAACACGGTTTACGGCTCAACTGCGCCCAACAATCCGCATCCTTATCCGTGGATGAACTCGCTCTTCCAGGACGGCGTAACCGTGGGCTGGCTCATGGGCGAGAGCTTCATCGTGGATCATGCGCGCCGCTCCGTCATTCCCGAGCGCCTTGCCGACATCGTGCTCATGCGCGAAGGCAAGTGTTTGAGTGAGGAAGAGTATTACCACTTCACGCACTTCACTGACGCGCTGATGACCGACCAGGAGATCGTGGAGCTGCCCAAGGTCTGGGTGGTCGGCGGCGACGGTGGCATTGGCGACATCGGCTATCAGAATACGTCGAAGGTGATGCTGCAGAACCGGCCCAACGTGAAAGTGCTCATGCTCGACACGCAGGTCTACTCGAATACCGGCGGGCAGAACTCCGACTCGACGCCGATGCTGGGCGGCGGCGACATGAACACGTTCGGCGCTGCCACGCAGGGCAAGAACACCGAGAAGAAGACCGTGGCCGAAACCTTCCTCGCCGGACACGGATCGCCATTCGTCGCGCAGGTTTCGATGGCCAACGCGCCCAAGCTCTACCGGGCGATTCTCGACGGCCTGGAATACCGCGGCACCATGTTCCTGCAGGCTTTCACCACCTGCCAGCCGGAGCACGGCGTGGCCGACGACATGGCTCTGCACCAGGCGCAGCGCGTGCGCGACTCGCGCGGCGTGCCGGAGTTCGTCTTCAACCCGCGCCTCGGCGAAACCTACCAGGAAGCGCTCGATGTGAAGGGCAATCCGTCGATCGATCTCGACTGGTACGAGACTAAGTCGAAAGCGACGGGCGATACCTATCGCTACACCGTGGCGCACTGGTGCACCACCGAAGCGCGCTTCCGCAATCACCTCAAAAAGATTAAGCCTGAGCAGGCGGAACAGATGATTCATCTCGACAACATGCTGGTGCGCATCACGCAGCAGGATGTTGTCTATCGCTACTACCTGTTGCCTGAGCACCGCAGTTTCATCCCCGACTTCGGCGTGTACATCCAGGTCGACGTCGACGGGAAATCGGTCTACTACGCGCTCTCGCGGCAACTCGTGATGTTCTGCGTAGAGCGGCGTAAGGCGTGGCGCATGTTGCAGTCGAAGGCCGGCATCGTGAACCGCGAGTACCAAGCGCAGAAAGCGATCCTCGCCGATCTCGAGGCGGGCAAGATTACGAAGGACGAGTTCTTCGCGCACGCGCACGAAATGATCGCCGAGAAACTTGGAAAACCCGTTCTCGCGAAAGCGTAAGCGACAATTCTGAACTTAAGATGATGCAGGCGGACTTTGGGGTCCGCCCGCACCGTTTGCTTTTCCACAAAGTTTGTCATCCTGAGCGACGAGCGCAGCGAGGAGTCGAAGTACCTGCGGTTGCTTTTCTGCTCGCATCGGAGGGCGACATTGCTGTTTAGATACTGGGAGTTAAGTTAATGAAAGTTAAAGTCCATGAAAATGTAGGGGACGCAATTAAGGATGAATCCGGGATTAAGGAAAACCTCAAACTGCGCTCGGAACTGGTGAACGCTCTCGCGCGGCACATTAAGCACGAAGGCTGGACACAGGCCCAGGCGGCAAAGCTCCTCGGCGTCACGCAGCCTCGCATCTCCAACCTCATGCACGGCAAAATCAACTCCTTCGGTCTCGATATGCTGGTGACGATGGCTGCTGCCGCCGGCCTGCGGGTGAGAATGCAAGTAAATAAAGCGGCGTAGTGACCTGCGACGCTGGCTGGTGCAGATTGGATCGTATGCGCTGTCTTTCTGTGTTGCTCGCGATTTGCTGTTGCGGTTTGAGCGCGCTGGGGCAGGCGCGGCTGCCCATTACAGAAAAAATCGAATGGACATGGACGGATAGGCCGGAGACCGCGACGGCCGGGTTGCCCAATGTCCTGCTGGTAGGGGACTCGATCACGCGCGGCTATTATCCGGAAGTGCCGAAGGAGCTGAGCGGTGTGGCGAACGTTTATCTGTTTGCCACTTCGGCGAGCAGCGGCGATCCGCGGCTGCCGGGACAGTTGCAGGATTACTTCAGCATGATCGGCGTGCCATTCGCCGCCATTCACTTCAACAACGGCATGCATGGCTGGGGCTACACCGAGGAGCAGTATGCGGCGGGACTGCCGGGGATGATCGATGCGTTGCGTATGGGTGCGCCGAAGTCGGTGCTGGTGTGGGCCAGCACGACGCCGGTGCTGCACGATGCAGCTGAGGGCGGGGCAACGAATGCGCGCATCGACGAGCGCAACCGGCTGGCCGCGGCTGCCATGAGCCACAACGGGATTGCGATCGACGATCAACATGCGCTCATGCTGAAGCATCAGGATCTGCATAGCGGCGATGTGCATTTTACGGAGCAGGGAAGCGCGATGCAGGCAGTCGAGGTGGCGGCCAGCCTCCGGAAGGCGCTCCAATCGCGCTGAGGCTCAGTTATCCGTGCACAGCACGTCGTAGTTGTAGTTGATCAAGACCCGTTTGATGGCCGCGGGGAGCTTGGGCAACTGTACAGTTTTATCAACCGTGTGGTCGCCAACGATATTGGCGGATCCCAACCGCATCACTCTGCCATCGGCAAGTTCCAGATAGATTGGAACCAGCATTTTGAATTCCGCTGGCACGCCGGACTCTGTCAATTTCAAGTGCAGGTTCCAACCGTCGCCGCTGGGCGTGGCGTCGCCTTCAAAGTGATAGGCGGGCAGATCTGTGCCGTAGACGTACTCGCGGAAGAACCAATCCATGGTGTGGTTGCCTTCGAGGTCCATGCCGGGACTCATGTGTTTTTCGACGATGGCCTTGAAGTCTTCAGTGGTCGCGGCCTGCAGGCGATAGGTATCTACGAAGTCGTGCATGGTGGCCTTGAAGCGCGCGTCGCCATCTTTCGGGCTCCACATCATCATGCGGATCATGTGCAGGATGAAGGCACCCTTGGGATAAACCAGATTGTCATAAACGCTGTAGCCGGTTTTCGGAGAGCTGAGACGGATTCCCATGGTGACCGGGCCGACGTCGATGGGCCGGAAACCGAACTCGTTTTTCTCTGTGAGGATTCTGCGCTGCTCCTTCCAGAAATGGAGAAAGTCGTCGGGCTTGGGGCGCGTGAGCTGGAGAAAGATGGAAGCGGAGTTCGTCGGCAAAGCCTTCGCTCATCCACTGATCGCGATAGCCGCGGAAGCCGACGGTGTGGCCCCACCACTGGTGCGCCACTTCGTGCGGCGTGACCACGTCCCAATAAGTCGCCGCACTGAAATCGCTGAGACCGAGAAAATGCCGCTGCGTGTTATCGAAGAAGCCGCAGATGGGCAGGTACACGAGCATGGGCCAGCTTTGGCCGTAGTTGCATGCCGACTGCTGCGTGAGAGAGATGTGCGGGAAGGAAAGTGCGCCGAAGTAATCCGTGTAGATTTGCGCGGCCACTTGACCCTGGCTGAGCTCGTTGGCCAGCATGGGTGTGGTGTCGAGCGAGCCGAGGGCTGCCCCAGCGCCCGGACCCGCATTGGATAGTTGCTCAACGAACGCGGCGACGAAATCGGGACGCTCCTTGTTGGCGTAGGCGTCCACGGTCAATTGCCCGGCAAGCGGTGTTCCGATTTTCGTTTCCTTGCTGAGAAAATCGCCCAGGCTGAAGCCGACCACGGGAAGCGGTGTTTCTGTCTTCCACTCGGTGGTGGTAATTTTGCCTTCATTGGTCTCATTGACGCGGGTTCCAGTGGCGATGAGATCGAGGCCCTTGGGCACATGAAAAAGCATGTGGTAGGTGGCGTAGTCGCCAAAACCCTGGCTGGAGTTGGGAAACCAATCTTCACGCGCGACGGGGTAATAGTTCTGACCACCCTCGTTCATGACGACGTCTTTGCCGCCATAGGCGATTTTGAAGGTGGTAATTTCGCCTTTCTTGAGCGGAGCGGCGAGGATGACCGCGAAATCTGGATCGAGATCCTTGTTTTCCTGCACCCAGTCGAGTGCGCCGCCTGCGGCGGAGTTGACCTGGCTGACGCGTAACGAGGGGTAGAGATCGAGCGGAACCACGGCGACGCCATCCTCTTCGGCGCGCACGTTGACGGTGGCTAAGCTCGAGAGGAATCCGTTCTTCTCGATGGTTACGTCGAGATCCTGATGGAGAATCTTGTAGGCCGCGTTGTGCTCATTGCCGTTGGCGGTGCCGTTTGCGTACTCCGCGGCGCGATGAAAGGCGAGGGGGATGGTTTCAGTCTCGTTCATTGCGTCCCAGCGGAGGAGCGCGACTTCTTCGGGAGCCACTTCTGCGACGCCGTGCGGATCAAAGATGAAATAGAGGTGAGGATTCTTGGTGCCGTGTATCGCGGCGAAGAAATATTCGCCCGGGGCGGGGCTGAGCACGTCTTCGAGCAGGCGCAGATCGAGATTGCCGTAGAACTTGCTGAAGTAAAATGTGCCCCCCTGGCCGATGACCGCGCCCTCGGCATGATGACGCAGAAAGCTCTGCAGATCTTGAGCGGCTTTCGCGAAGGCGCTGTCGGGCTGGCCCGCACCGGTTGAGGCCTTGGGCAACTCGTTGGCGGTGGAATCGGTGAAGCGCAGCACTACTTCATCAAAGTCCTCGTCGAGCTGCTCGTTGTGCGTTTGGATCGAGAGATTGTGCCGCTCCTCGGACGTGGGAGGCGTGATATGGAGATGGCCCTCGCCGCGAAAAACCGCTCCCGTCACTTTGCCGTTGACCTGGCCGTAGAACGCAAAGCTGCCGCTGCGAAAGGTGAAGGTTGCTGCATCGCGCTGGAGGACGAAGTCTTTAACAGTGATGACTTCGCCGCCGGGGAGCAAACTGCGCAACTGCTGGTAGTACGCGTTGGCGTTAGGCGCGCGTTGCGCCCAGAGCGGATGGCAGACCGCGAAAACCAGAAGAAGGATAAAAAAAGACGGACGAACACGAAAGTTCATAGAGCGAGCCCCGCTTGCGTAATTATGCTGTGCGACCAATATAGTGCAGAAACGGGTTATGCGCGGGGAGAAAATTTCCTTCCGTCACCATGATCGCAATGGCGCGCGCAGACTCTGGAACTGGTTGCATGAATCCGGTTTTGAAAGGGCATAGCTTTAGCCGGGCCGCAAAAGACCCGGGAAAATCGTGGGCTTTCGCCCCTGAGGGACGGGTTTTGGAAAGTCGGAGCGATGATGAAGCTGACTCTAGGGAATGTAGAGGTCCACGTACTCGTTGACCGGCATGGACTCCAGGCGCGCGCGATCGAGCGAGACATCGAGGATGCGCTGCTGCTGCTCTTCGGGGAAGCGGCGGCGGAGGTTGGTTTTGAATTTTTCCACCAGCAGCGGCAGGCCTTCGCTGCGGCGACGGCGATGGCCGATGGGGTACTCGACCGTTTCCTCGAGAATTTCGCCGTTGCTGAGCTCCACGCGAAGTGAGTTGGCGATGGAACGCTTGTCGGGATCGTGGTAGTCGCGCGTGAACTGCGGCTCTTCGACGCAGGTGATGTTGTCGCGCAGTGCGTCGATGCGGGGATCGGATGCGACGGCATCTTCGTAATCGGCGGCGGTGAGGCGGCCAAAGATCAGCGGAATGGCGATCATATATTGCACGCAATGGTCGCGATCGGCGGGGTTCGCGAGCGGGCCCTTTTTGTCGATGATGCGCAGGCAGGCCTCGTGGGTGCGCACGGTGATTATCTTGATGGCTTTGGACGAGAGCTTGGCCGGCTCCAAGCGCGCGCGCAGCTTCATGGCCGCTTCGACGGCGGTTTGCGCATGGAACTCGGCCGGGTAGCTGATTTTGAAGAGCACGTTCTCCATCACGTACGAGCCGTAAGGCCGCTGGAATTTGAACGGCTGGCCGCGGAAGGAGACGTCGTAGAAGCCCCAGGTCTTGGCGGTCAGCGCGGAGGGGTAGCCCATTTCGCCGGCGCGCGCCATCAGCGCCAGTCGAACGGCGCGGCTGGTGGCGTCGCCCGCCGCCCAGCTTTTGCGCGAGCCGGTGTTGGGCGCGTGGCGATAGGTGCGCAGGCTCTGGCCGTCGACCCACGCGAGGGAGATGGCGTTAATGGTCTGTTCGCGCGTGAGGCCGAGCAACTGGCAGACGACCGCGGTGGAAGCGACCTTGACCAGCACGACGTGATCGAGGCCGACCTTGTTGAAGGAGTTTTCGAGCGCGATGCAGCCCTGAATCTCGTGGGCCTTGATCATCGCGGTCAGCACATCGCGCATGGTGAGCGGCGGACGGCCTTCGGCGATGGCCGTCCGCGAGAGCCAGTCGGCGGTGGCGAGGATGCCGCCGAGATTGTCGGACGGATGGCCCCACTCGGCGGCGAGCCAGGTGTCGTTGAAGTCGAGCCAGCGAATCATGGCGCCAATATTGAATGCGGCCTGCACGGGATCGAGCTCGAAGTTGGTGCCGGGAACGCGCGCGCCGTTGGGAACCACGGTGCCGGGCACGATGGGGCCGAGCAGCTTGGTGCAGGCCGGATATTCGAGCGCCTCAAGGCCGCAGCCCAGCGTGTCGATGAGGCAGTGGTGCGCGTGGTGTAGGCGAGGTCGCTGTTGATCGTGTAGTTCAGCGCGTAATCGGCGATGTCGGTGAGGACCTGGTCGGGTGCGGGACGTTCATTGCTGATGTGCGAGGACAAACGAACTCCTTGCGATTTAGGATCGCTCCTCAATCGGCACAAACTTCAAATTCTCCGGGCCGGTGTAAACCGCCGACGGGCGAATGATCTTCCCATCCTGGCGCTGCTCGATGACGTGCGCGCACCAGCCCGCGGTTCGCGCCATCACGAAGATCGGCGTGAACAGTTCGACGGGAATGCCCATCAGGTGATAGGCCACGGCGCAGAACCAGTCGAGGTTGGGGAACATGCGCTTGGCATCGTGCATGATGGTTTCAATGCGCTCGGCGATGGAGAACAGGCGCTGGCCTTCAGTGTCCCCCGCCAGTTCGCGCGCCAGCTTCTTGATGACATCGCTGCGCGGATCGCTGATGGTGTAGACGGGATGGCCGAAGCCGATGATGACTTCGTGCTTATCGACGCGGCGGCGAATGTCGGCCTCGGCTTCATCGGCGAGTGGTAGCGCTGCTGAATCTCGAGCGCCACTTCGTTGGCGCCGCCGTGCTTGGGCCCCTTGAGCGCGCCGATCGCGCCGCAGATGCAGGAGTAGAGATCGGAGCCGGTGCCGGCGATCACGCGCGCGGTAAATGTGGAGGCGTTGAACTCGTGCTCGGCGTAGAGGATGAGCGAGACCTGCATGGCGTGAGTCCACTCTTCGCTGGGCGGCTTTTCGTGCAGCAGGTGGAGAAAATGCTCCGCGAGCGATTCGCTGTCGGCGTCCACTTCGATGCTCCTGCCGTTGCGCGCGTAGTGGTGCCAATAGAGAAGCATCGACGGCAGCGAGGCCAGCAGCGCATCGGCGATCGAGCGCGCGCCGGCTTCGTTGTGGTCGTCGGCTTCAGGCCGCATGCAGCCCAGCACAGAGACGCCGGTGCGCAGCACGTCCATGGGATGCGTGGAGGCGGGCAGTTGCTCCAGAGCGTGCTTCACTTCCGCGGGCAGACTGCGCAGGCCGAGCAAGCGCTTTTTGTACGCGGCCAGCTCCGCGGCGGTGGGCAGCTTGCCGTGAATCAGCAGGTACGCCACTTCTGCAAATTCGCAGTGCGCGGCCAGGTCGGCGATGTCGTAGCCGCGATAGTGCAGGTCGTTGCCGCTTTGGCCCACGGTGCAGACAGCGGTGTTGCCCGCGGGCGTGCCCGACAGCGCAACAGATTTTTTGGGTTTGAAGGCGGCGGCCGCCTGGCTCGCCTCTTGAATGCTCATTTCGACCCCCGGGAAGCACTAAGTTAGCGGATGAATGCGGGGAATGTCTACTCGGTATTTCTTGCCTTTCGCGAACAGCTCGTCGAGCTTCTGCTCGTAGGCGTGGTAGTCGAGATATTGGTAGAGATCGTCGCGGGTCTGCATCAGCGGCAGCACGCTTTTCTGCGTACCCTCGGCGCGGATGGTCTCGTACACCTTCAGCGCCGCGGCATTCATGGCGCGGTAGGCGGCGCAGCAGTAAAGAATGATGTCGACGCCCGCGGCGGCCAGCTCTTCGCGCGTAAAGAGCGGCGTCTGGCCGAACTCGGTGATGTTGGCCAGGATGGGCACGCCGACAGCCTCGCGAAACCGCGTGTACTGCGCGAGTTCCGTCACCGCTTCGGCAAAGATCATGTCGGCGCCCGCGGCCACGTAGGCCTGCGCGCGTTCGATGGCGCGCGCCAGGCCCTCGCTGGCCAGCGCGTCGGTGCGCGCCATGATGACGAACTGCGGATCGGTGCGGCGCATTCCACGACGGCGGCTTTGATGCGATCGACCATTTCTTCCGCCGGAACGAGTTCCTTGCCCGGCCGGTGGCCGCAGCGCTTGGCGCCCACCTGGTCTTCGATGTGCACGGCGGCCGCGCCGGCCTTGATCATCTGGCGAATGGTGCGCGCGATATTGAAGGCTCCGCCCCAGCCGGTGTCGATGTCGACGAGCAGGGGCAGTGAAGACGAATCGGTAATGCGGCGGACGTCGGTCAGCACGTCTTCCATGGTGCTGATGCCGAGGTCGGGAATGCCGAGCGAGTTGGCGGCCACGCCCCCGCCGGAGAGATAAAGTGCGCGAAAACCCGCGGCCTGGGCCAGCCGCGCCGCGTAGGCGTTGATGGCGCCCACCACCTGCAGCGGCTTTTCTGCCGCCAGCGCCGCGCGAAAACGCGCGCCGGGCGTTTCGTGAGTGGGAGTATCCGCCATCGCCTTTCCTTGGCGCATCATAACAGGCCGGCCGCAATGACGGCTTCCGCAAGTGGGCCGCGGGATGCGACAATCATCGCGTCGGAGCCGTCCCTCTTGATCCGGCCGATCGACAGCGGCATTCACTCCCACCCTTTTCCGCAAAGTGCGCGAAACAGGATGGGGCACGGACGCAGCATTTCGCACGGTCACAGGATTTCGACGCCGGATCAATACAAAAAGGCTCTGCCCGGAGGAGAAGCATCGCATGAAACAAGTTTTGATTTGTACAAGTTTGCTATTTGCCGCAACCACCCTTCTGGCCCAGCAGGCCGCGCCCAAGGCGCCGCCGGCCAGCCCACCGGCCACGTGCTCGGCGACCATCAATGGCAAGACCATCACCATTACCTACAGCTCGCCCCGTGTGCGAGGCCGCGAAGGCAAGATCTACACCAGCGACGGACTCATCAGCCACGATCCGCACTATCCCGTGTGGCGCGCGGGCGCGAATGCGGCCACCACGCTCAAAACTGATGCGGACCTGGCGATCGGCGACCTGATGGTTCCAGCGGGGACGTACACACTTTTCGTCGACATCTCCGATCCGGCGCATTGGGTGCTGATTGTGAGCAAGGCGACCGGCGAATGGGGATTGGCCTACGATCCCACGAAGGACCTGGGTAAGACTGCGATGATGATGGCGAAGCCACCAGCGATGGTGGAGGACCTGACTTACACCATCACCGACGATGGCTCCAGGACGGGCACGCTGACGCTCCAGTGGGAAGACGTGAGCGCGTCGGTAAGGATCATCGTGCACTGAGGGCGGCTTCTTTCAGGGCTTGCGGCATTCGATGGGGGGCGGCAAATGCTGAAGAATTGCCGCCTTCCCGCTAGAATGGAAAGTAGCGGGAGATTCCTGCCGGAGAGGTAAAAAGCTTGCCCTTATATCCGTATCGCTGCAAGGAATGTGGCCATCGTTTTGAAAAAATCCAGAAATTCAGCGCCAAGCCGGAAGCAGTGTGCCCGAAATGCGGCGGCGCACTCGAGCGCACGCTCACCGCGCCGGGCCTCAGCTTCAAGGGCGCGGGATGGTATGTGAACGACTACGCGGCCAAAGGCAGTTCCTCCGGGGGCGGCGGCTCGGCCACAGAGTCTGCGGCGGCAGAGAAGAAGGCCGGAAGCGAGACCAAGACCGAGTCAAAGAGCGAATCGAAGAGCGAGTCGAAGAGCGCAAGCAGCAGTGAGTCTGGTTCAGCCAGTTCCGCAGCATCGACTCCTGCACCGTCTTCCGGCGCAGGCTCCAAATAACATTGAGCCCCGCCGCCATAAGATAATGGAGACCTTAAAGCGCAAGGCTCCAGCATGAGTTCCAATCTTTCGCAAGAAACTGCAACAGCTCTGGGCAAAGTTGTGCGGGCGCGTCAATTCCCGTTGGCGCTGCGCGCGCTCACTGCGGCGGGACTGCTGTTGTTTGCGGCAGGCGTTGTGGCGGGCTCGTTAGCCGTCCGCCCAGACGTTGCGGCTTTTTTGCGCTGTGCGGGTTTGGCGCTTTTCGTCCCCGTAGCTGTCAATCGCCGCTCGCTGCTGGTATGGACCTTCTTCGCCATGGTCGCGGGCGCGGAGCTCGGCGCGGACGCACCGCACTTCGCGGTGCAAACTCGATTCCTCAGCGACATCTTCCTGCGCCTCATCCGCATGATTGTGGCTCCGCTCATCATTGGCGGGCTGGTGACGGGAATTGCCGGCCACGGCGAGCTGCGCGGAGTGGGCCGCGTGGCTGTCAAGGCGTTGATCTTTTTTGAAGTGGTCACCACGCTCGGGATTTTTCTTGGAGCCATTGCCATCAATCTCTCCGGAGCGGGGTGGGGCGTAGTGCTGCCCGCGGCGGCACAGGTTGCCGCTGCGCCCGCGCATGCGCCGGGATGGCAGGACGTCATCCTCAACGTATTTCCCGAGAACATCGCGCAAGCCGTGGCGCAGAACCAGGTGCTGCAAGTGGCAGTTTTCGCGCTGCTGTTTGGCGTGGCGCTGGCCATGCTGCCTGAGCCGCGCCGCAAGCCGCTGGTCACGGTGCTGCAGTCATTGACCGACGTCATGTTTCGCATTACGAAGATCGTGATGCTGATGGCGCCGGTGGCGGCGGGAGCAGCGCTGGCCTACGCGGTGGGCAGCATGGGATTGGCGACGCTGGTGCCGCTGGCCAAGCTGGTGGCAACGTACTACACCGCGCTGGGATTCTTCGTGCTCCTGGTGCTCGCGCCAATCATTCTTCTGGCCCGCGTCCCGGTGGGCCAGTTCTGTGCCGCGGTGGGCGAGCCGGCAGCCATTGGATTTGCTACGACCACTTCAGAGGCCGCATTGCCGCTGGCCATGGAGCGTATGGAAGAGTTCGGAGTGCCGCGCTGGATTGTTTCCTTGGTGATCCCGACCGGCTACAGCTTCAACATGACCGGATCGAGCCTCTACCTCTCGATGGCCGCGATTTTTGCCGCGCAGGCTGCGGGCATGCACCTGAGCGTGGGCGAGCAACTCATCATGGTATTCACGCTGATGCTGACCAGCAAAGGCGTGGCCGGCGTCCCGCGTTCGGTGCTCGTGATTCTGATGGGCACCGCGGCTTCGTTCCATATTCCCACGGCTGCGATTCTGCTGCTTCTCGGTGTGGACACCTTGCTCGACATGGGCCGCACCGCGATGAATGTGATCGGCAACTGCATGGCAGCGGCCGTGGTCGCGAAATGGGAAGAAGGCAGGGACCCAGGGACCCAGGGGCCAAGGGAACAAGAAGGCAGAGTCCAGGAGTAGCTATGACGGAACACATCGGCCCGCAACGCATCGGAATTGTAGCGTGTTCGGCCGAGGGCGCCGCGCTTTGCTACCGGACGATTTGCGCGGAAGGCGCGGAGGTTCTCGGGTCCCACGCGCACCCTGAGATCACGATGCACGCGCCATCGTTTGCCTGCTATATGGAGCGCATCGAGCGCGGCGATTGGCCCGGCGTGGGCGAGATGATGCTTGCATCGGCGCGATTGTTGGCGGGAGCCGGAGCTGATTTTCTTATCTGCCCGGACAATACAATCCACCAGGCACTGCCGTTCATTGAGCAGCGATCGCCGCTGCCATGGCTGCACATTGCGGAGGTGGTTGCCGCGGCGGCTGCCGAGCGTGCATTCCGGCGGCTGGCGATTACGGGAACGAGCTGGCTGGTTGAGAGCGAGGTCTATCCGGAGAAGCTGGCGGCGCGCGGAATTGAAGCTCTGCGCCCGAACGCTACCGAGCGCGAGGAGATCAACCGCATCATTATGGATGAACTGACCTACGGCATCGTGAAGCCCGAGGCGGTTGCGGCATTCCAGCGCATCATCGCGCGCATGAAGGCGGAGGGTTGCGACGCGGTAGTTCTGGCCTGCACCGAGATTCCGCTGCTGATGAACGACGCAAACTCGCCGCTGCCCACGCTCGACTCCACGCGGCTGCTGGCGAGAGCGGCGCTGCGCAGGGCCACGCAGAGCGCGGATGCGCGTGAGGCGCGGTGACACTGGGTGCCCCATCCTCGCCGCGTTGTTGTTTTTGCGGCTGGGATGGGACAGGACCACCTCTGCCCCGAACCGAATGCGACGGCCACGAAGAAATAGATGGGCCACTTGTAATCCGCGATCCATGGCGACTTCTTCGTGGGCTGCGCAATGCGCAGGTTGTCCCATGCCTCGTAACCAATCGCTGCGAGTGGCACCACGGGTGCCGTGGCGCGATCACGGTGATGCTAGGTTCGTGCCACGCGAAATAGTCCTCATAAACCGCGGAGCGTCCAAGCGTCGATGGGAACCGAATTGCGGCTGCTGATCCGGCATCAGCTTCCCGTTGTTCTTCTGATCGCCAGCTAAAAAGGTTGATCCGCGGGAATGCCACATCCTTGGCGCCAATCTTGAGCGGGATTAAAAAGTTACCCAGAACTGCTGGCGCCATTGGCATCAGGAAAAAGAACATCATGATGATGCCATGTATAGAAATGGCTTGTTATAGGTAATGGATGAAACGAGGTCGCCGGCGGGGATCAAGGGCTCTAAGCGGATGATCGCGGCCGCCGTGCCACCGATAACAAAGAAGAACGCTGTCGTGAACAGATAAAGAAGAGCGATTAGCATTTGATCCAGTGTGAGCAGGCACTATTTAAGTCCGTTCTCGCTATTCGGGTAATTTTGCTTGGGACAGCAAGCAGTTGGGACGATACAGGGGACATTGACGATCATGGGTCACTTGATGACGAATTTCTTTTCTCAGCTTTGTGTGCAATGCTTTTAGCAGGAGCAGCAGCGAAAAAGGCTCGGTGAATCTCACCCGGGCCTGTCCGCTGATCCATGCTGGCCCATCCGCTTTGTTTCGATATTGCAACTTGCCGGAGAACTTGCCAATCATGTATCGCTGGCTCAGTCTCATCATCGGAACGCCATCTTGGAGAGACGGCCCTACAAGCATCTTTGCCCCGGCAGGCACTCCCGCTCACTCCATTACCGGACTATCCTTGCTGGTGCTCGGAATAACGGCCGGGATCTTCCTCGTGGTATCAGGGCTGCTGCTCTTTGTTCTCCTGCGTTTCCGTTATCGCCCCTCCAATGCGGATGCGATGCAAGAGCCGGCTCAAATTTATGGGAGCAATCAGATTGAGCTCTCGTGGACGGTAATTCCTCTTCTACTTGTCGTAGTGCTTTTCCTGGCTACGGCGCGCGTGATCTTCAGTACCGAGCATGCGCCCAAGCCTGCTGAGTCGCTTGACGTCATTGTCATCGGTCACCAGTTTTGGTGGGAATACCGCTACCCGAAGCTCGGCATCGTTACTGCAAACGAACTGCACGTCCCGGTCAGCGATCCTCGGCATCCGACACCCACGTACCTCACCATGTCATCCGCAGATACGGACCACAGTTTCTGGGTTCCTAAACTCGCCGGCAAAACCGATTTGATCCCCAATAAAATAAACACCATGTGGATCGACCCCCAGACGCGGGGTCTTTATCTTGGCCAGTGCGCACAGTACTGCGGCACCCAACACGCAAAAATGCTGATCCGTGTTTACGCTGACAGCCCTGCGCAGTTTGCCGCGTGGGTGGCGGGGCAGCAGAAGAAGGCCGCTGAAGATCCGGCGGTCCACGCAGGTGAAGCTGTGTTCCAGCACAACGCCTGCATCAGTTGCCACACCGTGGCGGGGACTGTTGCCACGGGCCGGTTCGGCCCCGATCTTACTCATCTGGCGAGCCGCGACACAATCGCTTCGGGCTCTGTTCCATTCAATGCTCAAAATGTACGTGCCTTCGTAGATGATCCTGCGCATTTCAAGCCGGGCGCGCTAATGCCGCCCATGCACCTGAGCGCAAAAGACCTCGATCTTGTCACGGCATACCTTACTTCACTGAAGTAGAGACAGGAGGAGACAGCATGGCAACGCAAACGCCATCGGCAGTGCTTGACCGGACCTCGAAGAAGGCGCCGAGCCGGCTCTTGCTCGAAGTGCTGCACGACTGGATCACGACCGCGGACCATAAGAAGATCGGACTGATGTACATCGGTTACGCGCTCTTGTTTCTGCTCGTTGCCGGATGTGAAGCGCTGCTGATGCGGATCCAGCTCGCAGTCCCGAATAATCACTTTGTATCACCGCAGGTTTTCAATCGGCTGTTTACCATGCACGGCACGACAATGGTTTTTTTTGTCGGCATGCCTATTCTGTTCGGCTTCGGCAATTACCTCATCCCGCTTATGATCGGCGCCCGGGATATGGCGTTTCCGCGCCTCAACGCGTTCAGCTTCTGGATCTCGGCATTCGGCGGCATTCTGCTGTACTACAGCTACATAGGCGGCGACGGGCTTTATGGCGCTGGCAACGCGCCTGACGTAGGATGGTTCGCCTACGCGCCGCTCACCGCGCGAGTGTTCTCGCCTGGCCACAGCACGGATTACTGGACGCTGTCGCTTTTGCTTACAGGCATCGGCACAATCGGCACGGCACTCAACATCGTGGCCACCGCCATCTCTATGCGCTGCCCTGGCATGAAGCTCAATCGCATGCCCTTGCTTGTTTGGCTTTACCTTGTCACGTCGCTGATGGTCTTCGTGGCCGTGAGTCCTCTCACCGCGGCCCAGATCATGCTGATGCTCGATCGCTATCTCGGCTCGCACTTCTTCGATACCCAGGCCGGCGGCTCAGCTGTGTTGTGGATGCACTTCTTCTGGATCTTTGGCCACCCGGAAGTTTATATCCTAGTGTTGCCTGCATTCGCGTTTGCCAACGAGATCATTCCCGTATTTTCCAGAAAGGCGATCTTCGGCTATCCAGCCATGGTCGCGGCAACTATCGGAATTGGATTCATCAGTCTCAGCGTGTGGGCCCATCACATGTTCACCGTCGGTCTGGGCGCCTGGGCCAACACATTCTTTACTTTTGCCACGATGATCATCGCGGTGCCGACTGGCATCAAAATCTTCAATTGGCTGGCGACGCTCTGGGGCGGCAAGATTCACTTCACGGTGTCCATGATGTTTGCAGTGGGCTTTCTCTTCCAGTTCCTCATAGCCGGGCTAACCGGAATCATGCTGTCGGCTTCTCCATTCGACTGGCAACTCGGCAACTCGTACTTCGTGGTTGCACACTTTCACTATGTCTTGGTGGGCGCGATTCTCTTCATGATCTTCTCCGCGTTCTACTATTGGTATCCCAAGATGACCGGCCGCATGCTGAGTGAAAAAATCGGAAGATGGCATTTCTGGATCTTTCTCATCGGCTTTCATCTCACCTTTGACTTCATGCACATCCCCGGCATTCTTGGCATGCCCCGGCGAATCTATACCTACGAAGCCGATCGCGGATGGGCCATCCTGAACATGGTGGTTTCGAGCGGAGCCTTTCTTCAGGCAGTGGCCAGCCTGCTGTTTGTCTACAACCTTATCCACTCATATTTCAGAGGGAGGGTTGCCGGCCCGGACCCTTGGGACGCGTGGACTTTGGAATGGACCACATCCTCACCACCGCCGCCTTATAACTTCGCCGTGATTCCGACCGTAGAGAGCCGCCGTCCCTTGTGGGACTTGAAGCATCCGGAAGATCCGGACAGCAATTACGAGACGTGAGGATCACACAATGAGTGGAACGGCCACAATTCCCCAGGCAATCGCAGAAGAATGGAAGCTGCCCTCGCGCGGTATCGTGGGCATGGCCTGCCTCATCACGGCCGAGTCGGCCATCTTCATCATCTTCATCGTCGCGTATGTCTTTTATCTCGGCAAGAGTCTTACTGGACCAACGCCGCAAGTGCTCGAGTTACCCGTTTTCTCGACGATCTGCCTGCTTTCAAGCAGTGTTACCGTCCATTTCGCCGTCTCCGGACTGCATCAAGGCAAGCGGGGCGTATGTTCAACCTGGCTCGCGGCTACGGTGCTGCTGGGAAGCATTTTTCTCGGCAGTACCGCCTACGAATGGTACGACCTTATCTATCACGACGGCCTGACTATACAGACCAACCTGTTCGGAACCACTTTTTATTCTCTCGTTGGACTGCATGCCTCGCACGTGATTGCCGGCCTTCTGATGCTAAGTCTCGCCTTGTTCTTCTCGCTGCGAGGTGAACTGGAATCGAGGCACACCAAACGGCTTGAGGTGCTGTCGATCTATTGGCACTTCGTTGACGCTGTTTGGGTTGTCGTCTTTTCTGTTGTCTATCTGTTTGGCCGCTAGATCTTGAAAGGAAGAGGGGACCAAATTGCCCAGAGATGATTCTCATGATGCGACGGATGGAAGCTTCGTCCAGTTGCCAAAACCAACGGCGTGGCCCATGGTGCTCGCGCTGGGCATATCCCTCGTTCTCGCCGGCATGGTCACCAGCATTGCAGTGGGCGCTCTTGGGGTTCTGCTCGCTGCGATCGCATCCATTGGCTGGTTTCGACAGGTTCTGCCGCATGAAGCGCATGAATCGATTGCAGTCCAACCCGAGATGGTTGCCGTCTCAAGCCCGCGAACGCTTCTGCGGCAGATTGAGATTGGCTCCGCACGCCGCAAGATCCTGCCCGTGGAGACGTTTCGCCCATCCAGCGGCATCAAGGGAGGCATAGCTGGTGGCGTTGCTATGACCGTGCCTGCAGCCCTGTTCAGCCTTCTGCGTTATCACAGCCTGTGGTATGCGACAAACCTGCTTGCGGCGGGCGGGTTTCTGAGCTGGGCCGGGGCTAGCAATGCCTTTCTCGGCGAGTTTCATCTGCGCGGCCTGCTCGCAGCGCTGGCCATTCATGGAGTAATGTCGTTGCTCGTGGGCTTGCTTTACGGTGCGATGCTGCACATGTTTCCCAGGTATCCCATTTTGACCGCGGGATTCATGGCTCCGATGCTCTTCACTGGAATTCTGTACTCAGCCATCGGTATCGTCAGTCCAATTCTCAACCAGCGCATTGACTGGTACTGGTTCATTCCGTCGCAGCTTGTCTTCGGTCTGGTTTGCGGCTTCGTGGTGAACCTCCAGGATAAAGTCAGGACACCCCAGTTTCAGTCATTACCGTTTGCGGTGCGCGCCGGCTTGCATGGCGACCTTGCCGAACTGATTAAGGATTCTGAAGTCGTAGAGCCAAAAAAGGAAAACGAGAAAGACAACACCCGATGAACGTACGGCTGCTGACTTCGGTGGTGCTGACCTCTGCATTTGCAATCGCGAATGCGGGTTGTGACGGTGCGCCCGGCAAGCCAAGGCCGGGGCTGGCTAAAGAGCAGACCCGTCCCAATCAGGTAACGGATTTCGGGACTCTCTACAGCCAGAATTGCGCCGCGTGCCACGGAAATCACGGGAAGAATGGAGCTGCCATCTCGCTTGCCAACCCACTCTATCTGGCTTTCGCCGGAGCGCAGAACCTGCAGCGCATAACAGCGACTGGGATTCCCGGTACCATGATGCCAGGCTTTCAAGATTCGGCAGGAGGCATGCTCACAGAGCAGCAGATCACCATCCTTACGAACGGCATGATCCAGGCATGGGGCAACTCATCCGTCGTCGCCGGTCAATCGCTTCCCGCGTACGCAAGCAGCGCGGCCGCCGATCCCGCACAAGGACAAAAGGCATTTGGGCTTTACTGTGCAAGCTGCCATGGCGCAGACGCTACCGGTTCTTCAAGCAAAGGGGGCCCGGGATCAATTGTCGACCCTGCTTACCTTTCATTGATAAGCGATCAGGGCTTGCGGACGATCGCGGTGGTCGGCAAGCCGGACGAAAGCATGCCCGACTATCGCTCTCACCCGGGCCATGTTTTGACGGACCAGGAGATTACCAACATCGTTGCATGGCTGGCCAGCCATCGAATTCAAGCGCCCGGCCAGATCTATCGGCAGAATCCGTAGCCAGCCATCGGAGAACTCGCATGACCGAGCTTTTCGAACATCCCGGAGAGTCAAGCGATCACGAATTATCGCCAGCAGAGAAGGCCACCGCACACAGCCGGCGCACGTTCCTCTTCAAAATCGCCGTGCTGTTAAATGCCGCCGTGGGCGCCGTCCTTGCGGTGCCGATCGCTGGTTATCTCCTGGGACCCGCTCTGAAAAAATCTTCGAACACCGGCTCATGGATTAGCCTCGGCTCGGTAGATGACTTTCCAGTTGGTGAAACCCGCCTGGCGGACTTCAGGAGCCCGGTGGCAAGCCTTGGAGACGGAGAAACAGCTAAGGTCGCCTGCTGGGTACGCCATATCTCGTCGCAGCAGTTTCAGGTCTTCGCCATCAATTGCGCTCATCTCGGCTGCCCGGTTCGCTGGTTCGCTCAATCAAGGCTTTTTCTGTGCCCCTGCCACGGCGGCGCCTATTACGAAGATGGCTCCAGAGCCTCAGGCCCTCCCGAGCGGGGCCTCTTTGAATACAAGTACAGGCTCGTTGGCGAATCGCTTCAGATCCACGCCGGTGACATGCCGACTCTGGCCACTCAAGCCTCCTGCACTGAAAGCTCAAAGCCCCTCGTCACTATAGAGCCCTTTAGGCCCGACTCGAAAATCGCGCTACCGGAGAGGAGGCCCAACTCATGGCAGGGATGAAGGAACGCGCCACCCAGGCTGCACGGAAGGTCTATCATTGGCTGGAACATCGCCTCGGCCTCATCAAGCCTCTCGCTGCTGCCGCCGCTCATCCCACGCCGGCCAACAACGCGAGCTGGATGTATGTGTTCGGCAGCGCCGCCACGGTACTTCTTATCCTGCAGGTCGTCACTGGGATTTTGCTCGCGCTGGTCTATAGCCCCACCGCAAACGAAGCCTGGAGCAGCCTCAACCTGCTCAACCACAACATCCCTCTCGGCTGGTATCTCCGCGCCATGCACGGCTGGGGCTCGGACTTCATGATCGCCATCGTGCTCATCCACATGGTGCAGGTGTTTATCTTCGGCGCATACAAATTCCCTCGCGAGCTCACGTGGATTGTCGGTGTTCTGCTGCTGCTTCTCACGCTGGGCATGGCTTTCACTGGCCAAGTCATGCGCTTTGATCAGGACGCGTATTGGGGCCTCGGCATCGGTGCTTCAATCGCCAGCCGTGTACCCATCATCGGCGCGCCTCTCGTGCATCTGATTCTCGGTGGACCCATCATCGGCGCGCCCACGCTGTCGCGCTTCTTTACGCTGCATGTCTTTATTATCCCCGGCATCCTGCTGGCCGGCGTTGGCGTGCATATATGGATGGTGCTATTGCATGGAGTCAGCGACTGGCCAATGCCTGGCCGCATCGTTTCCAAGGCGACATACGAGCGCGAATATCACGAATTGACAGAGAAGACGGGGATCCCATTTGTACCCGATGCCGCATGGAAAGACGCAGTCTTCGCTGCCGCCGTTCTTTTCTCCGTCATGGCGGCCGCTTTCTTCTTCGGCCCCTTTGGCCCCAGCGGCCAGCCTGACCCCACCATTATCCAGACCGCGCCCAAGCCGGACTTCTTTTTCCTCTGGATCTATGCAGTACTGGCATTCCTGCCGCCGTCAATTGAGACGCCCGTCATGCTGGTTGTCCCCATTCTCTGCATTACGGTCATGCTTTTGCTGCCGCTCTTTGCCGCCGAAGGTGAGCGGCATTGGGCTCGTCGTCCGGTTGCTGTCCTCATGGTGTCGGTCATCGCCGTTTCGCTCGGCATTTTCACTCATTTCGGCACATATACACCTTGGAGTCCGGTGATGCAGGCTTGGTCGCAGGACGCAGTGCCGGTCGAGTACCTGCGCGGCCGCACCCCGCTTGAGCGCCAGGGCGCCATGGTTCTGCAAGACAAGCAGTGCCGTAATTGCCATTCGCTTGCCGGAGAGGGCGGCCAGCGCGGACCGGCTCTCGATGCAATCGCCACCCGGATGACGGAAGATCAGATCGTTCGCCAAGTGCTTCAGGGCGGCGGCAACATGCCGGCTTATGGGAATGCACTCAACCCCTCAGAAACAAAGGCTCTTGTTGCCTTCCTGATCACCTTGCGGGGGCATAATCTCGCCCCAGCCGTCGACGCATCGCGCAAACTCAGCGCGGCCAGTGAGCCTCACCGGTTCAACGAGCCTCTAACAGTGCAGGTAACGAAGTAGGCATGTCCGGCGCCGTCGAAGACATTTTCACCGACTGGACGGTCCCTGTCTGGCTCACAGGCTCAATTCTCATTACCGCAGCCATCTATCTGCGCGGCTGGCTGGCCCTGCGCAAGACGCGACGGAAGCAATTCAACGAAGTCCGGCTCGCCTCTTTCTTTTCCGGGTTAGCCGTGCTGTGGCTCGCGATTGGTTCGCCCATGGATGGCTTTTCCGATGCGCTCTTGAGCGCACACATGGTTGAGCATCTCCTGCTCATGTCCGTTGTGCCGCCGCTTTTGCTATGGGGATTGCCAGTTGTGTCATTGCTGCGCGGCTTGCCGGGTCCGGTCACCAGAAACATTCTTGGCCCGTTGATCCGTAACCGGGCAATCAGGCAATTCGCACGCTGGCTTGTCATGCCGGTCGTTGCCTGGCTTGCAATGAATGTCGCACTTCTCGCGTGGCACATTCCACGCGCATATGACTTTGCCTTGGAGCATGAGAATTGGCACGCTGTGGAGCATGCCTGTTTTCTCTTTTCATCGCTCTTGTTCTGGTGGTGCGTCATCCGTCCCTGGCCTGCTGAGCGGATTCGTCGAAACTGGGGCATCCTGCTTTACCTTGTGGCCGCAGATCTCGTGAATACCGTGCTCTCGGCGTTTCTCGCCTTCTGCGGCCGTCCGGTCTACACGTTTTATGTCACAAATCCCAATCCCTTCCGCGTATCTCCTGCGGACGACCAGGTCCTCGGAGCGGTAATTATGTGGGTCTTTGGCTCCATCATCTTTCTGGTTCCGGCCATGCTGATCACCTTGCAGTTGGCCGGCCTGAGATCCCCAAAACGAGTGTCGCAAATGCAAACAAAAACCTAAAGGCTGCCGGCATTCTGCAGAACTCGTTGGAAACGTCATAGTGCCAGGCAATCGCGGCGCGGCGGGCAGGCCATCGGTCAGCTCATGTTCCTGTAAATCAACCGCAGTAAGCCGACTTTCGCTTGGCGAATGGCCACTTCATTGCGAGAGACATCCTCTCGGGGCTCGATGGATTCTTACTTGATAGCCGCGCCTTCAACGCGGATCGAGGCAAATGATGAATCCATCCCCTGTTGTGGCCGTCACGGGCGCATCTGCCGGATTGGGCCGCGCTATCGCGCACGCTTTCGCCAAACGAGGCGCGAAGATCGGGCTTATCGCACGCAATCCCGAGGCTCTGGCCGCTACCCGGCGCGAATGCGAAGCGCTGGGCGGCAGCGCCGTTGAAATTCCGACAGACGTATCCGATGCGAGTGCCGTGGAACATGCCGCATCGACGATCGAGGAGCAACTGGGTGCCATCGACATCTGGGTGAATGACGCAATGGTGAGCGTTTTCTCCCCGGTCAAAGAGATGGAAGCCTCCGATTACAAGCGGGTCACCGATGTTCTTTACCTGGGATTCGTTTACGGAACGCAGGCTGCGCTGCGCCGCATGTTGCCGCGCGATCGCGGCACGATCATCCAGATCGGATCGGCTTTAAGTTATCGTTCCATTCCGTTGCAGTCCGCGTACTGCGCGGCCAAGCATGCCATTAATGGATTTACCGATTCGCTGCGCTGCGAACTTTATCACGATAAGAGCAACGTGCGGCTCACCACGGTGCAAATGCCGGCGATGAATACGACGCAGTTCAACTGGGTGAAGAATCGCATGCCGAACAGTGCGCAACCGGTGCCACCGATCTTCGAGCCCGAGGTGGCCGCCGAGGTGGTGGTTGCCGCAGGCATGGCGAAGAATCCGCGCCGCGAGTATTGGGTGGGGTCGCCAACAGTGAGCGCGATCCTGGCGCAGCGAATTGTTCCCGGCCTGCTGGATCGTTATCTCGGCAAGACCGGATACAAGTCACAGCAGATAGCGAATGAGCCGCGCGATCCGGATGCGCCGAACAATCTGTATGATTACGTTCCGGGCGAACACAGCGCTCGCGGCAAATTCGACGACCGGTCGAAGCGAAGCAGCGCCGAGGTCTTTGTGGTGCTGCACCGGCCATGGTTCGCGTGGGCGACGGCGCTATCTCTAGTCGGCACGGGCGCATTACTCGCCGGCCTGCGGAGCCGGCGATGAGAGGTCAATCTCCGGCTGAAGGCATGAGCGGATCGAACTCAAACTGTGCACTAGCGGCCGCCACTTGCGCGGCTGTGGTTACGTTGATTCCAGTAGCAGCGCATCAGATTGGCGTGATCGATCATCTGCCAGACCCCCCTGGATCGGTCTTCGCCTCCGATCGAATCATCGAATCGAAGTCTGCTCATCCGCTGGGCATACCCGACAGCATTCTCGGGCTGGCTAATTACGGAGTGACACTTGGGCTGGTTGCCCTGGCGTCCCGCAATCCTAAAGCGCGCAGGCTTCTGGCGATCAAATTGCTCGGCGATGGTTCTCTCGCGGCCTGCAATGTAGTGCGCCAGGTGGTTTCCTTCCGCAAGCTGTGTTCGTGGTGTACCGCGACAGCGGTTTGTACCGCGGCCATGTTGATCGCGGGCCGAAGAATCATTACGAGCGAATGGGGAGCGGAGAAAGGATGGCGATAGATTCGCAGCGGCGCGCCACAATTGTCGAGGCTCTTAAGGCCTCGCAACTTCAGGCTCTGGCGACTGTTTCGCCGCAAGAGGTGCTGCTGCTCACGGGATATTGGCCGGTGATGGGCGCGAGCCTCGCCCTGGTTACGCGAGACGGAGAGGTCTGCGCCGTTGTCCCAGAGGATGAGCTGGATCTGGCTCGCGCCACTTCGAATGCAAACGTGACGACTTATCAACCGCACTCTCTCGACAATCTTCTTAAATGTTCAGAGGCGCTGATCGAGCCTCTCAAGCGACTCACGGCGCGCCTCCATCTTTCCAGCGATCAAATCGGCATGGATCTTCGCGCCAGCCTGCAGCCTGGCTCATATCTAGCGACGAATCAATTCCGTGCCTCTATCTCCCAGATATTTTTCACGGTCCTTCCAGGGGCGGCGGTGGTTTCCGCGGATTGTATGCTCGATCGTCTGAAGTCGGCGAAGACTGCAGTGGAGATCGCTCAAATTCGTCACGCTTCTCGATTGACGGCGAGTGCGTTTGCCGAAGCAGAACGGGCGATCGTGCCGGGGCGCCGGGAGGATGAAGTGGCCGCCGATATTGGAGCTGCATTTGCGCGCATTGCGGGCGAGGGGTTCGCACGCGGCTATGGCTACTTCTTCTGCATGTCCGGACCCAACTCGGCGAAGGCTGCCGCAGCTTACGCGCGCACCCGCCGCCGTGTCATCAAAGAAAGCGACTTAGTGATGATCCACGCCAATACCGTCGGAGACGGATATTGGACTGACATTACACGCACATTCGTCGCTGGGAATCCGTCCGGCGAACAAAAGAAAATGCACGAGGCTGTCGCGGAGGCGCACGCAGCGGCACTGGCTGCGATTGCGCCGGGCGTTAGCGCCAAGCTCGTGGACAAAGCGGCGCGAGATGTTCTGAAGGAACATGGGTTCGGCGCCGAGTTCAAGCATGCAACGGGCCACGGTGTAGGCTTTGCGGCCGCGAATCCCGATGCCATGCCACGCGTTCACCCGCTGTCGCCGGACGTGCTGACGGCCGGCATGACATTCAACATTGAACCAGCAATCTACATCGACGGCGCAGGCGGCATGCGCCATTGCGATGTTGTTGCGTGCACCGAATCCGGAGCGGAAGTGCTCACGGATTTTTAACTGCAAGCAGCCACTCAGACTATGAGGCAGGAATATTCCATCACGGGCGGGTCGATTGGCTTTTATACGATCCCCACAGATGCGCCAGAGGCCGACGGCACTTTCTCGTGGGACAGCACCTCGATGGTGCTGGTGCAACTGGAATGCGGCAGCACGCGGGCGCTCGGTTACACCTACGCCGATGCAGGCACAGCGGCCGCGGCGCGGAAGCTCCTCGAAGAGATTGTCCTGGGTTCCAATCCTCTCTGCCACGCCGGCACGTTGCAAAAGATGCTGCGCAGCATTCGCAATCTCGGTGAAACCGGAATCGCGATGATGGCGGTATCCGCAATCGACAATGCGATCTGGGATCTTCGCGCGCGCTTGCTTGATCTTCCTCTTGTGTCTCTCCTTGGGCAGGTTCGCACCGGTATTCCGGTCTACGGCAGCGGCGGCTTCACTTCGTACACCGATCGGCAGCTCTCCGATCAGCTCGGCGGCTGGGCGTCGAAAGGATTTGCAAGCGTCAAGATGAAGATCGGCACGCACCCCGACAAGGACCCGGCCCGGGTCGAGGCTGCGCGCAAGGCCATCGGCGATAGGTGCAATCTTTTTGTCGATGCCAACGGCGCATACACAGTCACGCAGGCGATCGAACTCGCACATCGCTTTGCTGAGCACGGCGTGCGCTGGTTTGAAGAGCCGGTCAGCTCCGATCATCTCGCCGGACTCAACCAGGTGCGCGAGCGCGCTCCGCTTGGCATGGATATCGCTGCCGGCGAATACGGCTACACGGCCTGGTACTTCCGCTCGATGCTCGATGCGCAAGCGGTCACGGTTCTGCAGGCCGATTGCACACGCTGCGGCGGCATCAGCGGTTTTCTGGATGCGGCTGCCCTTTGCTGGGCGCACAACGTGCCGCTTTCTTCGCACTGCGGGCCAAGCATGCATCTGCATGTTTGCTGTGCCGTGCCCAGGGCGGTGCATATGGAGTTTTTTCACGATCACGCGCGCATCGAGCGGATGTTCTTCGACGGATTCTGCGAACCGGTTGACGGTTGCATGATTCCAGACCTCTCGCGCGCGGGAATGGGACTCGAACTAAAGGAAAAGGATGCGGCGCGGTACCGAGTGTAGCCGGCCGAAGGTCGCACTCAGAGCGCCTCGTTGCGGCGCTCCAAAGACGCGAAGTGCAGGAGTGAAGTATGGCCAAGCAGGTTTCAGATCTGATCGTGGAACGGCTCATCGAGTGGGGAGTGGATACCATCTTCGGATTTCCCGGAGACGGCGTGGATGGATTCTTCGAGTCGCTGCGCACCCATCAGGACAAGCTTCGCTTTATCCAGGTGCGGCATGAAGAAGCTGCGGCCTTCGCGGCCGTCGGCTATGCGAAATACACCGGCCGCCTCGGCGTATGCTGCGCGACTTCAGGCCCCGGCGGGGTTCACCTTCTCAATGGGCTCTACGACGCCAAGTGCGATCTGCAGCCGGTGCTCGCCATCACCGGGCACACCTTTCACGACCTCATCGGAATGGATTACCAGCAGGATGTCGATCTGGACAAGCTCTACATGGACGTTTCTGTGTTCAACGAGCGCGTCATGGGTCCGGCGCACGCGGTCAATGTTGTGGACATGGCGGTGCGCACGGCCTACGGGCGCCGCGGCGTCGCTCACATCTGCATCCCAAAGGACATTCAGGAGTGGCCTGTCTCCGACAAGATGCGCAGCAACGCCAATATCGCCGGGCACAGCGGCGACTGGGCCACGCCTTCGACTGCGCGGCCTGCAGATACCCTTCTGCGCAAAGCGGCCGCGATCATCAACGACGGCTCGCGGGTCACGATCATGGTGGGACGCGGCGCTCTGGGCGCGCGCGAAGAAGTGGCGCAGCTGGCCGACACCGTCGGCGGCCCGGTGGTGAAGGCGCTGCTCGGCAAAGCGGTTCTGCCCGATCGCAGCCCTTACACCACCGGCGGCCTCGGCCTGCTGGGCACCGCGCCGTCGGTCGATGCGATGGAAGAGTGCGACACGCTCATCCTGATCGGCACCAGTTATCCGTATATGGAATTTCTGCCCAAGCCCGGACAGGCGAAGTGCGTGCAGATCGAGCTCGACCCCACGCGCATCGGCCTGCGTCACCAGGTCGATGCCGCGCTGGTCGGCGACGCGAAGACGATTCTGCAGGCGCTGCTGCCGCTGCTGAAGCGGAAGAACAATAAGTTCCTCAAGAAGGCGCAAGAGAATATGAAGACCTGGAACGAGCTGATGGAGGAGCGCGGCACGCGCAAGGATATGCCGATGAAGCCGCAGGTGGTGACGCACACGCTCAACCGGCTGCTGGACGACGACGCCATCGTCTCGTCCGACAGCGGCACCATCGCTACGTGGACCGCGCGCTACGTCGAGATGCGCGGAGCGATGCAGTTCTCTCTCTCCGGCTCGCTCGCCACCATGGCCAACGGTCTGCCCTACAGCATCGGCGCGGCGGTCGCATATCCCAGGGCGCCAGGTAGTCTGCGTCGTTGGCGACGGCGGACTCACCATGCTCATGGGCGAGATTGCGACGCTGGTCAAATACAAGCTGCGCGTCACGGTGATCGTCATCAAGAACAACGTTCTCGGGCAGATCAAGTGGGAGCAGATGATTCTCGAGGGCAATCCGGAATACGGCGTGGAGCTCGAACCGATTGACTTCGCCATGGTGGCCAAGGCGTGCGGCGCCCGCGGCTTTACCATCGAGCGGCCGGAGGATGCGGAGAGCGTTCTACGCCAGGCCCTCAACCATGACGGGCCCACTCTGGTGCAGGCCGTCGTCGATCCGAATGAGCCGCCCATGCCCGGCAAGGTGACCACGGAGCAGGCCTACAAGTTTGCCAAGTCGCTGGTTCGCGGGCAGAAGGACGCGATGAAGATCATCAAGACGGTCGCCGAAGATCAAATCCGCGAGGTGGTCTAAGAGCAAATGGAAACGCCCGACAAACGTCGATCAACGGCACGGTGCACGACGCCGAAGACCGTCGCCAACTATATTCGCGAAGGCCGGTTTCAGCGGAGCCTCGCGCTGCTCACCGCTGCAACCAGCATCGTCAGCGGACTCGAAGTGGCTTACGAGCACTATCGCGGCAGCTATAGCCGGCGCGTGATGTACACGCCGGTCATCCTGAGCGCGGTGCTTGGCGTGCCGGCGATTGCCGGATTCTTCAGCCGCCGGGCCGCTCGCGGCCTGTCTGCGTCTTGGCTGCCGCTCGTCACGCTCGTCGATGCCGGGGTCGGCTTCTATTTCCACATCCGCGGCATTCATCGCAAGCCCGGCGGATGGCGCCTGCCGATGACGAACATGATCATGGGGCCGCCGATCTTCGCGCCGCTTCTGTTCGGCACCAGCGCCTACCTCGGGCTCATTGCTTCGTATCTGCAGCGTGAGGATGGAAAGCAGCACTCCTCGGGCAAGAGCGACAGTAGCGACCACTGGCTCGCTCAGATCCTGCCTCCACGCGCCGGGCGCGACCTCATCTCAACCGAGCAGGACATTCGCGAAGGCAAATTTCAGCGCCAGGTTGCGATCGTCGCAGGCGTCAGCGCGCTGCTCAGCGGATTCGAAGCTTACTACTCGCACTACAAGAATAACTTTCGCTACAAGGTGCAATGGAGTCCGGTGATTCTCGCTCCATTGCTGGCCGCCGCGGCGTTTCTATCCGTCAAGAAGCGCAGAGTGGCCACGACGGCTTTGCCGGCACTCTCCGCGGTCGCCTGCGCGGACGCCGCGGTCGGCTTCTATTACCACGCGCGCGGCGTGCTTCGCCGGCCGGGCGGACGCAAGCATCTGCTCTACAACATCATGTACGGGCCGCCCATCTTTGCTCCGTTGCTCTTCGGCGCTGCGGGCATGCTCGGCATGCTTGCCAGCCTGCTTCGGCGCAGGAAAGGATGAGACCGCAGCGCATCATGAATCCTTCGGAGACAGCATGAACCCCAACGACGCTCCAGACTCGGCACTGCTTCCTCGCGATCCCGCTACGGGAGAGCCGCTGCCTCAAACGCCGCAGCCCGGATACTATCCCGGCTTTCACACCATGTCGCAGAAGGCATTCTGGGATGAGGCCACCCGCGACGTCGTCACCATGCGGGTAGAGCAGACGCCGCCCATTCGCTTTTTCACCGCAGACCAGGCGAAGTTCTGGCGAGCGGTCTTCGATCATCTCATCCCGCAGCACGACCGCACGCCGGAGCGCCGCATTCCCATCGTCGAGCCTCTCGATGCGCGGCTCTATCGGAATCAGGGGAAACGGATATCGCTACGAGACAATGCCTCCCGACCGCGACGCGTACCGCCTCGGAGAAGAGGCGATCAACCTCGAAGCGAGGCAGCGTTACGGAGGAGACTTTCTCGATCTTCCTCAGCGCCAGCAGGAAATTGTTCTGCAGGCAATTCACGATAAGAAGCCCACAGCCGGCGCGGCGATCTGGAAGAAGATGTCCATCGGGCGCTTCTGGCAGCTCATTATGCAGGATGCGCTCGAAGGCTACTACGCGCACCCCTGGGCATGGGACGAGATTGGCTTTGGCGGTCCGGCCTATCCCCGCGCCTACACACGCCTCGAGCGCGGCGAGCCTGAGCCGTGGGAGGTCGAGCCCCGCCGCTACGACTGGGATGCGCCGCCGCTACGCCGTCTCTGACACCACCGAACTGACCCACCATCTCCATCTGGAGTCCGAGCAGATCGGCTAAAGCCGTCTCAGCGAGGTTTCATGAAGAAGCCAATCCTCGGCGCGTTTGAGAATCGCAATGACGGTGCCCACATGCTCGGGCCGCTGCAGAAGATTCATTTGCCCATGCGCCGTTTCTCGGAAAGCGACGAGGTCGACTACGTGATCGTTGGTTGCGGTGCGGCGGGAGGAGTGCTGCTTCAGCGGCTCGCTCGCTCAGGCTTTCGCGTGGTCGCGCTCGAAGCTGGCCCCTTCTGGGATACCGAGCGCGACTGGGTCTCCGACGAGTCCGGATCGCACCAACTCTACTGGGAAGATCCACGCGTCACGGGCGGAAAGAATCCTCTCGCGCTGGGCGCCAATAACTGCGGCCGTGGCGTCGGCGGCGGCTCCGTGCACTGGGCAGCTTTCACTCCGCGCCTCCATCCATCCGATTTCGAGAGTCTACACCCGCGACGGGGTTGGCGTTGACTGGCCCATCTCCTACGAAATTCTCCGGCCCTACTACGAGCAGCTCGAACTGGAGATGCCCGTCGCCGGGCCCGGCTTATTATCCCTGGGGCCATCCGCACGGTTATGCTTATGGCCCGCACCCGATGGGCGGCGTCGGCAATGCGCTCATCAAAGGCTGCTCCGCGCTCAACATTCCCGTCTCCATCGGAGGCCCGGTCGCCATCCTTTCGGGCTCGCACGGAGATCGCCCGCACTGCATCTATCGCGGTTTCTGCATTCAGGGCTGCAAGGTCGGAGCAAAAGCCAGCACTCTCGTCACTCACGTTCCCGATGCCCTCGAGAGCGGCGCTGAAATTCGCGATCTCTCCATGGCCTCACGCATTGAGCTGGGCACGCAACCGCCGCGTGACGGGCGTACATTATTTCGACGATAACGGCGACGCCCATTTCCAGCGCGCCAAGGCTGTCATTATCGCCGGCTATTCGATTGAGACTCCCCGCCTGCTTCTCAACTCCGCCTGTCCCGGATTCGAAAATGGTCTGGCGAATTCCAGCGGGACTGTCGGCCGATATCTGATGGCCCAGGCCGGCAATGTTGTCCTCGGCCGCTTCGATCAGCCGGTGCGCATGTACAAAGCTCCGCCGGCGCACGCGCTCACCGAGGAGTTCTACGAAACAAATCCCAGGAACGACTTCGCACGAGGCTTCGCCATCCAGACCGTCGGACCACTCCCCATCGCCTTCGGCAAGCAAATGGTCGCCGCGAAGAAAGCCTGGGGCTGGGGCCTGCGCCGCGAAATGATGGACTACAACTACTGGGCTACCTTCGGGCTGCTCGGTGAGATTCTTCCCTGGGCGGATAACCGCGTGACTCTCGCCGACGAGACCGATCGCTTCGGACTGCGTGTCGCGCACGTCACATTCAATCTCCACGAGAACGACAAAAAGCTCATCAGCGCCGCCAAAGAGAAAACGATGGAAGTAATGCATGCGGCTGGCGCGACGGAAGTGATTCAGGAAGCGCGTTACGCTCATCTGGTGGGCGCCGCGCGCATGGGATCGAAGCCAGCCTCGTCGGTGGTAGACAAGTTCGGACGCACTCACGACATCGCCAATCTGTTCGTTTGTGATGGCTCAATCCTGCCGACGCAGGGATCAGCGAATCCCGGCCTCACCATCCAGGCTCTCGCAGCGCGCACCGCAGACTACCTCATCTCGCAGGGAAGCGCAGTGTTTACGAGCGACCGGCGCGACATGACGGAGCCGCCGCTGCGCGCCCAACTTGCGCCTCCTGGAACCTACGGGAGGGGAACGCCGCGGCTAAAGTAAAGCACTCATGGCTGCTGAAGGACGACGCGTGTCGGATTGCGAAGTTGGCGATTTCGCTGGCGGTGGCTCCAACTCTTGAATGGTGGTAGAAAATAGTAGGGCGGATCTTTTCCCGTTCATTGAGTGCGCGCACCATCCGGGCCAGTACGTTGAGTTCATGGTTAATGCGTGAATTGCTCAAGATCCGGTTCCAGGACCGATCGGCTTTTCTACACCGTTCTTCTAAACGGGGTTGTGGGTTCGATTCCCGCCTCGCTTGCCAACTAAGTTCAAGGCCTATGAATTCGCTGAGAAAGCTTTTCATTTCTTGCTTTGCTCTGCTGCTTGCCTCGTCGCCTCACGGCTTCGGGCAGCAGGTCAGCTTCCGTATCACACCGCTCCGTCCGGTTGAGGAACTGCGCGCAGAAGCGCTGAAAGAACAGCCCCCACGCGAGTCGGGAACCTTCCTCAAATCCGATCTCGTGGAGTTGACGACGCTCGATCCCACGATCAAGCTCGACATCCGGTATGCCACGACGAACAATTTCCTCGGGACGCCCGTCTACACCCAGGCGCGCGCCTTTCTTCAGCGGCCGGCGGCGGAGGCGTTGCTTCGCGCACATCGCGAGCTCAAGGCTTACGGGTACGGTCTGATCATCCACGACGGGTATCGGCCATGGTATGTCACCAAGATTTTCTGGGAAGCTACGCCCATCGATAAAAGAATTTTTGTCGCCAATCCGGCTACAGGCTCGAACCATAATCGCGGATGTGCCGTGGATTTGTCGTTATACCTTCTGAAAACCGGAGAGGAAGTAACAATGCCCAGCGGCTACGACGAAATGTCGGAGCGCGCGTACGCGGATTTCCCCGGCGGCACGGTCGACGAGCGCGCTCGCCGCGCCCTGCTACGCCGGATTATGGAGAAGCAGGGATTCATAGTCAACCCGGAAGAATGGTGGCATTTTGACTATAAGGATTGGAAAAAGTATCCAATCCTGAATGTGAGATTCGAGGATATTGGCAGGTAGAGAAACCGCGGCCGGTCAATGCACAGGAGCATTGCTCAACATAGGCAAGTTCCAGCGCTGGGTCAACCGCTTATATGCAGGCATCGGTAGTTCGAGCAACAGCGGCCGGCGCTTCGGATCGAGCCAGGTGAGAAGCGTTTCCAGGTCCGTTTGAGTCATAGCAGTGCATCCAGCGGTGCCATGGGTGTAGTCGTGCCAAATATGGAGAAAGACGCACGAGCCGCCTCCCGGCTCCGGCGCCTTCTGACTGCGCTCTGCAATCGTCCCGTTGAAGTTTACTACGATTCCCCATCGATACGACTCGCCGACGTCGCGCATGTGCTCTGAGCTGTTCCAGTCCGGAGCCACAGCGGAGCGATCCACGATCCGGTTATAGTATTTTGAATTCACGTCGTCTACGCATTCGATCGATTCGGTCAGCATCAGGTACGGCAACTTCAGCCCCGGCAGAGCCTGAGCACTGTATCCAAATGCAGTGCCAAGATCGAAGATGCCGGCTGGCGATTTTCCGTCGCCCTCCTTTTTCACTGGATCGGATGAGAGGCGGACATCGGGGTCATCGGCCGCGACCAGGCCGATGCCCCACCCCATGCCACTCCTGCCGACGACAATTGGAATCGGCTCGCCGAGAGGGCGCCAACGCTGATTCACGCGCTCAAATCGCTGCAACTGTCCTTGGACCGCGCCCCAGTTCGGTGTAACGACGACAATCAATTGAGTGGAATCAATGAAAGGATCCCGGTTGGCGGCGCGGGCTTGAGCGGCGGGAAATGCAAGCCTGCCGCAGGGCAGCCACAGTAAAACAAGGATGCAAATAGATCTCATTATTGGCAGTGTAAGCCATGGCGATCTATCGACGGCAGAATCAAAGAGAACAGCGTAGCCGCGCCAATGGGCAAATGTCCCCGGGGCGGTTCGGGAACTGGAAGAACAGGCCAGGACCTACCGCGGGGAACTGAACACGTCCGCGGGGAGATGAATCTTCAGCCTGTAGCAAACGTAGAGAATCACGATCGCGCCAAGCGTGGAAAAAATGAGGCCGGCGGGGTGATACCGATCGTTTTTCGAGCGAAAAATGATGTGGGTAACGCCGCCGCCGAGAAGCGATCCGATGATGCCGAGCACGATTGTCCAGCCCATCGTCAGGTGCACATGCATCACCGATTTTGCGACGACCCCCGAGATAAGCCCGATGATCACATACCAGATGATGTGAAACATACCTTTTCCTCCATGGTTTGCCTGCGGCTGATAACTCCTGAAGCGGCTCCAATTCCCTCAAATTGTACCCCTGCCAAGCGGTATTGCAACACCCATACAACATTCGCGGCCCGAGAAGCCGGCAAGATGCAATGCGTCGTTGCGGCCCGGATAACTCCCGGATCAAGCGGCATGGCCAGGCAGAGGGACGACCCCTGTCAACTGTGAAGCAAGCTGAGGCGCGAGGGTTGGTCAAAATTGCTCATTTCGAAACAATGTTGGCCACGCTGCCATCTGCTTGGATGGGCCACTCTTGCTGGTTCTATCCCGGGAATGTAAGCGTTCTCAGATGGATGGGCTCTCGGCCGGGCATTGCCATGACCCGGAGTTACTCTATTAGTTATGTGGTTGCGTCCCGGTCAAATCCAGCCAGACTTTCGAAACAGGAAGTGAAATACTGATACTGGTCGAGATTCTGACAACAACCAGAATCTTGCCCGCAGAGGTCGTAGGAGGATTCATCATCGAGATGCAAATGCAGCCTCCTCTTAGTCCACAGGGTGCGCACGAGCCTGTTCCTGCTTCTGAAAGCGAGACACTGCTTCACGCTCAGACGATGGGAAATCGCGTTAACTGGATCTTTGCGATTGTCTTTACCATCTTTCATCTAGCCGCGCTCGCCGCTTTGTTGTGTTTTCGATGGTCGGCGCTTATTGCATTTGTAGTGGTGTGGGTGCTGGCGCAGAATGTCGGAATAGGGATGGGCTACCATCGCCTGCTGACTCACCGTGGTTATTCCACTCCTAAATGGTTGGAGCACTGCATTACTACCTGCGGTACGCTGGCCCTCCAGGGCGGCCCAATCTACTGGGTCGGCGTTCATCGAATACACCACAGATATTCCGATAAGGGGGGAGATCCACACTCGCCGCGCGACGGCAAGTGGTGGTCTCATATGGGATGGATATTGAACGGCTCCCTTCGCAATAAAACAAAAGAGCTCAAGCGCTACACCCCGGATCTGGCGCGGGACAGCTACTATGTCTGGCTCAGTAAGTATCACTGGATTCCGTTGACCACAGTTGGCATTACACTTTTCGCATTCGGAGGATGGTCATGGCTCCTCTGGGGCGCCGTTCTGCCGGTGACGGTCGGATTTCACGTAACCTGGATGGTCAATTCCGTCACGCATCTATGGGGTACGCGGCGCTTTTCCACGAGCGACGACTCGCGGAATAATTTCTGGGTTGCGCTCGTGACCGGCGGCGAGGGATGGCACAACAACCATCACGCATATCCGGTATCCGCCCGTCACGGGCTGGCCTGGTATGAGATCGACGTCAACTACTATGGCATTCGTTTTCTGCAAGGGCTGGGCCTTGCGAGCCAGGTCAAAACGGCGAGCCTGGATTCAGGGAAAAAAGAGCGAACTAGTTCGACTTCGCAAAACGCTGTTGGAACCTCAATGGCTGAGCGCTCCCGCGGTGCAACGTCCTAGACCCAGGGTCGTGAGTGATTTTATGCGTCGTGTGCCCATTGTGATCAAATTTGAACATTTTCGGCGACTCCTTCTGACATAAGGTTGTGAAGCATTGCTTCGAGCCTGGAGAAGCCCTTGAAGGTGTCCAACACGACGGCAAAGAAAGACCACGATTTCAACTCGATGAAGATCCTTGCAGCGATC
>CAWHNV010000090.1:0-6663 GCA_963830785.1 uncultured Acidobacteriota bacterium
TGGTTCTCCGTGCAGCACTGGGCTGCGGCCGAGCAGGACGGCGTAACGGCGGCGCTCCTCCCCGTGGATGCGTCCTCCCTGGTCAGCCTGGGTGATATTGTGCGCGGCGCCTGGCCAACGGAATTTGGCCGCCGCAGGGCGCCATCTTCTCTTACGTGATGAACAATTATTGGGACACCAACTACGCCGCCGGGCAGGGCGGCGACTTCACCTTCCGCTACATCGTGACCAGCGGGCGCAACCTCGACGCGGCTTGTGCTTTGGGACGCGACTCGCTAACTCACCGCGATCTTCAATTGCTCGGGATCTTCTTCAACTTCACCGCAGGCTTCGCCGATGCCGCCGTAGCGGCGCTCGCGGCGCTGGAAATCGGCAATGGCTTCTAAGAGGTGAATGCCGCGGAAGTCGGGCCAGTAGCGCTCGGTGACGAAGATTTCGGTGTAGGCGATCTGCCAGAGGAGAAAGTTCGAGACGCGCAACTCGCCGGAGGTGCGGATGAGCAGATCGGGATCGGGCATGTGCGCGGTATAGAGATGGCGGTGGATGTCCTCTTCGGTGATGTGCGCGGGGTTGAGGTGCTTGTTCTTGATTTCTTCGGCGAGGCGGCGGAAGGCGTCTACCATTTCCGAGCGCGCACCGTAGTTCAGGGCCAGGGTGAGCGTAGTGCCGGTGTTGCGCGAGGTGGCCTCTTCAGCGGAGCGCATGCGTTGCTGCACGTCGTCGGGCAGATCGTGGGTGCGCCCGATGTAGTTGAGACGGATGTTGTTCTTCACCATGCGTTCGACATTGTCGTCGAGGTAGGTCTTGAGCAGGCGCATGAGGAAGCTGACCTCGGCGCGCGGGCGGCGCAGACTGTTCTCAAGCGAGAAGGCGTAGAGCGTGAGCCAGGGCAGGCCGATGCGGGCCGCCGTTTCTGTCACAAATTGTACGGTTTTGGCGCCCTGCTGATGGCCCAGGAAGCGCTTGAGCGAGCGGCGGCCTGCCCAGCGGCCGTTTCCGTCCATGATGATGGCGACGTGCTCGGGCAGGCGCTCGGGCTTGAGCGTGGCATAGAGGGCACGTTCTTCCGGGGTGAGCTCGTCGATACGCGGCGTGGGACGATTCGTGGGAGGGGCCGTGGGACGGGTCGCGGGCGCGCTGATCACACTAGATGGATGCAAGGACTCGCCTCTGAGCAATAGACCGTTTCCAGAATTCACGTGCCCTTTCGAGGACGTACAAGGTGGCATTTTCTTGAGGAAAATGCCACTCGGCTGCAGCGGTTCCCGCGGAGTGCAATTCTGGGACCGGTGTAACGCGGGCGCCCAAATGCGTCCCGCAGTGGCGTCGACGGAGTTCACGCTGGAAAGTTAGATGCGGCCGGCCCCCGCATGAACGAATCTCCGGCCGGAATGGTGAAGTTCGGCCGAGTCCGAGGAGTCACAATCTTGACCGTAGCACATGCGCCGACGTGCTGCAAAGACAGGGACGGCTGCGGACAAAGGTCGATACGGCAAGGGGCATCGTGGTCTCCCACTCATTACCACGAAGGCGCGGAAATGGATGGGGCACAGGGTCTTGCTATCCCGCTCCCCAAAGGCGAGGGATGTGGGGTACCCAGAGGTCCTGCGATGGTGTCGCAATTACGCGGTGCGGCGGCGTCCGGTCGCGGCGTCGCGGAGTGCGCCGAAGAAGAGCGTGCGATGCAGCGAGTCAAGATGCGGCAGCAACGGGGCAATTTCGGCGAGGAAAGGATCGCTGAGGATCGCGGCTACCTCTTCGTCGCGGCGGCTGCGGGCGTCGCGGACCAGGTTGCGCACTTCCACGCCCAGAGCGAGGGCGAGCCGCTCCAGCGAGCCCAGAGTGGGAATCGCCTTGCCGTTTTCGATTTTCGAAATGTAGGTGCGCGGCACCTGCATCCGTCCAGCGAGCTGGCGCTGGCTCAGGTGACGGGCGCGGCGCATTTCCCGCACCTGCCCTGCTACTTGCGAACCGGCGTCGCCGCTATTGGGCACAGGCTGGCTGGTCACAAGCTGTGGGAGTAATTGTGCAGGTTCCTCGAAATCGAGGGGTTTGTGACACCGTCTGCAAAGGGAGTTGCTGGTTCGATACTGCATCAGCCTGCAGTATTCACACCGCACCACTTCGCGTGTTTCCACGCAGATCAGAGATGTAGCCATTGGCCATGTGCGGAGCGCCAGAGCGAGCGACCCGCGCAGTCCTGTTGCACTGCGATTGGTGCTACTGTCAACGAAGTGAACCATAATTGTCAAGTAGAAACTCGGGCACAAAGGGAAGAAAGTCGGGGTAGACCCAAGGAAACCCGATGATTTGCGAACCATAAGAGTAAACAGGGACCAAGGAACGAGGGAACAGGAAACAGGAAACAGGAAACAGGAAAAGGCGGCGTACATTTTTTTGGAGAATTCCTGCGCGCGGCGTGCAGGATTGGAAGGGATGGGTGTGAATGACGAATTCGGCGTTTGGACGCGAGCAGGCCTGGTGCCTGCTGACTGAATGGACACAGAGCGAGAGCTTGCGCAAGCACGCGCTGGCCGTGGAGGCGTGCGTGGCGGCTTGCGGCGAGCGGGAAGCTGACCGGCTGGGGCTTACAGGTGACGATCGCGCGGCTCTTATCGAACTCTATTCCACCACCGCTTTGCTGCACGACTTCGACTACGAGCGCCACCCTACGGCCGAGGAGCATCCCTTTGTGGGGGTACGCGAACTGGAGCGGCTGGGGTGGCCCGAGGAGATGCGCACGGCGATTCTGGGGCACGCTCAGTATTCCGGCGTGCCGCGCGCTTCGCATTTGGCCAAGGCGCTGTTTGCGTGCGACGAACTGGCCGGATTTCTGACTGCGTGCGCGCTCGTCAAGCCTACGAAGGCCATTGCCGACGTGGAAACGGCGAGCGTGAAAAAGAAGATGAAAGACAAAGCTTTCGCGCGCGGCGTGCATCGCGAGGACATTGTGCAGGGCGCGGCGGAACTGGGCGTGGACCTGGACGCTCACATTGGTTTCTGTATCGTTGCGATGCAGGGACGCGCGGGGGATTTGGGGCTCTAATTACGATCTGGTGATCGGCTACCCGTAAGTTGTACGCGGGCGAGGCCCTTATGGGCGGGCTCTAAGACTATCAAAACAAATAGCTAATCCTCTTCCAGGGTACACGCTTGGTCTTGAGGTGCGAAGGCCGAAGCCGTGCGAGGTAACATCAGGCGCTTCAAGTAACTCGAATCCGTAATGGAATTCGCGTTCGAAAATGTGCAGCGACTGTTGCGAAACGACACACCTGGAGTGAACACTACATCCATCGCCAGTTGAAGGAGTGGATCATTTAGTCATGCGTGAGAACACACAGCTCGCCGCCGAATGTTCGGGATGCTCGTCGATCCCCGTGTCGCACAGCTATGCCACCGTTGAAATCGAGCAGCATCAGATTTCCCTTCTCATCGCGGCGCTCCACAGGCGCATACGGTTTGAACGGCAAGTCCGGAGCCTGAAGAGTCTGGGCACCCTTTGGCCGGTCGCCCTGGGCGTGTTGCTGGGCTTTTACGCGCCTTTGCTGCGCGATCTGGCCACCAACTCTGCGCCGTGGGCTGCGACGGTGCTGTTTCCGTTCTCGGCCCTGGTGGGCGAGCGTGGACTGCATTTGAGCTGGGACACAGCGCAGGGACTGGGCCAGTTCCTGCTCTACGCGCAGTTTCCCCTGGAAGGCCTGCTGGTCCGCATCATCCTGAAGCACCGCCTCGACCTGTTCAGGGTCTTCGGTCAGGTGACTTGCATGCATGTTTTCGCGGTGGTCTATCTTGCGCTGGTGTCGGGGTCGTTCAGCCGGATCCTGGTGGGCTGAAGCGGCTCGTGTCGCCGCTGCAGTTGTTCGCAGGTCCTGGCCGGTCGGGGCGCGTGACTACGTTTCTGGCTCGCGGTTGTATCGATAGATCCAGCACTCCTGGGTGCCGCCGCCGCTGAGTTCGACGGCCTGCCGGACACGGACGAATTCACTGGTTTCGGGATCGTCGGGATCGTAGCCTTCGTATTCGTCGATCTGGCGCAGGACGGACGTGTCCTCGGGCAGCTCCAGGACCGTACCCCTGACTCTGTTCTTTGAGCGGGGATCGGGTACGACGCCGGGGTAGCCGTCGAGTTCATACATTTCGCCATAGACGAAACCCTGGCTGACGGGCCGGAGCTTTGCGGCGACTTCCGCGACTTCCTCCGGCGCAAAGCCGGGCTGGAGGGTTCCGTAGGCAAAGAGATATTGGCTCATCGGACAGTTGGCAGTTCGTGGTTCAGAATGAATACAAGAAAACTCGCTCGGGGCGAGCGGTGACGTTACATAGTTCAGACGCAGAAGATGGGTATCCGGGCTCTTATATCGCTGCTTTCTCGTTCCCCTGGTCCGTTGGTCCCTCATTCCCTGCTTTTCGCAGTTGAGCCACGATTTCCGCGGCCGCGATGCGCGCCTTGGCTTCCTGGTCGGGCGGGAAGCTGATGGCGCCTACGCGCGCATGGCCGCCGCCGCCGTAGCGCTCGCAGATTTCGGCCAGGTTCACCATCTTTGCCGGGTCGGCCTTGGTCCACGGGTTCGAGCCGACGGCTACCTTGGTGCGAAAGCTCGATTTCGACAGGCCGATTGAGTAGGTGGCATAGGGATAGAGGTAGTACGGGATGAATTTGTTGAAGCCCTCCAGCGGATGGTCGGTGATGTCGAAGAAGATGGTGCCGTCGCGTTCTTCGGCGCGGCTGCGGATCAGCTCGAGGGCCTGCTGGTGGCGCTCGAGCAGGGGCGGCAGGAGGGACGCGACAAAGGGCTGATTGAGCATCTCGGCCAGCGGCATCTCGGTGAGCAGCGGAATCAGGCGGGGGATGAACTCGGGATCCTGCGAGGACTCGATGATGAGGGTGAGCTTCATGGCCGGCGCGGCCATTTCGACGGCGGACTCGGGGCTTTCGTATTTGGCGCCGTCCACGATGTCGGCCCAGTGGATCAGCTCGGCGACGGGCGCTGTGTTGAAGCCGAAGCGCGTGGAGGCGATGTGCGCAATAAAGCTGGTGCAGGAGATGTAGGTGGGATCGAAGAACTTGTGCGCTGCGCAGACCGGGTCGTGCTGGCAGGCCAGGAAATTCTCGTGATCCTGCGGCGTCAGGAAGGCGGACTGGTGGTGATCGAACCACCATGTGATGCGCGGCGAGGCCGAGTACTTGAAATCGACGATGGCGTTTTCGTCGCCTGTGAATTCGCTTTCGTCGAATAGAGCGCCGGCGCGATGTACCAGGCCGTGGTATTCGTAGCCGGCATCGGAATCGATGCACTCGCGGTGAAAGCGCGTGAAGAGCGAGGCTGAACAGGCTCCGTCAAAACATTTGTCGTGATAGAAGACGCGAACCTGCAAAAGCTGAAGCCCTCCTGGGCTGGACGCTGAGAAAGAAGCGGAACTGTTAAGGATCAAGGGACAGGCCGGTTGTGTCAAGAGAGGCGGGGAACGGGGATCTGGGAACAGGGGCGCCACAGTGGCGCAAGTCACACGGGCTGCCGGCGTTCATCGGTTACCCTCATAGGGTTCAATCCGCATGACGATGGCCACTGCGCACGCCCGCTATCCGCTCACCCAGGGTGTCAACCCATGGCTGGTTGTGCTATCCGTCATGCTCCCCACGTTCATGGAGGTGCTGGACACCGCGATCGCTTCGGTGGCGCTGCCCTACATCGCGGGATCGCTTTCGGCCTCAAACTCCGAGGCGACGTGGGTGCTGACCAGCTACCTGGTCGCGAACGCCGTCATCCTACCCGCATCGAACTGGTTCGGACGGCGTTTTGGGCGCAAGCGCTTCCTGCTGACGTGCGTGATCCTTTTCACCATCGCTTCATTCTTCTGCGGGGCGGCGCCGTCGCTGGCGGTGATTCTGGTGGCGCGCATCCTGCAGGGAGCAGGTGGCGGGGCATTGCAGCCACTGTCGCAATCCATTCTCCTCGAGAGTTTTCCGATCGAGAAGCGCTCCATGTCGATGGCCGCCTACGGCCTCGGCATCGTGCTCGCGCCGGTGCTTGGCCCCACGCTGGGTGGCTGGCTGACCGATACCTGGAGCTGGCGCTACGCGTTCTATATCAACATTCCGGTCGGCATTGTTGCGGTCATTATGATCAGCCGCTTTGTGCATGATCCGCCTTACATCAGGAACGCTAAGGTGGGTGCCTTCGATAACATCGGGTTCGGCCTGCTGGTGGTTTGGACTGGCTGCCTGCAGATTGTTCTCGACAAGGGGCAGGAGGACGACTGGTTTGGCGCCATCTGGGTGCGCTGGGCCGTGGCGGCGTTGGTGGTTGCGTTCATTGGGTGGGTGTGGCACTCCTGGGCCCATCCCAAGGGGCTGGTGGATCTGCACATCTTGAAGGACCGCAATTTCCGCACGGGATGCTTCATGATTGCGCTTCTGGGCATGTGCATTTACATCACCATCGCGATTCTGCCGCTCTACTTTCAGGAGATTCTCGGCTACACGGCATTCACGGCGGGCCTAGTGGTGGGGCCGCGCGGCATCGGCTCGTTTATTGGCTCGCCTATCATCGGGTTTCTCGGCTCGCGCATCGACAACCGCAAGCTGCTCTGCGGCGGCTTTCTCGGATTTGCGGTTTGCTCGTTCATTTTCGGCACGGTGAATCTTTCCATCGGTCCATTCAC
>CAWHNV010000091.1:0-3873 GCA_963830785.1 uncultured Acidobacteriota bacterium
GAAATCCCTGTTGCAGGTAGCTCGCCGCGTTTTCGTTATTTTCCACCACCACAATGCCGCGGCTTCCCGTGGTCTCAAGCAGCATGGAGAGCCGCGCGAAATCCGGCTGCAGCGACGCCGCAAACACTACGATGGAACCGGGAAATGTGGTGATGGCGTGGAACATGCGTTCCAGGTCGGTACATTGCGCAATAATGCGCATGTCCTCGTCCATGGCCAGAATTTTCGCGGTCCCGGCGCGGAAGATCGCTTGTGAATCGGCCAGGATAATTTTGTTCATGGTATTCGCCCCTACTGCCTTACCCTCTCGGGGAAACTCAGCGATTCAGACCCGGGGAACTCAAAGAATCCAGCATCCATTCAACTTGGGCGTGAGCTGCCTTCATCCCATCGCCCTATCGGCGGAAAGACAACAGCCTTTGGCACTGTCCTTCCGTCGCACATTGCCTGCCGAACCAGCTTACTCGGCCACCCCCGGCATCGTCGCAGACTTATGGCTCCTCGGGGTGCTTCTACCACCGAGCTTACAGCTTGTGGGCTTCCTCAGTCACCAAATCGTCAAACTCGCGCCCTAGAAACCATTAACTAAAAAGGGACCGGGAGGCACTAAAATCCCAATATGGCGAGGCCGATCATCCTGGCAATTGACGACGACGTTAGCGTCCTTGAGGCCGTGGTCCAGGACCTGCGGCGGCAGTATGGAAATACCTACCGGGTGATGCGCGCTGCCGGCGGGCAGGCTGCGCTCGACACGCTGGCCCAGTTGAAGTCGCGCGACGAACCGGTCGCGCTGATCATCAGCGACCAGCGCATGCCCGGCATCACCGGCGTGCAACTGCTGGAGCGGGCGCGCGACATTTATCCCGACGCACGCCGCGTGCTCCTCACCGCATACGCCGACACCGAGGCGGCCATTCGCGCCATCAATACAGCGCGCATCCACTACTACCTCAACAAGCCCTGGGATCCGCCGGAAGAAAAGCTCTATCCCGTCCTTAACGATCTACTCGAGGATTGGCAGGCCGGTTACCGGCCGGTATTCGAAGGGCTGCGCGTCATCGGCTCTCGCTGGTCGCTCGCCGACTTCCGCGTGCGCAACTTTCTTTCGCGCAACCACGTGCCCTACCGCTGGCTAGATGCTGCTGCCAGTCCTGAGGCCACCAAACTACTCGAGGATCGTCAACTCGATCCCGCTAAGCTTCCTGTGTTGATCTTTGCCGACGGCACGGTGCTCGTGGACCCTGATTTGGAACTGCTCGCCAGCCGCGTTGGCCTCAGTGTTCAGGCTACCCAGGATTTCTATGACCTGATCGTAATCGGCGCCGGTCCGGCGGGCCTCGCTGCTGGGGTCTACGGCGCCAGCGAAGGCCTGCGCACCCTCGTCATCGAGCCTCTGGCGCCCGGCGGCCAGGCCGGCTCCAGCTCGCGCATTGAGAACTATCTCGGCTTCCCTTCCGGCATCACCGGCGCCGACCTGGGACGCCGCGCCCATGCCCAGGCCTCGCGCTTCGGCGCGGAATTCATTACCCAGCGCGCCACCGGCATGCGCATCGCCGGCCAGTATCGCTTCGTCCAGCTTTCCGATGGCCGCGAAATTTCCAGCCATTGCGTGCTGCTGGCGCCCGGCGTCCAGTACCGCAAGCTCGAAATTCCTGGCGCCGACCGCCTCACCGGATGTGGTATCTACTACGGCGCGGCCTTGATTGAGGCTCGCGCCTGCGAGGGCGAAGAGACTTACATGGTCGGTGGTGCCAATTCCGCCGGCCAGGCAGCCCTCTACTTCGCCAAATATGCCACAAAAGTAACCATGCTGGTACGCGGCGACGGACTTTCGGCCACCATGTCGAAATATTTGATCGATGAGATTTCTCGCACATCCAATATTGTGATAGAGGCGCAAACCCGGGTGGTGGAGGCCTTCGGAAGTGAGCGCCTGGAGTCGTTGCGATTGCGCGGCCCGGCTGGCGATTCTCAAGTGCCTACCAGTTCTTTATTTGTCTTCATCGGCGCAGTGCCCGTCACGGCTTGGCTTCCTCCGTGCATTCTGCGCGACGACAAAGGGTTTATTTTGTCGGGTTCGGACTTGCGCAAGGATGGGAAGTTTCCGGAACTATGGCGCGAAACCCGCGAGCCCTTCCTGCTCGAGACCAGCGTTCCCGGCGTCTTTGTAGCCGGCGATGTACGTTACGGTTCGATCAAGCGCGTGGCCTCCGCGGTTGGAGAAGGTTCCATCGCGGTGCAGTTCGTTCACCAGTATTTGGCGGGGTTCTAGAAGTGGTTGCGTAAATCCGGTTTGAAAGGGCACGGCTTTAGCCGTGCCGGAAGAGCAAGAAAGGATTTCGGGGCTTTAGTTCCTCAACCAGTTTTGAAAGGGCACGACTTTAGTCGTGCCGAAAAACGGCCATAAAAAGCGGGGCTTTAGCCCCCGGGGAAAGAGAAGCGTGTCGCGGTCCCGTATGGGCGGCGCGAATTTTCACGACATGCTCTTAAATGCGAAAAGCAAGATGAGCGAGAGTCCACAACCCATCCAGGTCGAATCCATCCACTTGCGCGACATCGCGGAAGCTCTCCCGCGCACCCGCCTCTTCGCCGAAACTCCCTTCACCGAGATCTGGGGTATCGATCGTGTCGACCGCGTCACCGCCAAAGCCGGCGCCGTTCTGGTCGAAGCCGGCGCGCCGTGGAGTTTCTACTGGCTGGTGCTAGATGGTGAGACCGTCGCCAAGCGCCCTGAGCAGGACGGAACCTGGACGGTGGTGGGCGCCGCACACGCCGGTGATGGCTTTGGCGAAACCCCATTGCTCACCTGCCGGTCTGTGTCCATGTTCCACATCATCGCGGCGCAGGATTCCGTGCTCCTTCGCTTCAGCGAACAGGATTTCTGGTCCCTGCTTGCCTGCTGCCCGGCGGTGCGAAAAATCGTCCTCTCCGACAGCGCTCAACGCTTGCAGACCTACCAGGTTGAAGCACTGCATCGCGAAAAGCTTATCTCCCTTGGCACGCTTGCCGCCGGTCTCATGCACGAGCTCAACAATCCCGGCTCAGCCGCCAAGCGCGCCGCATCGCAGCTCCGCGAAAACCTGCTGCGCCTGCAGGAGATCAGCCTGCGCGGCAGCGCGAAACCCAAAACTCCTGAACAAATCGGCTGCATGAAAGGGCTGCTGGAGCACGCCCTGGGCGGTTGCAATCTGCAAGCCATGAGCAGTATCGATCAGGCCGATGCCGAAGAGGCCATGAGTGAATGGTTGGCTCAATCCGGCGTTGAAAACGCCTACACCATCGGCCCCGCGCTGGTTTCCATGGGCTTCGATCGTCACGAGATTGCATGCGTGCAGGAGCACTTCGACGCGCCCGCGTTTTCCGATGCGCTCAACTGGTTCGGCGCGCTGGTTTCAAGCGTCACTCTGGTCTGCGCCATCGAGGAAAGCATTGCCCGCATCACCGAACTGGTGACGGCGGTGAAGAAATTTGCCTACGACGAGCGCACCCCCGGCAAGGAACTCGACGTCCACGATAGCTTGCAGAGCACCCTCACCATCCTCGGCCACAAGCTGCGCCTTAAACAAATTCAAATCGAAAAGCGCTTTGCTGCCTCGCCCTCCACCATCAAAACCCGCGGCTACGCCCTCAGCCAGGTGTGGACCAATCTCATTGACAATGCCACTGACGCTTCACCGGAGGGCGCGAAAATCGAAATCGCCACGTGGTCCGAGCCTGGCCAGCTTGTAGTGTGCATCGGCGATCACGGCTCAGGCATTGAGACTGACATTCTGCCCCACATCTTCGAGCCGTTTTTCACCACCAAGCCTCAGGGATCGGGCACTGGACTCGGCCTCGAGATCGTGCACCGTATCATCACGCAGAAATTCGGCG
>CAWHNV010000092.1:0-7052 GCA_963830785.1 uncultured Acidobacteriota bacterium
CGGACAACGCACGCCGATCGTCGCCACCACCGTATTGTGCTCGGCATCAATCACAGAAATGGAGCCGTTCGCGCCCGCTGCGCCCGTGTTCACCACGTAAATTTCATTGCGTGTGGGGCTCGCCGCCACGGCCACCGGATGCTGTCCCACGGGCAGCTCGCGATCCACGCGGACGTCCACCACGTCCAGCACAGTCACTGTGTCGCTGCCGCCGTTCGTTACGTACGCATATTCGCGGTAGTTGGCCGGGTATTGCGGAAAATCGTGCGGCCTGCAGCCGGTGAGCAACAGCGCAACAAGAACCATCGCGGCAAGATGCGCCCATCCCGGGACATGCATTGCTCGGTTACCGTCCACGGCACACGGTCCACGGTTCACGCTTCACTCTTTCACTTTTTCAATGCCACCGGAGCAGCCACGCCTCGCGCCAGGTTGCGGCCCACAATCGGCGCAATCTGTTCGATCTCGTTCATCATGGTCGCAAACTGCGCGGGAAACAACGACTGCGGACCGTCGGAAACCGCGACCTCGGGATGATTGTGCACCTCGACGATCAGGCCGTCCGCTCCCGAGGCAATCCCCGCCCGCGCCATGGGCAGAACGCTGTCTCGGCGCCCGGTCCCGTGGCTGGGATCGACCAGGATCGGCAAATGGCTCACGTGCTGCAAAGCGGGCACAATGCTCAGGTCGAGCGTGTTGCGGGCATGATCGGAAAATGTGCGCACGCCGCGCTCGCACAAAATCACCTCGTAGTTGCCCTCGCTCATTACGTACTCGGCGGCCATCAGGAACTCTTCGAGCGTGGCGCTCATGCCGCGCTTGATGAGCACCGGCTTGCGCAACCGCCCCGCCTTCCTGAGCAGCGAAAAATTTTGCATGTTACGTGCGCCAATCTGGATCACGTCGGCCCACTCCGCCACCAGGTCCAGCGTCTCGGTATCGAGCGCCTCGGTCACAATGAGCAGCCCGAGTTTATCTCTGATTTCGGCCATGATCTTCAGCGCTTCCAGACCGAGCCCTTGAAACGCGTAAGGCGAAGTCCGCGGCTTGTACGCTCCGCCGCGGAAAAACTGTGCGCCCGTCGCAGCCACCTGTTCCGCAATGGCAAAGGCCTGTTCCCGGCTCTCAATGGAGCAAGGGCCGGCGATCACGGCCAGATCGCGCCCACCGATGGTCGCGCCGTTGGCAAAGCGCACCACGGTGTCTTCTTCTTTCACATCCCGGCTAGCAAGTTTGTAGGCCTTTGAAACGCGAATGACTTCCGCGACGCCTGAAAGCGATTCAAGGTTCCCGCGATTCACCTCGCCCTGGTTGCCGGTGATGCCGATCGCGGTCCGTTGCGCCCCGGGCAGAGGATGCGGGCGGAATCCCAACTGTACGATATGGTCGCAGACCGCCTGGATCTCCTCCTCGGTCGCCTGCGCCTTCATTACTACCAACATGACACGCCCCCCAAACCCACAGTTTACCGGCTGCAGGAACGGAGAGCAATTGTTGGGTGGACCGGCTTGGATCTGTCGTGAAAGGGCACGACCTCAAAGCCTGCCCTGAGCGGAGTCGAAGGGTGCCGCAAAAACTCCAAAAATGAACGTGGCTTTAGGCTGTGTTTGACAAATCCTGCGGGAGCGAGTCTTGTATCAGGGCGCGGCTTCACAGCCTGCTGAAAAACTCGGTTTTTCGTAGGTCGGAGGGAGCGGGAGGCTTCAGCCTCCCGAATAAAGGCCCTCAATTCAACGTGGCTTTAGCCACGGGTCTTTCATCCACGACGCCTGAGAGACTTTTTCAGCAAGCTGTTCAGTCGCGCCGAAAATCTGCCAAAATCCCAGCCGCCTTTAGGCAGTGTTTGACGAATCCCGCCGGAGCGTGTCTTGTATCAGGGCGCGGCTTCAGCCGCGCCGAAAAAGACCTCAAAACCGGCGGGTTTTAAGCCCTGCTCGTTGCATCACGTGTTACCCGTTTCCCGATTCATCAAACACTGCGTGGTCCCTGAGGGATGATCCCCTTTTCAAACTCATCCAGTACGCAGTTTCCAGCCGGAGCGCCTGGCCGCCCCGGGTCGCGCGGATCCTCCGACCCCTCGTGAGCATGAGGCCGACAACGCAGTTCCGGGGGTTGGCATGCATCCGGGCGCAGCGGGTCCGGTTTACTCGGGGTCGTCGCTTGCTTGACTGCTTTTGGCAGCTACTACCGCTGGAGCAATAACCATACCGATAAAGGCGAGAGCAATGATGAAGTCGTGCATATGAAGGTCCCTCGGGCGGCATCCATCAACATCCATCAACCGCCCATAAGGGAATCATCGCGGAAGCGTGAAAAATATCCAATACAACTACACCGAGATTCTTTGCCGAAAGGAAAATTGCGGGAACGGACTTCTTTGCTGTGCCGGAACGGAAATTTCGAGGGAAACGCTGCGGGCGCGTTTCAGCTTACCGCTTCTGCGCCCGCCACTTCATGAACAGCCATGCCACATAGCCAAGTTGAATAGCCCACGTAATCGTGTAAGCCGCCTGCCGATACAGATGGTCTCGCATGGCCGCGGCCGCATCGAGCTGCGCGGGCGATGCATTCACGTTCCAATCATACGAAGGGGCGGAGAGGATGAGATACGCTGTCCAGGCTAAGAGAGCGAGCGGAACGGCGACAATGAGTGCGAGGGCGAGCTTTTTCATGGAACTCCTCATTTTTCAGGCACAACAGGTCTCAAAGGGCGAAATTCAAGCCTCTAACGCACGCTGCGCTTCCGCGGCTGCGATCTTCTGCTGTTGCCGCTCGATACGATAGCGAAGGGCCAGGATCAATATGCCCCACGCAAGCCATGCCACGAGATTCCAGCCCCAGGCGGCCAGCATTCGCGGATCCTTGACGCCTGAGTCGGGTCCACCGCCGAACACAGGCGCAGGGTGCTGGGTAGGAATCACTTTCTGGAAATGCGTCGAGAAATAAACGATAGGAGTGTCAAGGGCGCCGAAGATGTTCAAAACGGCCGCCACGGTCTGCATCTGCGACCCGGCCGCAAATCGCCGCAAGAGCAGGTAGCTCATGTAGATGAGCCACAACACCAGGGTAGTCGTCAGGCGCGCGTCCCAGGTCCACCACATGCCCCATGCACGCCGCCCCCAGATCGGCCCCGTGACGAGGATGATGGTGCAGTAGACAACCGCGACTTCAGCGCCGGCAAGCGCCCAGGCATCGAAAATCTGCGCCCGTTCCGGACGGCTGTGCCTGTAGGCAAGATAGCCGATCGAACCCGCCAGCGAGACGGCGAAGAAGACAGAGGAAACCATGGCGATGGGCACATGGTAGAAGAAGATGCGATAGATCTCGCCTTGCTTTTCGTCGAGGGGCGCCACATAAATGGCCTGGTAGTAGCCCCAGATCAGCAGAGCGATGGTGACGAGAACGTACAGTCCAAAAACAACTTTTTTCATGGGGAATCCCTGGTGAGACCAGTTTACGATGCGTGCCTCGTTGGGATGTGATTTAGGTCACCGGATTGAGCAACATTCAGACAGCAGAAAGCCCCGGTTAGTCACTCCGGGGCTTTGGGTCATTCCTTCAGTACGCCAGTGGATGGCGCGCCGCCTGAGAAGCTAATACCATTATCGGCTAGTTTCGCTGCTGGAACTTTGCGCACCCGACTGCCCTGCGCAGCATCGACCCCGACTATTGTGCCAGTTGAGGAAGTGTCACAACCGGCAATCCCCGCTCAACGAACAGGCACTAGAATCGCCAGGATGAGAGTGAAGACAGGCAGGACTCTGGTGCCGGAACTGCCTCGGTCCTCCCTTCGCACCACTGGAAACAACGCAAGCCATTGACGCTGCTAGGATGTTCTTGCCGGAAAGAATTCATGCGTGACAACCTCGCCACACTGATCGACGACTTTCGCCGCTTCGACCGCGAGACTGCAGTGGTGCACTTTCGCGGCAACCGGCGTCATGTCAGCACATACGGCGATCTGGCGCGCCTGGCCGGCCGTTTTGCCGCGTTCCTGGCCGCGCAGGGTGTTGCCCAGGGCGATCGCGTCGTGCTCTGGGCTGAAAACAGCGCTGAGTGGATCGCCGCCTTCTACGGCTGCCTGTTGCGCGGGGTGTTGGCCGTTCCTCTCGACGCCGCCGGAACCGCGGAATTTGCCGCGCGTGTGGCCGCCGACGTCCATCCCAAACTGGCGGTGGGCGACGCACTCCTGCTGGCCAAGCTGACCGCGGCCCGCGCCGAGCCCCAAATTCCCACGGTCGCTTTCCCAACTCTTGCCTTTGAAAACTGGCTCGACCATCTTCCAGCCGCGGAGATGGGCGCCGTCACAAACCTGTCGCGCGACACCCCGCTCGAAATTCTATTCACCTCCGGCACCACCGGCGATCCCAAAGGCGTTGTCATTACCCACGGCAATGTCCTGGCCAGCATCGGGCCGATTGAAGCCGGCGCCCAGCCGTACATGCGCTACGAGCGGCTCGTTCATCCCCTGCGCATTCTGCACACGCTTCCCCTGAGCCACGTCTTCGGCCAAACCATGGGGCTCTGGATCCCGCCCATCTTCAGGGCCGAATTGCATTTCGATAGCCGGCTCGCCGCCCCGCACATCGTCGAGCTCATCCACACCGAGCGCATCAACGTGATGGCAGCCGTACCGCGCGTCCTGGCCCTCCTCAAGGCTCATCTCGAAGCCAGCCATCCGGGCCTGGCCGAAAGAATCTCCGCCTCGCCAAGACTCAAGCCCTGGCAGCGCTGGTGGCGCTTCCTTGCCGTTCATCGCGAATTCGGTTTCAGGTTCTGGGCCTTCGTCTCCGGCGGCGGTGCGCTGCCCGGCCCGCTCGAGCAGTTCTGGAACGCGCTCGGATTCGTACTGGTGCAGGGCTACGGCATGACCGAGACCACCGCGCTCATCACGCTCAACCACCCCTTCCACGTGGCCAAGGGCACCATTGGCAAACCCATGGCAGGCCGCGAAGTCAAACTCGCTCCCGACGGCGAAGTCCTGGTCCGTGGCCCCATGATCTCCAGCGCTACTTGGGCTGCCGGCGAACTGCACCCGCGGCAAGACGAATGGTTGGCCACCGGAGACATTGCGGAGCGGCAGGAATCGGGCGAGCTGCGTTTTCTCGGCCGCAAGAGCGAGGTCATTGTCACCGCAGCGGGCCTCAACATCCACCCCGAGGACATTGAAGCGGCCATCGAGGAGCAGCCCGAAATTGCTGCCTGCGCCGTCGTCGCCATGGAGACTCCAAACGGTCCGGAACCATGCGCCGTACTGGCCTGCCGGGGCACGGGATGTAATGCAGCGGGGGCCATCGAGCGCGCCAACGCCAAGCTGGCCGAATTCCAGCGCATCAGCCGTTGGGTGCTGTGGCCGGAGCCCGATTTGCCCCGCACCTCGACAGGAAAAGTGCGCCGCAAACCCGTGGCCGCGTGGCTGGCCCGGATGCAGGCCGCGGCCGCGACCCCCAGCAGTGACGCTCCCGGCACGCCGGACGGCAACTTCGGCCCCTCCTCCGACTGGTTGCTCACGCTCATCGCGCAAATCACCGGCGAAGCCCACCCCGGCGTGGGCGACGAGCTGCGCCTCACCGAAGATCTGCACCTCGACAGCCTGGGCCGCGTGCAACTTTCCGCAGCCATCGAGGAGCGGCTCGGCATCGTCGAGGGCACCGGCCTGCTCGAAGAAGTGCGCACGCTCGGTGAGTTGCGCAAACTCGTGGCGGGCGCTTCTGCCGAGGGCGCGAGCGAGCAAGGGAGCGAAAGTGCAGGAACCAAGGGACCAGGTACCGAAAAGACAGGGACCAAGGGCCCCGGGACTGAGGGACTGAAGGCTGATCAGACAGGGATCACAGAACCAGGGACCACGGAACAGGCAATAGCGATTCCCCCCGCGCCGCGCGTCCACTTTGTCTATCCCGAGTGGCCGTGGTGGAAGCCGTTCCAATGGCTGCGCGTGGCTTTTCTTGAAGTCATCCAGCGCCCGCTCACCTGGCTCCTGGCCGCGCCGCGCGTCGTGGGGCCAGCCAAGCCATTGCCGCCGGGCCCGCTGCTCATTGTGGGCAACCACGTCACGGCCTACGACGGCCCGCTGATTCAATACGGGCTTCCCGGCCCCCTGCGCCGCCATATCGCCGTAGCCATGGCGGGCGACATGCTCGACGACTACCGTCACTGGCGCAATCCCGACTGGCCGCCGGGACACAAAGGCATCTATCTCCTCGGCCCGCCCGCCTACTGGCTGGTCACGGCGTTCTACAACGTCTTCCCCCTGCCGCGCCAGCGCGATTTCCAGTTGAGCTTTGCCCACGCGGGCCGGGCAATGGATCGCGGCTATAGTGTCATGGTCTTTCCCGAGGGCGCGCGTTCCGAGGGCCAACTCGCACGCTTCCGCCCCGGCATTGGGCTCCTCGTCAAACAAAGTGATGTGCCCGTGGTGCCAACCGCCATTCGCGGCTTGGGCGAAATGAAGGCCGGCCGCCGCTGGTTCCGCTCCGGGAATCTCGAGGTGCGCGTAGGCGAAGCCATCCGCTTCAGCCCCGAGGACACTGAGGCCGCCATCACGGCCCGGCTGCACGCCGAAGTCGAGCGGCTGCTTGGCGAGACGGCCAGTTAGCAAGTCGGCAAGTGAGCGAGTCGGAAGAAAACGCCGTGGCCCTTCCAGTTCGCGGCTCGATTACTCCTGAACGACTGCAAGAAGTATCAGGGCACGACTTCATCTGCATGAGCCCCGGGACGACAACTCAGGATCTGGAACGCCGAGTGCATGAGCTTCTGCTGCCGCAAGCCCGTACCTCTCTGTGCGTGTCGAATCACTTGCAGCTTCTTATCAAAGATTCCCAAGCCTGAGCGCCGGCCGGTTTGCGACCATTCTTATGAGACAGTCGGGGTCGGACGTTGAACGTCCCCCCGTCACGTTTCGGCACGGAGGTTCACACTGCTTCTCGCGGAACAGAGAAACACACGTCTCGACCATCCTCGCGTCTAGAAGTGTTCCAGCCTGCCCCTCAAGCTCAGCGAGCACAACCTCCAGCTCCAATGCCGGCCTATACGAACGGGCGGATATCATCGCA
>CAWHNV010000093.1:0-11326 GCA_963830785.1 uncultured Acidobacteriota bacterium
GCTGGTTAACTGGTTCGTTGGTCTTGCTATAGACCCCCGGCTGGCCGTCGCCGTATCCAGGAATCGTGGTGCTCCCGCTCATCCACGTCCATTCCCTGGTGGTGACATTGAACTCCCAGAGATCGTTCAGTATGCCGTAGGTCTCAACTGCATCTTCCCCCTCTCCTCCAAACAGCCATAAATTACCCTGTTTGTCCGTCCAACTTACGGCGTAATACCGTCCGCCCGGCACGTTCGTCGCGCTGGCAACGCCCAGCGTTCCGTAAACTCCCGGCGGCCCGGTGTCGGTGGGCGGAATCACGCTGCTACCGCTCATCCAGGCCCATTCGCTGGTCTGTGCACAGACAGATGGAGAAATGATTGCGAATGCAAGCAAGAATGCGAACGACGGTCCCAGCAGCAAACAAAGCCTTCTGGTTCGCATAACGGCACCTTTGGGCGCTGAATTTGCGAGCCATCATACTCCTGTTTGGCAACCTGTGTATGTGAAACCTGGTACATCGTCGCAGCGGAGATATGCGCGGCCACGCAGGAATACGTGCTGCTCACTGCGCCGTATTATCCGTCCGCGCCACCTGGTTGATCACGCGCTGGATGATGACGACCTGGACGTGTACGTGCCGCGCCACGTCGGGCAAAAACTCAGTGACGAAATTGTCAATGGGCGCCGTAGCCAGGCCGATAACATAGCGCTCGGCAGTGGCACTCCCGCGCGTCTGCTGGCCGGGCACATAGAGATTGCCGATTTCGTCGTCGATGGCGAAGCCGCCCAGATCGGCGTAGTTGAGCATGCTGCGGCCGTCGTCGCCCTGCGTCCAGACAATTTGCGCGATGCAATGGAAGATGCGCCGCCGGATGCTCGCGTTGGGCATGCGATGGTAGTGCGGGTCCTGGTGGACAAGTGAGGGAATGAGAAAAGTGCCGAAAAATTCGCCGGTCAAATCCTGGGTAAAGCTCACGCCGATGTAGCGCCCCCAGCCCGGAAAGCCAGGGCCGTATGCCGAGTGCGAGTTGGCGGCGACCGAGATGGCGCCTTCACCACCGATGGTAAGCAGGTTGAAGGGGTCCAGCAGGTTGTGCCCCGCGAGCAAAGCCTTTTCCTCTGGCGTGAGCGGCTTCACCTCCGGACCGTCGAGAAATCGCGCGTACCAGTAACTCATGGGCAGGAAAGGGACGCAGACCTTGGTTTCCACTGCAGTCGCGCCGGCTGATGGACTGACCCCGATGAATTCCAAAACCGCCATGGCGCGCATGGAGGCCGTAGCGGTCATCGTTGCGCCGGTATTTTTGATCAGGCAGGGCTCGGCGAATTGCGTGGCGAGTTGATGAATCGCAGCGGCGGGACTTTGCGGTGCGTGAGCCGCGGGCGCTTGCGGCGCGGTTTCGGCGGGTGCGGCAGGCGGAGACTGCGCATCCTGCGCGAGTACCAGGGGGCCGGTGCGCGAGGCGATAGAAAGCGCGCACCCCAAAAAGAGCAGCGCCAGCAATCGCCGCCCGCGCATCGCACGGGCCGTCGCGACCTTTCTCATGGCTTCGTGAAAGGATGCGCCACTTTCCAAGAACCGGACCTCGTTCGATGAAAGTTCGGTTTGCAGGCTGCCCAGGGTAATCCAGCCCGCTGACGAATTGCTTCGAGAACCGTAACCTGGGAAAGCGATGGAAGGCCGGTTCTAAGAGGTTAGGACGCAAACCGGGTGTAAAGGTTGCATCGCGGAAACGGAGCGCCGCGACCGAATCGGATTTCCGGCGAGCGGCGGCTATGGTGGATTCGCGGCCACCTGGTTAATGACGCGCTGCACAAAAACCACGTGCGTGTGAATGTGGCTTGCGATCGAGGGCACGAACTCAGTGATGAAGTTGTCGATAGGCGCAGTGGCGAGGCCGACGACGTAGCGCTCGGCATCGGCGCTGAAGTGCGTCTCCAGGCCCGGCACATAGAGATTCGAGATACCGATGTCAAAGACGGGCGCGACAAGCTCGGAATAATTCAAGGTATGGCCGCCATTGTCGTCGCGCTGCCACACGATCTGATCGACGCAATGCCAGATGCGGCGCGGAAGGCTGAGGTCGGGCCGCCGATGATAATGCGGATCGGTGTGAGTGATGGCGGGAATGAGAAAGGTGCCGAAGAACTGGTCCGTCATGTCCTGCGTAAGGTTGGTGCCCGACAACTTGGCCCAGCCGTCGATTCCCGGACCGTAAGGCGTGTGCGAGTTGACGGCGATTTCGAAGCCGGCTTCACCCACGATGGTGCCCAGGTTGAACGGGTTGATGATGTTGGTCACTGCCAGGCGAAACTTTTGCTCGGGCGAAAAACGCATCACGTCCGGGCCGGTAACAAAGCGGTCGTACCAGTTGATGGCCTTGAATCGGCTGCAGACCTTGGACTCCTCCGCGGAGCTGCCGGCGGTACGATCGGTTTCACCCATGCCGAGCACGGCGACGGCCCGCAGGCCTCCGGTGGCGACCATCGACGCGCCAGAGTTCTTGATATCGCATGGGTCGAGCGGCTTTGCGGGCTTTTTCGTTTTCGAGGTTGATTCAGGAGCCACGGCGTCGGGCTGTGTCGATTGGCTCGCGGCGGTCGGCGCCGGCGTGGCCTCAGCACCGGCCCCACCGCCAACTCCAGCTCCGGAACCAGTTTGCCCGATTGCGCCGCTCGCGCCCAGGGCCAGCCCAAAAGTGAGCAGCCCCAAAACCAACATGTCGCCCCGCAAAAGCCGCGCGAAGCCCAGCCTTCCCGATGCCCTCCCGCCGCATCCAACGTCCTTCATGTGAAACGCATCGTCTTTCAAACGATCCGAACCTCGCTGACAGAAGTTACGTCGATCCGCTTACCCGAAAGAACAACGGCCCGCAGCCCGAAGTTGCGAACGAAAAGGCGAGCTCGTGGAACGGCCAGGGCATGGGTCCGGAAATCCCGGACGTCGGCTAGCGGCAAAGAGGCTAGCGGCCATTTGCAAGCGCCAGAATTTCCCCAAAGGGCTACGAACTTGTAGCGCTGGCCTCCTGGCGGCCTGGAACGCGGGGCTTCCCACCCCGCGCCCAATCCCGGTCCAGTTCACGTAGCCCAAAAGGTTCGCCGCACCGGGGCCTGTCTGGGCTTCCCCTGGCGGCGGTTCAGTGGGGGACTCTAGCCCATCATCCGGAATGCACCCGAATGCGTCAATAGTAATGTTTGCGATTCCCTCAATTTTTCGCGGACGTTGACTCGATCCGCGCCGTCAAGCAGACTTTGGACAGGTTAGGTTTTGCGTAACCGGCAAAGAGAGGCAGTGCTATGAGCACCAACAATACGCCAAACTGGGGTGGGCCCAGCATCGGTCAGCGCCTTGATGAAGCCATCGAATTGATCCAGATGGAACTGCGCCACGCCGTTGCGTATGTCAACGACGCGGTCATCCCACAGGTGCGGCGCGAGTCGATCTCGGCCATGCGCACGGCCGCCGACACTCTGCGCAACCTTGCCGACCGGTTTGAACAGCGCAACGGTCCGGCTCCGGGCCCACGCAGCACTGCAGCGGAAGACAGCCCACCGAAAACTTCCGGAGAACCGCGCAGTTGAAGATTCCCACGCCTGTTTTGAACCGGCACAGCAGCCCGGCTGCATCGGCGGCGCTAGCGGTGGGGTTGCGCGGCCCGGTGTGGCTGCGTCTGGGATTTCTAGCCCCGGTGCGGCTTTTCCCGGCATTGCTGTGTCTGGCGTTTCTAATCCCGGCGTCGCTCATATTAACCGGCTGCCACCACAAAAACACCGCGCAAGTTCCCCCGGCGCAATCGCTGCCGCCTCGAGCGCGGCCGGCTCCGTCCGAGCAGCCGCCAGCGCCAGGCGCCAACCAGCCGAGCGCGAAGATTCCCAACACGCCCCTGCCGCCAGGCGGAGTGAGCCAGGAAGATCTCAATTACGTCGCCACGCACGCACCCATCCTGAGCGAGATTGGCCTGGCCTCTTGGTATACCGCTCCCTACAAGGGTCGCAAAGCCGCCAACGGTGAGGTCTTCGACGACAACGCGCTGACCGCGGCGCATCGCACGCTGCCCATGGGCTCGCTGATTGTCGTGACGAATTTGAAGACAGGCCAGTCGAGCGCCATGCGCATCAGCGACCGCGGCCCGTTTGTCGCCGACCGCATGATCGACCTCACGATTGCATCGGCCAAAGCGGTAGGAGTTTACCGCAACGGCCTCGCGCAAGTGCGCCTGGATGTGTACCAGACACCCAAGCCCATCTCGACCGGCGGCCGCTGGTGCGTGCAAATCGGCGCCTTCCACAATGAAAGCGATGCCCTGCAACTGAAAGCGCAACTGATCCAGCTTTATCCCGACGCGAACGTAATCGAGTTCCCCGGCGAGAACAGCTTTTGGGTGCGCATTCGCCCGCTAGGCGACGACCGCGCCACGGCCGCATCCATTGCGCGGCAGGTGCAGCCGGTGGAAGGCGATGCGTACCTGACGCGATTGGATTAACGGCTCGGTTAATGTGTACTGGAGTTTTCGGCGAAGGCGTTGACGAGGAGCCTTTCTGCACCCTCGCTTGAAAGTACGATGTTGGAGAGCACTGCCCCGTCGCGCATCAGTATGCCTGCGGGAAAGGTATCACTGTGAAATTCGCTTAGCACTGAGTCCGGTACGATAAGGATCGAGACCTTCTTCGGCAAGCTCTGCCGCCAGGACCGCAGTCCATCGAACACGTCACTCGATCGAACGTCATCGCGTCCGGTATTCGCATGCCAACTGGTGATCGCATAGATCGGCTGTTGCGGCGCCAGCTTCGACAGATTGCTCGTGACCTCGGGCGTGCTAGGTGACCAAAGAGTGAAGGCGACCAACAATACCTGGCCGCGGCTCAATGAAACAACTCGTGGAACGAGCCCGTTGCTCCCCAGCAGGTATCCGTGAAAAGACGTCAGGGGAGCGCTTTTCCCCACCATCTGCTGTCGTTCGAGCGCGGCCTGCATTGCTGGCAAATCTGCTGTGCCAGCCCAGGCCGGCTGCTGCACGATCGCAGCCAGAGCCTCCAGGGTGTCCGGTTTACCTGCGCTGTGCGCAAGGGCGCTGCACCGCACGGCATCAGCGAACAATGTCGCAACGGACGCGCTGCCATCCTTTCCTTCGAGAACCTTCCCGCCAGCAAGCAATGGGAGTGTTGCGGCACCCTGTGTCGCGCAGAGCTTGAGAGCGATAAAGTTCAGGCCTCTATCTCCCTCCGTATTATCGATAATCTGGTCAATGGCGACGTGAATGGGAGCATCGTAGGGATAATCGCTAAGCAGCGAGTCCACCTGAGACTCCGCAGAGACGGGTGAATCGAGGGCGAGAAATGCGCGCACGAGCAATAAGAGAGCCTGCTCCCTCTGCGGTGGCTTTGGAAGAGCGAGATAATCCACCAAGGCTGCACGCGCGGGTTCAAACTGCTGCCCGAAAATGCAAAGCTGTCCCAGCCCGAATAGTTCTTTGCCGTTCCCGGCAAAAGCGGAGATGTCTGCGGACAGCGCGAGACAGTCGCGAGAGGCTTGAGCGATCCCGATGCTCAAAGCATACTTATCGGCATCCGTCAGGTCGTTCGCCTGGCCCCGTGTCTCTGTAAACGGTGCGAGCGCGGCCTTGTAGGCCTCGGTTGGAGAAAGTGGTCTGGAATTGTCTTGACCCGAAAGGAGACGAGCGCCCATCAAGAGGAAGAAGCTGGCGAACGCAGCAAGTTTTCGAATTTTCTTATCGCTATGAAGAGCACCCCGGCCCGGCGCTGCTTCACAGGCCGCTTCGAACATGATCCCCGGCATTTGGCTTTTCCCGGTACGCAAACCGACTCCCAACTGAGGCTGGGCGAAGATCGAAGGCACACGTTTCTCGTTTGAAGAGTTGGACGTGCTAATTTGCCGAAGGTCGCTCCACGTGATCGACGACGAGAGTGTCGATAGGGCCTTTGGCCGGAACAAGTTTAAGCCCAAGCTGCTCTTCGAGCGCGGTGAGGAGCGTGGGCCCGGCATCGGGCGATCCTTGCTGGTCATTTGGGGTGAAATGGAGGGTAAAACTGTACTTACCTGCAAGACCGGTCTTATCCACCACAATGCGTCCGAGTTCGCCCGATAGGTTGAAAGCGAGCCCGTCGATCGGATAGCTTCGGCCCTCCCAATCCCCGTTCGAACGGCGCAACACACCGGTTTCGCTTGTGGTCGATTCCTTGAGTTTGGACCCGCCTTTGGCAATCACCAGATCGTAAACAGGCCGTTCTCTTGTCTCGAAGTGAGTCCTCAGTTGAAAGCGCTCCGACAGCGCCACTCGCAACAAAGGTTGGTGCAGCTGCATTAATTGCATAAACGGGAGATTCCGCGCAGCTGCGGCGGCATCCGCATCCATCTTCGCCTCGACATTGAATCGTTCCGATTCCGCCCAACCCGGTAAGCCTGTGATCTGGTCAAGCATAACAATCCCTTGGTCGGACGCGGTGATGCGGTGGTATGCCGTGGCGATCAGTAGCAGTAACGTTTCATTCTCTGCCGAGAATGAGCCGCCGTTTACACGGTCCCCGCTGCTCGAACTTAAAGATTTGTTTTCTCTGATGGAAACAACTTCATAGGCCGGCGGTTTAGCGCTCGCGCCTGGCGGTGCTGGAGCGTTGGATTGGCCCAGCACAGGCAGAGCTAGGGCAGCCAGGCCGATAGCGATAAGCAATAGTTGTTGGGGAGATTTACGAGGCGAGTAAATACGTTCGATCATCGCGCGACCACGCCTTTCTTGAACGAGTGCCCTACTTGGATCTCTGAATCCAAAGACGCCGCTGCGCCTCTGGGGTGAACCGAAGTGGCGGCAGTTCAGTTCGCCGACGGCCGCTCCATGTGCTCCACGACAAACGTATCGACCGGCTCTTTTGCGGGTTCCAGTTGAAGGCTGAGTTGCTCCTCCAGCGCCTTGAAGAGTGACGGGCCCGTGCCGCCTTTATCCGCCGGTGCGTCCTGATCGGACGACCACTTCAACTCAAAATCGAATCTCCTATCGCCCAAGCCGGTCTTGTCGACAATGATGCGCCCCGCATTGCTCGGCAGACTCCGCGCCAGTCCCAGAGCCGTGACAGCACGAGCGGTCGCGGTAATCGTGTACCCCTCACTCTGACCGGCATCGCTGGACGTAGAGAAGTGCTTCCAGAAAAAGGACTCCTCCTCATCCGGCGCAGCTTCTTTCATCTTCAATCCGCCCTTGGCAATCACCAAGTCGTAGGCCGGCAGTTCCTTCACTTCGTGCCGCATCTTCAATTGGCAGCGGTCGGCGAGCATCGCCTGTAGCATGAGCTGCTGCTGCTTCCATATCTCCTTTGGCGAAAGCTTCTTCCAGGCTTCGGCAGTGTCCTCGTCCACCCGCGCCGAAATACTGTAGTGGTCGGTCTTCACCCACTCCGGCAGTCCCGAAATCTGGCTTTCCAGCACGATCCCGTAGGCCTCGTAAATGAGCCAGGCCAGCGACATGTTCTTGAAGTCAATGCCGTTGGGCAAATCTTTCGATCCAGCGTCGCGGTCGCCCGGGCTTGCGAGCTTGATCGACACAACCTCATAGGCCGGGGCCTTCGCGTTCGTTTCCTCCGGAACCGCCGCGCTCGTCTGTGCCTGCATAGGAATGATTGCACCACCCAGAGTCAGCACGGCGAGAAGCAGCACAGCCGGCGAGCGCCGGCCGCAATCAAGCTGCATAAACATAGATTGATCTCTGGCCGGAATTATAGCTCCAAAAAACGCCGGTCAGAGCAAGGGGCCGTACTTACCTGAGCAACTCCGACGCCGCCCACAGAATCGGTTCCTGGCCGTGGAAATCGCCCGTTCTACGCGGGCGCTGCAAATAATAATCCAGGCTATTGAACTTATTCGTGCCCGCGCAGATGTTGGTCACATCGTTGTTCTGGTCGATGAACCCGGTAACCGCGATCCATGCACGGCGCGCGGCAGGGCCGTAAGTGGGCCCGTCGAGCCAGCCGTCCTTGACGCCGCTGATCAGCGCGAAAGTGAACATGCCGGAGCTGGAGGACTCCTCCCACGCTTCGTCATGGTCGATGAGTTGCCGCCACATGCCGTCCGCGGCCTGGTACTTGAGCAGCGCCGCCATCATCAGCTTGTAGCCGGCCATGATGCGCGCGCGTTGCGGATGATCGGCAGGCAGCGTCATCAGCATTTCCGTCATACCTGCAGCCACCCATCCATCGCCGCGGCCCCAGAAGAAGGGCACATCGGGCGCGTGATAGAAGAGGCCATTCGGCTGCTGCAGCTTGTCGAGATAAGCCACCATCTCGTTGGCATCGCGGTCAAGGTATTTCTTGTCGCCGGTGGCGCGGTAAGCCTCGAGCTGCAGGATCGTGAGCATATACATGTCGTCAATCCAGTAGCGCGTCTCATGCGAGAGGCCGTCGGGCTGGGGATCGACCCACTGCTTGTCGGCAAAAGTGAGCCCGTAGTCGAGATACTTTTTGTCCTTAATCTGGATAGCGATTTCGAGGGGCACGATGCCGAAGATGGCGTCGTCGACGTGGTCGCGCTTGGGGATGAGAGCATCCTCAGCGCCGCCGGGAAACAGCGGATCGAATTTCTTGATCAGCTTATCGCGCAGATCGGTGTCGTGCGTGAGCTCGGCAAAAGTGAGCGCGCCGTACCAGGTCCCAACTTCGCCATAAAAAATTGTGCCCGGATTGTGCTGGTGCGGGCTGGTGACAAAATGCTCGGCCAGCGCCTTGCCCACCTCCTGCGGAGAGCGTCCCGCGGGCCAGTTGCTGAAGTAATCCTGTTGCGCGGCAAGCTGCAGGGCCGCGGCCGGCAAAAGTAATCCCAATGCTGCAAGTTTCAAAACGGCTTTCATGCGAATTCCTCGAAATTTGGATGGTGGGTTGATGCTCAAAAATGGTGCATGAAGATGATAGCCCCCGGGGGTGCGGGACGGCAGGGCGTGGATGGCGGAGGCTGCGCGCAGGCCGGTATCGTGGATTCGAAATATATATCGTGATACGATATATTAATGAAGAAGCATCCCCGCTCGCCCCGCGGCGATCGCCCGAGCCTCACACCCCTTGGCAAGGTCGGCGGCGCGGCAAAACTCGATGTCCGGCACCTGCGGCGCCTGGCCGAATTCCGCTACCGTTTGCGTCTTTTTCTGCATGTGAGCCAGTTGGCCGCGGAAGAAATGGGCCTGCGCACCCAGCAATACCAGCTGGTGCAGTGCGTGGGCGGCATGCCGGAAGGCATCGCGCCGACCATCGCCAATGTAGCCGCGCGCATGCTGCTCAAGCACAACAGCGCTGTGGAACTGGTAGACCGCTCGGTCGAACAGGGATTGCTGCGCCGCTCGGGCGACCATGCCGACCATCGCCGCATTCTGCTGCGCGTCACCCCGCAGGGTGAGCGCGTTCTGACTTCGCTTTCCCATTTTCATACCCGCGAGCTGGAGCAGTCCGGGCCGGAGCTGGTGCGCGCCCTCAACCAAATTTTGCGCGGCGCAAAACGCGGCGCACCAATGTCCAGAGAAAAGGCGGTCGCGCGATGAGACCCGCCGATCCCCACGCAAAAGTGCAACCAAACTCGCAATTGGGAGACTTTAACGCCGGCCCCCGCATGATCATGTTGAGCGGTCTGGGCCTGATCCTGGGCGCAGCCGGCGCAGCCCTGGCCTGGATTCTCCTGCACCTGATTTACGCTTGCACCAATCTGTTTTATTACCAGCGGTTAAGTTGGACGTTCATTTCGCCCGCGCAAAATCAGTTGCACTGGCTGGCATTCTTCGTGCCCGTCGCGGGCGGCATCATTGTCGGCTTGATGGCGCGATACGGTTCCGACAAAATTCGCGGTCACGGCATTCCCGAGGCGCTCGAGTCGATCCTGATTCACGGCGCGCGCATCAGTCCGCGCGTGGCCCTCTTCAAGCCGCTGGGGTCGGCGGTAGCCATCGGGACCGGCGGCCCGTTCGGCGCGGAAGGCCCCATCATCATGACCGCGGGATCGGTGGGATCGCTGCTGGGCCAGTATTTTCATCTCACCGATGCGGAGCGCTCCACGCTGCTGGTGGCCGGAGCCGCGGCCGGCATGGCTGGCGTATTCTCCACGCCGCTGGCCGCAATTCTGCTCGCAGTGGAGTTGCTGCTCTTCGAGTGGCGGCCGCGCTCCTTTGTGCCCGTCGCCGTCGCGGCAATCACCGCAGGCGTGTTGCGGCGCTTCTTCCTGAGCGGCGGTCCGCTATTTCCCATGCCGGGGATGACCGGCGAAATGCAGCCCGCAGCCCTCGCGGGTGCGCTGCTGCTGGGCGTCGCCGGCGGAGCGCTGGCCATGATTCTGAGCCGCGCCGTTTACTCAAGCGAGGATTTCTTCGAGCATCGCTTGCCCATCCACTGGATGTGGTGGCCGGCCATCGGCGGCGTAGTGGTGGGCGTGGGCGGCTTGATTTTTCCTCGCGCGCTGGGCACCGGCTACGACGTAATCGATTCACTGCTTGCCGGCAATCGCACCTGGCAACTCATCGCGGGCATTCTCATCGTCAAGAGCATCATCTGGTCGTTCTCGCTGGGATCGGGTACGTCGGGCGGCATCATGGCGCCGTTGCTCATGATTGGCGGCGCACTGGGCGCGCTCTTCACTCCCATCTTGCCGTCGATGTCGACAGGAGCGTGGGCGCTGGTGGGAATGACGGCGGTCTTCTCCGGGGCTATTGGCTGTCCGCTCACGGCCGCGGTTTTGAGCCTGGAGCTCACGCATAATTACGGACTCCTGCTGCCGGTGCTGGCCAGTTCGGTTGTGGCGCATGGGTTTTCCGTGCTCTTGCAAAAGCGTTCCATTCTCACCGAGCGCATCAGCCGGCGCGGCCATCATCTCAGCCGCGAGTACGGCGTGGATCCGCTGGAGACAGTGCGCGTTGCTGAAACCATGCGCACGCGCACCGTGGTGTTGCCGGCCGGAATGAGCGCCGAAGATGCTCGGGCCTGGCTCCAACACGGACGCAACAAAAACAGCCAGCGCGGACAGCGCCTTTATCCGGTGGTGGATGACGAGGGGCGGCTCACAGGCGTGATGACGCGCGGCGACCTGGCTGCTCTGGCAAGCTCCGGCGCGCCCCGGCAGGTCGCATCGCAATCTGCGCCCGAGGTGGCACATCCCGACGAGACGTTGCGTGCAGTGGCCGAGCGCATGGCCACACGGCATGTTTTCGTTCTGCCGGTGACCCAGCGCGGCAGCGGCAAGGTCGTGGGGCTGCTCAGTGCCGAGGACGTGCTCGAGGGTAGAGCGCGGACGCACGAACGCGAAAATAATAAAGTGCGCGTGCGACAGCCGTTTCGCGCGCAGCCCATCGAGTGATCCGCCGCGGT
>CAWHNV010000094.1:0-51485 GCA_963830785.1 uncultured Acidobacteriota bacterium
AACGGTGGCACCTACGACCCTGCGGGACCGGCACAGCCATGGGAGCAGTTTCAGGACTATGGTCACAATCACTGGCACAATTCGCTTTTTGTCGGTGAGGGAATAAGCGACTTTTCCATAGACGGCCCCGGTGTCATCCATGGCAAAGGCCTCTCGCACGGCACCGCGACCACACGCCCCGGCTACATCTCCTTCGTCGCTGAACAGGCCGGTGTCGGGAACAAGACCATCGCACTGAAGAATTGTCATAACGTGCTGCTGCGTGACTTCTCCGTTCTTAAGGGTGGTCATTTTGCGGTACTTGCGACTGGCGTTGACAACCTTACGCTGGATAATCTGCTGGTCGACACCGATCGCGATGGCTTCGACATCGATTGCTGCCGTAACGTCCGCGTCTCGAACTGCACCGTCAATTCACCCTGGGACGACGCCATCTGTCCCAAGTCGAGTTATGCGCTAGGTTATCTACGGTCAACAGATAACATCACAATTGCCAATTGTTTTGTGACCGGGGCCTACGAACTTGGCAGCTTGATCGATGGCACATGGAAGAAGTTTGCAGACACCGACCATGTCCGACGCAATGGCCGGATAAAATGCGGCACAGAATCAAACGGTGGCTTCCGCAATATCACGATTTCGAATTGCGTGTGCGAAGGCTCCGATGGAATTTCACTTGAGACCGCGGACGGCGCCACGCTCGAAGATATCGCAATCACCAACGTTACTCTGCGCGACACGGCAGATGCGCCGCTCTTCCTGCGTTTGAATCGACGGAATCGCGGTCCCGCCGACACCATGCGGCCCGGAACCTTGCGCCGTGTTCTGATCTCGAATATCGTCAGCCACAATTTGTCTTCATACAAATCTTCAATGTTCTCCGGCATACCGTCGAACTTCATTGAAGACGTCAAAATCAACAATTGTTACTTCGGCAATGTGGGATTGCCCGCAGCGATTGACTCCAGCGCTGATTCCAAACCCTTTCCTAACTGGCACAACATCGAGGTTCCCGAAATCGAAGATGCCTATCCGGATCTCAACCGTTTCGGGCCCATGCCGACCAGCGGCTTGTTCATCCGCCACCTGAAGAACCTCGAAATGAGCCACGTCGAAATCGCCTCCTCCAATCCTGATCCGCGCCCTGCAATCTGGCTCGAAGATGTCCACCGCGCAGACTTCTTCGCCATCACCGCGGCGCCCAAGTCCAATTTCGTACTGCGTAATGTCACTGACTTTCGCATTCTCTGGTCGCGCGCCGCAAAGGACACTACGCTCGCTACCGCAGCCGAAGAGATGCTTTGAGGAGATCCGAGTGCTCTTAATTCTTAACCTATGCGACATGCACGGTGTTCGAAAGCACCCAGAACATGTGCCCGATAACGGTCAGACAAACATAAGCACCGTCAAAGAGAAATCGGTCGAGGCTAATTAAATCCCCGACATAGAAAGAGTGAAAGCGATGGTAGCAAGACGCGAGAATCGGGTTGTGGGAATCGGGCTGGCGACATCAGTGCTGCTGCTTTGCGCGCTTGGCGCACAGGCCGCGCCTGTGGCCGCGTCTCAGAAAGCGGACAGCGTTCGCAACGCGCAAGTTTGGATTGCGCTTTCCTGTGGGCCAGGCTGCCTCTGGAGGTACGGCGCGGCGGGTGGCGGCCCTGCCTACTCGTTTGCTCCGCCGGTGTTTGAGGTCGACGGAAAGCAGGTTGTAGCGAAGGCGTTTCATTTTGCCGAAGCGGGCAAGCCCATTCACTTGGACAATGGCGCAACGGAATACGCCTTTGAGGGATTGCTTATCGGTGATTCGCACCTGAGCCTGCGCATCGAGTTTCAAGTGAACGGAGAAACGCCGGTGGTGCGTTTCCGCTATACGCTAAAGTCCGATGTGCCCCACACGATGACGGCGCCAGCAGGACAGAACCGGCTGACGTACTTCGAAACTTCGCTGCGGCAGTTCCCCGAGGTGAAGGAGATCTCGCTTTCGAACTTTGTCGAGCTCAGCCACAGCTACACGCTCGCCGAGCAAGAGATCTCCGCGAGCAACTTCGAGGACAGCAGCGATTTCATGGGGCCCATCCTTGCCGCCAGCGATGGTCGCCACAGCTTTCTTGTGGCATACGAGCATGGCTCCGAGGCCCCGTTTGCTTTCTTGCACTATCAGCTCGGCCCTGACCGTGTGATCCGCCTTACCGCGGTTAAGGGAAACTACTTCCCTGGACAAACGATCGATGTGGATCACAGCTACTCGACCGTGTGGCTGGAGACAGCCGCGGTAGCGGGCGACATGGATCGGCTGGCCTCGAATTATCGCCTCTTCGTTCTAAAGTCCATGGCCGTCAACATGGCCACGCGCATGCCGTACGTCTACTACAACACCTACGGCCACCAGGAGCGGAATAAGTGGTGGAACGGCAACTGGTGGAGTGGCAAACCCTATCCGATGAATCAAGAGAACATTCTGAAAGAAATCGACGTGGCCCACCGTATGGGCGTCGACGTCTTTGTAATCGATGGTGGATGGTTCCGGAAGACCGGCGACTGGACCACCGTCGACACTGCTCGCTTCCCAAACGGATTAGAGGATATAAGGGCGAAGCTCGACGGTTACGGGATGAAGCTCGGCCTTTGGATCGGCCCCACCCTGGCAGCTGAGTCAAGCAAAGCTTTCATCGAGCATCCCGAGTGGCGCATGTCATGGCAGGGCAGCATGGTCCTGCGCGAGCAATCGGGAGGCGCCGAAAAAATCGACCAGATGTGCCTGGCCAGCGGCTATGCGGACTACCTGGCGGACGAGCTGATCTGGCTGGCAAAAGAGAAGGGCGTTCGCTATTTCAAGTGGGACATGATCCACCAGTATCAATGCGACGATCCGCATCATAATCATGGTGGCGCGAACAACACGGAGCAGGAGCGCGCAGACTCGTACGCTTTTCAGCTCGTGCAATACATGAGCCGCATCGCGGACAAGGTTGCCGCCGCGGTGCCAGGCACCATTGTCGACTTCGATGTCACCGAGCCAGAGCGCGCCATGGGGCTGGCTTTTATCGCCTCGGGCAAGTATTTCCTCATCAATAATGGCCCCTACTACAGAAACTACGACATTCCCAACGACCGCAAAACGTCGAATCCGAATGTATTCTTCTTTCCGGGACAGGCAAGGGCGTGGAATGCCCGCTCGCCTCTGGCCTTCGACAAATGGATCCCGTCCGTGCTGTTTCTGACGCACTACTTTACCGATGACCCGGAGCAGTGGCAGCAGGTGAGTGTCGCGTCGCTCATTCTGGGCCAGAACGGAGTCTGGGGAGACCTGCTGAATGTTTCCGACTCGGGCGTGAACTTCATCGGAGGCACACTGGCAAAGTACAAGCAGGTGCGCGATGACATTACCGCGAGCGATCCGGTGGTAACGGGCATTGTGTCTGGCAGCCCCGAGATTCACGAGAAGATTTCGGCCACTAACGGACGCGGAGCCGTGGTGATCTTTGCCACTGTTCGGGGGACTTACGAATACGTAACGCACCACAGGACAGTGAAAGAACACTGGTCGACCGAGGGCGTAAACGTAAGTCAGGACAAATCCGGCCGCGCAGTCATTGAGGCTAGCTTTGACAAGCCAGGAGCGAAGATTGTTTTCTTCGGTGTTCACTAAGGGGGTTGCAATGGACGGTTGCGATGATTTCCTCGGAACGCTTACGAACAGAAGCCACGCACTGAATCCGGTAAATCGTGGAGTGCCATGCGGACTCCGCATAAGTTGTCTGAATTGAAACAGGGTGGGTTGGCCGCTCCAATCAAACCAACGAACCAGTGGATGGGAAGGCAAAATGAACAATTTCCTCGCTCCTAACCACCAAGCAACCGGCGTGGAGGCGCCTTTCAATGAATCGTAGGCAGATGATTTCAGCTCTCGGCGGCGTTGTTGCAGTTGCGGGAACCCGCAGCACAGCAGCACAACCAAGCGACGGTCATGTCGTTCCGACTATTTTCAATCCGCGTTCATTTGGTGCTTTGGGTGATGGCCACGCGATGGATTCTCCCGCAATACAGCGCGCCATTGACGCATGCACATCTTCCGGCGGCGGAGTGGTCTACCTCCAGCCGGGCTCCTATCTGTGCGGCACGGTGGTTCTCAAGTCGAATGTCACTCTCTATCTGGAAGCAGGCGCGGTGCTGCTCGGTAGCCCGAACATCGACGACTACAAACCCGAGCACCTGATCTTTGCAAGCAACGCCCAGAACATTGGCGTTGCCGGCCCGGGCAAAATCGACGGCCAAGGCTCTAACTTCTGGAAGCCTACATTGCGCAAGCCGGTTCCAGACTCAAAGCGCTGGAGCGACGCTGTCCATCTGGATTGGACGCACACGCCACGTCACCCTTCACCAATGCTCGAATTCGAGAGCTGCACTGACGTGCGCGTCGAAGATGTTCGCCTCGAGAATGCCCCAGCCTGGACGATGAGACCTTTCAACTGCGACCGCGTAGTCATTCGCGGTATAGCGATCAAGAATCCAGTCTACGGCCCAAATACCGATGGGATCGATCCTACAGGATGCCAGGACCTTCTCATTTCGGATTGCATCATCGAGACGGGAGATGACGCGATCTGTCTCAAGAGCGAGCCTTTAAACGGCGGCGAGAGCCGCCTTTCAAAGAACATCGTCGTCACGAACTGCATTCTTTCTGGTTGCTGCAACGGCTTTAAATTCGGAACGACAACATACGGAGGTTTCGAGAACATCACGTTCTCAAATTCCGTAATTTACAACGACGATGTCCAATTGCCTTCGCGCGTCATCGCAGGTATCCAACTAAGCGCTGTGGACGGGGGCTGGGTCGACGGAGTGGTGATCAGCGGTATACAGATGCGACGCGTCCGCGCGCCCATCTGCCTTCGTCGCGGCACGCGACATACGGACAAAGTGTCGCCGCTGAACGGGCTTCGCGGAGTCGTGATTGACGGCTTGCATGCGACCGACGCCATACTCACGAGTTCCATAACGGGCCTTCCAGGGCTTAACGTCGAGGACGTTCGGCTCTCTGACATTCGTATCGACACGGTGATGCCGGGAAAGCCGGAGTGGGTTGCCAATCCAGTCCCTGAAGCTGCGGGCGACTATCCCCAGTCGCGGATGTTCGGGTGGTTGCCGGCTAGCGGGCTCTACGTTCGCCACGTGCGCGGCCTGTCTATAAGGAATGTATCGTTCTCAGCGCCAAGCGACGAGTGGCGTCCGACCCTCCAGTGCGACGACGTTTCAGGCTTGCGAGTCGACGGGCTTTCCTCGACCCCTATCCTCAAAGGCGAACCGATGCTGGATATGACGAATGTCAGTGATGCCTGGTTCAGCGCCAGCAGAGCGCCCGAAGGCTCCAGAGCCTTCGTCGCAGCGCAGGGCTGTAAAGACATTTTGGTATCCGGATGCGACCTGCGAACCAGCCATAACGTAACGGAAGGTGATGCATCAGGCATTCAGGCTGAGTTGAATATCACTACCCGGTAACCACTTTTGAGGCCGTGGAGTTACAGATGTTGCACGTGCCCTGTAAGCAGGACTTTACTTTTCGGGCGCTTTTACTTTTTTAGGAAGAGCAACTTTCCATGTCGGGACTTAGTAAGAGTTTGCACCGCAGCTTAACTCGTTCGAGTGTCGCATTGACGATCTCCATTTTCTGTATTGCGGCTGTGTGGGGGCATGCGCAGAAAGTCTGCACATCCGCGATGTATCCCGGAGTATCTGACGGCTGGACGGACATCTCGAATACGCTCGGTTTTCCGCTGGGTGGCATCGGGACAGGTTACTCTGCGTTTGGTCAATATGGCTTCGTGCATGTGAACTTCGATGGTCGTGCCCGCGACGGGTTGTACGGCCAGCACGCGGGAGAGTGGGAATACACGGCCGATGCTGCGCGGATCTCCACGGCGGCGAATTTGGAGAACGCACGGGAAAAACTCGGTACGGCCAGGGCATCGACGGACCCCGAAGATGCTGCGGCACTGGAAAAGCTTCAGAAGTCGGCAGATGACGCGCAGCGCCTGGTGGACAAGGTTGCTTCGCCTGCTGGGTTTGCGCAGTCATCTTTTGGCTTTGTCCTGCGTGAAGGCGATACCGTGAAGGTGCTACAGACGAACGCCGCGCCGTGGCTGGTCAATGCCACTGGCTTCGAGCATGCCGAGACGAAGGTGTTCCTTCCCCGAGGGCGAGTTGTATTCACCGATCCGGCAAGCGGATTGCGCGTGCAGGTGGATGCCTTCGCCCCGCTTTTACCCCACGACCTCCGTGCGTCGGCAACGCCGGTGCAGTTGATGGATGTAACTGTTGAGAATCTGAGCCGCAACCCACGCGACATTTCGCTATCCCTGGAGAACTCAATCGACGGGGAGCGGGTAAGTGGCCGAGCGGGAAGGATCGTATTCAAGAGTGGGACAGGCGAATTGAGTTTTGCCGCGGACGGAGGTCACGCGGATGCGAAGGGAGTAAGTGTCACGCTCAAACTTGCGGCAGGTTCCAGAAAGACAACGCGGTTTTACATCGCATGGTACTACCCCAAGGTTGATAAATACGTCAGGTACTACACTCGCAACTTCCAAAACACACAGGAGATATTGGATTTCGCGTCGGCACAGGCGAACGAGTGGTCGTGCGGCATCGATGCCTGGCACGCATCAATCGATGTGCCGGCTCCCTTAGAGCGTCTGTGGTTCGGGTCCCTGTCCGCGGTAGAAACGTCAACAATTCTGACGAAAGATCCATTCTTCCTTGAGGTAGAGACCCCGCATAACTTCTACAACACGATGGATGTGTTTGTGTATGCGAATTGGGTCTACATGATCAATTGGCCTGAGTTGGAACGGATGGACATGGACCAGTTTTTCACAACAATCCCGGAAGATGGCCCAAATGCGGGATTGGTGATGCATTCTATCTGGAATGATTCGGCGGATTACGCCGAGGAGCCGACATTTCTGGTGCGGATGAGGCGGGATGCGCTGTGGTACAACGATCCCGACTGGACTCGAAAAGGTTATAAGTACGCTGTCTTGGCTGCAAACCGCGTCTTTACACTCGACCATCACGATGGCCTGATCGTGTCGAAGCAGGGAAATCAGAGTTACGACATCTGGAAGATGCCGGGAATTTCGAGTTATGTTAACTCGGCATGGGTATATGGCCTCGAATCGGTTAACGCCATGGCAAAGTCGCTGGGCGAGCCGATTCCAAAAGTAGCGGGTGAGGGGGTCGACAGGCTGCTGCACGAGGCGCAGGAGGGCTACAACAAAGATCTATGGAACCCCGGCCATGGCGATTGGAATGTATTTTTTCGCACGCCCGGGGCGAGCAAAGGCAGTATTCCGAATAGTCTGTTCACGGACCAGCTCTTTGGACGCTGGATAGCCGCGATTGATCCCGAATCTCGGGGCGTTCTACCCGAACGGAAGATTCACAGCGCGGTGTGGGCGCTATACAAGAACAATGTCGTCGACGATCCCAGGCAACAGTTTCGCGGCTGGGTGAACGGAATGCAGGAAGGACACGTCCCGGATATGTCGGGCAGGCATGCGCGTACCTTCTGGCTGGGAGCCCAGATCAACCTTGCGTCTCTCCTTGGCATGCAAGGTGAAGAGGCGGCGTCGCTTGATGTGATCGAGTCCGTGGAGAAGAGCCTCGGAGAGAATGTTCTGGCGGCAGGGGAGTGGGACAGAGCGCTCAACGAAAACGGCCAAGTCGAGATCTTGCAGGATGAGCCCTCAAAGGATAGTCCGCGTTTTGCTCCGTATCCGCGTTACAGTTCGGCGTGGGAATATCTCATCCAGCTGATTGGGTTGCAGATGAATGAGCGGGTGCTTTCGCTCAAGCCGTTCCATACGCTTACATTCAATCTCGATCAGGTTCAGCTCGCAGGGATGACGCTGACAATCCACGTTCAGAAAGGCTGGACGCATGCGGAGGTCGATGGTAAGCCTGTCAAGTTGCCGGTAGTACTGGATCGATCGACGGTACGCCACGTTGTTGACTTTGTGAATTGAGAGCTTCCGGGGAGACTTGCACGACGAGAATTCGGGTGCGGATGAATGTCAAGGCGTGCGTCTTGTTCTTGCGGGCGAGGCCGAACCTGTTTTTGAAACAAGCTCTAGTAAGCGGAGGACAAAAATATGTTTAACACCGTCACGCGTTGGATGAGCGTACTCGCCATGATACTCATGTTGGGGCCGGCTGGCGTGGCACTCGGTCAGACCGGAAACCCTGTGATTCGGGTGCAAGGGGACCGGATTGTCCTCGCCAACGATGTCGGCTGCAAGTTGGAGATCCTTCGTAGGGATGGCAAGTACGGGTTGGGGACGTTCTACGTGAATAACCGCGCCGTGGGCGCACCCATTGATCGCTTCCTTAGCGAAGATGGTCTTGGGAACAACGCGGCGGACAAGTTTCAGCGAATCTGGGCGGGAACGTGGGAGCCGGGTTTTCGGGCCAGCAACTACGAAATTCTGGAAAACAGCCCCGATCGAGGGGTGATCAAGTTTTCCGGTCAGGACACCAATCCACGCGGGTCCGTCACGATTACGCTCCGCCGCGGCAGCGCGGGCTACCGTTTGGACTACGAGGTGACGCCGGTGAGCTCCGTCAATCACCCCTTGTACGTGAATGCGCCGTTCTTCGCGGACAAGATGGAATTCGTTCAGTTCCCGTTTGAAAATCCGCTTATTCCTCCATTCCGCACGCGCTGGACAATCCAGCCGACACGCAGCACCGTGCCGCTGATGTTCGGCAGCGAGAGAATCGACGGGCGCGATTACTTTGTTGGCATCGGGTACCGCTTCGATCAGGATTACCAACGCGGTTCACTGGAGTACGATGCCGGGCAAGGGGCGCCGTTTAAACTCCGCTACATTTCGCCGCATGACTCGGGTTGGTTGGGCGCGCGTCGAACCTACCGGCTCAGCATCGTCATCTCCACCGCAGCGACGCAATACGATTGCATAACGGGCTATCGCCTTGAGAGCGGCTTTGACGTATCCACTCCCATCCGCGGCAGTATCGACGATTCGGTCGCGGGCATGATGGCGATGTACAAGAACAGCTCAGCCTACGTAAGCGTGCCGCCTTTCGACTACAAAGCCTATCACCTGCAGATCAATCCCGTGACCGGCAAACCGCCGGAAACGGGTTACGGCGCGTACGTTATCGTGGACACGCAATTGGCCTACGAGCTGTATAGCTACTGGCAGAGCCACCCGGCGGAAATCTGGGCCAAGGAGCGGGCGATAGAGTTGGCCAGCTTCTTTGTCGCGGTGCAGAATCCGAATGGCACGGAGCCTGGGATTTGGGATCCAAAAACCAAAAGGTTTCGCGCTATAACCGGAGCCATCGACAAGGTGGGCTACCAGTACTCAAGCTCGGGGCAGGCTGCGGGCGCTTATTATCTTTACCGGTTGTATCTGGCCCGCAAGGCATCCGAGAGCGTGACGGTGCAGTCCTGGCATGACACGGCGCTGCGTGCCATCGACAATATCGTCGGCAAGATCCAGCCCAACGGCGTTCTGGGCCGGTCTTATGACGAAAAGGGAAATTACGACGCAATCGCCCCGCCCGACGGAGCACTGATCGCGCTGGATTACTTTGCTGCGGAGACGCACGAAGCCAAGTATGACGCGGCCCGTGCGCGGCTGGAAAAGTGGACGTATGAGACCTTTATTCGCACTAACCATTGGTACGGGGGGAGTATCGATAACGGCAGCTGGGGTCTGCCAACGGCCCCACCGCTGGACGTGGATGCGCTGGACACGATGACGGTTGCCACGTACTGCATCTACCGCTACATGCGCACAGGCGACCCGAAGTATCGGGACTGGGCAAAGAACATGATCTCCTACAACTGGCTGACGGGGATCCCGATTCAATTCCCGGAATTCAAACACGTGACCAAGGGGCTGGTGCGCGAGCAGGATTTTTATAACACCTACGATGTGCCCTTCCATGTAAGTCTCTATATGGATGCCCTTCCCTACCTAAGCGCCGTCACCGGCGACCGCTTCTTCATGGACTACTACCGGCTCCAAATTCAGACCGAGATAGCGTATCAAAACAAAGCGCCGCTGTTTCAATCGTTCAATATCGGGCTCATGTGGGACCCGAGCGGGGCTAATCCGAGCGACATAATTGGCGAACCGGCCGTCAATTACATTCTCGGGTTCTGTTCGCTCTACCTGGAATCGGTGACGAGCCCCTACGCGTATCGCTATGTCGGCGGGCCAGACTGGGGCCAGGGCCTGGACTACGACCTTTCCTTCACGCCCCATTTCGACAAGCAAGGGCCGTGGGTGATTAGCAGTTCCAGCAAGTTGAGCGACGCGACCTGGGTCCCCGAAACCAAGACCCTGCGGGCAATGTTGGAGGGACATGCGGGCGATCACGGAACGCTGGCGGTGGGATGGGAGGCCGACCGCTATTCATCCAAAAAGGTTTCCGTCCTGATCGACGGTAAAGCTCCTGCGGCCGGGAAGTGCCGCCAGGAATCGCAAAACGGCCGCGAAATCCTGTATATCGGATACGCCCAAGAGCGCGAGACGACGCCGGTCGAAATCTCGTTCCCATGATGCGATTGGTACCGTTTTCCTAAATTGTCTTGCGAAAGAGGAATCGTGATTAAGATAAGCGTAAGTCGATCGGTATTCAGAATTGGGCTGTTTCGTGTTGTTGATGGTGTGTGGTCTGTTTGCTTTGCCCGCCCATGGACAAACAGTAACAGGAAAGTGGGTGGCTTCCTGGCGGGTACTGGATGACGGCGAGAAAGACCTGCTGCTTCTGGATCTTCACCAAAAGGGGAACGAAATAACTGGTACAGCCGCGACCATTGGGCACTCATATCAGGTAGAAGGCCGGATGGCGGGTACGCATTTTGAGTTGTCTTTGTTGAAGGGAGGCAGCGAGCGGAAGGTAACAGGGGACTTGATGGGAAATCAGTTGTACCTCACGTTGGATGGCGCTGTAATTATGGCGGTGCCGGCCACGCCGGAAGATGAATATCCGGCGATTGAACGCATCGAACCGCCGGCGCTGCACGACGTGCCGTACAACGGGCTGGCCAAGACACCGCCCATGGGATGGAATAGCTGGAATCAATTTCAAAGCAAGATCGACGATAAGACTGTCCGAGAAGTCGTGGATGCGATGGTTGCGAACGGCATGCGGGATGCCGGATACATTTATGTGAATATCGATGACACCTGGGAGGGTGTGCGGGACGCGCAGGGCAATCTAACCTCGAACAAGAAGTTCCCGGACATGAAAGCGCTCGCGGATTATGTGCACTCGAAGGGCATGAAGTTTGGCATCTACTCTTCGCCCGGTCCCCGTACCTGCGCCGAGTATCCGGGCAGTTATGGACATGAAGAGCAGGATGCGAAGACCTTCGCGGCATGGGGCATTGATTACCTGAAGTACGACTGGTGCGGTGCGCGCATGATCTACACCCACGATGATCTGCAGCCGATCTATCAGAAGATGGGCGATGCGCTTCTCAAGAGCGGCCGCCCCATCGTCTATAGCCTCTGCGAGTACGGCACCGGCAATGTGGAGCAGTGGGGCGCGAAAGTGGGCGGCAATCTCTGGCGCACAACGGGCGACATCAGGGACGAATGGGCTCGCATGATGGAGAACATCGAGAAACAGGTTCCAACCGCGCCCTATGCGGGTCCGGGACATTGGAACGATCCGGACATGCTCGAGATTGGCAACGGCCACATGACCGATGATGAGTACCGAACTCACATGAGCCTGTGGGCGCTGACCGCTGCTCCGCTGCTGGCCGGCAACGACATCCGCAACATGACGCCGGCAATCAAGGAAATCCTACTGAACCGTGAAGTGATCGCTGTTGATCAGGATGCGTTGGGCAAACAGGCCACGCCGGTCAAGCATGGAGACCTGGAGATGTGGGTCAAGCCGCTTGCCGACGGCTCGGTTGCTGTAGGTGTAGTGAATTTGGGGGCGAGCGAGAACACCGCCAGCGTAAAGGCGAGCGACCTTGGGCTTGGCGCTAAGGTGAAGTCGGCGCGCGATCTTTGGGCCCATGCGAACGTAAAGTTCCGCGGCGGCGCGTATACGGCAAAGGTTTCGTCGCATGGAACACTCATGCTGCGCGTAAGTGCCAAGAAGTAATGGTCACGGCTCGACTTCGAAAGTCGAGCTGAGACCTTCAAGACTAATACCTCAGATAAGTGCCCCTATTCGGGGAGGAATTTTGTGAAGATGCTTTGTGCTGTTTCGGTCGCCGCGACGTTCATTGCTTATGCTACAGGCACTGGGACCGTTTTCTCGCAAACACCTCAAGCAGCACAGCCTGCTGCTCCGGAACCTCCCGCGCAGTGGAGCAAGCCGCCGAGTACTCCGAACGATTCGCTTGTGTCACCGGAGGTCACTTCAGACGGCCGCGTCACGTTTCGCCTGTACGCGCCAGAAGCGAAGAACGTGACAGTCCGCGTAAATAGCGACTTCTTTAAAGAGCCGCTGCAATTTGTAAAAGATAGCCAGGGCGTCTGGTCTGCCACAACGGAGCCGGTTTCTTCTGGCGCCTATCGCTACAACTTCATGGTGGATGGTGCGACGGTTCTCGACCCTCGCAACCCCTCGACTTCGCCGGGAGCCCTCAATGTGCAGAGCGTGGTTGAGGTCTCCACTGGTCCGGACGATATTCAGGCGAATCAGCCGGGCATTCCCCATGGAACCCTCGCCACTGTCTACTACGATTCCCCTGTTTCCGGCGGACAGCGGAGGCTTCATCTCTACCTGCCTCCCAATTACGAGAAAGGCAAGGACTATCCCGTCCTTTACCTCATTCATGGCGGCGGCGATGACGATGAGGCATGGCCTACCGTTGGTCGTGCCAACTTTATCCTCGACAATCTCATCGCCGCTGGCAAAGCCAAGCCCATGGCAATCGTATTCCCGAATGGCGGCATCAACGGCAATCTCCAGCAGGTCCCTTCTATGGAGAAGGACCCCTTCATCCCGGAATTGTTGACGGTGATCATTCCCTACATTGAGGCTCATTATCGCGTCTCAAAGTTACCCCAGGACCGCGCCATCGCCGGCCTTTCCATGGGCGGACACCAGGCGCTCTACATCGGACTGACCGACTCCCAGCAGTTCCATTACATCGGCGACTTCAGCTCCGGCTTGCCCAATCAGAAGGCCTTTGAGGAAAAGTATGGGTCCACTCTCGTCCAGCAAACCACCCCGCTGAAGCTCATATGGTTTGGCTATGGGAGCAGAGACCCGGCCAAGCCGAACTCGCTGAGCGTCCAGAAGATGCTTGATAAATACGGAATTAAATACAAATCGGTTGAAACCCCCGGCGGGCATGTCTGGGCGAATTGGCGATTCTATCTGAGTCAATTCGCTCCGCTGCTTTTCCGCTAGTTTTCTGATCGCTCATCGTTGTGTGTTGAGGCTCGCGATTTGTTGGAACTCTAAAAACCACAGAATCCAAAGTACGAGGCCTATGAACTTCAAGATCACCGCCTTCTTCTCTCTTTTGCTCATGCCGGTTTCCTTGCTCGGCCAGCAGCCCGCACTGCCGCCTTATCCGCCCGTCGTCCACCTCACCGCCGAACAGGATCACCAGCGCACCATGGATCTGCTCGGCATGAAAACGATTCGCCCCGGCAGCGTGCACAACCCCACTTCTCCGTCTGTTGCCAATGCCGCCAATTTCGACGAGTCGAAGGCTGACCTCTATCCTCAACTCCCGGATCCCCTCCTCTTCCCCAACGGCAAGCGTGTCACCACCGCCAAAAGCTGGTGGACCAAACGCCGCCCGCAGATCGTTGAGCTCTTCGACCGCGAAATTTACGGTCGTGTTCCGTCCAGCACACCCAAGGTTACCTGGACCGTCACTGACACCGATCACACTGTCGTCGGCGGCGATGACGTCGTGATCAAAAGCCTCACGGGCCACGTCGATAACTCCTCCTATCCACTCATCGACGTCGACATCAAGCTCGAGCTCACTACTCCCGCGAATACAACCGGTCCCGTTCCCGTCATCATGGAGCTTACTTCCATGATCCCGGTTAAGCCGATGCCTGGCCCGTCAGCTGCTCCCGTAGCTGCCGCCCCCACGTGGCAGCATCAGGTGCTCGCCAAAGGCTGGGGTTACGCAATTCTGAGCACGGCCAGCATTCAAGCCGACAACGGAGACGGTCTCACCGAAGGCATCATCGGGCTCTGCAACAAAGGGCAGCCTCGCAAGCTGGATGACTGGGGGGCTCTCCGCGCGTGGGCCTGGGGCGCAAGCCGGGCTCTTGATTATTTCGAGACCGACAAATCCGTCAACGCCAAGCAGGTCGGCATCGAGGGCCACTCCCGCTGGGGCAAGGCAGCTCTCGTCACCATGGCCTACGATCAACGGTTTGCCATCGGCTACATCAGTTCCTCCGGAGAGGGCGGAGCCAAACTCAACCGCCGCAACTTTGGCGAGGTTGTCGAAAACGTCGCCGCGACCAGGGAGTATCACTGGATGGCTGGCAACTTCCTCAAATATGCTGGCCCGCTCCAGTGGAGCGATCTTCCGATCGACTCCCACGAACTCATCGCCTTGTCCGCTCCACGCCCCCTCTTTATCGGCGGCGGAGCCACCGATGGAGACGGCTGGGCCGACCCCAAAGGCATGTTCATGGCCGCCGTCGCCGCCGGTCCCGTCTACAGGCTCCTCGGCAAAAGAGACCTCGGCACCACCGTCTTTCCTCCCATCGAGACTCCGCTCATTGCCGGCGACATCGCCTTTCGCCAGCACGGGGGCGGCCATACGCCCGCTCCGAACTGGCCAACGTTCATCACATTCGCCAGTCGCTATTTGACTGTGACCGCACCCAACCCTTCCCGCGCCAGTGCGGACGCAGCTTCCAGCAAACCGTTCACGGCGACAACTCTTCACCAGCCATTTAACCGATAAGCAGTCGAGAAGTTGAAAGGGAACCGATGGATCGCAGACAAGCGCTCGCGGTCATTGCCGCTTCAGCCACTTTTCCGGCAATTCGTAGGTCAGCCACGGCCTAGAGGAGTGGCTTGCCAGCCTATGTTGCAATTGGAAGATGTCAACGGCGCATGGTTGCGCCAGGTCAAGGGTCCCAAAGGTGCGCGCGCGCTTCTGAAATTGAAATCATCCACAGACATTCTTGTCTCGGGATGCGATCTTCGCGGATGTGCTCGCATAGCGGAGGGCGATGCGGATGGAATGCATGCTGAATACAACATGGTTGATCGATGAAATGTATTGTTGTGGACATTGCGATGGAAGTCGTGACCGCGACCTCGAAGCTAGTGATTCGAGGGTGTATCGATTTCTGTGTAAGCGTCTGTTCCTCGATACTGGAGAGGAACAGATGGAAATGGACAAAGAACTCATCGACAAGTTGCTAGCCGGCTACAAGGGTCCGGAGGACCTGATCGGCGAGCAGGGGCTGCTGAAGCAGCTGACCAAGGCGTTGGTGGAGCGGGCGATGGACGCCGAGCTGACCCACCACCTGGGTTACGAGAAGCACGATCGCGGCAGGCCGGCTCAGCGGCAACTCGCGCAACGGCAGCAGCCGCAAGAAGCTGAAGGGCGACTTCGGGGAAGCGGAGATCGAGGTTCCGCGCGACCGCAACGGCAGCTTTCACGCCGCAGATTGTCCCGCCTGCACCAACGGCGTTTCACGCGGATTCGACGACAAGATTCTGTCGATGTATGCGCGGGGCATGACCACCCGCGAGATCCAAGGACACCTGGAGGAGATCTACGGCGTGGAAGTGTCGCCGTCGTTGATTTCCTCGGTCACCGACGCGGTGATCGAGGAGGTGAAGAAGCCTGGCAGAGCCGGCCGCTGGAGCCGCTGTATCCGATCCTGTTTCTGGACGCTGCTGATGGTGAAGATGCGGCACGAGGGCCGGGTGGAGAATCGGGCCGTGCTCCGTGGCCGTCGGCATCGATCTGGAAGGCCGCAAAGACGTTCTGGGACTGTGGACCGCGCCAGCGAAGGGGCCAAGTTCTGGCTGCAGGTGCTGACCGAGATCCGTAACCGCGGGGTGAAGGATATCTTGATCGCCTGCTGGATGGGCTGAAGGGCATTCCCGCAGGCCATCGAGAACAGTGTTTCCGCAGGCCCAGGTGCAGACCTGCATCGTGCACCTGGTGCGGGCCAGCCTGAACTACGTGGGCTGGAAGGAGCGCAAGCAGGTAGCCGCGGATCTGAAGACCGTCTACCGGGCGTCAACCGCTGAGGAAGCCGAACAACGGTTGGCGCAGTTCGCCGCTCAGTGGGACAGCCGGTACGCTCCCATCGCGGCGCTGTGGCACCGGCAGTGGCACTAGGTAATTCCATTTTTACTCCGGCGCATACAGTTCCGCAATCTCGGTACAACTTCGGTACATTTGAATGTGAGAGAAAGTCCAGTCTTTCGTCCCTAAGCGGCACCAGATGAAGCACTTAGATTTGGACTTTCATTTGGTTCGGGACCAGGGGGTCGGAGGTTCAAATCCTCTCTCCCCGACCATTCATTTCCATACATTACAAACTTAAGGTCAGCTCAATAGCGGAGTCCGCCCGCGTTAACGCGTCGCTTCGTTCGTCCGCGTAAGAAAAGCTGCGACATGAATAAGAGCGGGCGCTTTAAGGAGCTTTATCCACCCGCGCACGCTTCCGGTGGACGAAGCCGATATGCAATCACTCTTGGATTATCGTAGCCGCCGGGTAACGAAATGACCTGGAACAGGGCCTCGAAAGGAGCCACGCTTGTTCCTGGCTTGTGCCCCATGCTCTGCAACAGACTGTCGAGCCGTTGCGGATCGGTCACCATATCTCCGGCTGCCTGGGTGGCTTGCGCATTCAATCCCTCCACAAGCACAGTCAGCCCATGGTCTCCACACCCTCTCAAAAGCGCGACGACCCCGTAACTGGGATAGGTTTTTTCCTCGGTGCGCTGCGTGTCGTACATATCCGGAATGCCGTAGGTTGCATCTTCGTGAGCCAGAGGCGTGCGGTTGCGGAACATCGGCGCCCCCGAACGTGGATCCTGATCCAGTGTGAAGTTCAGGCTTGGCTCATACACCGCGACCCACGGATTGGAGCGATGACTTCCGATGATCACCACATTGCCCTGGTGGAAAAACGCGGCCTCAACGTCGCGGGCAAACTGCGGATTCTCCTGGCCGCTAAATTGCTCCGCCACCGTAGCCGGGTGCACCGATAGCGCCATGTCGGCCGGGCTGGTCACGCGCCGCATCACCACGTTGAAGAGCTTATTGCCCTTCTCGTCGTAGTATTTGCGATTGAGATAGTCGCCCAGGTCGAGCGTCTTGCCGTTCAGGTCCTGCCATAACGCAAAACTGGTGTCGGCATAAACAACCTTCAACTCTTCATTCGGTTTATCGAAGAACTGTCCCCAGAAATCGGCAACCACACCAGCAGGCCTGGCTGCGCTCAACGAAGTCTTGTTCTGAAGCACGTATCGAGTCACCGCAACAGAAGCAGCAATGGCGACCAGGAGCACGGCTGCAAAAGCCAGCCAATGCCGAAGGGCCGGCTTCTGGACGATTTCGATTTCCGCGCCGGCCTCGTCTTCCTGCACGTCGGGCGGAGTGCCGTCCTCTGTCTGCGGCCTCAGCTTAGCATCGGCCAGCTGGGCGGCCTTCCGAGGCACGAACTCCGGCGCGTAGGCGCCGCGCGGCATCGTAATCACCACCGCTTCGTTGGCGCCCTCTGAGGTAAAGTACTTCCCCAGCCGCCCGCGCAGCTCGTGGGCCCGCACGCGGACAATATTGTCATCCGCCGGGTTGTAATTCGGCTTGCGCCCCAGCACTTCGGCGCCAATGGACTGCTCCTTCAACTCCTCGCCGTGGCCCGAAATCACCCGTTCAGTAATGTAGAGCAGGAAGGCGCGCATTGCCGGCGAGCGACGAAACCCTTCGCTGTTCACCACCCGCTGTACTAGTTCGCGCTTCTGCTCAGGCGATAACACCCCATGAACTTCCTGGTGCTGTACGACCGGAGATGGAGCAATTCCATGCACGGATGATCATTTTACGGTAAAGCTTAACCTTCTGCAAAGAGTATTGAGTGACTGGTACCGGAAATCCGTTGGCATGTAGAAAGCACCTCGCCCAAATTCCACTTTTGGAAGAGTGAACCGGGTCTGTTTTGAGCCGCGCCACCACGCAGGATCTTGCTCACAGGTCCTCGAAGCCATGCGAACGAGGGCTAGCGTTCCGGTCCCGAATGGCGAAGATCGCCTTGATTCTAAAGCGGCGAGGGCAGGGTTTTTGGCCACTTCGGCAACCGGAACCATGATGCGTTGCTCCCCCTCGGTTGCATGGCCGGCTGCGAATTTTGCGGCCGTGGTTCCCGCGCGCCGCCTCCGCATTACCGGCAAAGATACGCCAGCGCGCAGCCCGGCCCAGTTCTCTTAACTTCAGGGTCCGGTCTCTCAAACTCCTTACAACGCTTCACAAAATGGCTAAACAATCTTAATCGATTATTTTACCGTTACTTCACTTCACAAACTCCCCATGAGCAGAAGAGTCTTGTGGGCGGATAATGACCAATCAATTCAGAGTGGTTCTGCATTCACCGGCACAGTTACCGCGTCGCGCGGCCATGCTGTCGACCGAGGCCATTGTCTTTGTTCCGTCCTGGCACGGGAAATTGCGCTTCAATAACCTCGCAACTCACCAAAACAACCAGTCGTTTCTTGATCGAAAGGGAACAGCGGGTCAGGACCCAACAAGGTAGCACAGAGCAATACGAACCATGCTCAAGGAGGCATGTGCAATGAATCAAAAGGAATGGGCAATTCCACAAAGTTTCCTGGCAATCGCCTGTGCCGTTCTCATGTCGGTGTTCACTGGGCAGATCTTTGCTCAGGCCGGCATCGACATGGGCAGCGTGACCGGTACCGTCAAGGATCAGACTGGTGCCGTGGTACAGAAGGCTCAGCTGACGCTGACCAACGTGAATACCGGCACCTTTCAAAAGGCGGTTTCGACGTCGGTTGGCGCCTACGTCTTCACACAGGTCCCGGTGGGAACCTACACCCTGAAAGTTGGGGCGACGGGATTCGAATCGTCCGTGATCAACGGCATCATCGTGCACCTCGGCGACGTTGTTACTGAAGACGTCCCGCTGCATGTAGGCGCTGCCAGCGCCTCGGTTACGGTCACCTCGGCCGTGCCGCTCCTGCAGGCGCAGGACGATTCGCTGGGCACAACCATTGACAGCACGGCTGCCACCGAGTTGCCGATCTACGGTGGCTCCGGCGGGCGCAGCTTCTTGAACCTCACTTCCACCGTGCCCGGCGTCCAGTTCACGGGCAACAGCGACAGCGCAGGCTCGGGCTCGCTCATCATCAACGCCGTGCAAACCGGTGCGCTTGACGTGCGTGTGAACGGAGCTGACGATAACGCCGAGGTCTTCGGCGGAGTCACCATTCCGCCCATTCCCGACTCTATCCAGGAGATGAAGGTTGAGACCGGCAACAATCCCGCCGAGGTCGGCCACTCTTACGGCACCACGGTGAACGTTGTCACCAAGGCTGGAACCAATAAAATCGTGGGTTCGGCCTGGGAATACGACGAGAACGACATGTTCGACGCCAACGACTACTTCAACAAGCGGACCCAGCTAACGGGCAAACTACCCAACCGGCCGGGACGGCTCAAATCGAACTCCTTCGGCGCCATCATCGGCGGACCGATTGTGATTCCCCACGTCTACGACGGGCACAACAAGACCTTCTTCATGGTCGACTTCCAGTACACCGATTACAACGCCGTGGCCACCAGCAACCTCACAATTCCCACGGCCACCATGCAGAGCAGCAATTTCACGAACCTTGTGGACACTCTCAACCAGAGCACGACAAAGTATACCGACGCACTGGGACGGACCTTCCAGGCCGGCACCGTATTTGACCCGGCCACCACGCGTGCCGTCACCTGCGGACAGACCGATACGGTCACTGGCCTGCCGACCGATTGCACTCCCACCAGCACCCCGAGTGGGGTACAGGGGGTGTATGTCGGCGATCCCGGCCTGAACAGCGGCCTTCGCACGGCGATCGTCCGCGACCCTTACTTCCAGGAACTGGGGCAACCCGCGGGATGTCCGAGCTTGGCGGGAACCTTGAATTGGACCTCGACGGTAGCGGGCGGCCCGGTCTCTCCCTCCTGCTTCAATAAGATTCCGGCCGGCCGTATCGACCCCAACGCTCTTGCGCTGCTGCAACTCTTCAAACCGTATCCCTATAACGATGCTGGAATCAATCCGACTACCGGATTGAACGTAGCCGGAACCAACAGCTACAGCAATAACTTCTACGATGTGATGAAGAACCCTTTGCGCACCACGCAATACGACGTGAGAATCGACCATACCTTCAGCGACAGGGATACCGCGTTCCTGACGTGGAGCAAGTACAACCAGACCGACCAGCAGCAGCCTCAATTTGCCCCTCCTCTCGAGGGCGGCGGCAACGCACCGTTCTGGACCACCAACCCGACATACATGGTGGTGGTAACGGAAACGCACGTCTTCAATCCCAATTTGATCAACGAGTTCAGAGCATCGGACGAGCACAACTGGAACACCCGCCTGGATGCCGGCTCTATTGACACCACCTACGGGACTCCCGCGATGTACGGGATTCAAGGCATTCCGCAAACCACGAACAACGGTGGCCTGCCGATCTTTAATACTGTTGGCAGCAGCATGGCCCCTTTCGGCTCCCGGACCAACACCACCTGGCAGAAAGTCGGCGCGTGGCAGTTTTCAGACAACCTGACCAAGATCATTGGCAAGAACGAGTGGAAGTTCGGCGCTGAGTATTGGTGGACCTACGGCAACATCGCGCAACTGCCGGCTTCAAGAGGAAATTTCAGCTTCGGCCAGTACTCGAACGTACCTGGTTCGGGCGATGGTGGCCCGGGCTTGACGGATTTCCTCACGATACCGTCCGACAACGTGGCGAATTCGACCTACGCGGCAGCAGGCGGAGTCAGCACAGCGGCCTCGCCGCTGGGCGGCGTCAACGGCTACAACGGCGACAACTTTAACAAGAGTGTCTATCACGCGCCGTACATCGCCCTCTACGTCTCCGACAGCATCAAGTTCACGCCCTCGCTGACGGGGTATTTTGCCATTCGCGATGACTACTTCGGCCCGTACTACTCGGCCGGCGGCTCGTCAGGTGAAGGCAACTTCTGGATGGGCGGCGCCGACGGCAACGAGGCCAGCGGCAGCGCCTATTACATGAACTCGGCCGGCTGCTCCACGACCACGTCCACCTATTTCAAGACCTTGCTGGCTTCCGACAATATCCCAATCATCTGCTCACCGACCAACGCAGTGAACAAGACGCCCAAGGCCAATTGGGCGCCGCGCATTGGGCTCGATTATCGCGTCCGGAATAACCTTGTAGTGAAGATGGGCGGCGGTGTCGAATACGGCGCATTCAACTCCGTCGGCTACGGCGGCACGCTGGGCACCAACTACCCCTTCCGGGTTTCTGTTCAGCAGGGCCCGCAGTACTCCTACAGGCCGCAGCAAGCCACCCCCGCCGGCGGCACCGCCGCGCAGACACTCACCATGGAAAATACCTTCGCGGATATCAACATGACCAGCGCGCTCAATGCATATCAGCCATTGGGTTCGGTGGTCCTGTATGGCAAGCCGTACAACTTCCACATTCCGTACACGACATCCCTCAGCTTTGGGGTGCAATACCAATTCACCAACCACGACTCAATCGAAGTGCGCTACGTGGGAGTGCTCGGCAAGCAACTGGAAAGCGCCAACCCTTACCACAACGCTGCCCGGCAGGCGCTGCCATCGAGCGTAGCGCTCGTTACCGTCCCGAGCGTGGCCGCGCAGGAGCTAGCAGGCTGCTACCCACACTGCGTGGGCAACGACACGTCCGCCGACCCCGTCACCTCACCGTTGATGCCCGACGGCACAACCACCCTTCCTTTCCCGAACCTGGCTGCCAACGAGGGGCCAATCGAGAACACGGAACAGATAAGCAGCTACGAGTCGGGCCAGGTGGAATACATTCACCAGTTCGCGGGCGGCTTCAATATGGACGCGAACTACACCTACGCGGGCTGCATATCTGACACGCAGGGCGGCCAGCAGCAAGACGGGCCGGCGAACGGGCGCGCGCCATGGGTGGTCGGCTTCGGCGGTTATCGCGCCGACTACGATCGCTGCACAGACTTCGCGAACCAGATGTTCAAGCTGCAGGGCGAATATAGTCTGCCGTTTGGCAAAGGTGCGTGGTTGTTGGGCAGCGCGAACACGTTAGAAGATGCCATCATCGGCGGCTGGAAGATCGATCCAACCTGGATTTCCTCCAGCGGCTGGCTGGCCAACATTACCTGCCAGGGAGATATTGGCGGCATTCCCAACGCGCCGGGTCAGTTTACGGGTCCATACTACAACACCAGCTCGGCATGGAACTGCGATGCGCCCACGGTGTCGGGAGTCAATAAGTACACGCCTGGCCCGAACGACCTGGCACGCACCAAACTCACCGGCTGGTGGAACTCCGCCGCGTTTACCGGACCAACGGTAGGCGTGCAAACCGTTGGCCAGCAGAACTTCGCTCCTTGGGGTGCCAGAGGCAATCAAATCCGCGGCCCCGGTTGGTACGACGTGGACTTTGCCATTCACAAGCAGTTCAACATCCACGGTCCCACGAAGTTTGAGGTCGCGGGCCAGGCCATCAATGCCTTCAACCACGTGCACCTTCAGAATCCGGCCACCAGTAACTACACTTCGCCGCAATCCGAAACAGCCACCGGCGGCTGGGGAACCATCACCAGCGATTTCTCGAATAACTCGTCGGGCCGCATCTGGCAGTTCGTCGGGAAGTTCTACTTCTAGGTCTTCCGGCTCGTTATCCAAACCCGCAACGCATAAACCATTGTGGCGGTGAAGATCCCAAAACGATCTTCACCGCTGCAACACAGGAACACTTTTGTCTAAAAAGTTAAAAAAACGGCGCGATGAAAACGTTTCACCGCGCAGGGCAACCGCACGCAATGCCCTCGGGGAATTTGTGAAGCAGAGAATGGATTCGGAAACAGGAGACAGATCATGAAGACAAGAACGTGGATTGTGGTCTGCTCTTGTCGCATTCTGGCTGGCGCGCTACTCGCGCAAGCCCCGGTCACATTGAAAATCGATACCGCATCGCGGCAATTTCGCATTCCAGCGGATTTCGCCGGCCTCGGCTTTGAAACCAAAAGTGCGGTCGCGAATACCTACGGCGTTTCCGGCAATTTTTTCTCTCCTACAAACAAAGAGCTCATCACCCTGTTTCGCAATACCGGCATTCGCAACATCCGTGTAGGCGGCGGAACGGTCGATGGCTCCGGCGGGGATGAACATTGTGTCACCCCCACGCCGTCGTTTGCCGACATCGACAACCTCTTCGCGTTCGCTCGCGCTGCTGACGTCAAGGTCATTTATTCCGTGCGCCTCCTGAACGTCAGCTCCTGCTCGAATCCGAATCTCCCGGAAGATGACGCTAAGATCGTCCGCTACATCTGGCAGAAGTATTCTTCCCAAATCGACAGCTTCTCCATCGGCAACGAGCCCGACGTGCGCAGCTTTCATTCGCGCCCCGGCCGGGTGGTTGACCCAGCCATCTACGAAACCACCCCCGGCGTCCCCGGATCGGCGTACGCCTCCTACTTCGCGCAATGGAAGAAATTCGCTCAGATCATCCGCAAAGCTGCACCGGGCGTAAAGTTTTCCGGCCCTGACACGGCCGTATCCGACACCAGCAGTTTCACTCCCGACCCCGCGCACGGCGTCTCCTGGACCGTGCAGTTTGCCACGGACCTGAAATCCTCCGGCATGCTCGCAGAAGCGCTGCAACATCATTACGTGTGGGGCCTGCCGGAAAACACCACTACTCAGGAAGCCATCGACGATATGCTGTCGAGCGCGTGGGACGACGATACCACAATCGGCTCGCAACCCGCGCAAGACGGCGGCACAGCCGAGTTTCATTCGTATCCATATGTCTACGCGCGCGTGCTGGCTCCGCTGGTCGCCATGGGCGTGCCCTATCGCATGACGGAAGCCAACGACTGCCTGCACGGCGTGCCCGGCGCCAGCAATGGATTCGCCTCCGCTCTCTGGGTTCTCGACTACATGCACTGGTGGGCCGCGCATCGCATGGCCGGAGTCAACTTCCACAACAACCCCTGGCTCCCTACTGACACCATCGTTCCCGATCACAACCCATGCACGGCTGCGGGCTGCGCAAACTATCGCGTCACGACCAAGGCCTACGGCATCAAAGCCTTCGATCTAGGCAGCCACGGCGATGTTGAGCCGGTCGTCATCGCCAATCCGCAAAAAATCAACCTTACGGCCTACGCTGTCGGAACCTCGCGCGATCTCTACGTCACCATCATCAACAAAACGCATTCCACGACGCATGACGCCATGGATGCCGCGGTCATCATTGAAGCCGCCGGCTTCAACGGTGCCAATGTCGATTCCATGGTGTTGACCGACGGCGAGCCCGGGAACGCTGCCCTCTCGGCCGCCACGTTAGGCGGAGCCACAATTTCGAACGATGCGCACTGGTCGGGCAAGTGGACTCCGCTGGGCCTCGTGCGCAAAGGCAAATTCGCGCTCACCGTCGCAAGCACCACTGCAGTGATCGTGAGAATTCGCGCCGCGGGCCGCTAACGCATTTTCGGAAATGATGCAGACCGAAGCCACGGCCGCTGAGTGGGTCTTTCGTCAAGAAAAACCCACCCCAGGCGCTCTGGAGAATTCACAGTATTTCCGAAAATGCCGTAAACCGCTGCCGAGCCCCATCCGTTACGCTTGATGTAGTTCACAAATCGGCAAGAACGCGCACCCAGTGCGCGAACCAACCCAGGAGAAATGAGCGATGTTCAAGCGCAGAGAGTTTTTGAAGGCTGCCGGACAAACCACGGCCTTGTTACTGGCCCGGCCCTTGCTGCGAGCGCAGGTTGCCGGCGCTGAGAATCCGCCTTTCCACTTCGCCTCAGACCACATGGAAATCGAGCTCTCGTCGACTGCGCCGGAAATCCTCAGCCTCAACATCGACGGTTTGGGCGAAGCCCTGCGCGGCGCTAACATCCTCAACGCCGATCGCAAGGTTGGCGGTTATCAAGCGTCATCCACTACTTCCGGTGAAACCCTCCGCGTCGAATACCGCACCGCAACCGCGGCCAAAGACACGCCCGCCGGATGGACGTTCGAATTTTCCGGCAGCAAAATCGTTCTCACCTCCGAATGGTCCGCGAATTTTGCGCCCCCGTGCCTGGTTTTTCATTTCAACTTGAATCAGGTTCACTCGACTGCGCTCGGCCTCTTCGCGTACGACGGTCTTCTGTCCGTGCCGGCGCTTTTGCATTTTCCCGGTCAGGGCTCGATGCGGCTAACTGCCAGCGTCGCAGGCGTCGGCTTGACCTACACCTCCGATCGGCCAAGGCAATCCGCAATGCTCTCGCTGCCCGGCGCGGATTTCGTGCACAAGCGCATCGTTTACACATTTGATGTGACAGCCATTCATCCCGACGTTCCAGGAATCGCAGGCGATCCGCGCTTCGACGCCTTCCGCCGCAACTGGCTCAATGCCTTGCAGCTCAATCCGGAACTTCAGGCGCTCGCCAACAACACCGCCAGCGATTCCTGTGCATTTTGTTATTACGAATTCGCTGACATCGCCGCGCTCACTCCGCCTTTAGCTCCAGGTCTCACGGCTCTCGATGTCGTTCGTCAAACCCTGGATCGCATGCTGGCCGGTGGATTTGCCTACGGCATGCCGGTGGTGCCGGACCACCCCACCGTCAGCTCCGACACCTGGCCGTCGATGATCATCGCTGCGGCCAATTGTGTGCGCGCAGCGCACAGCGATGAATGGCTCGCGGCAAATTACGCCGGCATTCGCGGCTGGGCTGAGTCCATGCTCGCGACAGATTCGAGCGGCGACGGCCTAATCAAGTACTCCGTCAGTGGCAACTCCGGCATTTGGTCCGACGGAGCTCCCAAAATCCGGCCAGCGAATTGGTGGGACACCATCGGCTTCGGCTACGAAGATGCCTACGCCAACGCGCTCGCCTATCGCGCGCTGGGCGACATGGTGATGCTGGCCCGCAAAACCGGCAAGCCCGCCGATGCCGCGCGCTACCAGGCCGCCGCGGACAAGCTGCGCGCTCACTACTACGACCGCTTCTTCGATCCCGCGACCGGTGTCCTCGCCGGATGGCGCAGTGCCGACGGCGCGTTGCACGACTACTATTTCCTCTACGTCAACGGCATCGCCATCCACTATGGTCTCGTCGCCAAGCCGCAGGCCAACGCCATCATGGACAAGCTCCTCGCCAAGATGAAAGAAGTCGGCTACGACAAATTCAATATGGGCCTGCCCGGCAATCTGGTCACAGTTGCTTTGAAAGATTGTGTCGACAGCCGTGGAAACGGCCAGTTCGGCTGCGGTGCGCGTCCTGATAACTCCGACGGCTTTCAGAACTACGAGAATGGCGGAGCCACCGGTGCCTATGCTTTCTTCACTCTCGCAGCTTTATACGATCTGGGCCGCGCCGAGGAAGCCGACGCGATTCTCTTTCCCATGCTCGAGGAGTATGGTAAGTCCGGCTTCGAGAAGCGCGACGCCAAGGGCCGCTCCTCCGATTGGCGGCGCTGGGATGGAACACCGATGGGCTACGAAGGCCTGCTGACAGACGACTACTACACCGTGCTCGCGGTCCCGTTACGGCAATCGGAGACGCCATGGAGCAACGGCTTCCGCCCGGCGACTGCCCTGACGTAACCCGCGAGATTGGCCGCACCGGAGCAGTGGTGGAGCGATCGACGGTGCGCCGTGCGCAATGGATAGTGCTAAAAGGACATTGAACAGGAGAGCGATGAATCGCAGAACATTCAATAAACTTGCGGGACTTGCCGCAATGGGAGCGCTGACGACCGAGGTGGAGTTGAGCACCGCGCAGGCGGTGGACGTCGCAGGAGAAGTGATCCTCGAGGATGGCGAATTTCTGGTGGCGTTCGATCCAGCCACTGGCGCTCTCACGCGCATGGAACACAAGCCAACGAAGTGGATCGTGGAACGCCGGCCTGCGCTCGGCGCTTCATTTCGCATGCTGGTTCCCATTCCAGGTCGACGCGCCAACTTTGTCCTGGGGCAAAAGCAAAAAGCGGCCAGCGTGGAGAAGATTTCAGACAGCCAGGTGCGCATCGTCTGGAAGGACCTGGCCAGCGAGCACGGGGGCGTGCTGCCCATTGCCCTCACGGCTACCGTCACGCTGACGAACGGCAAGCTCACCTTCGATAGCACGCTTGAAAACCGCTCTAACTGCACGGTTGAGACCGTCGATTATCCATACTTCGGCGACCTGAATTCGCCCACCTCCGCCTCAACCGTAGCGGTCCGGACGATGTGGTACGGCAATCTCGGCGTCGACGAGATCTATCCGAACTTCGGCAACGAGAAGGGATACTGGGGCGTTGATTTTCCCATCAAGACTTTCGGATCCAATCGCAGCAATTTTTGCCTGATCCAGGCCCAGACCGAGGGCCTTTACGTGGAATTGTCCGATCCCACGTTGCCCTATTACACGGAGTTCACTTTCGAGCAGCATCCCGGTGTGGTGCACGGCGCCGTGGTGCCGAAGAGCGATGAGTTCTCCGGATTCCCGGTACATCAGGAGTTTCGCATCTGTCACTTTGTCTTCGCCGAACCCAATTCGACAAAGAAATTTACGCCGATCGTGATGCGCGGCTACCAGGGCGACTGGCATGCGGGCATCGATGTCTACAAAGAGTGGCGCGACACCTGGTTCAAGACGCCGCATCTGCCCGCGTGGGCGCGCGATGTGCACTCGTGGACCATGTTGCGCATGAACACGCCGGAGGAAGACTACACCATCTCCTACAAAAAGTTTGTCGAGTATGGCGAGGAGTATGCCAAGTACGGCGTGAAAGCGGTGCAGCTGATCGGATGGAACATCGGCGGCCAGGATCGCGACGATCCCTCGCAGGACACCGATCCTAATCTGGGCACGTGGCAGGAGTTTCATGACGCAATTGCCAAGGTGCAATCCCTGGGCGTGAACGTGATCCTCTTCGGCAAATTGAACTGGGCCGATCTGACGTCGAAATGGTACAAGGACGAGCTCTACAAATATGAGGCCAAGGATCCGTATGGCATCCGCTACGAGCAGGGCGGCTATAACTACGTCACCCCCACGCAATTAGCCGGCATCAATACGCGGCGGCGCGCGGTGATGGACTTCATGGATCCAGCGTATCGCGAAATTGCATTAAGGGAATTTCAGAAAATCCTGGCGCTTGGTTCTACGGGCTGGCTGTGGGACGAGATTTGCCACCATGCGGGGGCGATCTACAACTTCGCTCCGGGACATGGATACAATCCGCCGGGATACATTTATGCTGGCGACCTGCCGCTTTCCTCAAGTCTCCGCGCCGCCGCGGACAAAGTGAGTCCCGATTTTATCTTTGCCGGCGAGGGGCCGCAGGACTGGCTGATGCAGTATTTCCCGGTGAACGAGTGTGGCGTGAGCGCGACGCCGGTCTGTCAGTATCTCGATACCAGGAACTCCCTGATGATCGCCGGCGTAAGCGGCTTCGACGATCGCGAGCAGTTAAACATGATCCTGCTGAACCGCTGCGTGATTCAATACGAGCCGTTTCTCTACAAGGGGCACCTGCACGATTTTCCGCTCACCATGGCTTACGGACAGAAGATCGATGACCTGCGCCGCAAGTACAAAGCGTATCTGTGGGACGCCGCTTTTCGCGACACGTTGGGCGCTGAAGTAAGCGCAGATGGAGCATTTCGTTATTCGGTTTTCGTCACGGCCGGCGGCGAGCGCGCCGTCGTGGTCGTCAGCCAGGAACTCGACAAGGCAATCACTGCAAAGGTGCAACTGCCGAATGCAGGCAAACTAGTTGTAGCCACACCGGAGGCACCCGACGCCGAACTGACCGGTGGCACGCTGCAGATCCCCGCCCGATCCGCTGCGGTCGTCATGGAATCGTGACTCAAAGCAGAACATTCAATAAAGTTGATGCGGTTGCTCGGTTCGCACTATGCAGCGGTACCCTTTCAGGTGCAGTCTAGGAGTGAGGGGAACGGGCTGCTCTCTGCTCCCGGACTCCTCTCGCGCTCCACGGGAGACGAGATGGCCGAAGAGTTGAAGATTGAAAACCAACGGCATTCCGATTCGCATTCCCTATTGCTTTCGACGACGGACTTCGCGTCGACGCGCTCGGTCGCCAATCGCAAAACGTTATTGGCGCTCATGGCTGACCTGCGCGCCGAGGAAGATGCGATTCGGCTGGGGGGTGGAGAAAAGGCGGCGGACGGGCAGCACGGCAAAGGACGCTTGACGGCGAGAGAGCGGCTCAAGGTGCTCCTTGATGAAGGTGCGGAGTTCCTGGAGCTTGGGCTGTGGGCGGCGCATGGGATGTACGCGGAATATGGCGGCGCGCCGGGCGGAGGGGTCGTAGCAGGCCTGGGAAAAGTCAGCGGGCGTCTGTGCATGATCGTGGCCAACGACGCCACCGTAAAGGCCGGCGCATTTTTTCCCATGACCGCGAAGAAAGTTCTGCGCGCACAAACCATCGCCATGGAGAATCGCATTCCCACGATTTACCTGGTGGATTCGTCGGGCGTGTTTCTGCCGTTACAGGAAGATGTATTTCCCGACACCGACGATTTTGGCCGCATCTTTCGCAACAACGCGGTGATGAGTTCGCAGGGAATTCCGCAGATCACGGCCATCATGGGCATGTGCGTGGCGGGTGGAGCATATCTACCGGTGATGACGGATACGGTATTGATGACCGAGGGATCGGGATTATTTTTGGCCGGGCCGTCGTTGGTGCAAGCGGCCATAGGGCAGAAAGTAGCCCCTGAAGAATTGGGCGGAGCCGCGATGCACGCGGCGATCTCGGGGACAGTAGATTTCAAAGAACCGAATGACCATCTGTGCCTGGCGCGGCTGCGCTCGCTGGTAGCGAAGATGGGCGAACGGCCGGCAATCCCCGAGGTTTTTCGACGCCGTGAATTCGATGCAGCCCGCGACGCGCCGAAGTTTGCCGCCGAGGATGTGTATGGATTGCTGAACCCGGAGCCTGGATCAAGCAATACATACGATATGCGCGAGGTGATTGCACGCATTGCCGATCGCAGCGAGTTCGACGAATACAAAGCGGAGTTTGGCCGCACGGTGCTTTGCGGATACGCGTGGATTGGCGGACATGCCGTGGGCATCGTAGCCAACCAGAAAATCAATCAGAGCCAGACAGTGTCCATGGGTCCGGCAGCGGGAATGACGCAGATGGAGGTCGGCGGCGTCATCTACACCGAGGGCGCTCAGAAGGCCGCGCGCTTCATTATGGATTGCAATCAGAATCTCGTTCCGCTCGTCTTTCTGCACGATGTGAATGGATTCATGGTGGGCAAGGAAGCGGAGTGGTCGGGAATCATTCGCGCCGGCGCCAAGATGGTTTCTGCCGTGAGTACCAGCGTGGTGCCCAAGATTACCGTAATCGTGGGGGGAAGCTTTGGCGCCGGGCATTACGCGATGTGCGGAAAGGCCTACGATCCGCGCTTCCTGTTTGCATGGCCCACCGCGCGCTACGCTGTAATGAGCGGCGCCTCTGCTGCGGCGACACTCGCTGAGGTGCGCGCCAGGCAGTTGGAGCGCGGCGGCAAGACGCTGACGGATGCAGAGAAGGCCGCGATCTACGAGGAGATTCGCGCCACATACGACGCGCAGGCTGATCCACGCTACGGCGCGGCGCGTCTTTGGATCGATGCCATCATCGATCCGGCCCAAACGCGACAAATGTTGATCCAGGCACTGGAGGCTTGCTCTCTGAATCCCAATGTTCCTCGCTTCAATCCTGGAGTTTTGCAAACCTGAGGGAATTCTTTCGCGCGCCGTGGCGCGACTCGGTCCGGAAGCAACGGCATCATATGTATGTAAAACGAAATGGGCATTCGAATTCGCCGCGAAGGAGCCTGAACATGCAAGTCGACATGGAGCCGTCTGAAAAGGCTGACACGTTGTATCCGTTTGTTCTTACTGAGCAGCAGGAGCATTTGCGCCGCGAGATTCGCGAGTTTGCCGCGCGCGAGATCGCGCCTCACGCAGCGGCATGGGACGAGGCGAGCGAATTTCCTCAGGCCACGGTAAAGCTGCTGGGCCAGATGGGTCTGCTGGGCGTGATTTTTCCGCCGGAGTATGGCGGCGCAGGGCTGGGCTATGTGGACTACGTGCTCGCCATTGAGGAGCTGTCTGCCGTCGATGGATCGATTGGCCTCACCGTCGCGGCGCACAATTCGCTGGGGACAAATCACATCTTTCTTGCTGGCACTGAAGCGCAAAAGGAAAAATATCTTCCTCCGCTGGCCAGCGGCGACAGCCTCGCGGCATGGGCGCTCACTGAACCCGGCTCCGGCTCGGATGCGAGCAACGCGCGCACCACGGCGGCGAAGAAAGGCGACCGCTATGTGTTGAATGGCAGCAAGACCTTCATCACCAACGGGCGCTACGCCGATGTCGCGGTGGTCATCGCGGTGACCGACAAGAGCAAGGGCACGCACGGATTGTCGGCCTTCGTGGTGGAAAAAGGCACGAAAGGATTCCGGCCCGGCAAGAAGGAAAACAAGCTGGGACTGCGCGCCAGCGATACCAGCGAACTGATCTTCGAGGATTGCGAAATTCCCGCGGAGAACCTGCTGGGCGCGGAAGGCGAAGGATTCATCGATGCCATGCGCGTGCTGGATGGCGGCAGAATCTCGATCGCGGCCCTGGCGCTTGGCATCGCGCGCGGCGCGCTGGACGCAGCGCTGAAGTACGTGAAGGAGCGTCGCCAATTCGGCAAGGCCATCGCCGAGTTCCAGGGCATCCAATGGAAGCTGGCCGACATGGCGACGGAACTGGATGCGGCGCGGCTTCTTACGCAGCGCGCCGCGGTGCTCAAGGACGCCGGCCGCAAGGTGACGCGCGAATCGTCAATGGCCAAGCTGTTCGCGAGCGAAGTGGCAGTGCGCATCTGCGATGAGGCAGTGCAGTTGTTTGGCGGCTACGGCTTCATCAAAGACTATCCGGCGGAGAAGTTCTACCGCGACGTGAAGCTTTGCACCATCGGTGAAGGCACCAGCGAGATTCAGCGCATGGTGATTGCGCGCGAAATTCTCAAAGTTTACCCGTCGCGCGGGTGAGTGGCCGACGCGGTGGGCATGCCCAAAACGGAATCGGCCTGCAGAATTGAACAAGAATGGGTGACGTAGTCAAAATCATCGAGTGCCCGCGCGACGCCTGGCAAGGCCTGCCGGCCGCAATCCCGACGGAAAAGAAAGCCGCCTATTTGCGCGACGTGATCGAGGCGGGCTTCAAGCATATTGACGCAGTCAGCTTTGTCTCCCCCGCGGCCGTTCCGCAAATGGCGGATTCCGAACGCGTGCTTGAGATGCTAAATCCTCCTGGAGACGTAGAAATCATCGGAATCGTGGTGAACCGCAAAGGTGCGGAGCGGGCAATTCGCACCGGATCGGTCACGACTCTGGGCTTTCCTTATTCGCTCTCCGCCGAATTTCTCCGCCGCAATCAACATCAGACGCCGCAAGAATCCCTTCATGAACTGGTAACCGTAAGCGCGCTGGCTGAAGATGCGGGATTAGGCATCGCCGCCTATCTTTCCATGGCCTTCGGGGATCCTTATGGCGACGCGTGGAGCATCGGCGCGGTGGTCGATGCGTGCGCCTCGCTGATCGACGCAGGTGCGACGCAAATCTCACTTGCAGATACAGTGGGTTTGGCAGCGCCTGCGCAAATCGCCGATACGGTCGCAGCAGTGCTCGACGCGCATCGCGGGATCGAGTTAGGAATTCATCTCCACGTAAGGCGCGACGACGCGGCTGCCCGCGTTCGCGCGGCCTACGATGCAGGTTGCAGGCGCTTTGACGCGGCTATCGGCGGGTTGGGTGGATGCCCGTTCGCGCAGGATGATCTGGTGGGGAATCTGCCCACGGAAACATTGATAGAGGTGTTAACAGAATGCGGCGCGTCACTTCCGAAACTGGCTCCTCTTGACGGCCTGATCCGGCGCAGTGCTGAGATCGCCGCCAGCTGCGGGGCCCCGGCGTGATCGCCGATAAGGATTGCGAGTGCAATGCGGACTGCGGCGCGGATTAGTGCGCAGGAGGATCGATTGAGCTACAAGACGATACTTGTTGCGGAGAGCGCGTCTATACGAACCATAACGCTCAATCGCCCCGAGCGGCGCAACGCGATGACGCCCGAGATGCAGATGGAGCTGATTGCCGCTCTCGAAGACGCAGCCTCTAGCGGATGCCGTGTGCTCGTGTTGGCCGGGGCCGGCGAGGCGTTTTGTTCTGGTCTGGATTTATCCGCGCTGCAGGCGATGCAAGATAAGAGCGCGGCCGAACACCGCACGGACGCCGAGCGCATCGCCCGGCTTTTCCGTACGCTTTACGAGCTCCCCATCCCGACCATCGCGGCGGTCCATGGCGCAGCCATCGCCGGAGGCGCCGGATTGGCCATCATCTGTGACTTCACTCTAGCCACGCCAGCAGCGAAGTTCGGTTTCACTGAGTCGCGAATCGGCTTTGTGCCCGCGCTCGTCTCCGCTTTTCTTGCCCTTCAGATTGCAGATAAGCGAAGCCGGGATCTATTGCTGACCGGCCGGATCTTCGATGCCGATGAAGCGCATCGCCTGGGCCTCGTAAATGAAATTGTGGCGCCGGAGAAACTCACCGAGCGCGTGCAGGCGCTGGCAGATGTTCTGATCGCAAATAGCCCTCAAGCGCTCGCCGCGACGAAGTTGCTGCTGGCGCAGCAGAACAGAGCGTGGCTCGACTCGGCCATTGCTCAAGCGCTCGAAGCCAACGCGGCCTCTCGACAAACCGCTGATTTCCGTGAAGGCGTCGCCGCGTTTCTCGAAAAGCGCAAGCCTGTATGGGAGAAAAAATCGTAAGCTTAAGCCGCAGCGCAACTCAAGCGCCAGACGGATCATTCAGCGCTGCCGACGCGTTTTCCGCGACACGCCTTTCCAGAAGATCATTGGAGGTGGGACCAGAGTCAAATTCCAGGATGCTTACTCTGCGCCTCGCAGGGAGACCCAGTAGTACCGCCGCCAGCAAAACTTGCAGCGAACGGGACGGAGGAAAAACAAGCCAAGCAGTCCATCGAAGGAGCGTAGCTCCGCGGGTTTGAATTGAACAGACTTGCAGCGAGGGCACTTTCGCCGCAACCAAAGCACTCTCGGCAGCCAAATGGGCCATGTCATCGCTTCAATGTTCATGAGGAAATTCCTTTCAATGGAAGAATGGAATCCGCTAACGCTCGATCTTCACAAGGTTCCATTGTTCGCCAGCCGGCTCGCGGAGCGGATCCAAACGGCCGGGAAGGACGCAATCCCTGCGCAGAAAAACGGAATGTGGCTTCACGCTTGCGCGCTCTTCGACGCCGCAGCCACGTGAATTCGGATGGAACCGGTGACCACATCGACGGCCGCGCCGGATAACGAATGTTCCGCTACGAAATCCTGAGCAAATGTTGGAGGAGCGACTTTGATTGCGTCCGCTTCGGCCCCGGAGTAACCGGTTGCATCGGGCTGGCTTACTGGAACGCACAGATGTATTCTTCTGTGGAAGCGCGGAGACAGATTGTTCTTCACGTCACTTTGGGTTGTTTGGCTCATGGCGACTCCAGTGGTTCGGTTGCGTTCCTGAAAGATGCTCGTCTGGAGCGAAGCCTGGAGTGCCGAAGGCGAGAAGAGAAAAACGGACTGCTGTTTCAAGCATACGCTTACCTCGGCCCGCGTGCCGACGGTCTCGCTCGTCGTCATCACCGGCAGTCGGCAAATCGAATCAGTACGATGTCTTCGACCGCAATAACGCCCCAGGGAACCACCGCGACAACGGTCGCGTGGGCATCTCATTCTCTTCAATGCCGGCTCGGCAGCTTCAGTCTCGAACCTCTGAACGCTGGCGCCCCTCGGGCCCGGTGCGATCGCCCCAATTTGAATGAGGCGACCACGCGCTTTTACCCCTGGTTTGGCCCGGTGGTCCGATAGGCCTCGCGGCCAGCCTCGACCGCTGCGGCCACGCGGTGTGATTGGTCACCCACGAAGCTCCGGCCACGCTGCACATACTCACCTACCTGCTCTTTGCCTTTGTCCATCAGCGTGCTCACCTGCTCGGCAGCCTGCTTTGAACGTGTTCGCAGGTACTCGGTTCCCTCGCGTGCACCACGAGCAATGTCCTCCCTGGTTTCGCGACCACTCTTCGGGGCATAAAGAATCGCCACCAATGCACCAATCGCCGAGTCCCGCCACCAACCACGCCAGACCCAAACCTCTGTTCTCCTCAGCCATGTTGAATCATCTCCTTGATCTCAGTTCCCAGGAAATCCAAACCTACCAGATTACGCGATTCGCCGCAAAGTCCCGGTCGTATGTGCAGTCCATTCAGCGTTCCAGCGAATGCGCTCACCGTGAAGAATGCGTGCCAAATTCCACCGCATTGACCGCAACAATTCGCAGACTTCCCCACATTGGCCGATCAGGCGGTGCTTTCTGCGCTGGAAAAAGCAGACTCCTCCTCGAAGTTGTGCTCGGGCAATTGATCAAGCAGGACTACGTTGAGCAGTGACTTGTGCACCTGGATCCGGCCATCGTATTCGATAAAGCCGAGCTTGCGAAAGCGATTCATAGAGAAGCTGACACGCGACCGGGTAGCGCCGATCATATCCGCCAGGGTTTCACGCGTTATGGGAGGGATGAAAGATTCCGGTTCTCCGGGCTTGCCGAATTCCGCCATCAACAAGAGAATTCGCGCCAAACGCTTTTCGCTGGAGTTGAAAAGCTGATCCACAAGATCGGCCTGGATTCTCATGCTGCGCGACAGGAGGAATCTCAGAAACATGTCGGAGAGAGCATGCTCCTGGTGCATCACCAGGATCATTTCCTTCCTTCCAATCCGGAGCGCAGTGCACGTGTTGATCGCGGTGGCCGTGGCCAGGCGCAATCCAGGCACCGCCGCCAGGGACTCCTCTCCCAGGAAATCGCCGCTGCCGAGAATCGTGATCGTGACTTCTCTGCCTTGGTGCGAAATTGCAGTAAGGTTTGCCCGGCCGCTCTGAAGATAAAAGACGGAGTCTGCCGCATCTCCCTGGGCGAAAAAGTTCTCTTTCGGCTTCACGTCGGAGATTGTTCGTGCCACGCCCGCGCGCGCAAGGTAGGAGATCGGATCGAATGTCAAGTTGCTCGCCACCGTGTCTACCATGGGAGTTCCTTCGAGGCGGTCCGGAAACGCGCCGCAGACTGCAATGGGCGGATCAAAGCCGGGCCGCCGATGCTTCAGAGGGATAAGGACAGAGCAATCCGCGCAGCCTCACCGGCAACGCAGGTCCCGCGCCGCTACCCTTGCTTCAGGCCGTAGCTCTCGGGGCGGTTCTCCCGCATTCGAGGCCAGCAACGCCGATGCCCCACCAGTCTCGCCGTCGATCACAGGCAATGTATGCCCTATTTTGCTCATCTTGAAAGATTTCGCGGCACCCTGCTGGGGCCCCATGTTGAAGAATCGCAATGCGACGTCGCCTTCGGCCTTCGCGCACCAACCGGCACAAGAGCCGCAGCGAGCGAAGAGCGAGCGTCTGCTCCATGCAATGGTGGTGGAGGCGGCGGGAGTCGAACCTTTTATACCTCTGAAAACACGTACGTTATGTGTTTGTTAGAGACTAAAATGACCAAAAGGCCCAGAATGCCAAATCGACTGTACGTTTACTGTACGGCTTCAGGGCGCGCAGCGCTTCGGGAACGCTGGTCGCAGGACTGTAGATAGGCGTAAGGAATATGATCGGCACGGCAAACAGCGCGATGAGGGCGAGGGCCACGATTGCGCTCACCGCACCCCTCCAACCTTCTGGGTAGTCGCTTCGTACGCTGCGTTTCCTGGCATCCGTGGACCACGAACGGCGCCAGTCAACGATGGGGAAGATTGCGCAAATGAGGCAGGTGAGAAGGAGTGTTATCAGCGCCCACAAGATTCGATCGCCGGAGATCGCAGAAGCATGGCGCGAAAACCAAAGCAGCGAGAAAGCGGCGACGCCGATCGATCCCCAGGCAAGATTGAGAATGAGCGAATGCGCCCAGGGCTTGGTAAGCGCGAAGTATGCGCGGCTGTGCGGCCCGATCATTGTCGACGCATTGACCCGGAACAGCCCATGCCCGACAGCCCACAAGAAGCAGATCATCGCAACCATTGGAAGCTCATACGACACAGGAAGCTCAAGCGGTGGAGGCAGAGGCGAAGCAATAGAAATTGGATCGCATTCCGTCGCTGCTGAGGCTTTTCGCATTTGCTCGAGGAGCCACTGAGGAGATTTGAGCAGCGATGTATTTTCTAGATTGCCAGTGCCGCACGGTCCCAGAGCGGAAGTCTCGATCCCCTTGCCGCCGAAATAATGGAGTGTGCGATCGTCGATCGTGGCCACTGGCCATGGGCGGCCCGCAGAGACGACCGAAACCCAGGTCGGAGGAACGCATGTGCCCTGAGCGTCGTCAATGACGCCATGTCCTTGGCGCGCCCCATTCCGGCCCTCCTCAGATCGTATTCCACAAGATAAGTAGTCGCGTAATACAAACCCTGGGCAAGGTCTGTCGTGAAGATTTGCCTCGCTGGCGTGCGCGGTTCGGTCCAGTCCTTCGCTGCCGGGCTCAGTGAATACGGCGAAAGCATGACTACGCCACGCAGATCTGTTTCGCCGCGATCGCGAAACAGTTCCTGGTTTGCGCCGAGGATCACGACGCGCACGGGGGGATAGGCCGAGCGCAGAAAGCGCGCCAGGAACACTTGATCGAGAGGATTGCTGCTAAGGAGAAGGACATTCTCGATGTGATGTACCTGGAGTTGCATTACGAGTTGGAGAAGCTCGGCTTCGTCAGAAAAGTCGGCCTGCGCGCCGGAATAAGTCTTGATTTTGTCGTCGGCTTCTTCCCTCTTCTCGCTTAAGTCTTCAGGCAGCAGGCGCTGGCGGCTCGCATACTCGGCCTGATCGGTTTCCGGGCCGGTCAGGCCCTGCTTCTGGTAAGCGGTGCGAAGGCCGGAGATATCGCGGGGATAGTTCAGTTCCAGACCCGGGATGCACTGCTTCAGGTTGCTCTTGCACTCCTCGGCGTCAGAGATGTCGACGGGGCGACTCGTCCCATCCGGGTTGGAATCAGTGGAAACCCCAAATGTCGTTTCGTCCTCGGCTATCAAAGCGACGTTGCGGGGATCGTAGCCTTCAGCACTCCACAATTGCAGGTATCTCTTGATCTCGAGATCGGTGTTCTCGTAGAAGGTGAGTACATGACCTTCCATCAGGAGGCCGGAAGCCGCTGGCCGAGCTCCTATCGAAAGCCGGGGAGCCATGTCTGTCTCGAATTCGTCGATGGCCTTCTTATCCGATGCTGTTCCGCTGGCGATTTCGAATTCCCTGGTGGCAAGGTTCGGAGCAGTTAACAATTGCTGCAGCCACGCAAACGAGCCAGAGGAAGTCGGTCCGAGGATGGTGAGAGGATCGGCGTCCGGCTGTTTTCCGGATTGCTTCTTCAACTGATCGATCCATGCAACCGCATTCTCAAATTGCGCCTTGTTGATGCCCGCGGTGGCTTGCTCCCCGACCACAAAGACGATCAGCGCGAGATCATAGGCGTCCTGCTTTGAATCTCGACTGCGAAACAGCAGGATGCCCGGTTGCTCCTCCTGCGTCCTGCGCAGCTCCTTTGCGGCGAGATCATCCGCGAGAGACGAGTAAGAGGGATCGGGATCGCGCCAAGGCAGCCAGGAGGAATCATAAGTGAATTTCTCGGCTTGCGCGGCGCGTTCAATCGACTCTGTCAATTGATCGAACGTGCCTGCCAGATGGGTACGAATTGGGTCGGGCAGCAACGCGATCATGAAATGCGCATTGGCGGCCTGCTTCCACAATGCGGTGCTGGAACTTGCGTTTCTCCTCGCGGAGAAACATTCGTCCGGAGCTTGAATAGCCTCCTGGTTGGAGGCATCGTCAGCAGGAATAAGGAAGAACTTTTGAAGCGCGTCTTCGATTCGCCTGCAGCCACCAAGGGCATCGAGGGCTGTGGGTTTCGCCTGGTTCGCTTTGTCAGGCCGCGCTGCGCCCTGCTGCGGCGCACTGGGTTCACCGCCGTTTCCCGCTTGCCGGGAGACCCCCAGTAGCGCGGCAATTGCGACGAGGGCCGCCGCCCCCCACCCTAATGAACGATTCATCGATCCTCTCGCTTCCCTCTCTCTTCTGTGAAACCACGCGATAGCGATGACCGTGTGAAATGGTCAGCCTCGCTCAATGCCGTCCCAGACTTCCGTGGACTTGAAAATGTCTTTCAGCAACATACTCAATTGAGGCAGATCATTATCTGTTTTCTCTTGCCCGAGAATGATGTGATAGCCGAGCCTCCGGTAGCTTTCGAACTGCGATTCTGAGAACCACTAGTCAGCGGTCGATTCGTGTGGGAATGGGTTATGCTCGTGCTTGTAATTCGTCGAGTCGCCCGGCTCGTCTCGGGGAAATGGAGCCTTGACATAATTCACGCTCCCGAACTGGTATTCGTCATTCTCGGGGTAGCGGATCATCCCTTACGGAAACTAATGCCGGACCTGGCACCGAGCCGTAGGGATACCCCAAGCAGTCAGGGTCCTCTTTCAAGTTCTACCTGAACACTGACGACCCAGGCTGGAAGACCCTATAGATCGAAGCGCCAATATCGGGAAACTCGTAGGCAAGCCAAGTGAGCACTGGCACCGCCCCGAACGAGAAGATTCGAAAATAGAAGTCCCACCCCAGTTCATTCGGTCTCGTGTCTGTCACTCGGCTGAGAATCGGGTCGCGGTGCATCTGCGCGAAAACCCAGATCACTCCTGCCGAAAACACCAGCAAGGTGATGGTGAACACCCAATCCACCAGCTGCCTGGGCTGGAACGGATAAGAGTTCCAAGAGATGATCGCCAACGCGAAAGCTATCGAGATAAACGTCACCAAGTAACTCATGTTCCCCAACGCCGAGCGGATCAGCGCCATATAACGGATGACTAGAAACTCTTCTCCCGCAAGCACCAACGCCGGCTCCTCCATGCTCGGACCGGCGTGCAATTCCATTGGTATGTGCGGATGATGTTCGAGTGACTCCCGGCGCTTTGCCTTGATCGGCATCTCGCCCGCTTCCCCGCTTTCTACAAGCCCCACACTCTTACAACTCCAGTAAGGAATCAGAAGGTGTTTGATCAGCAGCTGCCCAAATCGGCTCAGGCCCTTCTCAATCTGTTGGATCACCGGAATCTCTCCATCCCCGAAGCTCCCGTGAGGCTCGCCGGTGGGACTTTCTCGAAACTGCTTCACCGCTCCACTCATCGCCTCCTCGGCGTCCTTGAGATCCTTCCATCCGCCGTCCGAAATATATTCCGGATTGTGCGACAGATGCAGAAACATCCTCATCGACTCGAGCGATCGCTCCAGATCCCGCCTCTGTTCGTGCAGCCCCACGCGACTGAGAATCGCCATCCAACCAGCCCGTCTGAGCCGGCTGAAGGCGAACCGGACCGGCATGTCTTCCAGCCGCTCCAATAATCCGGCTCGCAAAGATCCCCAAATCAATAGAAGCCTCAACCACCCCGAGAATGCCAGGTAAACCATCGGGAACAGCAGCATTCCGACCAGCAACTCATATGGATTTGAGACGAATCTCGGCGTGCTCCATAAAAAATGATCTAGGCTGCTGATGGGACCGAACAGCGCGAGGAGAATCAGACCCGCCGAGTAAACCGCCAAAATCAAGCCGCGGCTGGTGATCCAGGGCTTCTTCACTACTTCGCCGGCAATTCTCCCGGTAACCTGAAACGAATTCATGTTCTCAACCAGGCTGAAGCTGCCCAACTTCCCGGTGTTGTCGATGTCCTCTTCCGCTACGAACCACGCGCTTTCGTGTCCTTTCTCGATTGCATGCGGCAGAAACGGTCGCGCCTCCCCCATGACGCGCAGGCGCCAGGTCTGAATCAGCGCCCACGCGTACCATCCCAGCAGAAGCAGTAGGACTGGAACAACCGGAGACACGCCCGACCCGGGGTGAATGCAGCGGTAGCTGAACGACAGGCCTGCAAAGTCGCGATACCCGTAACTGGCAGTATTGAACATATGGTAATCATCCGGGCGATGCCAATCATTCATGCAAACGTACGCCCAGGTCACCGGCAGCAGGATCGCAGCGATCCCCACAGCCAATTGGCAGGCAGCGCAGCCATCCATAGTTTCGCCCTTGGCCCGCCACAGGTATCCTCGCGTCATCCTTAGGCTTATCACGACTGCAAACAAGCCGCTCGCCAGAGTAATCACACTCAAAGCTGTGTTGAGCGAATCCATGCGAACGGGCTCGAACCACGCGAGTATCATCATCGGAAACGTCACAACTACAGCCATCGACCACAGTGCTGCCGTCCCGACATTCACATACAGCGATCTGCGCTCCGGCTGGCAGCTGTTCGCAATCGCCAGATCAAGCCCGAACGGTAAACCACAATTGGCCGCAAACAGAACTACCCCGTGGAACAGACATCCGAGGAGAATGACCAGTGACACCGCATTCCACGGAAGCGACGGGAACGTAGGCGTCCCGCGATGGCCCCCTTTTGCATTGTTGACAAGTTCTACGATTCGCTGATTCATGGCCGGCGGATTGCAATCCTCTGGCTGCAGCTGTCCATCTCGAAAGACCGGAAGAAATCTCCCGTAATCTCGATCGAATGGAGATCCAGGATTGGGGGTGAGACTCGGGCACGGATTTGCAATTCCCAGTGGATAATAGCCGTCGCTACCGATCGCCGTTGTCCAAAGCAACGGCGGAATATCGAGAACAGGCGGCGCCTCTTTTTTCGGCGCGGGCGGAATCAACTGCCTTGGTGTGGACGCCTCGTTCGAAGGCGGGGTCGAAGAGTAATAGCCTTGCAGCTTCGGCAGGGGCGATGATTCCCTATCCCACAATGCAAAGCTAGCCGCGTTGTAATATCCTTCGCTGTGCGTGTCAGTATAGGCCCGCACTGCCGATTGACCTGTCCTCCCCATCTCGACAAACGAGTATGGGCCCACCGCGATCGAGCCGATGAAGGGCTCATCGTCCACATCGCGGACCATCAGCACATCATTTTGCAGAAACACTAACCGGACGTCAGGGCAGGTCCGGCGCAGGAACTGGGCCAGGAAGATTTCATCCAATTCGTCTGACGCCGATATAGCAGCGAGCTTGATACGCCTGCGGTGCAATTCGCGGGCAATCATCATCAATTGGGACTCTTGTGACAGCGGCGTATTTTCCCGAGAAAACTTGGGAACCGCGTCCAGTCCGCTGGAATCCTTCACCGAAAAATGAAGATACGGGCTCGGGACGGCGCCGTTTGGCGAGTTTACTCCTGGTTGTCCGGCATCAACTTGCGTGTTTCGTAAGAGAGAGATCTCCCTCGGAAATTTCACTGCAAGTACTTCCGTGTTGTTGGTTCGGAAACTCACGTTCCCCAGCGCAGAATCATCTTCGGAAAGCACGGCGACCCTGTTCAATTCAGTGCCAGACCCCACCACCAGCGCTTGAAAGGAATCCTGATCGTGGGAGAAATGGGACTGGAACGAGAAATAGTCGATGGGTGATCCCCCCTCCATCAGTTGGTTCAGAGATAGCTGTGTTACCGTAGTGCCCAGTACTTGGACCCGGCCGGGAGGCAACCCTCCATGTCTTACAGCCGCGTCAATCCCTGCTCGCAGACTTGCCGCCGATCCCGAGTAGTACGGCCCTAGAATCGGTCCTTCTTCCGCTCCATCGCCTGGAACGTTGCCGCGAGCGGTGAGAGCCCCATTCAAGGATGACTCGTATTCAGCGGCCTTCTGAAATTGATACCCATCGATTCCTTCCGTGGGCGTTTCTGCCACAAGAAACAGGTAAACCAACTTGTAAAAGCTGTGCCGGGAGAATTCCACTCCACTCTCCGTGGCGCCGAGACTTGGCACTCTTTTGAGGACGATCAGTCCCGGCTCGCGCTCCCGTTGCGGATCGTGGCCGAGTTCCCGTCCCCCGATCATGTCTGCGCCTCGAGTTAGTCCCGAATTGCTTCTCCATGGCAGCCAGAAGTAGCTGCTTACATAGCCGTTATCCGAAGCGGCTTGCAGCAGAACGTCAATTGATCGATCAAATGCCATGGCCAGGTGCGTGTGTACTGGGTCCGGCACCGTCGCAATGATCGTCTTGATTTCAATCGGGAGATTGTCTGCGGGGACCTTCGCCACCCTGGGAAAACCCCACCGCCTATTGGCATCGGTGCCGCAACCTGGATCTGACGGCTGTTCCGTTAAGCCCCGGACGGCGTCAGCGACGATGTCAAGGTGGTCGGTAGCGGGCGCTTCCTCGTAACTATCTTCTGGTTTACGCACTGGCGCCCAATACGCGCAGGATGCCAGCCAGGGACCCTCGCTTGCCTTTGCCGACACCTTCTTACCCGTTGCCAAAGCCGCGGGAAGCGTCTGCGATACATCATTTGTGTTGTTGGTGGGCGCGATATTTACGCCAGCAGGTCGAAGCAGCAACGCAAGCGCAAGCACAGCTCCGGCGAGCAGTCCCTGATTCCTGTTCATACTGTTCTCCAGTGTGAGAACTCAAATTGCTGTCGAACGCGGGACCTTGGAAGGGGCGGTACCCTCTATCCGAAGAGCCCGGTGGAGGCGTCTTTCTTCCGGGCTATATAGATTGGAATAAAATCGGGAGGGGAAAAACGATTCCGCACTCTAGCACAGACTCGCTGCAGAGTGCAAATAGAATTCGAGTGACGCGATGAAGAGAACGGTGCAGGATGGCCTCTTATACGGGCAGCGTCGGCGTGGAGCATCAATGTGAGTGTGATCTTCTTGGGACCAGCGGTGAGGATTCTTTATTCGCAAATCATGGCACCTCTGTCAGTATCTTTCTAATTTCGCGTGCAGAACCTAGTGCGGAACTTAGTTATCTTTGAGTTAGTAACTATCGATTACTTACTCATGGCACTTTCCTTTCGTAATGGATTCTTGTCCCATACTCAGGCGCATTCTCCTTGACTTCCCCAGCTTCCGAGCTCCAACCATCCCCAGTTCATCGGGCACCCTGATACTTCTGTCCGCAAAGGGTCACGGTCTTCCCAACATTCCCTATCCGTGCGCACCTAGTCCTCTCGTTCCGGTTCCGGATGTGCAACTAAACGTATCTCTCACTCGTGTCGATCAGTCGGCCCTTGAAGGGGGTTCGTCTTGAAACGGTTTGCTTTGGTTTCGGGAGTTAGATTCCTCGTAAGAAAGAGCGCCACAAAATTTAGGATCGTCGGGGGAATGCTCCGTATAGGGCTTCTTGCAGGACCGTGTGTGCTCACAATTGCGAATCTCGGGGGCACCCGAGCTTTCGCTGCTACGGGCGGGCCTGACAAATACACAATCAGGGTTACCGTCGCTGTCGCTCCTGGCCAGACGGCGAATGTCTACGTGGGTACACAAGTGACGGCTCAGATTATCGCAACGGGGACTGACGGTAAGATCGATACCACCTCAACCGCCTCTTTCGCGATCGGCACAACTGATACGGCGGCGGACGTCACCGATGACGCCGGGACAGCGATCGCACCGGCAGGTCTTCAGCTCAAGTCAGGGACTGCGCAAGTCCTCGTTATGTTCGAAACGGCTGGTAGTTGGACGATTAACGCCATCGTCAACGGCGTTCCGATCGCTTCGACACCAATTCAGGTTGCCGCTGCGCAGCCGGCTCCAGCGCCTGCGGCTGCTTCGGCGCCCGCGCCGGCCGCCTTAGCACCCGCGGCGGTATCTCCGGCAGCGCCTCCTGTCTATCTTTTCACGACTGAGGCATTACCGGCGGGCGGGATTCAATTGGGACTCACCCCGGCTGACGCGGCTGGCCTCGGCCCCCTGAGCTACTCGAAGGTCGAAGGTCTTCCCACCAGTCTGCCCGGCACAGTCTCTGTTTCAAAAACCGGTGTATTGACAGGCAACTTTGGACCGAATCAGGCTGGGTCCCCCAAATACCCAATCAATGTCGAGGATACGAAGACAAGCATTAACTACACAACCACGCTCCCTCTGACCATTCAGAATCCTATTAAAGTGACCCTGGCGCCCGGAGCGAATTCGGTGACGGTGATGACCGGGGCGGCAGGTAGCATCGTGGCACAGTTGCCAACAGGAGCTACGGCAACAAAGGCGAGCCCGCTCGATGTTACGCCATGGGGATTTTCCGAAACGAACGCCGGTGGGGTGTATACGTTCCAGACCTCGAGTGCGAAGGCATCTGGCGCAAACAAGAGCTTCAACTATGAGATTGACTACACGGACTCGGCCAAGAACGCGCAGCAGGCCAACCTTATAGTCGATGTCGAAGACTCGGTGACGATACCATTGGCGGGCGGCCTGACGCCCACTACGGGAGAGAAGAAAAAGAAGCCCTACGATGACCTTTGCCAGTACCGCTTCAATGATTGTGACTGGCAGTATACCGTGACGGGCGGCGCCGAAGAGTCAGCTCTAAGCGCCCAGGACTCGGAGACGAATGCGCTTGTGAGTCTGTTCCTACGTGGGCCGTGGAATCTGCGTAGCGGCAGTGTGTGGACGCTGGTTCGGTTTCTAGGAACTTGTTGAAATAGGTACCTTCTGTGGGCCGGATGTTTGGAGCTATTCGTCTAACAGATATGCGTGGAGATGAGCGGATTCAGGACGGGATGTTCAGCTATGTATCGTTGGAGCAGCGTGTGCCTCAGGACCATCCATTGCGAGCAGTTCGCAAGCTGACGGATACGGTGTTGCAGACGTTGAGCCCGGAGTTCGATGTGTTGTATGCCGATTCGGGCCGTCCATCGATTGCACCGGAGTACATTCTGCGGGCGCTGTTGTTGCAGGTGTTCTACTCGGTGCGCTCGGAGCGGCTGCTGGTCGAGCAGATCGACTACAACCTGTTGTTCCGCTGGTTTGTGGGTCTTGGGATGGATGACGCAGTGTGGAATCATGCGGTGTTTTCCAAGAACCGCGACCGGCTTCTGACTTCCGAAGTGGCGCAGCAGTTCTTTGCCGAAGTGAACAAGCAGGCCAAGCGCTTTATGAGCGACGAACACTTCACGGTGGATGGCACGCTGATCCAGGCCTGGGCCTCGCAAAAGAGCTTTCGCTCCAAAGACGGCTCCGATGACGGCGATGGAGCGAACTTCCACGGCCAGAACCGCTCCAACAAAACCCATGAATCGACGACCGATGCGGATGCGCGGCTCTACAAGAAGAGCTATGGCAAGGAATCGAAGTTGAGCTATCTGGGCCATGCGCTGGTGGAGAACCGCAACGGGTTGATTGCCGCGGCGATGGTGACGCACGCCGACGGATTTGCCGAGCGCGACGCAGCGCTGTTGATGCTTGCTGAAAAGCAGGAGGGCCGCTCCCGCCGCATCACGGTCGGCGCCGACAAGGCTTACGACACGAAGGATTTCGTCAGCACGGTGCGGGAGTTGAACGTGACGCCGCATGTTACGAAGAACGACAAGGGCCGCGCCAGCAACCTGGACCGGAGAACCACTCGCCAGCCCGGCTATGCCATCAGCCTGAGTCGGCGATGGCTGATCGAAAAGGGCTTTGGGTGGCTGAAGCAAACCGGTCCGCTGCGCCATGTCAAGTTACGAGGCTTGGAGAAAGTGGATTGGCTGTTCGTCTTCAGTTGCGCGGCGCACAACCTGATCCGGTTGCCAAGACTGATGGCTCAACCACCGGAAACGCTCCGGGAGCAGTGTGTCTGAGCAACGGTCGCGAGCCTCCGGGAATGATTCCCTGAGGCTCGCAAGCCCCCTATAAACACAGGGCAGAACCGTACTTCAAACAGAGTTCGAACGGGAAGAAACGAAAATCGCAAAGAAACACGCTGCAATCACGCGAATTTCAACAAGTTCCTAGGCGCTGCGAATGCGAATAACACCAATAATGTCGTGTCGGCGTTCACGACTGCCACGGGTTCATCTTCGTCCTCGGGGCTTCCTCAGGTGGGCACCGCTTTGGATTACGCCATCGGATACGAGCATGACTGGTTCCAGCCGAACTCGAGTAACCCCGACCGAGGGCTATTCACGCTCGGCGCGATAGCGTCGTTCGGCGCGACCACGCCGCTGAGCGCGCAGCACGCGACAACGGCCTATGTTGTGCCGGCCTGGGGAACTAATGAGTGCAACCAATTGATCAGCCGATTCCCGTCCAGCGCCGGCTCATCCGGTTTGCCTGCCCAGCCAAGCAGTCCATATATCACAACGACCGTGACGCCTACGACGGGAAGCCCAACGACAACGACTGCCGGCCCGTATTGCATCATCAACAACCAGCCAACTACGATCACATCTTCGACGGGGACAACGGTGGTTTCGGGCACGGCGCAAACGGATATAGCCTTTGCGCCGGAGGACCGCAACAGTTTCCTACTCAAGTGCGCGGTAGGGCTTCGTCTGATTACGCGATACAACGCATCTGGCACCACGTTCTGCGGAACCTCTTCGGCACCCAGTGTCGGGGTTTGTTCCCGCATGATCGTAGATCTGACCGTTGGACAGGATGAAGCTATCACGGGGGGATGTTGAGGCACTTTGTCGCCAAATCCGATGTCGGCTTCCCGATTCCGAAAACGAGTGTGTACTTTTTCGGTTCAGCGGCGCTCCGGTTTACGAGAAACCAGGAATATTCTCCTCTGATTCTGCAACCGGCGACAATCGTGGCCTCGTCGCCGACTCCCCCGGCCACGATTACTGTTCCGTCGAGCACGACCTGGGTTTTGCCTTTGACGCAGCCGAATCGCGATTTCTATCGCATCGGCCTTGGCCTTGACTTAAGCAGTGTTCTCAGTAAGATCTTCACGACCACGACCACCGGCAAGTAAGCGTTCGTTGAGAAAGACGAGTTTCTTCGAGGTGACATTCGAGATTCGAGGCCCCTCTTGTATCGTTCGCAGAAGACGTCGGCGCCTTCAAGTTCACGAGAGTTCCAAGCGGCAAGAAACGCCTGAAGCACCTTGTGAGACTGGCGTCCGCGAAATTTGGCTCCCCGCAGGCAAAGAAAGGCCGCAGTTGGCTGGGAGCATTGCTGAACTGCAACCACGCCTTGGACCCGGATTCTATGATGAACACGTGGTTGCCACGACATGGAGTTGCAGATGCAGTCAACTGAAACACCCGCCGCAGCGGCTTCGACCGCAGTCAGGGACGAGTTCTGCGAGATTGAGCGCGAGGTGCGCTTTGCCGTGGTGATTTATGGCGGAGTTTCGCTGACTATCTATATCAACGGCATCGTGCAAGAGCTGTTGAACATGGTGTTGTCCACTGCCCGGCCGAGCGCGCAACTGACCCAGTTGCAGAACGTCTACCGCGACCTTGCCTACCGGGTAGGTGAGCCGAAGGATGCCGAGTAAATTCGGAAATTGACAGGGCTAGACAGGTCTGTGCGGGCGGCAAGGCCGGGACGCGCGGCGCTGAGAGCTGCCGCACCGGCCGCGGCGACAGAGCCGGAGCACAAGCCAGTGCACACAAAATTTGTGGTGGACATTCTCTCCGGTACCTCGGCGGGTGGGATCAACGCGATCTATCTTGCGAAGGCGCTAGCCAATGATCTGAGCATCCAGAGCTTGGCGGAGATGTGGATTACGGATGCGTATGGGGCTTGAACAACTGTGACGCGATCAAGGTAGATTCCATATTTCTTGTGCAATTCCCCGCCTTGCATCGCTACCCGGCTGAATGTCGCGATCGCCGAGAGCGGAGCAATTTCAAGCACGTCCACATCGGCGGTCGGGCGGTCCAGGCCATAGAGCATTGTGACCACGAAACCGCCAATGCAGTCGAGTCGCACAGGCTCGGTCACAAGCGCGTCAAGCTCCTGCAAAAATGAAAGCCATGGCTCGGGAACCTGCTCATGCTGAGGCATAGGCCAAGTGTCTCACGTCGAGATCTGTCAGCAGATTCCAGTGCTTGGCTTCGGGAGGACGGTTTGTCCGTAGCCATTTACGCTCAACCTTAGTCATCGAATCATGGCAAAGAGTATCTTCCTGCACGAGGCGGGACCGCTCTAACAATGCCCGGTTATTGGCAAGCCTTTGGGAGTGCGCGCTGTCCGCTGCCTTATCCGCCAACTGCCCCGCAAGCGTGACAACGAATCCCAGTCGATTCTGGCGGTCATGCAGTTTGGCGTTCGTGAGCAGCCAATTCCAATTCATGTTGGCATACGTGTAAGTCAGCCAAGGAAGCGCTTCGACCAGTCGTGTATCCAGGTCCTCGTGATCGAGCGCGCTAAAGAGCAACTGAGCGGGATTACGTGTCGGCTTGCCGCGCAGATAACTGAATCCCGGATATCCCAGCGCGCCCAGATCCGACCTCAACTCGTTCTCGCCTAAAAAAGTCAATTCTGCTGTTTCGAGCGGCAACGCCGTAGGTGGAAGATCAAAGGCTTTCTGTGCTTGCCTTGCGAGGCGAGTGGTCACCGGACGAACCTCTCTTTCCAGCATCGACAAATATGCCTGCGTCAAACCCAGTTTGGATGCAGCCTGAGCTTGCGTACACTTCGCTCTCTCTCGTACGTCCTTGAGCTCCGCCCCGGTCATTGCAAGTCCTCTCTATAGGAAATATAACATACTTTGTTATATTAATGCACGTGTCAGGGATAATGCGATATGCGACCGTAAGTCATTAGTGTCGAGCCATTTAGAGGTTATACCCGGCGCGAAGTGGCTTTCAGATGAACGACCGATGGTAAGCGCCAAAGGCGGCAATGACACAGAGGAACTCTAATGCCGGCGACTGATCGGAAGCGGACGTTTTCGGTGACATACCCGCCATCAAACACGGGGCGACGTAGCCGAGGATCCCATCCGGCAATTAAGGATTGCCACAGCATCTTTCCGAAACTCGCCGCCTGGCTGGTACTCCACCTTTCAGCACACTCTTTGCACACTGACCGCGCCAAGACATCGCAAAACTCAATATCACGCTGCTTACGTAGACTGATGCCGGATCAGCATATCGGAGCTCGCAACGCTGGGAAAAGCCAATATCGAATCAAGTATTTACCTTTAGAAAAAGCCCGCACGGAAGCACTCTAGCCTGGTCGCCCAAAATATTGATTCAACAGAGTTGGGCACGCGCGGCATGGCACACTCTGCGGCGCACCTGACGCCGCGCCACGGTCTGTCTGCGAGTGGCGTTTATGTGTGACACCCCACTTATCATTCACTATCCGGATCGGGTGGCATCGATTCATATCTGTGCGGTGCCCGCGTTTTTGACGGCGTGCGAAGAAGCCTACGAGTCGTGTTCCAAAAGGCTTGCCACATCGGTCTTCTCTAACTGATTGACAATGAAGATCAAGCAGACGAGAAATGAGCCGTTCGAAAACGTATACCTTCTGAGACAAGTGGAAACGCTGTCGGAATACTCCACATTCCAGTTAGCCAGCTTCGAACCCCACGGAGCTTTACGGCTATGATCCGGCCCCTCGTATGCCGGCTGGTTGGGCCGAACGCACCAGGCGCACTTATGACATGTTATCCGCCAAACGCAGCCCTCGTTACTGCGAGCCCGCGACGCTGGGGATATGGCCAGGGCTTTATGACTCAGTCCGCGCTTCTGTTGGATCGGATGGACGATGCGACACAGATGACCGAGTGGATAGCCCGGCTCTGTTTCGCTCCGCGGCAGCCGCATCCTTACAGGGTTCCGGAGTGCGCGATGATGAAGTCCGATGGCTCGATGTGGGCCAGACGTGGCGATCTGGGCAACGGTTTTCAGGCGGGAGAAGTTCTCATCGCCTGCCAAATTCTACTCGGCATAGACGACTATGATGCGAACACCCTTGAGCCGACGCCGCGCCTGCCCATCGGCTGGACCTGGGTTAGAGTTCATAAATGGCCGGTGCGGGTTTCGTCCTTGAGCCGATCGGAGATGGTGATGTTATCAATGGAACTTACACGCGACAAAGGTTGCAACAAGTGCGACTTCAAGGTGTCCGTGGACAAACCTGTCGACAATGTTGCAATTAGAGTTGGCCCGTTCCCCATTTTCAACCACGCGACTTACCGTCAGGAATAACCGCGAGAATGCAAGCGCCACGCTGTTCGTGTCCGGCGATTCCAAATGGGCATGGCTTCGCGCAGGAGCCATTCGCGATACGTGCGTCATCCAGTCGCAAGCGAAGTGAGCTCATGTCACAGTGCTAAGTGCGGTTAGTTCCTATAGCAGGGGTCGCTGATGGTCAGCGTCACCGACTCGCTGGCCCCCAACGCGCCCGTGATCCAGCAACGCGGGCGCCCACGGGCGCT